>NZ_CP092915.1:0-605616 GCF_022557175.1 Mycolicibacterium sp. YH-1 | reverse complement strand
TGTTCGGCCGTCGTGATGTTGGTACTGCGACCCGAGCTGAGGTCATCGACGCCGACCACGCTGTGCCCGTCGGCAAGCAAGCGGTCTACCAGCGTCGATCCAATGAAACCGGCCGCGCCGGTGACTAGTGTCCGCACGGGGCCACCATACCGATGGTGCTCCCCCATCCGTACAGTCGGCGGACGTGAACATCCGGCGGGCAGGAGCGCAGCGACCGGGGGTGGTTACCTGGGTCCCCCGCACCGCCGTCGCGTTGATCGCGCTGCAGCTGCTGGTCCGCGCGGTGCTCGCATTTCACGGCTACTTCTACTGGGACGATCTGATCCTGACCGGCCGCGCGGGCACTCAGGGCCTGCTGTCGGCCTCATACCTGTTCGACGACCACGACGGGCACGTCATGCCCGCGGCGTTCCTGATCGCCGGTGGCATCACCCGGCTGGCGCCTCTGGACTGGATCGGTCCGGCCATCAGCCTGGTGGTCCTGCAGCTGGTCGCGTCCCTGGCGTTGTTGCGGGCGCTGTACGTCATCCTCGGCTGGCGCCCCGTGCTGCTGCTCCCGCTGACCTTCGCACTGTTCACCCCGCTTGGGTTGCCGGCCTTCTCGTGGTGGGCGGCCGCACTCAACGCACTGCCCATGATCGCGGCGATGGCGTGGGTGTGCGCCGACGCAATTCTGTTGGTGCGCACCGGCAACCAGCGATACGCCGTCACAGGCGTCATCGCGTTCCTCGTGGGGCTGCAGTTCTTCGAGAAGGCCGCGGTGATCCCGTTCGTGGCGTTCGCGGTGGTCGCACTGCTCGCACACGTCGCCGGGGACGGCGCTGCGTGTAAAACCGTGTGGCGGAGCGGTATCCGGTTGTGGGCGGCGTGCCTGGCGGTGCTGATCGCGTGGATCGGCGTCTATCTGCTGGTGGTCGATCAGCAGCGGTGGAGCTTCGATCTGGGCATGACCTCTGACCTACTACTGCGGTCGGTGACGCACGGTATCGTGCCCGGCCTGGTGGGCGGACCGTGGGACTGGCAGCGCTGGGCACCCGCATCTCCCTGGGCGACACCGCCTTTGACGGTCATGGCGCTGGGCTGGGCCGCACTGGCCGCGGTCTTCGTGGTGAGCCTGGTGCGCAAGCAGCGGATCGGCTGGGTGTGGTTGGCGGCGATCGGTTACGCGGTGGCCTGCCAGATACCGATCTATCTGATGCGGTCCTCTCAGTTCACGGCGCTGGAGCTGGCGCAGACGCTGCGCTACCTGCCCGACCTGGTGGTGGTGCTGGCGCTGCTGGCCGCCGTCGGGCTGTGCGCGCCGAACAGGGAGACATCGCGGTGGCTGGACTCCTCACGCGCGCGCACTGCCGTCGTCGCTGTCGGCACAGCCCTGTTCGTCGCGAGCAGCCTGTACTCGACCGCGACGTTCAACACCATCTGGCAGGACAACCCGACCAGGTCCTACCTGCAGAACGGGCGGGCGTCCCTGGCCCAGGCCGCCGCCGCGTCGGATGCGCCGATGCTCGACCAGGAGGTCGACCCGCTGATCCTGCAACGGATCCAGTGGCCGGAGAACCTGCTCAGCCACGTGTTCGCCCTGATTCGCGACCGACCCGAGTTCGCCGCGGCCACCACCGACCTGCGGATGCTCGACATGTCGGGGCGGCTGCTCGGCGCCAAGGTGACGTGGGTGCGCTCGATGCAACTCGGTCCCCTGCCGAGCTGCGGCTACCTGGTACAGCCCGACGCGCCGGCACGGATCCCACTCGACGGGCCGCTGCTGCCGTCGGAGTGGACAGCCGAGCTCAACTATCTGGCCAACAGCGACGGGTCGATCACCGTCTCGCTGTCGGAGGGGACGCAGGTGAAGGTGCCGGTGCGGCCCGGCCTCAACCGGGTGTTCGTGCGACTGCCCGGTGCGGGCGACGCCATCGACGTGCAGGCCAACACCTCGGCGTTGTCGGTGTGCGTTGCGTCGGGTCCCGTCGGATATCTGGCACCGACCGAGTGACCGTCGTGCCAGAATAGTAAGCATGACTAACTTACGCGATGAGGGCCTTCGGGTCTTCCGCGAGCTGCTGCCAGGCTCCATCCCGGACGACGACGGTGACGTCGACTTCAGCAGCGGCTTCGCGCCCGAACTGATGGACATCGGCGTCGAGAGCGTGTTCGGCAGGCTCTGGGCCCGTGACGGCATCAGCCGACGCGACCGCAGCCTCGTCACGCTCGGCATCCTGATGGCGCTGCGGGCCAACGACGAGCTGCACGCCCACTTCAGGATCGCCCGCACCAACGGTCTCACCGACGACGAGCTGGCCGAGATCATCTACCACGCCAGTGGCTATGCGGGCTTCCCGGCGGCCGCCACCGCGGCGAAGATCGCCGAAGCAGCGCTCGCCGAGGACGTGTGACCCAGCCCCATTCGCCGAACGTGACGTGAGCGCGAGAATCGGGGCTGAGAATCGCCGTGGTGTCACGTTCGGCGAAGTGAACATGGAGCCGCCTGGGGGAATCGAACCCCCGACCTTCTCATTACGAGTGAGACGCTCTACCGACTGAGCTAAGGCGGCGATGCCCAGCCGATGAGCGCTTGTAAGAGCAGCCAAGCGTTCGAGTGGCAGGCGCAGCAGAGTCTACGGCAGGCCGCGCCGCCAACCCAATTCGCGCCTACCCCGTCGGAGTCACCCGCGCAGGGCCTGCCCGACGGTCGCGACCATCGCATCCACGGCGAACTTCGGCTTGACGTTGATCGCCAGCGCCTCCCGGCACTCCAGCACCGCCTCGATACAGCGCAGCAGCCGGTCGGCGGGCACGTGCGCCGCCATGGCCCCCACCTTCTCGGCCATGTCAGGGTGATTGGCCTGCACCGTCCCGGCCCCGGCCGACACCACCAACGCGTCGCGGAAATACGTCGCCAGATCGATCAAAGCGCGGTCAAGAGCGTCGCGGGACGCCCTCGTCTGACGTGACTTCTGTCTCTTTTCCAGGTCCTTGAGCGCACCCGCCGAGCCGCGCAACGCGCCGGCGGCACCCTTGCCGGTGCCGCCCGCACCGAGCGCCGTGCGCAGTTCCTCGGTCTCCACCTCATTGCGCTCACCGGTCAGTGCCTTGGCCTCATCCTCGGCGGTGACCACCAACTCCTCGGCCGATGCGTAGGCCCGCGACGGCGTGGCCGCATCACGTGCCAGTCCCAGAGCGCGTTCGCGGCGGCGCCGGGCCTCGTCGTCGGTGGCCAGGCGGCGAGCCCGACCGACGTGGCCGCCGCTGACCGAGGCCGCCCACATGGCGTCGGCCTCGGGCAATCCGTCGGTGTCCATCAACACCTGGGCGATCGCCTCGAGCCGCGGCGTCACCAGGGCCACGTGCCTGCACCTGGACTTGAGCGTGATCGCGATGTCCTCGGGGTCCACCGACGGTGCGCACAGCAGGAACACCGTGGACGGCGGCGGTTCCTCAACCACCTTGAGCAGCGCATTCGCCGCACCCTCGGTCAGTCGGTCGGCATCCTCGACGAGCACGACCTGCCACCGGCCAGTGCCTGGGCGCCGCGACGCTATCTGAACGATGTCGCGCATCTCCCCGACGCCGATCGACAGCCCCTCGGGAATGATCCGGCGAACGTCACCGTGGGTGCCCGCCATGGTGGTCGTGCACGCGCGGCACTCACCACACCCCGGGGTGCCATCCGACGTGCACTGCAGGGCAGCGGCGAAGCACAGTGCGGCGATCGAGCGGCCCGACCCGGGCGGACCCGTGATCAGCCAGGCGTGGGTCATGGTGCCGCTCGAGGTCGGCATGTCCGCCCTGTGAGCCGAATCACCGCGCGCGGCGACGGCGGCACCCACCAACTCCGCCTCGACCGCGTCCTGGCCAACCAGACGCGAGAAAACACCGCTCATATCGAGCCCACCCTAGTGCCGACAGCGACACAACCTGCCTAACGGGGACGCTAACGGTCGCCGTGGACCGATACGGTTATCGCATGACCACAGGGGCCAGACCGATCGGGCGAATCACCGCATTCGTCCGGTGGGTGGCGCGTACCCCGTGGCCGGTGTTCACCCTCGGCATGCTGCAGGCCGACATCATCGGCGCGCTGCTGGTCCTGGGTTTCCTGCGGTTTGGCCTGCCGCCGGAGGACCGCGTCCAGCTGCAGGACCTGCCGGTGTTCAACCTGGCGGTCTTCCTGATCTATCTCTTCGTGTCGTTCGGCGTGGGCGCCTATCTGACCCTGCGCATGCTGCTGCCGGTGATCCGCTGGCAGCGCAACGACACCCTGCTGAGTAGCTCAGACCCCGCGATCACCGAACTCGCCCGTGCACGCGCGCTGAAGATGCCGTACTACCGGTCCCTGATCAACGTGACGAACTGGCTGCTGGGCTCCATCGTCTTCATCGTCGCGAGCTGGCCGGTGGCCAGCAAGTCCGCTCCCGTCGTGGCCGTCGCCACGGCGCTGGGTGCCACGGCGACCGCCATCATCGGCTACCTGCAGTCGGAGCGGGTGTTGCGGCCCGTGGCCGTGGCCGCGCTGCGCGGTGGTGTGCCTGCCAACTTCCGGGCGCCCGGCGTCATTCAGCGGCAGGTCCTGACCTGGGTGCTGTCGACCGGCGTGCCGATCCTCGCGATCGTGCTGGCAGTCGTGGCAAGCAAGTTCGAGATCCTCACCGCACCCGCCGATCGGCTGACCACACCGATCCTGCTGCTGGCCATTGCCGGGCTCGTCATCGGCCTGTCCGGGACGGTGCTGGTCGCGATGTCCATCGCCGACCCACTGCGCCAGTTGCGGTGGGCGCTCGGCGAAGTGCAGCGCGGCAACTACAACGCGCACATGCAGATCTACGACGCCAGCGAACTGGGCCTGTTGCAGGCCGGGTTCAACGACATGGTCCGTGACCTCGCCGAACGACAACGCCTACGAGACCTGTTCGGTCGCTACGTCGGCGAGGACGTGGCCCGTCGCGCACTGGAACGCGGCACCGAGCTCGGCGGTCAGGAACGCGATGTCGCCGTCCTGTTCGTCGACCTGGTGGGCTCGACGCAGCTCGCCTCCACGGTGCCCGCCTCGGAGGTCGTGAGCCTGCTCAACGACTTCTTCCGCGTCATCGTCGACACCGTGAACCGCCACGGCGGGTTCGTCAACAAGTTCCAGGGCGACGCGGCGCTGGCAATATTCGGCGCGCCCATCGAACATCCCGATGCCTCGGGCGCCGCGCTGGCGGCATCCCGCGAGGTGCACGACGAACTGGTGGCGGTGCTGGGCCAGACCGAGTTCGGTATCGGCGTCTCCTCCGGCCGCGCCATCGCCGGCCACATCGGCGCGCAGGCCCGCTTCGAGTACACGGTGATCGGTGACCCGGTTAACGAGGCCGCCCGCCTCACCGAGCTGGCCAAACTCGAGGAGGGCCACGTGCTGGCCTCGGCCATCGCCGTCAGCGGTGCCGTGGATGCCGAGGCGCTGTGCTGGGAGGTCGGCGAGATCGTTGAACTGCGCGGCCGCGTCGCACCGACGCAGCTGGCCCGCCCGACGAACCTGTTCTCGCCACCGCCGATAAGCCATGACGCGGAGGCCGAAGCCCCCCAGCCGGAGCCGACGCCGTCAGACGCCTAACCCCAACCGCTTAGGCCTTTTTCGCCACCTTCTTGGCCGCAGCCTTCTTGGCGGGAGCCTTCTTCGCGACCTTCTTGACCGCGGCCTTCTTGGCGGGAGCCTTCTTGGCCGCCTTCTTGACGGGGCCGCGGGCTCGACGATCCGCCAGCAGCTCGGAGGCCCGCGCGTCGGTGATCGACAGCACGTCATCACCCTTGCGCAGGCTGGCGTTCGTTTCACCGTCGGTCACGTACGGACCGAACCGGCCGTCCTTGATCACCATCGGCTTCTCGGAGACGGGGTCGGTGCCGAGTTCGCGCAGCGGCGGCGTCGCAGCACCCTGACGTCCACGCCGCTTGGGCTCGGCGTAGATCTTCAACGCCTCATCGAGCGTGATGTCGAACATCTGCTCTTCGGTGGCCAGCGATCGAGAGTCCGTGCCGCGCTTGAGGTATGGGCCGTAGCGGCCGTTCTGCGCGGTGATCTCCTCGTTGTTGCTCGGATCGACACCGACAACGCGTGGCAGCGACAGCAGTCGCAAAGCGTCCTCGAGCGTCACCGTCTCGAGGTCCATCGATCGCAGCAGTGACCCGGTGCGAGGCTTGGGACCGGTCGGCTTCTTACCCTTCTTCGCCGGCGCACCGTCCTCGGGTTCCTCCGGCGGTTGCGGCAGCACCTCGGTCACGTACGGGCCGTACCGCCCGTCCTTGGCCACGATCTCATGGCCGGTCTCGGGGTCGACGCCCAGCGTGCGACCCTCCTGCGGTGTGGCGAAAAGCTTCTCGGCGAGTTCGAGGGTCAACTCGTCGGGGGTCAGCTCGTCCTTCAGGTTCGCCCGCTGCGGCTTGAGTTCACCCGGGTTGTCGGGGTCGGCGACCATCCGCTCCAGATATGGACCGTTGCGACCGACACGGACGTTGACCGCGCGGCCCTCTTCGTCGTCGAACAGCTTGATGGAGTTGACGACTCGAGCGTCGATCTCCTCGAGATTGCCGCCGACGAGTTTCTTCAGACCACCCGCGCGGGCGATCGAGCCCTCCACGCCGTGCTCGCCGCCGAAGTAGAAGTTGTTGAGCCAGTTGGTCCGTCGCTCGTTACCGGAGGCGATCTCGTCGAGCTCGTCCTCCATGGCAGCGGTGAAGTCGTAGTCGACGAGCCGCCCGAAGTGCTGCTCGAGAAGCCCGATGACAGCGAACGCCACCCACGACGGGACCAGCGCGCTGCCCTTCTTGTGGACGTAGCCGCGGTCCTGGATGGTCTTGATGATCGAGCTGTACGTTGACGGGCGCCCGATGCCCAGTTCCTCGAGCGCCTTGATCAGCGACGCCTCGGTGTACCGGGCGGGCGGGTTGGTGGTGTGCCCGTCCGGGGTCAGCTCGGTGGCGTCCACCTGCTGGCCCTGGGTCAGGTTCGGCAGCCGGCTCTCGGCGTCATCGGCCTCGCCGCCAGCCTGCTCGTCGAGGCTCTCGACGTAGGCCTTCAGGAAGCCCGCGAAGGTGATGGTGCGGCCACTGGCGCCGAACACCACCTCACGTGGGGCTGCGCCGTTGGCGCTCGAGGTACCCGAGATGCGCAGCGACAGCGTGGTACCCCTGGCGTCCGCCATCTGGGAGGCCACGGTGCGCTGCCAGATCAGCTCGTAGAGCCGGAACTCGTCAGTGTCGAGCGCGGCGTGCAGCTGACCCGGTGTCTGGAACACGTCACCAGCGGGGCGGATGGCCTCGTGGGCCTCCTGCGCGTTCTTCACCTTGCGGGTGTACTGGCGCGCCGTCGGGTGCACGTACTCCTCGCCGTAGAGCTGGCGAGCCTGGTTACGTGCGGCGTTGATGGCCGACTCCGACAGCGTCGTCGAGTCGGTACGCATGTAGGTGATGTAGCCGTTCTCGTACAGGCGCTGCGCGATGCTCATGCAGCGCTCGGAGCTGAACCGCAGCTTGCGGCCCGCCTCCTGCTGCAGCGTCGAGGTCATGAACGGTGCGTACGGCTTGCGCGTGTAGGGCTTCTGCTCGACTGAGGACACCGTCATATGCGCCCCGTGCAGCCCCGTGGCCAGCGACGTCGCCGCCGCCTCGTCGAGCACCAGCACCTCGTCGGGCTTGCGGACCGCGCCAAGCGAGTCGAAGTCGCGCCCGGAGGCCACCCGCCGCCCGTCGACGGAGTTGAGCTTGGCCGTGAACTTCGGCGGCGACGCCTGCGGATCGGACACGCTGGCGTCGAGTTGGGCGGTGACGTCCCAGTAGCCCGCACTGCGGAACGCCATGCGTTCGCGTTCACGGGAGACGATGATGCGCGTCGCCACCGACTGCACGCGACCCGCGGACAGCTTCGGGGCCACCTTCTTCCACAGCACCGGGCTGACCTCGTAGCCGTACAAACGGTCGAGGATGCGTCGGGTCTCCTGGGCGTCGACCAAGTCTATGTCGAGGTCACGCGGATCCTCGGCGGCCGCCCGGATGGCGGACTCGGTGATCTCGTGGAACACCATCCGCTTGACCGGGACCGTCGGCTTGAGCGTCTCGAGGAGGTGCCAGGCGATGGCCTCGCCCTCGCGGTCACCGTCTGTTGCGAGATAAAGCTCGTCGACGCCCTTGAGCAGGTCCTTCAGCTCGGTGACGGTGCCCTTTTTGTCGGGGCTGACGATATATAGGGGCTCGAAGTCGGCATCGACATTGACCCCGAGGCGTGCCCAGGGTTCGGACTTGTACTTCGCGGGGACATCGGCGGCCGATCGCGGCAGGTCGCGGATGTGCCCACGCGACGATTCCACGACGTAGTTGGACCCAAGGTATCCGGCGATTTTGCGCGCCTTAGTCGGCGACTCGACTATGACGAGTCGCCGCACCCTGCCGTTGCCGCTGCCACCACTCTGGTCAGCCAACCTCGTACCCACTCCACTTCTGTGCCGCCACCCGGTCACCAGTCACGCTTGCACGCGCGATTCGGCCCATGGCAACTGTCAATTTCGCATTCTGGCGCAGCCTATGCAAACCGGCTCACCCGGCGAGGGGAATTAGGAGCGCGGCCATTGCAGGAACGCCTCGTCACCGGCTGGAGGTTCCCCCACGTTCTCTACCAGGCGCAATAGCCGTCGGCGGCCGCTGATTCGTAGTGCCGGATGTGCCCCCCTGGTGCCGATTAATGTTGGTGCCATCCCGACCCGCATCATCGCCGAGGCGAGTGCGGAATGCGTATCCGGCGCGTGCGGGTCCAGTCCGAGCAGGTAGCGGTCGGCTTCGGGAGTTCCCGCGGCCAGCGTCCACGCGCGCAGCTCGCGCGGCCCGGGCAGCCACTGGGGCGGTACGGTCTTGACCGCTCCCCGTGTCCAGTCGGCCGCAATCGGCAACAGCCGCCGATCGACGTCGGTGCGCACCAACGGCGTTTCCTCGTCGGTGCGGGAGATCTCAGGGGTGAGTCCGGCCTCGGCGATCATCACGGCCAGCGCCTCCGCCCGCCACACGGCATCGACGACCACCGACAACCGGACCGCCTGCGCTGCGCCGCTGCCCACCAGGACCACCTGCCCCGAGGCAGCGAGCATCCCGGTTAAGTCGGAGACCGCAGGCGGCACCGACTCAGCCGAGAAGAACGACAGCTGACTCACGAAAACGACACTAGGCCAGCAGGCCAGTCCGATCGTGCCGCCGGGCCGTACGAGCGCTCAACGGCTCCTGTGACATGTGCCTTCCTTCCTCTAATACTGCCTACTACTACGGGATCGCATCGTGCTTCGATGGCCGGGGCGGATCCCGACCACCGCGACCCGCGGCCGAGGAGGTGAGAGGTGTCGGATTTCGGCCGCGAGCTGCTGGACTGCGCGGTCGGCGGCACGGACGCCGACGAGCATCCGCTGCGTCACGTCGAGGGTCTCGCCGCGCGTGGTGCACACCCTCGCCCGTGGCCGCGGTGGGCAGAGGCCGATGTCGTGGCGGCCTTCGTCGCGCGGGGCATCGCCGAGCCGTGGACGCATCAGGTCGCGGCGGCCGACCTCGCGCACTCCGGACGCCACGTGGTGCTGTCCACCGGCACCGCGTCGGGCAAGTCCTTGGCCTATCAGCTACCCATTTTGTCCACGATGGCATCGGACCCGCGCGCCCGCGCGCTCTATCTCTCGCCCACCAAGGCACTGGGCCACGACCAGTTGCGCGCCGCGCAGTCCCTGACCGCTGCCGTGCACCGGCTGGCCGACGTCGGCCCGAGTCCCTACGACGGCGACAGCACCACCGAGGCGCGGCAGTTCGCCAGGGAGCGGTCGCGCTGGATCTTCTCCAATCCGGACATGATCCACCTGTCACTGTTGCGCAATCACGCTCGCTGGGCGGTGTTCCTGCGCAACCTCCGCTTCATCGTGGTGGACGAATGTCACTATTACCGCGGCATATTCGGCTCCAACGTGGCGATGGTGCTGCGTCGGCTGGTGCGGTTGTGCGCCAGGTACTCGGCCGGCTCGGCGGAGCCGACGGTGATCTTCGCCAGCGCGACGACGGCCGCACCGGCGGCCACCGCCTCAGAACTGCTCGGGCACACCGTCACCGAGGTGACCGAGGACGGCTCACCCCAGGGCAGTCGCACCGTCGCACTGTGGGAGCCCGCCCTGCGCACCGACCTGGCCGGCGAGAACGGCGCACCGGTCCGTCGTTCGGCGGGCGCCGAGGCCGCCCGAGTGATGGCGGACCTAGTGGCCGAGGGTGCCCGGACCCTGACCTTCGTCCGGTCCCGCCGAGGTGCCGAACTCACCGCGCTGGGCGCCCGCGCCCGACTCGAGGCGACGGCCCCCGATCTGGTGGAGTTGGTCGGGTCCTACCGCGCCGGTTACCTGGCAGAGGACCGGCGCGCGCTCGAACGGGCACTGTCCGAGGGCACCCTGCGGGGCCTGGCGACGACCAACGCCCTCGAATTGGGCGTGGACATTGCAGGACTCGACGCCGTGGTCCTGGCTGGCTTTCCCGGGACTGTCGCCTCGTTCTGGCAGCAGGCGGGCCGGGCCGGCAGGCGCGGTCAAAGCGCACTGGTCGTGATGATCGCCCGCGACGATCCGCTGGACACCTACCTGGTACACCACCCGCAGGCGCTGCTGGGCAAGCCCATTGAACGCGTCGTCATCGACCCCGCCAACCCGTATGTGCTTGGCCCGCAACTCCTCTGTGCTGCGGCCGAACTCCCTCTGACGGACGCGGAGGTGCGGACGTGGAACGCCGAGGCGGTCGCCGCGGAACTCGTGGACGACGGTCTGCTGCGTCGCAGGCCCACCGGCTATCACCCCGCCCCCGGCCTCGATCCCCATCCGGCAGTGGACATTCGAGGTTCATCGGGTGGTCAGATCGCGATTCTCGAGACCGGAACGGGCCGCATGCTTGGCACGACGGGGGCTGGGCAGGCACCCGCCTCGGTGCATCCCGGCGCGGTCTACCTGCACCGCGGGGAGACCTACGTCGTCGACTCACTCGACTTCGAGGACGGCGTCGCGTTCGTACGGCCCGACGACCCCGGCTACACCACGTCGGCGCGGGAGGTGACAGACATCGTCGTCACGGGCCAGGGCGAGCGGCGCAGCCACGGTCCGATCACCATCGGCATTGTCCCAGTGTCGGTGTCCAGCACCGTGGTTGGCTACCTGCGACGTAGGCTCAACGGTGAGATCATCGACTCGGTCGAGGTCGACATGCCCACCCACACCCTCGACACCAAGGCGGTGATGTGCACCATCACCCCGGAAGCCCTGCAGGACAGCGGTTTGGACCCCATCCGCTTCCCCGGATCGCTGCACGCCGCCGAACACGCGTCCATCGGCCTGCTGCCACTTGTCGCCAGTTGCGATCGAGGTGACATCGGCGGGGTCTCCATGGCAGTGGGGCCCGAGGACGGCGCCCCAACGATCTTCGTCTACGACGGCTATCCCGGCGGCGCGGGCTTCGCTGACCGCGGTTTCCGCCGGATCTCGACGTGGTGGTCGGCCACGGCGGCCGCCATCGAGGCGTGCGAGTGTCCGCAGGGCTGCCCGTCGTGTGTGCAGTCACCGAAGTGTGGCAATGGGAATGACCCGCTCGACAAGGCAGGAGCCGTCGCAGTGCTGCGCCTGGTACTCGCAAACCTGCCCGAACACAGTCGGTGAACCACCCGCGTGACGACCTACCCCTCGACGGCCGTCGGCCAACGCGCAGTCGAAAAATACCTCCCGACAGGGCCTCACGCAACCCCTACCAGCACTTTCCCAGTTTTCTTGGATCGGCCACAGGGCATGATTCGCGGCCCGCGCGAACCGGTTTGCGCACCCCTGCCCGGTAGAATGGGTCGATGACCCACGACTGGCTCCTCGTGGAGACGCTGGGCGCCGAGCCCGCGGTGGTCGCGCAGGGCAGTCTGACCAAGAACTTGATCCCGATCAGCGCCTTCCTGCGACGAGATCCCCATCTGATGGCGATCCAGTCGGCGATCGGCGAAACCGTCCGGGCAGGCAATGGACTCAGCAGCATCACCCCCAAGAACGACCTCGTGATTCGCACGGAGGTCGTGCAGATGACCGACGGCCGGATACACGGTGTCCATGTGTGGTCCGGCCCGCCAGACCTCGAGCCGCAGGAGCGCATTGTGCCGGGTGCCCTGAAGTGGGATCTGACCAACAGAATCGCCACGGACACAGCCGAATCGCTGTGCAACAGCGGGATGAACCCGACGGTCGAGGCCACCCAGGGCCGGGCCTTCGCCGAGGATCTGCCCACCCGCGACCTCAACCCGAGTGAGACTCGGGTCCTCGCGGTGGCGATCAACCCCAAACCCGGCCGGACGTTCTGCAGCACCTGGGATGTCACCGATTATGAGGGCAACCCGATCGCGGTGGGGTTCGTCGCGCGAGTCCTGTTGGAGAGCGACGGCGGACCCGAACGCATGATCTGCCGCGCGATGAACTGGCGTGCGGTCCGTGATCGGTCCACCATCGTCCCGCACGACCTGGCGCAGCGAATCCTCAACGGGCTGGCCGAGCCCGGAGTGCATCGTGCGATCGTCGACCTGAGGTCCTGGACACTGCTGAAGTGGCTCGACGAGCCGTGCCCGTTCTACGACTGGCGCAGCCGCGCCGACGGCGAGCCGCTTGCCCACCCCGATGACAACGACCAGGTGTCCGCCATGGTCGCGGACTTCGACAGAGGGCCGGTGTCCAGCGTGCTGCGGCTGCGCGCCAACGGCGGCGGGTGGACACCCGTGCACGTCACCGTGCACCGCGTCGAGCTCGAGGACGAGGTGTTCGGTGGTCTGCTCTCACTGCGCGAACCCACCGATGCCGAACTCGCCGAGTACGAGGGCCGCGCCAAACCCCGGCGTTCCGGGCGCCTGACGCTCAAGGGCAGGACCACGCGCACCTAGAGCGTGGAGTTGACCCGGCGCCCTAAGCTAGGGATATGTCGCGGCCATCGCCGTTGGTATCCATCCGTCGAATCTCGGCGATCGTCGCCGACTCTGCGCCAGCGCAGGATCGGGCGAATGCGGTGCTCGACGAGCTGACGAACGTCTTCCCGTACGCCGCCGCACAGATCGCCGCCTGGGATGACCGAGCATCGACACACGTCACCGTTGCCAGCCGTGGCTACACGGCTTACATGCGCAGCGCACTGAACGGCCCTGTCTATCGCAACGACAAGGTGTGGCCGGTTCTCGAGCGGCAGCACGACGCCACCTTCTGGAGAGACTGCCCGTTCGATCGACGCGAGTCCGAGTTCTACGTCAAAGCGATTGAACCCAACGGGTTTAAAGAAGGCGCCACAATGCTGCTGCGCGGGACTCATGGGGCATATCTGGGTATGTTCACTGTAAATCTTGAATCTGCAACGGCTCCAGGAGAGTTCGAGCAGCAGATGTTGGAGATCGTCGGATCCGGACTTGTTCCACTCGTTGACCGACTCGCTGCGGCACGACAGTTCGCTGCCCTCATCGCGCCCAACCAATGCTGCGCCGCGCTGGACTACGCTCGCGGCTGGGTTTTGCTAACCGGCGACGACCTGCCGCCTCCTGCACTACTCGAAGCAGCTACCGACGCCCTGCGGGCTGCGCAGCGACCTGTTCGATTCACTTGGATCGATGATGTCCGCGGGCGACGCTCCCGTAAGGGTGATCCGGTCGGCGTGTCGCTGATTCCGCTCCACGACGCCAACTACAGCGCGCTGCTCTGCTGGCAACCCATGACACTTCCCTACGGGCTCACCAGGCGCGAACTGGATGTCCTGGCGGGCCTGACGGCCGGGCTGTCCAACGGTGAGATCGCGAATCAGCTGTCGACCAGCACCCGAACGGTCACCACACACGTCGAACACATTCTGGCGAAGCTCACTGTCGGCACGCGCACCGCCGCCGCACTACTCGCCGACCGCGAGGGTCTCGTCACCCTGCCCGAAAATACGTAATTCCACCGACGATCTCCAGGGCCGGGCGGCCTACGTTTCTACCCATCGGACACTTCGTGACGTAGACCACATCACCGGTCAGATCTTCGCGATGAGCACGACGCAGACGAGGCGTTGAGTTGGTGAGGGCGTCGTCGTTCGCGCAATTACTCACAGCCACAACAGGAGTAGGCAATGACTCTCGATTCCGAACTGCACACGCTCTCTGCCGCAGACATCGCCCGCGAGGTGCGCGCCAAGCGGTTGTCGCCAGTGGAGACAACACATGCCGCCATCGAGAGAATTGAACAGCGCAATCCGTCCCTGAATGCCGTGACCTACAAGGGATATGACGATGCACTCGACCGCGCACGGGAACTTGAATCCAGATTGACACACGGCGCCGACGTAGGACTGCTCGCTGGCGTACCCACTCTCATGAAGGATCTGTTCGGGTTCAAGCCGGGGTGGCCCGCGACTCTAGGACTGCTCTCCGCGCTCAAGGACAACATCGCCGACAGCTGGAGTACCTATCCAGCCAGGATCGAAGCCGCCGGCGCGGTCATCGTTGGCCAGACCAACAGCCCCGCGTTCGGTTTTCGGGGCACAACCGACAACAAAGCTGTTGGCGCAACCAAGAACCCGTTCGATACCAGGAGGAACCCCGGCGGCTCCTCAGGAGGTAGCGCGGCAGCCGTGGCCGACGGCATGGTCCCTCTAGCCGGGGCGACAGACGGCGGCGGATCGATCCGCATCCCCTCGGCGTGGAGCGGCGTAGTCGGCTTTCAACCGTCCGCAGGACGAGTTCCATTCATCGCTCGCCCCAATGCTTTCGGTGTCTCCTACTATCTATACGAAGGCCCGATCACCCGCACGGTTGAGGACTCCGCGCTGGCGATGACCGCACTGCATGGGTACGACCCACGCGATCCCAACTCCCAGGCCGACTCGGTCGACTTCATCGATGCACTCACCCGCGGTGTACGGGGGAAACGAATCGGCTTCACAGCCGACTACGGGATCTTCCCGGTGCAGGGAGAAGTTCGCACCATCGTGTCTGAGTCGGTGCGTGCCTTCGAGAGGCTCGGCGCATCGGTGGACGAAGTCGACCTGTCCATCCCCTTCGCGCAGCACGACCTCAGTGACATGTGGGCGCGAACCACGGCGCTGGGCGTTCACGAGATCATCGAGTCCTTGGCCGCCGACGGCATTGACCTCAGAAGCACCTACCCCGACGAACTCCCCCAGGCAATGATGCAGTGGGTTGACTCGGCAGCTCGCCTGACGATTGACGATCTCATCCGCGACCAGGTCATCCGGACCAAGATCTTTGACTGCTTCCAGGAAGCATTCACCAAATTTGATTTCATCGTTGCGCCGACTCTGGCGTGCCTACCCGTCCTCAACGGCACCGACGGCGAGACACAGGGACCCACCGAAATCAACGGTGAGGATGTCGACCCGTTGATCGGTTGGTGCATGACGTATTTCACCAATTTCATCGGTCACCCGAGTGCGTCAGTACCCGCGGGACTCTGTGGCGGCCTGCCTGTCGGCATGTTGGTGATTGGCCGTCGGCATGACGACGCCGGAGTGATGGCTGCCATCGCGGCCTTCGAGCAAGCACGACCATGGGTTGACAGCTATAACATTCCCGCGGCACGCCAGCTCTGACCGACAACGCTCACGGCAGGGCCTCTTTGATTCCTTGAGCTGTCTTCTGCCGACTACCAATATCTCGTTCGCTGCTGGCTTGGGTTCTCCCGTGTACCTCGCGGCGCCCGAGTGCTGTTCGGCATGTCATTGGAAGGCAATCCATCATGAGCGGAACATCCCCACAGTTGGATAGCGAGCGAGTCCGACACTCCTCCACTCTGGAGACGATCACAGGTGCGGCAACGCTAGCTGTCGTCACCCTACTGGTGTGCGTAGCCATGAAATCGGTTGCGAGTACGCGCCTGAACGGCAGCACCTTTCAGCAGTGGATCGACAGCACGACGTCGTCATGGACGGCTTGGGGGCTGTGGGTAATAGGTGACGTGTCAGAGCCCAGCTCCTACAAGAGTCCCCTGGCCTCGCTCGGTCTGATAACCGGCGCGCTCGCTGCGTACCTCCTGTGGCGATGGGGGTCGAGGTGGGCCGGCTTCCCCGTGTCGTATGGCTTCGGGGATCGCTTCCCGTGGTTGCTCGGATCTGCGGGTTTGTCGCTGGTTATCTCGAACGTGGTATTCCGCGGTCTGCTCGACGGCGGGCAATGGCAGCCCACGTTCGTAGTGGTGGCATCGGTGCCCGCAGCTCTCGTCATCCTGTATGGGCGCGGATGGGCCGTGTTGGTCACCGCCGCGGTCTTGGGTGTGCTTACCGTGCCGCCGCTCTCGATGCTGCTCATCGCGGCGATCTGTCAACCGGCAGGCATCCCGAATGTCGTCGGTATCGTCACAGCTATGGGCATCGGTGGGCTGGCTGCCTGCGCTGGCTGCCTGTTGTTGCCATGGATGCGCCGAGCACCAATTCCGACGCTCTCGACGCTCCCCGGGCCAAAGCGGCGCCGACACAACGAATTCACGTGGACGATGCGTCGGGTGCTAGCCGACTTCTCCGAGGCTCAGTTCATTGGCAATGAGTGGGCAGGTGGCCTTCTCATAGCGGGCGTATGTGTCGGATATCTGATCAACCCGCAGATTCCGGGGTACGGTCTTGAACTCATCCCGGAGATTCTGTTCGCACAAGTCTTGGCCTCCGCCGTGGGTGTCGTGCTGTGGCGGCGCTGGTACGGCGACGGAGGGTGGACGGCGACCTATGTCCCGGTGGTGTCCGCCGCCCCCACCGCGGTGATCGCGTTTGAAGGTTCCTGGCCAGCACTGATCGTCGGCTCGGTACTGGGTGGGATACTCGGCGCGCCGACTGCTCGCCAGCTGGCGAGGCCACTCTCGCCATATTTTCACCCGTTCATTGCCAACGTGTTCTCCATGGCGACAACGACACTGGCGGTCATCGCCGCCTTACGAATCTTGTTCTGATGACCTCCAGCGACCACAGCCACAACACCGAAGCCGCGAACGACGCCGAGGGCATCACTCAATGACCTGGCTGTCCACCGGTCCCGCCCGGGCCGCGGCGCGAGCCGTGCCGACACGCAGGCGGCCCAGTTCCGCAGTGACGTCCACACTGACCACGACGTCGAGGCCGTCAACGGCGCACGACGCGATCGCCGCACCCATGCGCCGCGCGATCGACGCCGCCGAGGCGCAGGCCGCGTCACCCCCGAGAGCGATCCGGCCCGCCGCCGCCAACGCCGCCAGATCCGCGGCCGCCTGCGCGCGGTGGCGGGCGATGACCGCCGAGCCGACGGCGACACCACCGAGACTGATCATCACCAGCACGACGAGCATCGCCGCCGCGACCAGAGTCGCCGAGCCCCGGTCAGCCCGAATCGGATTCGACGGCGGCGACTGCCTCCGCGGCGATGACGACACCCGGCAGCAGGGGTGCAGGAACCGAGACGCGGGCGATGACGTGTCCGGTCTCGGAGCGAAGACGCAGGTCGGCGCCGTCCGGCCCGACGCCGCGTACCGCCGCCTCCGCCGAGGCCCGATCACCTCGCGCGGCCAGCCGGGCCGCCTCCCGCGCGGCGTCGACACACCGCACCTGGGTGGCCACCGATACAAGTCCGGCGACGCACAACAGCAGAACCGCGACCAGCGACGCGATCGCGAGCGCGGCCTCGACGGTGACGGCACCCGCGTCCCCGTTCAGACGTTGGTGGTGAGTGCCCGGCCGATCAGGTTGGTGAGCGCGCTGACGATGGAGTCGCCGGTGACCACCGAGTACAGAATGGCGCCGAACGCCGCCGCGGCGATCGTCCCGATTGCGTACTCGACAGTCGACATCCCGGACTCGTCGACCGCCAGCAGCGTCATCCGGGCGCGTATCCGCCGAATCACAGTGTCCATCATCGTGTTTCCTCCCATCGGTCGTGGCTGCGGCGGATCCGCCAGCCACCGCGAAACCCGGTGCGGTCACAGCACTCCGGTCCTCAGCACGTCTCCGGCCAGACCCACCACCACGGGCACGATGCCCAGGCACACGAACGCGGGCAGGTAGCACAGGCCCAGTGGTCCGGCGATCAAGACCGACGCGCGCTCGGCCGCCGCCTTCGCGGTATCGGCCGCGTCCAGCCGGGACTGGTCGGCCAGTTCGGCGACGCCCTGCGCCAGCGCGGCACCCGATGCCGACGACCGCCGGGCCAGCCGCAGCAGGGCCGCCACCCTCCTGTCGTCGACCGCGGTGTTCGACCATGCGAGAGCAGGCTCGGCGCCGAGTGCGAGGAGGTCCGCGGCGCGGTGCAGAACGTCGGCCAGCGCCCGGGGTGCCGACGCGGCCGCGGCCCCCGCCGCCCCCGCGACCGTCATTCCCGACGACAGGCAGGCCGACAGAACGTCCAGCCCGGACGCCACGGCGAGCGGGTCGCAGGCCATCTCGGGGGCCCGGGCGCTCGCAGCGCCCGCGCCAGCTGTTGGAGTCAGCCGGTGAAGCGTGCCACCGGGCGTGCCCCCGGCGACGACGGCCAGCGCCAACAGCAGTGCCGCCCAGCTCATGTCAACACCCCGCGGACGATCCGATCCGACCACAGCAGCCCGCAGCAGGACAGCGTCACACCAACGACCAGCAGCCACCCGCCGACGCCGTCGGACATCAGGAATGACAACGGCTCGGCGCCGATGAGGTGGCCAAGGCCGATGCCCAGCACCGGCAGACCCGCCAGCACGGCGGCCGTGGCACGGGCACCGGCCATACCCGCGAGCACCTGGGATGCGAAGCGTTCCCGTTCGGTGATGTCGCGATGGGCCGTCCGCATCAGAGTCGCGATCGCCAGTCCGTGTGCCTCGGCCAGTCGCCAACACACCGACAGCCGCTCCCAGTGCGCACCCAGCGCGGACGAGCTCGCCGCGACAGACAGCCCGACGGCGACATCGGCACCAAGGCGGGCGCGGGCCGCCACTGCACGCAGCCCGTCAGCCACCGGCCCGTCCACCTCACGCGCCGCGACATCGAACGCCGCCACCGGGTGCACCCCGACACGCAGTTCGCCGATCAGCACGGCCAGCGCGCCCTGCAACGCGTCAGACTCCCGCGAACGCCGCGTGTCTGATGCCGACCGGCGCCGCCGCACCGTGAACGTCGCCGCCACGATCGCCGCGGCCACCACCACAGGCACCGGAATGACGACGGCGCAAAGTGCCACGGCGGCCGCGGTCACCGTGCCCATCGAGCCACGAGGCCACGTCATCGGTGACCCACGCCGCGGCATCAGCCGACGCCCCGGTGAGGGCGACGCGAGGAACACCGCGACGGCAAGCAATAGCGCCGCCGCAGTCACGATGGCGTCCCGCGGCCGTGAAGCAGGCTTCGCAGACGCTCGATACCGCTGCCGTATCCGGTGTCGGAATGCCATGCGGTCGTGGTCGACACCAGACCGTCGGCACCGCGTTGCAGGACCGCGATCTCCTCCAGTCGTCGACATCCGCTGACGTCGCGGCCGACGTGTAGCAAGACCTGCACGGCGGCGGCGAGCTGGCTGTGCAGCGCCGGCCGGTCCAGCCCGCCGGCTGCGGCGAGCGCCTCGAGCCGGGCCGGCACCTCAGCGGGACTGTTGGCGTGCACCGTGCCTGCTCCCCCGTCGTGGCCGGTGTTGAGCGCGGCGAGCAGGTCGACGACCTCGCCACCTCTCACCTCGCCGACCACGATCCGGTCGGGCCGCATCCGCAGCGCCTGACGCACCAGGTCCCGCACGGTCACCTCACCGACGCCCTCGACGTTGGCGGCGCGCGCGACAAGCTTGACCAGGTGAGGGTGCCGCGGCGCCAGCTCGGGCGCGTCCTCGACACACACCAGGCGCTCGCGAGCCGGCACCGCACCGAGCGCGGCCGACAGCAGCGTCGTCTTTCCCGCACCGGTACCGCCGGAGACCAGGAACGCTCGGCGCGCGGCGATGACGCCGCGCAGCAACCGAGCCGCGTCCGAGGCGATGGCGCCCGAGTTCACGAGCGCGCCGAGGTCCTGCATCGCGGGCCGAAGCACCCTCAGCGACAGGCATGTTCCGGCGGCGGCAACCGGGGGAAGGACCGCGTGCAGGCGGACGGTGAACTCGCCGAATCCGGTGAGCTGCCCGTCCACCCAGGGCTGCGCATCGTCGAGGCGTCGCCCCACCGCGAGTGCGAGCCGCTGCGCCAGGCGACGCACCGACGCCTCGTCGGCGAATCGGATCGAACTGCGCCGCAGCCCGGTTCCGTCATCGATCCAGACCGAGTCGGGTGCTGCCACCAGAACGTCGGTGGTGCCCGCAGCTCGAAGCAGCGGCTCCAGGATGCCCGCGCCGGTCAGTTCGGTCTGCATCACCCGAAGCTCGGTGAGCACCTCGGCGTCACCGATCACACCGCCGGACTCCGCGCGGATTGCCGCGGCGACGACGCTGGGACGCAGGGCCGCCGACTCACCAGCCAGCCGCTCGCGGACCCGTTCAACCAGCGATGCGCTCACGCCACACCCACCGCGTCGGCTTGGGGCAGCGCCTGTCTCCCCAGCACCGCGTGCACGCGCCGCGCGGCGACGGCCAACGGCGATCGTCGACGCAGCTCGAGCCCGCCGTGCTCAAGCGCGACCGCCACCTGATGCTGCGGCCGCATCGCCACCAACAGCGGAAGGCCGGTGATCCGTTCGACGTCGGCGCAGCGCAGGCCGCCAGGCGAGGGCCCGCGCACGACGAGCCCGACGTTCGGGTTCGACGTGCCGAGCCAGGCCCCCAACGCCGCCGACGCGGCACACGATCGGACGTCGGCGCAGCTGACCAATGTGACCAGATCCGCTGCCGCCAAGACTGTTTCGGCCGCGGGCGAGTCGCGACGCCCAAGGTCGCACACGACCGTGGCACCGCCTCGACACCCCGCCTCCAGCACCGCGGCAACGGCGCGGGCGTCGATATCGCTGACGCTTCGGCCCGCCGACAGCACCGCGACACCGTGGCGGACAGGAAGCGCCTCGCGCAGCGCTGCGTGACTCAACCGGCCGCCCGCAGAGCTCAGGTCCGGCCAGCGCAGACCGGGTTGCGCCTCACTGCCCAGCACGAGGTCGATGCCGCCACCCCACGGGTCGACGTCAACCAGCAACGCATCGCCGGCGGTGAGGGCGAGGGCGGTGGCGAACACCGACGCCCCGGCGCCACCGCGCCCACCGATGACTGCGACGATCGCGCCGCGTCGCTCGGTGCGGTGACCGTCGGCCACATCGGACAGTTCCGCGGCGAGCTCGTCCTCCTGCTCCGGCAGCATCAGCACCCGCTGCGCGCCGACACCGATGGCGGCCCGCCAGTGATCCGGAGCGGCTTCTCCGCGACCGATCAGATACACCCGTGCGCGGCGGGGCAGCCCGAACTCCGCACATCGCGTCGCGGCGTGATCGTCGATCACAACCGCCGAAGCCGACATCCACACCTTGCGGTTGGACGGCTCGGGCACGTGCACCACACGCATGCCGACCGCCGCCGCGACGCGGTCCGCGTCGGCGCGCAGACCGGTGTCGTCGATCAACGCCAACAGGCCGCCTGCAGAACTCATGGACCAACTGTGCGTGCGTCTCGTGGCCCACCACGACGCCGCGTGCAGGTTTAGCAACGAAATGTGCATCAAGTCGCGACTGTGGATAAACACACCGGGGCATGCGATTTCCGCAACGCGATCGGGGCGCTTCCGGTTTTACATGCCTCACGGCGGATGACACACGCCGGAGAAAGCCCCCGGAAAAAGGGACGACCCCCGCCAGGGGGGGAGGAGGCGGAGGTCGTCGTGTATCAGCCCCGGGGGGTCGGGCTGATACACACCCGACATAAGCCGAGTAATGCTCACTATACACAAGGGAGCCCGACGTGGCGCAAGTCCTGCTTGACTACGAAATCACCCGGTGACCAGGAATGTTGCAGCCACCGGCACGTGTCTGACGCTGCCAGTTGGGGGTCATCACCGCTTCGCCCGCCGACCCGCCACCTATGCTGAGAACGTGCCCGCAACCGACGCGGCCCGCCACGGCGAGGTCCCGGTCCCCGAGTCCGACGCCGATCACCCCGTGCGCACCGCTGCGTTCTTCGACCTCGACAAGACTGTCATCGCAAAGTCGAGCACGCTCGCCTTCAGCAAACCATTCTTCGATCAGGGGCTGATCAATCGGCAGACCGTGCTGAAGTCCGCGTACGCCCAGTTCCTGTTCCTGATGTCGGGTGCTGACCACGACCAGATGGACCGGATGCGGTCCTACATCACCAACATGTGCACGGGCTGGAACGTCGAGCAGGTGAAGTCGATCGTGGCTGAGACCCTGCACGACATCGTCGATCCCCTGGTCTTCGCCGAGGCCGCGAATCTCATCGCCGACCACAAGCTGTGCGGCCGTGACGTCGTCGTCGTGTCCGCCTCGGGCGAGGAGATCGTCGCCCCCATCGCGCGCGCCCTGGGCGCCACCCACGCGATGGCGACCCGCATGGTCGTCGAGGACGGCAAGTACACGGGCGAGGTGGCCTTCTACTGCTACGGCGAGGGCAAGGTCGAGGCCATCCGGGAACTCGCTGCGCGCGAGGGCTATTCGCTCGAGCACTGCTACGCGTACTCCGACTCGATCACCGATCTGCCGATGCTCGAGGCGGTCGGTCACCCGACGGTGGTCAACCCGGACCGCGCACTGCGCAAGGAGGCCGCCGCCCGCGGGTGGCCGGCCCGGACGTTCTCCCGACCCGTTCCACTGCGCGGCCGGATTCCGGCACCGTCTGGGGCTGCCGTCGCCACGACCGTCGCCGTGGGCGCCAGCGCGCTCGCCGCGGGCGCACTGACCTACTCGCTGCTGCGCCGATTCGCTTTGTGAGTCGGCTCGCCGGCAGCGGCCCCGCCCGGGTAGCTGAGACGCGTGGGCGTAACGATCGGGACTCGCCAACACCTCCCACTTGATGTGACCGCCGTCACGGAGTACAAAGGAGGCACGGAAGCTTGGGAAGGCCAAGACCGGGCCGGAAGAGAAGGCGCGGTCTCCCAACTCAAGCAACCCAGCACGAATTCCGGAACCCACGCGGAGCACAAGCCGCGATAATGGCAGAAGTGTTGCGGGCCTGCGGAATTGCGGAGAGCGAACGGTACGTCGGCCTCTTGGGTGAGGTTGCAGCCGTAGCGCATCGCAAGAACGCCGAGGCCAACCCACGCAACCCACCCAGCACGCATGGTAACCGGTATTCGTGCTAGCGGGCGGCGACCTGAACCACCTCAGTGAGGTGAGTCGGGACGCCGCCCGCTTTGCGTTTGCTGGCGTCTACCCCGCCATCGCCTGAGCTATCGACAGCGCTTCGCGTGCACCGGCATGCAGACCCCGCGAACTGTTGATCAGCCAGGCGGTCAAGCCATCCGGTGTTCCCGACGCAAACCCCCGCGCCGACGCGCGATAGTCGCCGGATTGCCGCATCCAGTAGATCTCCGGGACGCCGAGGCCGTGCGGGTCCAGGCCGCTGCTGATCGTGATCAGCCGCGACACGGCGCGGGCCACCACACCGTCGGCCACCCCGAACGGCTCGAGCGTGAGCAGCTCGCCGTGTGCGACGGCCGCGAGCACGTGCGCCGGCACCCGGGTGCCGCCCATCACGAGGTCGCCGAGAAGTTCGAGCCGCCGGGCCACGTCGGCCTCCGGGCGGGGCCGCCCGAGCCGGTCATCGTCGGTCAGGTCGGAAGCCGCCAGCGCGTGCAGCCGGGCGATGGCCTGCAGCGGCGCGCGCTGCCAGGTACCCACCAACGAGGTGGCGCCACCCTCAAGCGCCTCGGCAACGCGCAACGCCCCCGTCAGCACGGGGTCGACCTCACCCGCATCGGCAAGGTTGAGTGACCCGCCGTCGAGCACCGACGACGCCCGCGCGGCGCGGACCGAGGACTCGGCCGCCGTCGCGGGCCACCCACGCAGGTTGTACTTGTGCCGGTGCGCCCGGCCCAGCGCCTCGCGCGCCTCGTCGCCGGCGGCGGCGACGCCAGGCAGCTCCGCAAGCGGGGCTAGGGGATCGGGTGCGGCCACGACAGCACACGGTAATGCCTGCAGTCCGTCGTCTCGCGCATGGTCGATCGACCGCTGGGCTCTCCACGCCGCTCGTTCGTCGCTCACCAGGCACCGTCCGCAGCTGACAGTGTGAGTCGCCAACCTCCGTGCAACCTCGGGTGACTACCCTCACACTCATGTCTGACACGCATGCTGAGGTCCAGGCGTCCTACCCGCCTGCCGCCGACTTCGCCGCCAACGCTAACGCCACCGCCGAGCTCTACGACCGGGCCGAGAAGGACAGGTTGGCGTTCTGGGCCGAGCAGGCGAACCGGTTGACCTGGAACACACCGTTCACCGAGGTCCTGGACTGGTCGCAGGCACCGTTCGCGAAGTGGTTCGTCGGCGGCAAGCTCAACGTCGCCTACAACTGCGTCGACCGTCACGTGGAGGCCGGCAACGGTGACCGCGTCGCGATCCACTGGGAGGGTGAGCCGGTTGGCGATGCCCGCTCCATCACCTACGCCGAGCTCAAGGACGAGGTGTGCAGGGCCGCCAACGCCTTCACCGACCTGGGCCTGGTCGCGGGTGACCGCGTCGCGATCTACATGCCAATGGTCCCGGAGGCCATCGTCGCGATGCTGGCCTGCGCACGCCTCGGCGTGATGCACTCGGTCGTCTTCGCCGGATTCTCGGCATCGGCGCTGAAGGCCCGCATCGAGGACGCGGAGGCCAAGCTGGTGATCACCACCGACGGGCAGTACCGCCGCGGCAAGGCCGCCTCGCTCAAGGAGGCCGTCGACGAGGCCGTCGAGGGCCAGCCGTCGGTCACCAACGTTCTGGTGGTGCGCCGCACCGGAATCGACACGGCGTGGACGGAGGGCCGTGACCTCTGGTGGCATGACGTCGTCGACTCCGCGTCCGCCGAACACACCCCCGAGGCATTCGATGCCGAGCACCCGCTGTTCCTGCTGTACACCTCGGGCACCACTGGCAAGCCCAAGGGCATCATGCACACCACGGGCGGATACCTGACGCAAACCAGCTACACCCACTACAACGTCTTCGACGTCAAGCCCGAGACCGACGTCTTCTGGTGCACGGCTGACATCGGCTGGGTCACCGGGCACAGCTACATCGTGTACGGGCCGCTGTCCAACGGTGTCACGCAGGTGGTCTACGAGGGCACACCCGCCTCGCCCACCGAGCATCGCCACTTCGAGATCATCGAGAAGTACGGCGTCACAATCTATTACACAGCGCCGACCCTCATCCGGACCTTCATGAAGCTGGGCCGCCAGATCCCTGCCGAGCACAACCTGACCAGCCTGCGGCTGCTGGGTTCGGTCGGCGAGCCCATCAACCCCGAGGCGTGGCGCTGGTACCGCACGGTGTTCGGCGCCGAGCAGACCCCCATCGTCGACACCTGGTGGCAGACCGAGACGGGCGCGATCATGATCTCGCCGCTGCCCGGTGTCACCGAGACCAAGCCGGGTTCGGCCATGACGCCACTGCCGGGCATCTCAGCCAAGATCGTCGACGACGACGGCAACCAACTCGAGCCGGGCGCCGATCACGGCGAACAGGCCAGCGGTTACCTGGTCCTCGACAAGCCGTGGCCTGCCATGCTGCGCGGCATCTGGGGCGACCCGGAGCGATTCAAGGAGACCTACTGGTCGAGGTTCGCCGAGCAGGGCTGGTACTTCGCAGGTGACGGTGCCCGCTACGGCAAGGACGGCGAGATCTGGGTGCTCGGCCGCATCGACGACGTCATGAACATCTCCGGCCACCGCATCTCGACCGCGGAGGTTGAGTCCGCACTCGTCGGCCACGCCGGAGTCGCCGAAGCCGCCGTCGTCGGAGCCACCGATGAACAGACCGGCCAGGCCATCTGCGCGTTCGTCATCCTGAAGGCCAGTGCCGAGGGCGGCGCCGACGGCATGGTCGACGAGCTGCGGGCCGAGGTGGCCAAGGAGATCTCGCCGATCGCCCGACCGCGTGAGATTCACGTCGTGCCCGAACTGCCCAAGACCCGCAGCGGCAAGATCATGCGTCGTCTGCTGCGCGACGTGGCCGAGGGACGCGAACTCGGGGATACCTCGACGCTGTTGGACCCCGGCGTGTTCGAGGCGATCCGGGCCAGCAAGTAGCCCCTGTTCGCCGACCGCGCTAGGCGACCGCGCCGACCGGGACGAAGCCCGATCCCGGCCGGTCCTTGGCGGCGATATCGGCAAGAATCGCGTTCATCGACATCGTCACGGCCGGTGTGTGCAGCGGGATGTACTTGATCACGCAGGTCGGCAGTCCCTCGGTGAAGGCGCCGTGGATCATGCCGACCAGCCGGTTGTTCACCGTGACAGGTGCACCGGAGTCGCCGGGCTGACCGCACACCTGGCTCACGATCGTGCCGGGATCCTTGCCCGGCCCCCACGTGACGCCGCACGAGTAGCCGGTGGTGCGGCCGAGCTTGCATGACACCGCGCCGAACGCCGGATCGGGTCCGATGCCGTCGATCTGGAATCCGTTGACGTTGTTGGTCGGTGCGACCAGCGCCGGGTCGAACTGGATGACGGCGTAGTCCAGCGCGTCATTGCCTGCCACCATCGTGCCAAGCACGCCACGGTCCTCGGCACCCTCCGCGGCCACCTGGGCTCCCGGCCCACCGCAGTGTGCGGAGGTGAAGCCGATCAGGTTCCCGCGGTTGTCGTTGCCGATCGCGGTCAGCGTGCAGAACGACTCACCGTTGACGACGATGCCGGAGCCACCGCCCAGCGGCACCGGGTCCGCGGCACCCGCTGGCGTCGCGAGGGACACGCCCATCAGTGCAAGCAGGAAGACCAAGGTCGCCGCAACGGCACCTCGTTGAGCAGGGCCGTACTCGCGGTGTCTCAACAGCACCCCTATCGTCTGCCCCGGCCCAATGTTCTTTTGACGCGTGTTTTGGAGAACACCGTCAGTCTATCGTCGGCCGGGATCGTTGCCCCCGACGCGACATGGCAACATGGGCCGCATTGACCTCGACGCGGGAGGACGTGTCCATGAGCGCTGGTGACCGTAAGAACGGCGTGCCGACCACCGTGACGTCGATTCCCTTGGTGGATCCGCACGCACCCAAGGCCGATCCGTCGATCGGCGATCTCGTCAAAGACGCGACAACGCAGATGTCGACACTGGTCCGTGCCGAGGTGGCCCTGGCCAAGGCCGAGGTGACCCGTGATGTGAAGAAGGGCCTCACGGGCAGCGTCTTCTTCATCCTCGCGCTGGTCGTGCTGTTCTACTCGACGTTCTTCTTCTTCTTCTTTCTCGCCGAGGTGCTCAACCTGTGGCTGATGTCGTGGGCCGCCTACCTCATCGTGTTCGGGCTCATGGTGCTGACCACCATCGCGTTCGCATTCCTGGGATATCTGAAGGTCCGTCGGATCCGGGGACCGCAGCAGACCATCGAATCGGTCAAGGAGGCGCGCGTCGCCCTGGTACCCGGTGGTGACAAGCCCTCCCCCAACGGTGACGGCCGCGCGGTGGCGACCACAGATCCATCAGGCTGGTAATGGCCCGTAAGGGCCGCGGCAATCGGCCGCCGCCCGACCCGTCGGTGACACGCATCGAGGGTCCGTGGCGGCATCTGGAGGTGCACGCCAACGGGATTCGCTTCCACGTCGTGGAAGCGCAGTCCGACGAGACGGCCGCGGCCGACCGACCGCTCGTGATCCTGCTGCACGGGTTCGGCTCATTCTGGTGGTCGTGGCGTCACCAGTTGCGTGGACTGCGCGGGGCCCGGGTGGTTGCCGTCGATCTGAGGGGTTACGGCGGCAGCGACAAGCCGCCGCGCGGCTACGACGGCTGGACCCTGGCCGGCGACACCGCGGGCCTCGTCCGCGCGCTGGGGCACGAGAGCGCCACACTGATCGGCCACGCCGACGGCGGACTGGTGTGCTGGGCGACCTCGGTGCTGCATCCGCGAGCGGTGCGGGCCATCGCCTTGGTGAGTTCACCCCATCCGGTGGCGCTACGGGCATCGGCGTTGACCCGGCGCGACCAGGGCCTGGCACTGCTGCCCCGCATGCTGGGCTACCAGTTGCCGTTCTGGCCCGAGCACGTGTTGACCCGCGGTGACGCCGCGGATCTCGAAACACTGGTCCGAAGCCGCGCTAGCGAGAAGTGGCAGGCCTCACCGGACTTCACCGAGACGATCGGGCACATGCGGCGAGCCATCCAGATTCCCTCGGCGGCACACTCCGCGCTGGAGTATCAACGATGGGCCGTGCGCAGCCAGCTTCGCGGCGAGGGCATGCGCTTCATGAGATCGATGAAGCGCCCGCTGACGGTTCCGGTCCTGCATCTGCGGGGCGACGCCGACCCCTACGTTCTGGCCGACCCGGTGAATCGCACCCACCACTACGCGCCTCACGGGCGATACGTATCGATCTCCGGTGCAGGCCATTTCGCGCACGAGGAGCAACCGGAGGCGGTCAACGAGCGGCTGACCCGGTTCCTGAACGACAGCGCTTAGCGCTCGGCTCAGGAGATGCAGGTGCCGGTGGGCACCTTCTGAGTAGCGCCCACCCCGGCCATCTGCTTGGCCACCTCGTTGGCGGTCAGCACGAACCCGGTGTCAGCGTCGTCGACGGCGGCGCCGAACACCACGCCCAGCACCCTGCCCTTGCGATCGATCAGCGGCCCGCCGGAATTACCCTGCCGGACAGTGCCTCTGACCGTGTAGACCTCGCGTGTCACCGTCGTGGTGTGGTAGATGTCGGGCCCGTTGAGCTGGATGATCTCGCGGATCCGGGCGGGCGTGGCGGTGAAGTCACCGCCGCCGGGATAGCCCATCACCACGGAGTCGGTTCCCGAGGGCGCCTCCTGCATGTGGAACACCAGGGGCGCCGACGGCAGGTTCGGCACGTCGAGGATCGAGATGTCGGCGTTGGGGTCATAGGACACCACGCTGGCGTCATAGCTCTTGCCCTCGGCCTCGACCGTGACACTCTCCGATCCCGCCACCACGTGCGCGTTGGACATCACGCGGTTGGGGGCGACGACGAATCCGCTGCCCTCCAGCACCTTCTGGCAGCTCGGCGCGACGCCGCGAATCTTCAACACGCTCGGGCGCGTGCCCGCGACAACGGGGTCGGTCGCCAGGGCGGCGTCGGGCACGTCGACGTTGGCCACCGGGGTGCGGCCGAACGGTTGCAGGACATCGGGCAGGCCGGAGGTGTCCAGCAGACCCGACAGGCGCGCGGGTACTCGCTGCAGCCACGATGGCGCGAGATCATTGACCTGAGCCAGAACCCGCGACCCTCGCACGGCGGCAGCGAGATTCGGCTGATCCGACGATGTGAGCGGGGTGGCCAGCAACCAGGCCGCGACCAGGACCGCGACCAGCTGAATGGCGACGCCGACCACGGAGTCGAACGATCGCAGGGTGCGATTGCGGATCGCACCGCGAACCGCCCGTCCGAGCACCACGCCCGCGATCTCGCCGATCACGACAAGGCCGAGGATCAGAAACAGGGAGACGAACAGCTTGGTGCGGGCCCCGTCGATGTTGCTGACGACGTGGGGAGCCAGCAGCACACCGGCCACCGCACCCAGGATCACGCCGAAGAAGGACAGCAGCGAGCCCAGCGCCCCGGAACGCCAGCCGGATACGGCGGCGACGAAGGCGACGGCGAGTACGGCCAGATCGAGCCATTGAGAGGAAGTCATCGTTGGCCTTCACGGTAGCTGCTGGTGGCCCCGACGAGGGCCATTGCCGCGTCGAGTTCAAGTACGTCGTCGGTGTTCCATGGCTTGGCCCATCCCGCGACGTCGAGCGCCGCCGAGATCACCTGCCCGGTGAATCCCCATACCAACATCTGGTTGAGCAGGAACGCCGGGCCCGCGTACCGGCGTGAGCGCTCCTTGCGGTACACCATCAACCGGTTCTCGGGGTTGACGAAGGCACGCACCGGAACCCTCGCCACAATGGCTGTCTCCTCCGGGCTGACGGCGTGCACGGGGCCTGGGTCCGGCGAGTACGCCAGGACTGGCACGACGTGGAAGCCCGACGGCGGGATGAACATCCGTTCCAGGGTGGCCAGGGGATGAAGTCGACCGGTGTCGACACCGGTCTCCTCGTTGGCCTCACGCAGCGCCGTGGACACCGGACCGTTGTCCTCGGGGTCGGACGCTCCGCCGGGAAAGGCCGCCTGCCCCGCGTGGTGCCGAAGCGTCGAGGCGCGCACGGTGACCAGCAGGTCGGCGTCGTCGGGCAACCCGCCGGCGGGCGCGTCCTGCGCGCCCGAGAACAGCACCAGCACCGCGGCATCGCGCTTCGTGCCGGACAGGGTGGCGGCGGCGTTGGCGACCTTGAACGCGGCCGCGACGTCCGGGGGAATGTGGCTGCGGTAGGCGCTGGGTACCTCGCCGATGTTGTCGACGAGGGGTTTGAGCCACGCGGGGGCGGCATCGGGGAAGAACTCGGCCCCAGTGCCGTCGCGCTCCGAACTCAACCCGGCACTCCCATCCGTGGGTTCACAGCCTCCGCGATCTCGTCAGCCGTGGCGAAGGATCGGGGCAGAATTTGGGCAACGCTACCGTCCGAACGCAGGACAACCGTCGCGGGCATGACGTTGGGGACCTTCAGTGCCGCGGCGATCAGGCGTCTGCCGTCCTGCAGCGTCGGCAGATGTACGCCCAGTTCGGCGAGTCGCAGTAGCGCGGCGGTCTCGTTCTCGTCCTGGTGGACGGTCAGCACCGTCACCTCCGAGCCCATGCGGCGCTGGTACTCGGCCATCGCCGGGAGTTCGTCGGCGCACGGCCCGCACCAGTAGGCCCACAGGTTCAGTACCACGATGCGGTCGTCGACCGCGCGGGCGACATCGACCGTCGACCCGTCGGCCGCGCACTCGACCGAGATGCCACGCAGCACCTCCGGCCCGGCTCCGGGGCCGGCAGGAGGACATGGCGCGAGGTCGGCGCTGGCACGTGGCCGGGCCAGCGCTTCGGGTGTGTCGGCGTCGCGGTGATCACGTGCGACCGGTGATCCGGTGGGGCTGGTCGAGGTGTCGGCATCGTCGCCCAGTTCCTGCCAGAACGCGAAGCCGAGTGCCACCAGGACGACCAGAACCGCGGCCGTCCACCGCGCCCCACTGCTCATCAGAGTCCGGCCAGTGCCAGCAGGTGTTCCGTCTCGGGCCCCTTGACCAGGGCCGCGGCGGTCAGCGGGTCGGTCGGGCCCGTGCCGAAGGAGGGGCAGTCCTTGGCCAGCACGCACACGCCGCACGCCGGACGGCGGGCGTGGCAGACGCGTCGACCATGAAAAATGACGCGATGACTCAATAACGTCCACTCCCGGCGCTCGATCAGCTCGCCGATGGCGAACTCGACCTTGACCGGGTCCTCCAGCGTCGTCCAGCCCCAGCGCCGCACCAAGCGCCCGAAGTGGGTGTCCACAGTGATGCCCGGGACGTCGAACGCATTTCCGAGGACCACGTTTGCGGTCTTGCGGCCGATACCCGGAAGCGTGACCAACTCCTCGAGCGTGTCGGGGACCTGGCCGTCGAACCGCTCGACGAGCTCCTGGCCGAGCCGCATCAAGGACGTCGCCTTGTTCCGGTAGAAGCCGGTAGGCCGAATAATCGACTCCAACTCCTCGCGGTCAGCCTGGGCATAGTCCAGCGCCGTCGAGTACTTCTTGAACAGCGCAGGCGTGGTCAGGTTCACCCGCTTGTCGGTGCTTTGCGCAGACAGGATCGTGGCGACGGTGAGCTCGAGCGGGTTGGTGAAGTCCAGTTCGCAGTAGACGTGCGGAAAGGCCTGTGCGAGAGCACGATTCATACGTCGCGCGCGACGAACCAGACCGAGGTGAGTTTCTTCGGCCCACTTTTTCTGGGAGGCCCGCTTGCTCGCGGGCACGCGTCCTGCCACGGCATTCAGCCTACTGACGGGTCAACGAGCACGGCGAACAGACCGGTGGCATTTCGTGATCACGCCGAGATATTGGCCGTGTTTACTTCAGTCTTGTGTCGTGGTTGCTGGTTGTCTTCGTCCCGGGGTTGCTGATGTTGGCGACCTTCGGGCTTGACCGCCTGGAATCGAATCTTGTCGGTGACGCAGTCTCCGACAAGGACGTGGCCGCCGCCCTGGACCGGGCCAAGGCCGACTGTGCACGTCCGCCCGCACGCGACGACGTCGACGACGATTTGGACGCCGACTGCGTGTACGAGCCGTTCCACACCCGCTTCAGTGAGTCGATTCCGAGCACCGCATCGCACCGTGCGCCTGCCCGGATCTACATCCATCACCGGGGCAATCCCGAATTTCTGCCGACCCGGCAGCCCGATCGTGTGTAGCGTTGGCACGTCGCGAACCGGGCACCCACTAGACTGACGTTCGCTATCGCGCGGCGGCTTAGCCTGCGCGTGTCATATCACCCGAGAACAAAAAGAGGGGCAACGTGGACGAGATCCTGGCTAGGGCCGGAATCTTCCAGGGCGTCGAACCGACCGCTGTATCGGCGCTGGCCAAGGAGTTGCAGCCCGTCGATTTCCCGCGCGGACACACGGTGTTCGCCGAGGGCGAGCCCGGTGATCGGCTGTACATCATCATGTCCGGCAAGGTGAAGATCGGTCGCCGCTCACCCGACGGTCGCGAGAACCTGCTGACCATCATGGGTCCGTCGGACATGTTCGGCGAGCTGTCCATCTTCGATCCCGGTCCGCGGACCTCGAGCGCCACCACCATCACCGAGGTGCGCGCCGTGGCGATGAACCGCGACGCCCTCAAGGCGTGGATCAAGGACCGTCCCGAGATCGCCGATCAGTTGTTGCGTGTGCTGGCTCGCCGGCTTCGCCGCACCAACAACAACCTGGCCGACCTCATCTTCACCGACGTGCCCGGCCGGGTTGCCAAGCAGCTGCTGCAGCTGGCCCAGCGTTTCGGCACCCAGGAGGGCGGCTCGCTCCGGGTCACGCACGACCTGACCCAGGAGGAGATCGCCCAGCTGGTCGGCGCCTCCCGCGAGACGGTGAACAAGGCGCTCGCCGACTTCGCCCACCGCGGCTGGATTCGCCTCGAGGGCAAGAGCGTTCTGATCAGCGATTCCGAGCGTCTGGCCCGCCGAGCGCGCTAGTAGCGCGAACAGTCGCACAAGCCCCTCACTTCACTCCACGTGAATGAGGGGCTTTTGCGACTGCTGGGCGGGGAGAGGTCAGCTGCGCAGGTAGTTCAGCTGCGCCTGGACCGACCACTCCGCGTGCGGCCACAGCTTCTGGTCCACGTCGGTGTAGACGTGCTCCACGATCTGTCGGGCGGTGGCGTCCTCACCGAGCACCTTTAGCGCGTCTCGCACCTGGTCGAGCCGTTCCTCGCGATGCGCCAGATACATCCCCGCGACCGCCTCAATGTCACCCAGATCGGGACCGTGCCCCGGCAGCACCGTGCGCTTGCCCAATCCACGCAGACGGCGCAGGGACTCCAGGTAGTCGCGAAGGCTGCCGTCCTCGTTGTCGATCACGGTCGTTCCCCGCCCGAGGACCGTGTCCGCGGTCAGAACGGCGTCGTCGACCAGGAAGCACAGCGAGTCGGCGGTGTGGCCGGGCGTGGCCATCACGGTGATGCGCACGCCAGCGGCGTCAATCACCTCGCCGTCGGTCAGCGGACCGCCGAGGCCGCGAAGGAATCCGCTACCCAGCGCGCGGACGGTCGCACCGGTCCGATCGACGAGTTTGTCGATGGCGTCGGTGTGGTCGCCGTGCTTGTGGCTGATCAGGATCAGCGGGATCTTGCCCAGGCTCGCGATGGCGTCGACATGCGCGTCGTCATCGGGTCCGGGATCGACGATCACCATCTCGTCGCTGCCCGGTCCCTGAAGCACCCACGTGTTGGTGCCGTCGAGCGTCAGCAGGCCGGGGTTATCGCACAGGAGGACGGACGCCGTGTCGGTCACGCGACGCAGCGCCCCGTAGGCGGGGTGCTCCAATGCCGCGTTGGAGGTCACGCCCCCGCGACCTCCACGATGAGTTCGACCTCGACCGGCGCATCCAGCGGCAGCTCCGACACCCCCACAGCGGAGCGGGCGTGCGCGCCCGCCTCGCCGAAAACGTCACCGAGCAGCGCCGATGCGCCGTTGATGACGCCGGGTTGTCCGTTGAAGCCGGGTGCGGACGCGACGAAGCCAACCACCTTCACCACCCGGACGACGGCATCGATGCCGACCAGAGCGTGCACGGCGGCCAGCGCGTTGAGCGCGCATGTCCGCGCGAGATCCTTGGCGTCGGCGGGGTCGACGTCGGCGCCGACCTTGCCGGTGCGCGGCAGCTCACCCGACTGCATCGGCAGCTGCCCGGACGTGTAGACCAGGTTGCCGGTGCGGACGGCGGGCACGTAGGCGGCCAGCGGAGCGACGACGGCGGGCAGCTCGATGCCCAGCTCCGCCAGGCGCGCCGACCAGGTCCCGGACGCCGTCACTTGGGTCGCTTCAGATAGGCGACATGCTGCTCGCCGGTCGGGCCAGGTAGCACCGAAACCAGCTCCCAGCCGTCCTCGCCCCATTGGTCGAGGATCTGCTTTGTCGCATGTGTCAGCAGGGGGACCGTGGCGTACTCCCACCGAGTCAGTTCGCTCATGCGGCTGAGCTTACGGGTCAGGCGGTGCGGCTTGGTTAGCATGCATAGGTGGCTCCCCCCTCCTCCGCATCCACCGGCCGAAACGCCGTCGGCTGGTCCTCGCGATCGACCAAGGCCCGGCTGCACTTCGTGACCGGAAAGGGTGGCACCGGAAAGTCGACAATCGCCGCGGCCCTTGCCCTGGCGCTCGCCGCGGGTGGCCGCCGCGTGCTGTTGGTGGAGGTCGAGGGACGCCAGGGCATCGCGCAGCTCTTCGACGTCCCGCCGCTTCCCTACGAGGAGGTGAAGATCGCGACCGCCGACGGCGGTGGCCTGGTCAATGCGCTGGCCATCGACACCGAGGCGGCGTTCCTGGAGTACCTCGACATGTTCTACAACCTCGGTATCGCCGGCCGCGCAATGCGTCGCATCGGTGCCGTCGAGTTCGCGACCACCATCGCGCCGGGCCTTCGCGACGTCCTGCTGACGGGCAAGATCAAGGAAATCGTGGTGCGCAACGAGAAGGAGCGGGAGAAGGCCAAGCACCAGGCCTACGACGCCGTTGTCGTCGACTCACCGCCCACCGGTCGCATCGCTCGCTTCCTCGATGTCACCAAGGCGGTGTCCGACCTGGCCAAGGGCGGTCCCGTGCACTCGCAGGCCGATGGCGTCGTCAAGCTGCTGCACTCGGATCTGACCTCGATCCATCTGGTGACGCTGCTGGAGGCCCTGCCGATTCAGGAGACCGTGGAGGCCATCGAGGAGCTGCAGGAGATGGGGCTGCATGTCGGCAGCGTCATCGTGAACCGCAACATCCCGGCCTATCTCGGTGCCGACGATCTAGCCAAGGCGGCCGAGGGTGACGTCGACGCGGACGCCGTCCGAGCGGGTCTCGCGAAGACGGGAATCACGTTGTCGGACTCCGACTTCGCGGGCCTGTTGACCGAGACCATTCAGCACGCCACGCGGATCTCGGCGCGCGCCGAGAGCGCAGAGCAGCTCGACCTGATCGACGTGCCACGACTGGAGCTGCCCGCCCTGCGCGACGGCGTCGACCTGGGCAGCCTGTATGAACTCGCCGAAGAACTCGCGCAGCAGGGAGTCCGATAGATGAGCACCACACCGCTCACGCTCGACATGCAGGCAATCCTGTCCGACACCTCCAACCGCGTCGTGGTGTGTTGTGGCGCAGGCGGTGTCGGCAAGACCACCACGGCCGCCGCGATGGCGCTGCGGGCCGCCGAGTACGGCCGCACCGTTGTGGTGCTGACCATCGACCCCGCGAAGCGCCTCGCGCAGGCCCTCGGCGTCAAGGATCTGGGCAACACCCCGCAGCGGGTACCGCTGGCCCCCGAGGTCACCGGGGAGTTGCACGCGATGATGCTCGACATGCGTCGCACGTTCGACGAGATGGTGATCCAGTACTCGGGATCCGATCGGGCAGACGCGATTCTGGAGAACCAGTTCTATCAGACCGTGGCAACCTCCCTCGCCGGGACTCAGGAGTACATGGCGATGGAGAAGCTCGGACAGCTGCTGGCCCAGGACAAGTGGGACCTGGTGGTCGTCGACACCCCGCCGTCGCGCAATGCGCTTGACTTCCTCGACGCGCCGAAGCGCCTGGGCAGTTTCATGGACAGCCGGCTGTGGAAGATGCTGCTCGCGCCGGGACGTGGCATCGGCCGCCTGGTGACCGGCGCCGTCGGCCTGGCCATGAAGGCACTGTCGACGGTGCTCGGTTCCCAAATGCTCTCCGACGCGGCAAGTTTCGTGCAGTCACTGGATGCGACATTCGGCGGATTCCGCGAGAAGGCCGACCGCACGTACGAACTGCTCAAGCGACGCGGCACCCAGTTCGTGGTGGTGTCGGCGGCCGAGCCCGACGCGCTGCGGGAGGCATCGTTCTTCGTCGACCGTCTGTCACAGGAGAAGATGCCGCTTGCCGGGCTGATCCTCAACCGCACACACCCCACGCTGTGCGATCTGAAGCCCGAGCAGGCCAGCACCGCGGCTGACTCGTTGACCGAGGACGACGCGTTGACCGCGGCGGTGCTGAGGATTCACGCCGACCGCGCGCTAACGGCCAAACGTGAGGTGCGACTGCTCTCCCGCTTCACGGGAGCAAACCCGCACGTCTCGATCGTCGGCGTACCCTCGCTGCCGTTCGACGTGTCGGACCTCGAGGCGCTGCGCGCCATCGCCGATCAGATCACCGGGGAAGCCGCCTGAGCCGAGGCGGCTCGGTACTAAACCGCGCTGCGGTGCTTACGCTGAGCGGCAAAGAAGTCCGCCCAGGACACGACCTCGGGATGCTGCTTGAGCAAAGCGCGACGCTGACGCTCGGTCATGCCACCCCACACCCCGAACTCGACGCGGTTGTCGAGTGCATCTGCGCCGCATTCGGTGATGACCGGGCAGTGCCTGCAGATGACTGCGGCCTTCCGCTGTGCGGCCCCCCGCACGAACAATTCATCAGGATCGGCTTGCCGGCATCTGGCCTGCGAAACCCACGCGATGCGGGCCTCGGCCTCGACACTTTGAACAACAACTGCATTTACAGGGGAACTCATGATTGTCCTGCGAGCCGCCGGCCGTGTACCTGACACGTGCGATCCCTCCTCCAGCCGCCATTTCGGCGGTCAACCCCAAGCGATAGCACGCTGTTGCGAGCTGCGCCACATTGCGACCGGTAGTGTTACCTAGATCGCACTGTCTGTCCAAGCTAGGTGGTCAGGGGGGTTTTGCGCAACAGTCAAATCACGAATTTTTGGGACGACCGTGCCGTGACTTGACTTATGCAGGCACCGTCAGCGTCGCATACCGCTCTGGCAGGCCATACAGGACCCCGCCAAGTGTCGAGCAGGGGCGATTCAGCGGCGGAAAAGCTGTCGTTAGCCGACGTCGCTACTCTGTAACCCATGTCTGAGCGCCCGCCGACTCGTCCACCCACTGCGGTGACGGTCATCAAGTTGGCGTGGTGCTGCGTTTTGGCCAGCGTCGTGGCCGCCGCCTTCATGTTTCCGCTCGTCGGCGGCTTCGGCCTGATGTCGAACCGCGCGTCCGACGTCGTGGCCAACGGATCCACTCAACTCGTCGAGGGTGACGTGCCCGCGGTTTCCACGATGGTGGACGCTCGCGGCAACCCCATCGCCTGGTTATACAGCCAACGACGTTTCGAGGTTCCGAGCGAACAGATCGCCAACACGATGAAGTTGGCGATCGTCTCGATCGAGGACAAGAGGTTCGCCGACCACAACGGTGTCGACTGGCAGGGCACGCTGACGGGCCTTTCTGGCTACCTATCGGGCGCCAGCGACACCCGCGGCGGCTCGACCCTCGAGCAGCAGTACATCAAGAACTACCAACTCCTCGTCGTCGCGCAGACCGAGGCAGAGAAGCGCGCGGCCATCGAGACCACTCCCGCACGCAAGCTGCGAGAGATCCGGATGGCGCTGACACTGGACAAGACGTTCACCAAGCCCGAGATCCTCACCCGATACCTCAACCTGGTGTCCTTCGGTAATAACGCGTTCGGGGTGCAGGACGCGGCCCAGACCTACTTCGGCATCAACGCCTCCGAGTTGAACTGGCAACAGGCCGCACTGCTGGCGGGCATGGTCCAGTCGACCAGCACGCTCAACCCGTACACCAACCCCGACGGTGCGCTGGCACGGCGGAACGTCGTGCTGGACACGATGATCGAGAACCTGCCACACGAGGCGTCGGCGTTGCGGGAGGCCAAGGAGCAACCCCTTGGCGTGCTTCCGGTACCGATGGAGCTGCCGCGAGGCTGTATCGCCGCGGGCGACCGCGCCTTCTTCTGCGACTACGCACTCGAGTACCTGGCACGCGCGGGCATCAGCAAGGAGCAGGTCGCCAAGGGCGGTTACCTCATCAAGACGACGCTCGATCCCGACGTGCAGGCCTCGGTGAAGTCCTCGGTTGACGGGATCGCGCCGCCGGACCTCGACGGTGTCGCCAGCGTGATGAGCGTGATCAGGCCCGGCAAGGAATCGCATCCGGTCGTCGCGATGGCGAGTAACCGCACCTACGGGCTGAACCTGGACGCTGGCGAGACCATGCAGCCCCAACCGTTCTCGTTGGTGGGCAATGGCGCGGGGTCGGTGTTCAAGATCTTCACCACCGCGGCGGCCCTCGACATGGGTATGGGCATCAACGCGCAGTTGGACGCGCCCTCCCGGTTCGAGGCCAAGGGGCTGGGCAGCGGCGGCGCCAAGGGTTGCCCGCCCGCCACCTGGTGCGTGCAGAACGCGGGCAACTACCGCGGCTCGATGACCGTCACGGACGCGCTGGCCACCTCCCCGAACACCGCCTTCGCCAAGCTGATCTCCCAGGTGGGCGTGCAGCGCACCGTCGACATGGCGGTCAAGTTGGGCTTGCGTTCCTACGCCCTGCCGGGCACCGCGCGCGACTACGACCCTGAGAGCAACGAGAGCCTGGCCGACTTCGTCAAGCGCCAGAACCTGGGCTCCTTCACCCTGGGCCCCATCGAGGTCAACGCGCTCGAGCTGTCGAACGTCGCGGCGACGCTGGCCTCGGGCGGCACGTGGTGCCCGCCGAACCCGATCGACAAGGTCTTCGACCGGTCCGGTCAAGAGGTCTCGGTCACGACCGAGACCTGCGAACAGGTAGTGCCCGAGGGCCTGGCCAACACCCTGGCCAACGCGATGAGCAAGGACGACACCGGCTCGGGTACCGCGGCGGGCGCGGCCGGATCGGTCGGCTGGAACCTGCCGATGTCGGGCAAGACCGGCACCACTGAGGCGAACCGGTCGTCCGCGTTCCTGGGCTTCACCAGTGAGTACGCCGCAGCCAACTACATCTACGACGACTCCACCGCCCCCACGGAGTTGTGCTCGTTCCCGTTGCGGCAATGCGGATCGGGCAACCTGTTCGGCGGTAACGAGCCCGCCCGGACGTGGTTCACCGCCATGAAGCAGTTCACGCCGGACACCGTGCAGTTGCCGCCCACTGACCCGCGTTTCGTCGACGGTGCACCGGGTTCGAAGGTGCCCAGCATCGCCGGCATGAGTGAGAGTCTGGCCCGTCAACGTCTGAAGGACGCGGGCTTCCAGGTGGCCGATCAGTCCAACCCGGTCAACAGCGGTTTGCGGCTGGGCACGGTCGTCGGAACCTCGCCGGCCGGCCAGACGGTGCCGGGGTCGATCATCACGATCCAGGTCAGCAATGGCATCGCGCCGCCACCACCGCCACCGCCAATCGGCCTTCCGCCGATCCCGGGCATGGATGGGCCGCCCGCTCCCGTTGGCTCGACGGTCATTCAGATCCCCGGCCTTCCGCCGATCACCGTGCCGGTCCTGGGACCCCCGCCGCCACCGCCGCCGCCACCGTGATCGATACCCCGCCCGACGGGCGGGGTATCGACTGTGGGGTTGATAACGGCTCGCTGTGCTTTGGGCGGCCTGCACCCATCTGGCAGTAGGCTGCGAGCATGCCCGACCCATCGACCATTCTGAAGAACACCGCGGCGGTCGCCGCTGGCTCGCTGGTCGCCGGGATCGCCTACGGTTCGCTCATCGAGCGCAACGCGTTCGTGATTCGCGAAGTGACCATGCCGGTGCTGACGCCCGGTTCGTCGCCGCTGCGCGTGCTGCACCTGTCGGACTTCCACATGCGCCCGGGACAGCAACGCAAGCAGGGTTGGCTGCGCGACCTGGCGCGCTGGAGCCCAGACCTGGTGGTGAACACCGGTGACAATCTCGCGCACCCGAAGGCCGTGCCGTCGGTCGTACAGGCCATGGGGGATCTGCTGTCGGTGCCGGGACTGTTCGTGTTCGGCAGCAACGACTACTTCGGGCCGCGGCCGAAGAACCCCGCCAGCTACATCTTCAACAAGTCCAAGCGCATCACCGGTGTGCCGCTGCCCTGGCAGGACCTGCGGGCGGCGTTCACCGAGCGCGGCTGGCTGGACATGACCCACACCCGGCGCGAGATCGACGTCAACGGTCTGGTGATCGCGGCCGCCGGTGTCGACGACCCGCACCTCAAGCGCGACCGCTACGAGACCGTCGCCGGTCGCCCCAACCCGGCGGCCAACCTGACGCTCGGCATCACCCATGCGCCCTACACGCGGGTGCTGGACCGGTTCGCCGCCGACGGCTACCAGCTGGTCATGGCGGGCCACACCCACGGCGGGCAGCTCTGCCTTCCGTTCAAGGGCGCCCTGGTGACCAACTGCGATCTTGACCCGTCACGGGCCAAGGGACCGTCCCGGTGGGGCACCAACACCCAGCTGCACGTCTCGGCGGGCGTCGGCACCTCGCCGTACGCGCCGCTGCGGTTCTGCTGCCGCCCGGAGGCCACGCTTCTCACACTGGTCGCCGCTCCCACCGGTGGCGGTCACGCCGGAACCAGGGCAGGTGTCTCGCAGTCGACCGTCGCGGCACGGTGAGCGACGGCGCCACGGACGCTGCGCGGACTCAGCCTCGTCAGTGGGTGGATAACGCCGTACGCCTGATCGAGGCCGACGCACGCCGTAGTGCCGACACACATCTGCTGCGGTATCCGCTACCCGCGGCGTGGTGTGACGGTGTCGACGTCGAGCTGTATCTCAAGGACGAGACGACGCACATCACCGGCAGCCTCAAGCATCGGTTGGCGAGATCGCTCTTCCTGTACGGGTTGTGCAACGGATGGATCGGCGAGAACACCACGGTCATCGAGGCGTCGTCGGGCTCGACGGCCGTCTCCGAGGCATATTTCGCCGCGATGCTCGGCTTGCCTTTCATCGCCGTGATGCCGTCGTCGACCAGCACGGCGAAGATCAAGCTGATCGAATCACAGGGTGGCCGTTGCCATTTCGTCGCCGAGTCGTCTCAGGTGTACGCGGAGGCCGAACGTCTCGCCGCCGAGACCGGCGGGCACTATCTCGACCAGTTCACCAACGCCGAGCGCGCGACGGACTGGCGGGGCAACAACAACATCGCCGAGTCGATATTCGATCAGATGCGCGAGGAGCAGCACCCCTGCCCCGAGTGGATCGTGGTGGGAGCGGGGACTGGCGGGACGAGCGCGACCATCGGGCGCTACATCAGGTATCGCCGCTACCCCACCCGGCTGTGCGTCGTGGACCCGGAGAACTCGGCGTTCTTCCCGTCCTATGCCCAGGGCAGGCGTGACATCGTCACGGGCGCGTCGTCGCGCATCGAGGGCATCGGTCGTCCGCGGGTGGAACCGTCGTTTCTGCCCGATGTGGTCGATCGCATGATGGTGGTCCCCGATGCGGCCTCAATCGCCGCCGCACATCACGTCGGCTCGGTCCTGGGACGGCGTGTCGGCCCCTCGACCGGCACCAATGTGTGGGGCGCCTTCGGCCTGCTGGCCGAGATGATCGCGCAGAAGCGCAGCGGGTCGGTCATCACGCTGCTCGCGGACAGCGGCGACCGCTACGCCGACACCTATTTCAGTGACGAATGGCTGACCAGCGCGGGGCTGGACACCTCGGCGTCGAAGGCCGTGCTGGCCGAGTTCGAACGCTCCGGCACCTGGGTCTGACCGCGCCGACTACCGACCGCGTCCGACGTCAGGAAAAGCCACAGCGCAGCGATACCGAAGAACCCGCCGTAGAGAGCTGCTCCCAAGGTGGTCATCGAATCTCTCCTCCCTCGTGTGGTGCGCATTTCTGATCGTGACAACGCCGGGGTGCGCCGAATTCATCCCACGCCGCGTGTTGATCAAACGGTTACCCCTCGCCCAGGCACCATCCGACACCGCGGCGCAGACCAGGCGTTTGGCGTCCGTCGGGCCCCGTGCGATACGCTGTCGTGGCTTTACTCGGGGTGTGGCGCAGCTTGGTAGCGTGCTTCGTTCGGGACGAAGAGGTCGCAGGTTCAAATCCTGTCACCCCGACTCGTGTAGGCAGATAGAGGCCCTGATTCGGTTTATCCGGTCAGGGCTTCTTGCTGCAATGGCTGCCTACGTCGCCAGCGCCGGCCACAGGCCTGACGGGCGGACACGGTGGCTCAGCCGACCGCCTCGCGCAGCATCGCCAGTAGCGGCTTGGCAGCTCTATCGAGGAAGCGGTCCTGCCCGTCGTCGCCGACCTGAACCAGCGCGATATCGGTGAAGCCCGCCTGCCGGTACTCGTCGACCGCGGTGACGATCGCCTCAAGATCGGGGCCACATGGGATGTTCGACGCGGTGTCCTCCGGTGTGACGAACTGGGTCGCGCCCGCGAATCCCGCGGTGGTCGGCAGGTCGGCGTTGACTGCCCACCCGCCGGCGAACCACCGGAACTGCTCGTGAGCACGCGCCACAGCGGCATCGCGATCGGGATCCCAGCAGATTGGCAACTGCCCGATGGCGCGGACCTCGCCGGACAGCCCGGTCGCCTTGCGCGCACGGCTCCACGCGTCCACCAGGTCCTTGTCGGGCTGCACGGCGATCAGGTGGTCGGCCAGCGGTGCGAACGCCTCCACGGATCGGTCCCCCGACACGGCGGCGGCGATCGCCACTGGAACCTCGGGGAGATCCCACAGCCGGGCCGAGTCCACCTGAAAGTAGTCGCCCTTCCAGTCGACCACCTCGCCGGTGAACAGCTCTCTGATGATCTGGATCGCCTCGCTGAGCATCTCCTGACGCCGCGCGATGGTCGGCCAGCCCTGACCGACCACGTGTTCGTTCAGGTTCTCCCCGCTCCCCAGGCCGAGGGTGAAGCGACCGTCGGCCAGAATCTGCAGCGTCGCCGCCTGCTGGGCCACCACCGCGGGGTGATAGCGCATCGTCGGACACGTCACGTAGGTGAGGAGTTCGACGGTGTCCGTCGCGTGCGCGACCGCCCCGAGCACCGTCCATGCGTTGGGCGCATGCCCCTGCGCGCTCAGCCACGGCGAGAAGTGGTCACTGCAGACCTCGAAGTCGAAACCCGCCCGTTCCGCCGAAACGGCGTACTCGACAAGTTGTTTGGGTCCGCTCTGCTCCGTCATGAGGGTGTATCCGAAACGCGTCATGGGTTTCCGGATACCCGGGCGCGGCCCGGGAAAACGGCTACAACCGGTCCTTCACGGCTGCCGACAGACGCGACCCGTCGACCCTTCCGTCGGCGATGGCCGTCGCGGCCTTCATCACCTGGCCCATCTGCTTCATGCCGGGACCGTGCCCGATCTCCTCGGCCACCTGCGCGATCGCGGTGTTCACCACGTTGGCCACTTCGTCGTCGTTGAGCTGGGTCGGCAGGTACTCGTCGATCACGCTGGCCTCGGCACGCTCGTTGGCCGCCAGTTCGCCGCGACCGTTCGTGATGTAGATCTGCGCGGCCTCGCCACGCTTGCGCGACTCACGGGCGAGCACCTTCAGCACGTCGTCGTCGGACAGTTCGCGTGACGACTTACCCGAGACCTCCTCGGCCTGCACCGCCGCGAGCAGCATCCGCAGCGTCGCGGTGCGCAACTTGTCCCGCGACTTCATCGCCGTCGTCAGGTCTGCCCGCAGCCGTTCCTTGAGTTCCGCCATGGCCGAGAGGCTACGCCGAGGACTGGGTGCGGTGGTAAAGCTCGGCCAATGCGCCGGCACGTCGCATGTCCTCGCGCAGCGCGCCCGTCCGATCGTCGTGCGATGGCATCAGGACACCCACCATGGCCGACATCCACGCCGGCAGCGCGACGGTCTGAAACGCCTGCTCGAGGCGAGCGCCAGTCGGTGTCGGCGAGACCCGGAAGTGCCACGCCGTCGCATCGCCGGTGCCACTGGAGGTGACGTAGCCGAACTCCCGGCCCGGTTCGAACGCGAAGATCGTGCACACCCGCGACCACGTGGTACGCCCCGAGCGGTTGACGCCCTTGAAACGCACGCCGAGCCCGGATTCGGTTGCGCCGTCCAGGAACTGGGCACCGTTGCACTCGTGGCTCCACTCCGCGGTGCGGGTCGGGTCGGAGATCACCCGCCACACGGCGTCCGTGGGCGCATTCACGTCGACGCTCACGTGGGCACTCAGGTTGCGTTTGAGCCCGCAGTGTTCTGGCAGATACCAGCACCGGTAGGTCCGGCGCCGGTAGGCACGCTCGAGGCGCCTCGACACGCCCAGCGCGTGGCGTTCTGCGGTGGGCGCGTCATCGACCAGCCACGGTAGCGCCAGGGTCGACGTCGGCATCCCGACGCGCAACTCGTTCAGCAGCGGGGCCAGCACGCCGAGCGCGTCGGCGACCTCTTCTCGGTGTGCGGCGTCATCCGCGTACCGTCGCGCCGCGCTGATCACCGCGGCTGCGGCAGCTGCGGCCGGAGTTTCCTCGCGGGCAATCGGTTTCAGCATCCACACCAGGTGTTCGGCGATGGCGCGGCGCTGCGCGTCATCGGGATGGGGCCACTGCGTCAGCGCGGTCAGCGCCCGCGCGACGTCGCGACGGATCGCCCGGTTGACGAGCGGCGCCGCGTCGGCGGGCCCGGTGTCGGTCATGTGGGTGCGTCCCTTCATCGGCCGCGATCGTGAGGACACGTTATCGGCCCGACGACGGTGCACGTTGTCAATCCGGTCCGCTCTCGACAGGATGGTGGGCATGAGCAACGACGCCGGTGGGTTCGGTCCGGTCGGCCCGCCACCGTCGGGATACCCGCCTCCCGGGTACCCGCCGCCCGGGCAGGACCAGAGCGGGGCCGCGCCGTATCCGCAGAACTACCCCGGGTATCCACCGCCCGACTATCCGCAACAGGGTTATCCGCAGCAGGGTTATCCGGCACCGGGGTATGCGCAGCAGGGCTATCCGCCACCGGGGTACGCCCCTCAGGGCTATCCGCCACCGGGGTACGCCCCGCAGGGCTATCCGCCACCCGGGTACCCGCCACAGGGATACGGCCCGCAGGGTTACGGCCCGCAGGGCTATTCACCGGTGCCGCCCGCGCTGAAGCCGGGTGTCATCCCACTGCGGCCACTGAGCGTCTCGGACATCTTCAACGGTGCCGTCGCCTACATCCGGATGAACCCCAAGGCCACACTCGGTCTGACAGCGGTCGTGGTGATTGTTGCGCAGATCGTCGCGCTGCTGCTTCAGATCGGCCCCCTGGCCGCCATGGGAGAACTGAACAACACGGTCGGCATGAACGGCGGCGAGCCCACCACTGCCGGACTGGTCGGGTCGCTGCTGTCAGGCCTCGCGAGCGCCTTCACCACGTTGGTGTCGTCCATCGTGCTGAGCGGCCTGCTCACCGTTGTGGTGGGCCGCGCGGTCTTCGGCGCGAGGATCACCATCGCGGAGGCCTGGGAGCGGGTCCGAGGACGCCTGCCCGCGCTGTTCGGCATCGTCGCGATCGAGATCGTCGGCGCCGTGGTCATCATCAGCGTCGCCGCGGGCATCATCGCCATGGTCGCCGTCGTCATCGGCGGTGTGGCTGCCTTCGTCGTCGGTGTGCCGGTGGTTCTGGCAGTGATCGCGGGGCTGATCTACCTGGGCACGATGCTGGTCTTCGCACCCACCTTGGTGGTGCTCGAACAACTCAGCGTTATGCCTGCCATCACGCGCTCGTTCGCGTTGGTCAAGAACGACTTCTGGCGCGTTCTTGGCATCTGGCTGCTCAGTCAGCTGGTGGCTGGGATCATCGCGGCTGCCGTATCAATACCCTTCAGCATCGCTGGCGAGATGCTGATCGTCGGCGCCGCCACGGCGACCGGAGCGGTCATCGCGATGATTCTGATGTCCATCGGATCGGCGATCGGTCAGATCATCACGTCCCCGTTCAACGCGGGTGTGATCGTGCTGCTCTACGCCGATCGTCGCATCCGCGCGGAGGCCTTCGACCTCGTCCTTCAGACCGGGGCGACGGTCCCACCCGGTGCATCGCCGGACTCCACCGACTACCTGTGGCTGACCTCGCAGACCCCGCATCGGTGACGTGCCGACCGTAGACATCGACCGGGACGCCGCGCATGACGCCGCCCTGCGCGAACTCTCGAAACCGATGTACCCCAACGCATCGCTGACCGAACGATTCTTCGACTGGATCGACGAGCTGCTCTACAGGATCATGGTGGAGGGCGCGTCGATCCCCGGCGGCTGGTTCACCATCACCGTGCTGCTGATCATCCTGGTGATCGCCGCCGTGGTGGCCGTGCGGGTGGCGATGCGGACCATGCGCACCAACCGGGGCCGCAGTGCCGCCCTGTTCGACACCCACGAGCTGACCTCGGCCGAGCATCGCGCCACCGCTGAGCAGTACGCGGCGCAGGGCGACTGGGCCGCAGCCATCCGCCACCGCCTGCGCGCCGTCGCCCGCCACCTGGAGGAGACCGCGATACTCGATCCGGTCCCGGGGCGCACCGCCACCGAACTCGCCCGCGACGCCGCGGCAGCCGTGCCGGACCTGGCGGCCGAACTACGCCGTGCCGCAGTCACCTTCAACGACGTCACCTACGGCGAACGCCCCGGCACCGAGACCGCCTACCGCACCATCGCCGACCTCGACGACCACCTGCGCTCCCGCAGGGCCGCAGGCGCAACGGCACCGGCAACGCCCGGTGCGGCCGACGGATGGGCCGAGATCCGATGACGCAGACCCCCACCGCGCCTGCCGGTCTCAAGGCGACCGGGCCCTGGCGCACGACGAAGTGGGTGGTGCTGGCCCTGGTCATCATCGCCGCGGTGTCGACGCTCAGCACGTACCTGACCGCTCCGCGACCCGGCGGCCGCATGGACCCCACGGCCACATCGCCGGACGGTGCGCTGGCCCTGGTGTCCCTGCTGCGTGACCGCGGCGTCGATGTCATCGAGGCTCGGTCGCTGGCCGACGTTGAGCGCGACGCACGCCCGGACACCCTGCTCGTCATCGCCGAGACCTTCTTCCTGGTCGACGACGACGGACTGCGTCGTCTCGCCGACCTCCCCGGCGACCGACTCCTCGTCGAACCCGTATCGCGCACCCGTGAGGCCCTGGCCCCCGAGATCGGCGTCGCCGACGAGACCAGCTTCGGCGGCGAGCCCGACTGCGATCTGCGCGCGGCCACCCGCGCCGGGGAGACCCAACTCGGGACCGCCACCACCTACGAGGCGACCGGCGACGTCGAAGTCACGAGCTGCTATGGCGGCGCGGTGGTCCGCTACGCCGAGGACGGGCGCACCGTCACCGTGGTCGGGACCGCCGACTTCATGACCAACTCCGGCCTGACGAAACAGGGCAACGCCGCGCTGGCGATGAATCTGGCGGGCAGCCGCGAGCGGGTCATCTGGTACACCCCGACACTGATCGAGGGCGAGTCCGACGCCACGGCCTCGATCATGGATCTCATCCCCGACCGGGTGAACTGGATTGTGCTGCAGCTGTGTCTGGTCGTGCTGCTCGTCGCGCTGTGGCGCGGCCGGCGGGTGGGCCCACTGGTCGCCGAGGACCTGCCGGTGGTGGTGCGCGCCTCCGAGACCGTCGAGGGCCGTGGCCGACTGTATCGCTCACGGCGCTCACGGGATCGCGCCGCCGATGCCCTGCGCACGGGCGCGCTGCACCGCATGCTGCCGCGCCTTGGCCTCGCGGCCACCGCGGCGCCCCCTGCCGTCGCCGCCGCCGTCGCCGCGCGCATCGGCGGCGATCCGAATACCCACGGGCACATGCTGTTCGGTCCACCTCCGGCCACCGATGCCGAATTGGTAACCCTCGCCCGCCAACTGGACGACATCGAAAGACAGGTATCTCAGTCGTGACACAGCCAACCACCGTGAGCGCCGACGCTGCCCGAAATGCACTGCTGGCCTTGCGGACGGAGATCGCCAAGGCCGTCGTCGGCCAGGACGCAGTGGTCAGCGGACTGGTGATCGCCCTGTTGTGCCGCGGCCACGTCCTGCTCGAGGGGGTGCCCGGCGTCGCCAAGACGCTGCTGGTGCGCACCCTGTCGGCGGCGTTGCAGCTGGACTTCAAGCGGGTCCAGTTCACGCCCGACCTGATGCCGGGAGACATCACCGGGTCCCTGATCTACGACGCGCGCACCGCGGAGTTCGAGTTCCGCTCCGGCCCGGTGTTCACCAACCTGCTGCTCGCCGACGAGATCAACCGGACGCCGCCGAAGACCCAGGCCGCCCTGCTGGAGGCCATGGAGGAACGGCAGGTCAGCGTCGACGGCGAGGCCCGGCCGCTGCCCGACCCCTTCATCGTCGCCGCCACCCAGAACCCCATCGAGTACGAGGGCACCTACCAGTTGCCCGAGGCCCAGCTCGACCGCTTCCTGCTCAAGCTCAATGTGCCGCTGCCGCCGCGCGATCAGGAGGTGGCAATCCTGTCGAGGCACGCCCAGGGTTTCGACCCGCGCGACCTGTCGGCGATTCGCCCCGTCGCGGGACCCGACGAACTGGCCGCCGGGCGCGAGGCCGTGCGCCAGGTGCTGGTCGGCGATGAGGTGCTCGGCTACATCGTCGACATCGTCGGGGCGACAAGGCATTCGCCATCGCTGCAGCTCGGGGTGTCCCCGCGCGGTGCGACCGCGCTGTTGTCGACATCGCGGTCCTGGGCCTGGCTGTCGGGACGCAACTACGTCACCCCGGACGACGTCAAGGCCATGGCCCGTCCGACCCTTCGGCACCGCGTGGCCCTTCGGCCCGAGGCCGAGCTCGAGGGCGCAACACCCGACGGTGTGCTGGACGGGATCCTGGCCGCGGTCCCGGTACCGCGCTAGTGATCCTCACCGGCCGCACCGGCCTGGTCGCCCTGATCTGTGTCCTGCCGATCGGGTTCGCACCATGGCCTGCAGCCGCTTTCGCCGCGCTGTTCGCCCTGCTGGTGCTGGCGGTGCTGGCCGATGTCGCGTTGGCCGCGAACACCCGCAAGCTGAGCCTGCGCCGGAGCGGCGACACCTCGGCCCGGCTCGGCGAGACCATCGACGCGGTACTGGTGATCGAGAACGACGGAGGTCGCCGGTTCCGCGGTGTGGTCCGCGACGCGTGGCCGCCGTCGGCGCGGGCCGAACCCCGCACACACGCCGTCGATATCGCTGCGGGGCAAAGCCTTCGGGTCGTCACGACATTGCGGCCCAACCGCCGCGGAGATCAGGTGTCCGCAGCGGTCACCGCACGCTCGATCGGCCCTCTGGGGCTGGCGGGCAGACAGAGATCGCAACCCGTGCCGTGGCGGATCCGGATCCTTCCCCCGTTCCTGTCGCGCAAGCATCTGCCGTCGAGGCTGGCCCGCCTGCGTGAACTCGACGGCATGGTGCCGGTGTTGATCCGCGGGCAGGGCACCGAATTCGACTCGCTGCGCGAATACGTGGTGGGTGACGACGTGCGCTCGATCGACTGGCGGGCAACGGCACGACGATCCGATGTCGTGGTGCGGACCTGGCGGCCCGAACGCGACCGTCGCATTGTCATCGTGCTCGACACGGGGCGCACGTCGGCTGGCCGGGTCGGCGTCGATCCCACGGCGGGTGACCCCAGCGGATGGCCGCGTCTGGACTGGTCGATGGACGCCGCACTCCTGTTGGCGGCACTGGCCTCCCGGGCCGGAGACCACGTCGACTTCATCGCGCACGACCGCGTGCCCCGGGCAGGCGTCTACAACGCGTCGCGCACCGAGGTGTTGGCCCATCTCGTCGATGCGATGGCACCGCTGCAGCCCGCACTCGTCGAATCCGATGCGGCCGCAACGGTGGCCACCGTCCTGCGGCGCTTCCGGCGGCGCGCACTCGTCGTGCTGCTCACCGACCTCAACGCGTCGGCACTCGACGAGGGGCTGCTGGCGGTGCTACCGCAACTGGCCGCCAAGCATCAGGTGATGCTCGCCGCGGTGGCCGACCCCCGGGTGGACACGCTGGCCGCGGGCCGCGCCGATGCCGCGCAGGTGTACGACGCGGCGTCCGCCGAGCGTGCCCGCAATGACCGCATGTCCATCGCGACGAGGCTGCGCCGCCACGGCGTCGACGTCGTCGATGCCCAACCCGAGGATCTGGCGCCTGCCCTCGCGGACCGCTATCTGTCGCTGAAGGCCACCGGCAGGCTGTGACTCATCCCGTCGGGACGACGTCGGGGGCGTCCTCGATGTCACCGGTCTCCCCCGCCCGGGCGGCCTTGCGCCCGAAGTGCACCACGTAGCCGAGAAACGCGACCTCGGCGGCCACACCGATGGCGATCCGGGCGAACGTCGGCAGCGATGACGGTGTCACGAGTGCCTCGATCAGGCCGGCGATCAGCAGCACCGCAACCAGACCCACGGCGACCGACACGACGGCGCGCCCCTGTTCGGCGAGGACCTGGCTGCGTGGCCGGTCACCGGGCGAGATCACCGACCACCCGAGGCGCATCCCCGCGGCGGCCGCCAGGAACACCGCGGTGAGTTCGATCAGACCGTGCGGCGCGAGCAGGCCGAGGAAGACATCACCCTTGCCCGCGTTGAACATCAGGCCACCGGAGACGGCGACGTTCGCGGCGTTCTGGAAAAGGATGTAGGGGATCGGGATTCCGAGCAGAATCGCGAAGCCGATGCACTGGGCCGCCACCCACGCGTTGTTCACCCACACCCGCAGCGCGAACGACCCGGCCGGGTTCTCGCTGTAGTACGAGGCGAAGTCGTGGTTGACCAGTTGCTCGATGTCGGCGGGTGTTCCGATCATCGACTGCACCTCGGGGTTGCCCGCCACCCAGGCGCCCATCACGATGGCGACCACGAAGAAGGCGACCGCCGATCCCAGCCACCACCGCCACGACCGGTAGGCGACCACAGGGAAGGACACCAGCCAGAAGCGAACGAACTCGCTCCACAGCGGCGCATGCGCGCCGGTCACCGCGGCACGGGCGCGCGCGACTAGGCCTGACAGGCGACCGACGATGACCGAGTCCGCCGACGCCGACCGCACCATCGACAGATGGGTAGACACCCGCTGGTACAGGTCGACGAGTTCGTCCACCTCGGCACCGGTCAGCTTGCGGCGCCGCTTCACCAGCTCTTCGAGGCGGTCCCACGACGCGCGGTGTGCCAGCACGAACGCGTCGACATCCACACTTGGGAATCCTAGTAGCGTTGCTGTCATGGTGGCCCAACCCGAGCCGATGGTGACCGGCGACGCCGTGGTGTTGGACGTGCAGATCGCCCAGTTGCCGGTGCGCGCCCTCTCTGCGTTCATCGACCTGACCGTCATCTTCGTCGGCTACGTGATCGGGGTGGCGCTGTGGGCGGCCACGCTGCGAGACCTCGACTCGGCGTTCTCCGCGGCGGTGCTGATCATCTTCACGGTGCTCGCCGTCGTCGGTTACCCGATCATCTTCGAGATCACCACGCGCGGAAGGTCGCTCGGCAAGATGGCGATGGGCCTGCGCGTCGTCTCCGACGACGGTGGACCGGAACGGTTCCGGCAGGCGTTGTTTCGCGCCCTCGCCGGCTTCATCGAACTCTGGATGTTCACCGGTGGTCCGGCGGTGATCTGCAGCCTGTTGTCGGCCAGGGGCAAGCGCATCGGCGACATCTTCGCGGGCACCATGGTGATCAGCGAGCGCGCGCCCAAGCTCAGCCCGCCGCCGATCATGCCGCCGCAGCTGGCGTGGTGGGCGGCCTCGCTGCAACTCTCCGGGCTCGGTGCGGCGCAAGCCGAGCGCGCGCGTCAGTTCCTCTCCAGGGCCACCCAATTGCAGCCCGAGTTCCGCGACCAGATGGCGTACCGGATCACCGCCGACGTCGTCGCGCAGATCTCGCCGCCACCGCCGCCCGGCACGCCGCCGCAGTTGGTGCTCGCCGCGGTGCTGGCCGAGCGCCACCGCCGCGAGCTCATCAGGTTGCGTCCGGCCGCGCCGCCGCCCCAGTTCCCACCCGGCTACGCACCGGCTCCACCACCGGCGTACGCGCCTGCGCCGGCGGCGTACGCACCCGTTCCCGTCGCTCCACCACAGACCCCGGGTTTCGCGCCACCCGAATAATGGGACACCGATGTCCCACTTTGGTCATGATGTGCTACATTAAGCCTCATGACAGCTCCGCAATCGATCGAAGGTGGCTCGCGCGCTCGCACGCGTCGGGCAATTCTCGATGCGGCGATGACCCTGCTCGCCGACGACCCCACCACGTCACTCGGTGACATCGCGGCCGCGGCCGAGGTGGGACGCAGCACCCTGCACCGCTACTTCCCCGAGCGCACCGACCTACTGCGCGCGCTCGCACTTCACGTCCACGCGCTGAGCAACGCGGCCATCGAGCGCGCCGAACCCGACTGCGGACCACCGGTGGAGGCACTGCGCCGCGTGGTCGAGTGCCAACTCGATCTCGGCCCGATCGTGCGCTTCGTCTACAGCGGCGAGCCCACGATCATGGCCGACCGGGAACTCGCGGCCGAACTCGACGGCGGCGACGAACTCATCACCGAGGTGCTCAACCGCGCGTCGAGCCGAGGGACGGCCGGACCGCCCGACTGGCCGCGGCTGGTCTTCTGGGCGCTGCTGAACGCGGGCTACGAGGCCGTGCAGCTCAACAGTGCGCCGCGCGTGCAGATCGTCGACGCCATCATGGCGAGCCTGGTCGAGGGCACGATCAACCCGAACTCGAGCTGAGACGCGGCCGTCCGCCCGTCCGCAACCTTCCGCTTTTCCGTTCTACAGGAGTGACAATGTCCATCCGGCATGACGCCAACGAGGCGTCGAGCCAGCAGTCCATCACGACCCCGCGCAAGGCGTGGGCGGCTCTGGCCGTCCTATTGCTGCCGGTACTGCTGATCGCCGTCGACAACACCATCCTGGCGTTCGCTCTACCCAGCATCGCCCAGGAGTTCCGCCCGGCGGCCACCACCCAGTTGTGGATCGTCGACGTGTACTCGCTGGTGCTCGCCACGCTTCTGGTGGCGATGGGCAGCCTCGGCGACCGGATCGGACGGCGTCGCATGCTGATGATCGGCGCGACCGGTTTCGCGGCGGTGTCGGCGGCGGCGGCATTCGCACCCAGTGCGGGCTACCTCGTCCTGGCACGCGCCGTGCTCGGCTTCTTCGGCGCCATGCTGATGCCGTCGACGCTGTCGTTGATCCGCAACATCTTCGAGGACGCGTCCTCGCGCCGGCTCGCGATCGCGATCTGGGCATCGTTCTTCACCGCCGGGTCCGCGCTGGGCCCGATCGTGGGTGGGGTGCTGCTCGAGCACTTCCACTGGGGTGCGGTGTTCCTTGTCGCGGTGCCGATCCTGCTGCCGCTGTTGATATTCGCACCGCGGCTGGTGCCCGAGTCGCGTGACCCCAACCCCGGGCCACTCGATCCGACGAGCGTCGTGTTGTCGCTGACGACGATGCTTCCGCTGGTCTGGGCCATCAAGTCCGGCGCCCACGACGGCCTGTCCTGGATGGTCGGCGGCGCACTGGTCGTGACGGTCGTCTCCGCCCTGCTGTTCGTGCGGCGCCAGAATCAAAGCGCCACACCGATGATCGACATCAAGCTCTTCGGCTACGCCCCGTTCGCGTCGTCGATCCTGGCGAACTTCCTGTCGATCGTGGGGCTCATAGGGTTCATCTTCTTCGTGTCCCAACATCTCCAGCTCGTGCTGGGGCTGAGTCCCCTGGCGGCCGGTCTGGTGACGCTGCCCGGCGCGGTCCTGTCGATGGTGGCGGGCATCGGGGTGGTGCGACTGGTCAGGTGGTTCGCCCCGCACGCCCTGGTCGTCACGGGTCTGGTGCTGGTCTCGCTCGGCTTCGGCATGATCCTGCTGTTCCGCCACGACCTGACGGTGGCCGCCGTGGTGGCGTCGTTCATCGTGCTGGAGGTCGGCGTCGGCATCTCACAGACGATCACCAACGACACCATCGTGTCATCGGTGCCACCGGCCAAGGCCGGCGCGGCCTCAGCGGTGTCGGAGACCGCCTACGAACTGGGCGCGGTGGTCGGCACCGCCATCCTGGGCACGATCTTCACGGCGTTCTACCGCGCCAATGTCCAAGTGCCACAAGGCCTGTCCGCCGGACAAACCGCCGACGCGGCGGAGAGCATCGGCGGCGCGACGGCAGTGGCCCAGCAGTTGCCGCCCGCGGTGGCCGACAAGCTGCTGGACTCGGCGAAGGTGGCCTTCGACTCCGGTATCGCGCCGACGGCGATCATCGCGGGCCTGCTCACCCTGGTGGCAGCGGTCGTGGTCGCATTCACGTTCCGCGGCAACCGATTCAGCGCTGCGCCAAGCCGACCAGTATCAGAGCCGAGCCCACCAGTGGCGCAACCGTCCGAACGTGGTTCCACGCCGTCCACGGCACCAGATAGTCACGCCACTGGCGTACTGCCTCAGCCGTAGACAGGACGGCCGGGTCGACAGCGTCGAGCCGGTTGTTCAGCGGGACGTTGAACGCCATGGTGACGACGAACGCCACCAGGCCCAGTGCGGCGCCGGCCAACACGTAGGGCGCGCCGGGTGTCGACAGGCGAAGCGCTGCAGCAATGCCGACGCCGAGTGCCAGCAGGGCCGATCCCACGAAGAGCATCAGGAACGGTGCATTCGCCTGGGCTTCGGCATTCATGCCCCGCATGGCGGTGATCGCCTCAACTGGTTCGGTGCGGTCCAGTCCCTTCATGACGAAGGTGGAGAACGCGTAGAAGAGACCGCCGACGGCGGCGGTCGACACCGCAGCCGCGGTGGTGGCGATGACGTACGGGCTCGTTGACATGACCTCAGTCAATCGCTGGACCGCGAGACGTTCCATGGCCAAATGGCTCATTTGCATACGCCATCGTCTACATTCTTCGGTGTGGACGCACTGGGTGGGCTCCTCGACGGTGTCCGCGCGCGCGGAGCGTTCGTGCTGCGGACCTCGCTGGACCCACCTTGGGCGATGCGCATCCAGGACGACGCCCCGCTGTCACTGATCTGCGTCACGCACGGCGAGTCCGTCATCGTCACGGAGTCGGGTGACGTGCTCGACCTCAGTCCCGGTGACGTCGCCGTCACGCGCGGGACAGAGCACTATCGCTTCGCGCACGACGCCGACACCGAACCACAGGTGGTGGTCCATCCGGGAAACCGGTGCACGACGTTGAGCGGCGAGAGCCTTCGCTTCGAGATGTCGGTGGGCGTGCGGACATGGGGCAATGCGACCGCAGGGGCGGATCGTGCCGTGATCTGTGCCTACGAGGGGCACAGCGAGGTGAGTCTTCGTCTGCTGAACGCACTTCCGACGGTGCTCGTGCTGCGTGGCGACGAGTGGCAGACCCCGCTGGTCGGCCTGCTCGCCGCGGAGGCGGGGCGTGACGGCACCGGCCAGGCGGCCTATCTGGACCGGCTCCTCGATCTGCTGCTGATGGATGTGCTGCGCACCTGGTTCGACCGCGACGAGCGTGCGCCTGCATGGTGGAACGCCGAGCGGGACCCTGTCGTCGGGCCTGCGCTGAGGCTCATCTACAACAATCCCGCCCATCCGTGGACTGTGTCCGAACTCGCTGCCGCCGTGGGGAACTCACGGGCCGCGTTCGCGCGCCGCTTCACCGGAGAGATCGGCGAGTCCCCCATCGCATTCCTGACCGGGTGGCGTCTGGCACTGGCCGCCGACCTGCTGAGGTCGAGCCAGGCGACCATCGCCGCGATCGCACGCCAGGTCGGCTACGGCACGCCCTTCGCGCTGAGCAGCGCGTTCAAGCGCGCGTACGGCGTAAGCCCCAACACCTACCGGCTCGACGCCTGCTGACGACGCTTGGCGAACCCGCCGGCAATCGACGTCGCCGCGATCGTCAGCAGTGCGCCGAGGATCAAGGCCGCCGGCTCCCCGGGGCCCAGCAGGTTCTGCTCGGTGCCGAGCGCGGCGGCAGCGACCGGCACACCCAGCTGGGCGGCGGCCATCGTCCCCAACGGAAGGGGCTGGCCCAGCAGGCGTCCAGCGCAGTGCGCGATGACGGCACCCACCCCGAGTGCGAGACCCAGTGCGATGAACTCGGGATGATCGGCGAGTTCACGAACCTGCAGCGACGCCCCGAGCCAGACGAAGAACAGTGGCCCGAAGAAGCCCTCGGTGATGCCCAACAGTTGGCGGGCAAGCCGTTTCGGCTCACCGATCCCGTTGACCACCAAACCCAGCGCGAAACCGGCCAGCATGATCGACACGTGGGCGCTGACCGCCAGCGCCGACAAAGCGAACAGCAGGATGAGGCTGGTGCGCAGTTCCAGCGCCAGGGCGTGGCGCTTCGAATACTCGCGCAGCCGGTCGTGTGTGCCGTTGCGTTCAAAATGCCTCAGCACGAAGTACAACACGCCAGCACAACCGGCGATGGCCAGTGCACCGAGCGCCGCATGCGCCGCCTTGCTCGGGTTGATCACCAATGGCAGCAAGATGATCGAGGCGGCATCGGCGATGGCAATCTGCGCCTTGACCGATAGCACGGGCGGCCCATCAAGCTTGAGACCGTCGATCACGGGCAACGCGATGGCGGCCGACGAGGACGCCATCAGCACCGCGTACAGCGCGGCGTGCCCGGTGCCGAAGGCGTGTGCCAGCAGCACCCCGAGCACCGCGGCGACCACCCCGACGAGCACCGCACGCAGGATCGCCTTCGGCACACCGGCGCGCAATGACGTATCCCGAACGGGGACATGGGTACCCACGACGAACATGACGAGCGCGAAGCCGATGTTGGCGAGCAGCACGAACGTGGGGTCCGTTGTGTCGACGATATCGAAACCCGTTTTGCCGACAAGCATTCCGGCGGCCAGCTCGCCCACGATGACGGGTACAGCCAGGCGCGGGATCATGGTGAGCAGCGGGCCCGCCATGCCGATCACGACCAGCAGCGCCAGCGTGTCGAACCCGAATCCCGGCATTCGGCCACCCTAAACCGCAGGACGGCCAACGAGGCGCTAGGCGCTGATCCAGTTCCCGTGGAACCCGTAGGGCACGCGAGTTGGCAGCTTGATCCTGGCGACAGGGTCTCCCGCGAAATCGGACGCGTCCAGAATCACCAGATCGCTGCCGTCACGCGCGGGGTCGTAAACGTAACCGAGGTACCAACCGCTGCCCTCGTCAGGCGCCCCGGATGCCGGCACGAACACCGCCTCCCCCGGTCCCCCTGCGCCGAGATCGTGCACGACGGCCGATCCGGTCTGCAGGTCATGGCGCACCCAACCATTGGCGCCGACCGACACCGAGTACCGCGCGGGCAGACCGGCGAGGCGGTCGTCGATGCGCGGGAACTCCACGGCGCGGTCATCGAGCTGGCGCTCGGTCACGGCGCCCGACGCCAGGTCGATCGTCCACGACCACAGCACTGCCTCGACGTCGAATCCACCGTTGTCACGCCATAACTCGGGGTAGCGGACCGCCTGTAGGACGATGCCGTTTCCGTCCGCGGTGTCGTGTGCGTTCGCCACGTGGAAGACGTAGCACGGATCGATCTCGAACCACCGGACCTCGCCGAACGGATCGTCTCGGCTCAGCACGCCGAGGCGCGCGCCGTAGGAGTCGTCCCAGCGGTAGGGCATGTCGCCCTCACCCTTCATGGCGACGTCCATGTTGAACACGACCGGCAGGTCCATGAAGATCACGTGCTTCGCCGTCATCGCGAAGTCGTGCATCATCGTCAGCGCCTTCACCTCCAGCGGCCGGTTGATCACCAGCTCTCCGTTGGCGTCCGCGCGGTGATAGGTGACGTGCGGCGCGAAGATGTTGCCGTAGCCGAAGAAGTGCATCTCACCGGTGGTTGGGCAGATCTTCGGGTGTGCGGTCATCGAGTCGACGAGCTTGCCGCCGAAGTCGTACGCGCCGACGGTCTCCAGGTCGTTGGTGATCTCATAGGGCAGCGACGACTCCACCAACGCCAGCGTCTTTCCAGCGTGGTTCACCACATGGGTGTTGGCCACGGCCGAGCGCAGATTGCGGGTGCCGTCGGCGTTGTAGAGCGGGAAGTCCTTGATGAAGCTGTCGGTGCGCACCCACCGGTTCCGGTACCACTTGGCCTGGCCGTCCTCGATCCTGACGCCGTGGATCATGCCGTCACCGGTGAACCAGTGCGCGGTCGCCTGGCGGGGATTGGGTCCATTGCGCAGGTACCAACCGTCGAGATCGGCGGGGATGGCGCCGTCGACCTGTAGCGAGTACTCGGTGAGTTCGTCGGGGACGGGCGCGTAGTTGCCGGTCTGAAAGAAGTTCCCGGTCGCGGGCAGATTGTCGGCTGGTGCCACGTCATGGGTGTCGGTCATATCGCACTCCTTGGGCTGGAATCGGACGATACGCCCATCCTGACATTCCACTTATGACATGTCAATAGTGAAACGTGATCGTGGGCCCTCGCGATACTGGTCGCCCCGCGTCGACATGTCACAACTGAAATGTCGAGTCGTACGCTCTGGAGGTGAGCCTTCGCATCGCAGCACTCGGCATGCTGGTCCAAGCCCCGGGAAGTGGTTATGACCTGCTCAAACGCTTCGAGAAGTCGATGGCGAACGTGTGGCCGGCGACCCAGAGTCAGCTCTATGGCGAACTCAACAAGCTGGCCGACGCCGGCCTGATCGAGGTGTCCGCCGTCGGGCCGCGGGGCCGCAAGGAGTACCGCGCCACCGACACCGGCCGGGAGGAACTGGTCCGCTGGATCACCTCACCGCAGGACGATCCGCCGGTTCGAAGCGCCGCGCTGCTGCGCGTCTTCCTGCTCAGCGAGATCCCTGCCGCCGACGCCCGTGAGTACATGCTCACGGTGGCCCAGCGCGCTGATGACGACATTAAATCCCTTGAACAACTGCGTGATTCGATCAAATGGGACGACACCGACGCGGACTTCTACGGCGGGACCGCGCTCGAGTTCGGCCTGCGCCGAGCCCGGCTCGAAGCCGACTGGGCGCGGTGGGCCGTGGCGGGCATCGACGAGCGAGCGAAGAAGTGAAGTCAAATTAGTCGTTGCATCGCGATAGTTTCCGATATATCGTCAACGTATCGGAAACGCATTCGGCGTTTCCCGCCGAAGGAGAACCACTCATGAACAACCCATTCACACCCCCAGAGAACTCGTTTGAAGGACAGGGCCCGTTTGAAGGACAGGGCCCGTTTGAAGGACGAGGCCCATTCGGAGGACAACGTCCCGGCTTCGGCTTCGGCCGCGCGTTCAGCCCCGAGGACCGGCGCGCATTTCACGAAAGCCGCAGGCAGGCGCGCCAGGACTTCCGTGACCACGTCCGCGATCACCGCGGCGACGGCGGATTCGGACCCGGCTTCGGGCCATTCGTCCCCGGTGGCGGCCTCGGCCCCTTCCTCGAGTTCGGCTTCGGACCTGGCCGCGGCGGCAGGCGCGGCGGGCCGCGCGGCGGTGGACGCAGCCGCCGAGGTGACGTCCGCGCCGCGATCCTCACGCTGCTCCTCGACCGGCCGATGCACGGCTACGAGATGATCCAGGAGATCAACGAGCGCAGTCGGCAGATGTGGAAGCCCAGCCCCGGCTCGGTCTACCCGACGCTGCAGCTGCTCGTCGACGAGGGTCTGCTCGTCGCCACCGAGGCCGGCGGAAGCAAGAAGCTCTTCGAACTGACCGAGGAGGGCCGGGCCGCCGCCGAGAAGATCGAGACGGCCCCGTGGGACGCGATCACCGAGAGCGCCGACCCGGGTGCGGTCAACCTGCACAGCGCCATCGGACAGCTGATGGGAGCGGTCGCGCAGTCAGCGCACGCCGCATCCGCTGATCAGCAGCAGCGGGTCGTCGACATCGTCAACAACGCCCGCCGGGAGATCTACCAGATCCTGGGCGAGTCCGACTGATTCGTGATTTCGGCGCGGTTTCGTTTCGCTCAAGCGGATGAAACCGCGCCGAATTCGCGTAGGTATTACTCATGACGACATTCCCGCTGGGCCCGTTCACCGTCAAGCGCATCGGCTTCGGGGCCATGCAGCTGCCCGGCCCCGGAGTCTTCGGGCCGCCACGCGACCGCGATCAGGCGCTTGCCGTGCTGAGACGTGCCGTCGAACTCGGGGTCGACCACATCGACACCGCTCAGTTCTACGGCCCAGACGTGGCCAACGAGCTCATTCGCCAGGCGCTGCACCCGTATCCCGCCGACCTCGCCCTGGTCAGCAAGGTCGGGGCCCGCCGCGACGACGCCGGCAACTGGAACGCCGCGCAACAACCCGACGAACTGCGCGCCGACATCGAGGTGAACCTCCGCGAACTCGGCGTGGACCAGCTGGCCGCGGTCAACCTGCGCGTTCACTCAGGGGATCCCAGCGCCGTCGCCGAGGTCGACCGCGAACTGTTCGACCGTCAGCTAAGCGCCATGATCACCGCGCGCGACGCGGGCCTCATCGGTGGCATCGGGCTGAGCAGCGTCTCCGTCGAGCACCTTCAGATCGCGCTCGATCGCACGGAGATCGTCACCGTGCAGAACGCGTACAACCTGGTCGATCGCAGTTCACAGCCGGTACTCGACCTGTGCACCGAACACGGCATCGCGTTCGTGCCGTTCTTCCCCCTCGGTTCGGGCTTCTTCGCCGAGAATCCAGTCCTGGGCAATGCCGCGGTGCAGAAGGCCGCCGCCGAGCTGGGGCGCACGCCTGCCCAGATCGCGCTGGCGTGGACACTGTCGGTGGCGCCCAACGTGCTGCTGATACCCGGCACGTCATCGGTGGCGCACCTCGAGGAGAACATGGCCGTCGCGGATATCGAACTCCCCGCTGACTTCGCTCCCTAGCGGTTTCGGCGCGAAATGGAGCGCTGAGCGCTCCAAAACGCGCCGAAATCACTGAACGTCGACCCAGTCCAGCGTGCGCTGCACCGCCTTCTGCCAACCCGCGTAACCGGTGGCGCGCTGATCGTCGCTCCACGTCGACGTCCAGCGTTGGTCCTCCTGCCAGTTGGCTCGCAGGTCATCCGGGCCCTCCCAGAAGCCGACCGCCAATCCGGCGGCGTAGGCCGCACCCAGCGCGGTGGTCTCCGCGACGACGGGTTTGACCACGTCAACGCCCAGCACATCGGCCTGAATCTGCATGCACAGACGGTTGGCGGTGATGCCACCGTCGACCTTCAGAACCTCAAGGTGCACACCGGAATCGGCCTCCATGGCATCGACGACGTCGCGGCTCTGGTAGCAGATCGCCTCCAATGTCGCGCGCGCCACGTGTGCGTTGGTGTTGAACCGCGACAATCCGACGATCGCGCCGCGGGCATCCGAGCGCCAGTACGGTGCGAACAGCCCAGAGAACGCGGGCACGAAGTAGACGCCACCGTTGTCGGGGACCTGGCGGGCCAGTGACTCGCTCTGCGCGGCACCGCTGATGATGCCCAGCTGATCGCGCAGCCACTGTATGGCCGACCCGGTGACGGCTATCGAACCCTCAAGTGCGTAAACGGGTTTCGCGTCCCCGAACTGATAGCACACGGTGGTGAGCAGGCCATTGGAGGACCGCACGATCTTCTCGCCGGTGTTGAGTAGCAGGAAGTTGCCGGTGCCGTAGGTGTTCTTGGCCTCGCCCGCACTCAGGCACACCTGGCCCACCATCGCGGCCTGCTGGTCGCCGAGGATTCCGGTCAGCGGCACCTCGCCGCCGACGGGACCGTGCGCAAGGGTGGTGCCGTAGGACTCCGGATGCGATGACGGCTTGATCTCGGGCAGCATCTGGCGCGGAATACCGAAGAACGACAACAGCTCATCGTCCCAGTCCAGCGTCTCGAGGTTCATCAGCATCGTCCGGCTGGCGTTGGTGACATCGGTGACGTGTACGCCGCCGCGCGGGCCGCCCGTCAGATTCCACAGCACCCACGTGTCGGGCGTGCCGAAGAGCGCGTCACCCCGCTCGGCGTCGGCGCGCACACCGTCGACGTTCTCGAGGATCCACTGCACCTTGCCGCCCGAGAAGTACGTCGCGGGAGGCAGTCCGGCCTTCTGCCGGATGATGTCACCGCGGCCGTCACGGTCCAGTGCCGATGCGATCCGGTCGGTTCGGGTGTCCTGCCACACGATGGCGTTGTAGTAGGGCCTTCCGGTCCGCTTGTTCCACACCAGTGCGGTCTCGCGCTGGTTGGTGATGCCGAGCGCGGCGAGGTCACTGGCCGACAGGCCGGTGGCGTTGAGCGCGGACATCACCACCGATGAGGTGCGTTCCCAGATCTCCACCGGGTTGTGCTCGACCCATCCCGCCCGCGGCAGGATCTGCTCGTGCTCGAGCTGATGACGCCCCACCTCGGCGCCATTGTGATCGAAGACCATGCACCGGGTGCTGGTGGTGCCCTGGTCGATGGCGGCAACGAAGTCGGCCAACGCTCACTCCTCGTGGCTGGGGGCTGTGTAGTCGTCCATCATGGTCTACATGGCCTCGCCACCATCCGACTTCAAGGACATAACCCGCATGCCCCGCGGCGGGCCGGATGCCTCATGCCTGGACCGCATGCTGCAGACCGACCGCGACGAGTACCTGGATCGCGACTCCGACGGAAACCCCGCCGACGAGGCGCGCAAGCGCAGTGTGGTGCGCGCGCTGGAACGCACCGGCGAGTGGTTCGGCAACCACGAGCGGTTCGCCGCCATCGCGCTGGAGGAGGTCGCCGAGGTCCCCGATCCGCGAATCCTCGAACTGGGCTCGGGTCACGGTGGCCTCTCGGCGAAGCTGCTGGAGATGCACCCGACCGCGCACCTGACGGTGACGGACCTCGAGCCGAACTCGGTCGCCGCGATCGCCGCCGGTGAACTCGGGGACCATCCGCGCGCCACCGTCGCAGCGATGGACGCCACCTCGATCGACGCCCCCGACGGCCACTTCGATCTCGCGGTGTTCGCGCTGTCGTTCCATCATCTGCCGCCAGCCGCCGCGGCCAGGGTCTTCGCCGAGGGCACGCGCGCGGCCAAGAAGCTGCTGATCATCGACCTGCCCCGGCTTCCGGCACCGCTGCACCTGGTGCAACTCGCCGTGATGTTGCCGTTCGCCCCGTTCGTGCCGTTCGTCCACGACGGGGTCATCAGCTCACTGCGCTGCTACAGCCCATCGGCGCTGCGGGCGCTGGCCGCACATGCCGACCCGGCCATCGACGTCGATCTGCGCGGTGGGTTGACGAGTCCTCAGGTGGTGGTGGCCACCCGCCACTAGGCTCGTGTCGTGGGCGATGAGGTCAGTCAGACCGAGTTCAGTCGAGCGCAACGGCAGCAGTACCGGCGCAAGGTAGCCCTGAGCCTGGACGTCTTCGAGACGATGTTGCGCCAGTCCAGCTTCGACTTCGAACGGCCGCTGACCGGTATGGAGATCGAGTGCAACCTGGTCGACGGCCAATACCAGCCGGCGATGAGCAACTCCGAGGTGCTGGCCTCGATAGCCAACCCCGCCTTCCAGACCGAATTGGGCGCCTACAACATCGAATTCAACGTCCCACCGCGGCCGCTGCCGGGGGACGCCGCCCTTGGCCTCGAGCTCGAGATACGCGCCAGCCTCAACGCCGCAGAGGAGAGGGCCAACACCGACGGCGCACACATCGTGATGATCGGCATCCTGCCCACCCTCATGCCCGAGCATCTGTCGGGCGACTGGATGAGCGAGTCGACTCGCTACCGGGCGCTCAACGACTCGATCTTCACCGCGCGCGGCGAGGACATGGTCATCGACATCTCCGGTCCGGAACGGCTCAGTGTGCAGGCAGCATCCATCGCGCCCGAATCCGCGTGCACCAGCGTGCAGTTGCACCAGCAGGTCTCCCCCGCCGACTTCGCCCACAACTGGAACGCCGCTCAGGTGCTGGCGGGGCCGCAGCTGTGCCTTGGCGCCAACTCCCCCTACTTCTTCGGCCACGAGCTGTGGGCGGAGACGCGCATCGAACTTTTCGCCCAGGCCACCGACACTCGTCCCGACGAACTGCGCACGCAGGGCGTGCGGCCGCGGGTGTGGTTCGGGGAACGCTGGATCACCTCGATATTCGACCTGTTCGAGGAGAACGTGCGGTACTTCCCGTCACTGCTTCCCGAACTCTCCGACGAGGACCCGGTGGCCGAACTCGCGGCGGGGCGGACGCCGACGCTGCCGGAGCTTCGTCTACACAACGGCACCATCTACCGGTGGAACCGTCCCGTCTATGACGTGGTGGACGGCCGGCCCCACCTTCGGGTGGAGAACCGCGTCCTGCCCGCCGGCCCCACCGTCGTGGACACCATCGCGAACGCCGCCTTCTACTACGGGGCGCTGCGGACGATGGCCGACGACGACCGCCCCGTCTGGACGAAGCTGAGTTTCGCTGCCGCCGAACAGAACTTCCGCTCCGCGGCGCGACACGGTATGGACGCGCAGCTGTACTGGCCCGGTCTGGGACGTGTCGCGGCCGATGAACTAGTCCTGCGCGAACTGCTGCCGATGGCCCACGAGGGCCTCCGCCGACGGGGTGTCGCCACCGAGGTGCGTGAGCGATTTCTCGGCGTCATCGAGGGGCGGGCGAGGACGGGCCGCAACGGTGCGGTCTGGCAGGTGCAGACGGTGCACGCGCTGCAGGAGCGAGGCCTGACCAGGCCCCAGGCGCTGGCCGAGATGCTGCGACTCTACTGCCAGCGCATGCACAGCAACGAGCCCGTGCACACCTGGGACGGCCCCGCGTAGGTTGGAATTCATGAGTGACTCAATGAATCCTGAGGTACTGGACTGGGACGGCGCCTACCGCGGGGAGGGCGATTTCGAGGGACCACCACCGTGGAACATCGGCGAGCCACAGCCTGAGCTGGCGGCACTCATCCGCGATGGCAAGGTCACCGGTGACGTGCTGGACGCGGGCTGCGGGCACGCCGAACTGGCGCTGACGCTGGCCGCTGACGGTTACACCGTGGTCGGCATCGATCTGTCGCCGACGGCGATCGCCGCGGCGACGCAGGCCGCCGCGGAGCGCAACCTGCCCAACGCCACCTTCGTCCAGGGCGATATCACCGCGTTCACCGGTTTCGACGGCCGGTTCAACACGATCATCGACTCGACGCTGTTCCACTCGCTGCCCGTCGAGGGCCGCGACGGGTACCAGCAGTCGGTGCTGCGGGCCGCCGCGCCGGGTGCCGTGTACTACATCCTGGTGTTCGCCAAGGGTGCGTTCCCCGACGAATGGGACGCCAAGCCCAACGAGGTGGACGAGACCGAGTTGCGCGACGCCGTGGGTAAGTACTGGGCGGTGGCCGACGTCCGGCCCGCGTTCATCCACGCCAACATCATGGCTGCGCCGCCAGGCGTCGACCTGCCGCTGCCGAAGCACGACCGTGATGACAAGGGACGCATGAAGTTACCCGCGTTCCTGCTCACCGCACACAAACCGGGCTAGCGGTGGACTGAATCCGGCTCAGCCCGAGTCGGCTGAGGCGAACGGGCCGTAGTGGCGAAACGCCCTGCGGCCCTTCGTTGTGGCCGAATGCGGTCCCCAGCGGTCCGATTCCGCTGACACTTCGACGCCGGTCATACCTGACCGAGCCGTGAACACCAGGTGCAGAGTGCACGGCCAGTTTGCACCCTGCTGGACAAAGTGACCTTTGTCTGGCCCCCCAGCGACCCTTAACGTCTACACCGTGATCTCGATCACGGTGCCCTCCTGAAGCCCGCAGGGCACGTCATCGACTGTTCCAACCCTGACCAGTCATCCACTGATGTGGCGGCGCCGAAACCAACCCGGAGGGCAACATGCACCTGACCGCAGCGCACGGCGTCTACATCGTCGGAATCCTGTCGCTGATCGGTTTCATGGTCGCGCGAAAGAGTGTGGTGGTCCCCGCCATTATCGCGACGTTTCTGACGACGTGGGTGTACACCGGTGACCTCCTGAAGGGCGTCGGCAGCGTGTTCAGTGCAGCCGCGGTCGCCACGACGGAACTCTTGAACATCTTCCTGGTTCTGACCGCGGTCACGGCCATGCTCGGCGCGATGAAGAGGGTCGGCGCAGAGCAGCGGATGATCAATCCCATTGCACGACTTATGAAGAACGGCACGCTGTCCTACTTCGTCCTATTCGGCGTCACGTACCTGCTGTCGATGGTCTTCTGGCCGACTCCAGCCCTTGGTCTCATCGCCGCGATACTGCTGCCTGCCGCCATCCGCACGGGTCTCTCGCCACTGGCCGCCGCCATGGCGATGGCGATCGCCGGGCAGGGCATGGCACTGGCCTCCGACTACGTGATCGGCGTGGCTCCGAGCCTGTCGGCCAGCGGAGCGGGTGTCTCGGCCGGCCTCATCGCCGACCGGGCGCTGATCCTCAGCTGGGTGGTGGGCGCGGTCGCCATCACGATGACGTACGTGTTGCACGTCCGCGCTCGGTCGACGGAACGAGTGCTGACCGCGACGCGACGAGCCAACCGCCAGGACGCTGAGGCAACCGCTGGCGGCGCCGCTACAGCCACGTTGGGCGATCGCGTGTCCACCGCCGTCGGCCGGGCGTTGTTGACCAAGAGGGAGCAGGTCATCGCCCCGCCTCCGTCCACAAACGGATCGGCCGACGACGTAGACGAGCTACCCGACGCATCGGTCGACCTCTCGGACGATGTCGTGCCCACCGACGGGATGCGGGCCAAGTTGTTCGCCATACTGGTTCCGATTGTCTTCGGTGCGCTGGTCGCGTTCATATTGCTCGGCAGGCTCACCGACTGGGTACCGCCGGTGGAGAGCGGCAGCGGCGCCGCCCTCGTCGGGGGCCTCGCCCTGCTCCTCACACTCGTCGTCAGCCTCACCACCGGAGGTACCGACCGTCTGGACCGGACCGGGCAACACTTCGTCGACGGACTGGTGGTCGCCTTCCGCGCCATGGGTGTCGTCATCCCGGTCGCCGGCTTCGTGCTCATCGGCATCTCGGACTTCGCCGGCCGCATCATGCTGCTCCCCGAGGACGTCGAACCACCCGCGTTCCTCTTCGACATCATCGGCAGCGGTGAGCGTTTCATCCCCGACAATCCGGTGCTGGTGATGTTCGCCATGCTGATCGCCGGCATGCTCATCGGTCTGGATGGTTCGGGCTGGGCCGGCCTTCCGTTCACCGGAGGACTGGCTGACGCGCTCGCCCACTCGTCCGGCGCGGACGCCGCCACCCTGGCGGCCATAGCGCAGAACGCGGCCGGATGGACCGGTGGCGGAACGCTCATCATCTGGTCCTCGCTCGTCGCCGTCGCCGGCTTCACCGGCATACCCGTGACGACGCTTGCCCGCCGGCTGTTCGTGCCCGTCGTGTCCGGCCTGATCCTGAGTGTGGCCCTGGCGGCGCTCATCTGGTGAGTTCACCGGATTGAACGTGACGCCATGACAACGCATTTGAGTGAGAAATAACAACGCATGTGAAAGGAATCAACGTGTCCTCCAGACCATCCATCGACCTCACTGGTGACGTCGTCATGGTCACCGGTGCCACCGGTGACATCGGCGCCGAGTATGTCTGCGCCCTCGTCTCTGCGGGGGCCGACGTCATCGCCACCGACGTTGCGCAGACCGCCGAAGCAGGACAGGAACTCGCCGACCGCGCCACCGAACTCGGCCCGGGCAAGGCAGTTTTCACCACGGTCGACGTCACGTCCGATGACGACCTCGCGGCGGCCGCGGTCCTCGCCGTCGAACGATTCGGCGGCCTCGACGCGCTGATCAACAATGCGGCCATCTATCGGTCGCTGGGACCGAAGCGGTCGCTACGCGAGCTGAGCAACGACGACTGGGACACCACGCTCCGGGTCAACGTCCGGGGCAGCTGGCAGGCCATCAAGGCCGTCACGCCACTGTTCATCGAGCGCGGGGGTGGCCGAGTGGTCAACATCAGCTCCACTGTCGCTAGAGCCGGTGTGCCCGGCTTCGCGCACTACGTTGCGTCCAAGGCCGCGGTCGACGGGCTCACCCGCGCCGCCGCGCGCGAGCTGGGCGCTCACAACATCCGGGTCAATGGCGTTGCCCCGGGGCTGGTCTCGGACTCGGCCACCGAGGCGATAAACCCGGACGGCTACGCCGCCCGCTCCGCCCAGACCCGCGCACTGGCCCGTGAGATGACTCCGAGCGACCTGGTGGGCGCCGTGCTGTGGCTCGCGAGCCAGACCAGCGGTTTTGTCACGGGTCAGACGATCTTGGTCGACGGCGGTCAGGTGTTCGCGTGACGAGCACGGCGCCACCGGTATCCCGGCCAGTCACCTGGGGTTCCGACGAGGACGCGACGCCGATCGACCCCACGTCGCTCGCCCCGCTCGGGGCTATCGCCGCGACCACCCCGGATGAACTCGATCGGGTGGTGACGGCAGCGCATGCAGGCCTTCGGGACTGGGCTCGGGACCACCGACACCGGGCCAAGGTGATGACGCTGTGGGCGCAGAATCTCTTGGTCCACGCCGACGAACTCGTCGGCGCCCTGGTGGCGCAAACGGGAAAGCCGGTGCGAGAGGCGCGCGCGGAGGTGGCCGGCGCCGCTGAGGCGCTGCAATACAACGCCGGCCTGTGCCGGTTCATCGGGGGGCGGGCCGGCACGCTCGCCGACGGGAACATCCTGCACCTCGTCCGCCAGCCGGTGGGGCTGTCGGCGTTCATCGTGCCGTGGAACTGGCCCGTTCTGTTGCTGCTGCGGGACCTTTCGCCCGGGCTGGCAGCGGGTGTGACAGCCGTGGTCAAACCGTCCCCGCAGACGGCGTCAGTGACCGCACGCGTCGTGGCGCTCGGCCACGACGCGGGAGTGCCCGAGGACGCGGTCCAGGTCGTCATCGGCGATCGCGTCGTCGGCGACGCCCTGGTGCGCCACCCGCTCATTCGCGCCGTCTCGTTCACGGGCTCGTCTGAGGTCGGTCGGCACATCATGGCGGCGGCAGCTGCGGACCTGACTCGCCCACTGCTCGAACTCGGCGGCAAAGGTGTCGCCGTCGTGTTTCGTGACAGTGACGTGGACAGGGCGTGCGACGCCATCCTGTCGGCGGCGTTCATCACCGCAGGCCAGATGTGTATGGCCTGCACGCGAGTGCTGGTCGACAAGGCGGTCCACCGCCAGGTGGTGGAGCGAATCGTCGAGGGGACAGCCCGATTGCGGGTCGGAGATCCCCGATCCGACGAGACCGACATCGGGCCGCTGATCTCCCCGGCGCATGCCCGACGGGTCGCCGGAGTCCTCGATGACGCCCGCAGGACCGCCACCGTCCTGACCGGGGGCAGGGAACTGCACCCGGCGGGCCTGCCGGGCGGCTTCATCTCCCCGGCCGTCGTCACAGACGTCGACCTGGACTCCCCGATCGTCCAGGATGACGTCTTCGGCCCGGTCGTCACGATCGAACCGTTCGATGATGAGGACCAGGCGGTATCGTCCGCCAACGCAACATCGTTCGGTCTGGTCGGAGCGGTGTGGACGTCCGACGTCAACCGCGCGTGGCGGGTGGCGGGTGCAATCGACGCCGGCACCGTCTGGGTCAATGGCTACAACAAGTCCTATCCAGAGATGCCGAGTGGGGGATTCAAGGCTTCCGGCCTCGGGCGCACCCGCGGAATCGAAGGTGTCGAACAGTTCACCGAGGTGAAGAATGTGCACTTCTCCGTCGAGTAGCTCCACAGGCTCGATGCCCATGACCGTTCATGTTGCGGCGCAACAGGTCCGCGACAGGAAACTGACGCCCCTAACGCTGCTCGAGCGGTCACTTGAACGGATACGGGAGGTCGATCCGCTGCTGCGGGCCTTCGTCGCGATCAACGAGGACGGTGTGCGCGACGACGCCATCGAACTGACGAGGGAGGCCGACGCGGGCCGAGTCCGCGGTCCGCTGCATGGCGTTCCGATCGCGGTCAAGGATGTCATCGACGTGCGCGGCCTGCCGACCCGCGGTGGATCCGCTGCCACCGAATCAAATGCTGCACGCGCCGACGCGCCGGCCGTCGAGCGCCTCCGGGCGGCCGGCGCCCTGATCGTCGGCAAGGTCAACACCCATGAGTTCGCGCACGGGGTCACGACTCCCCCGACCCGCAATCCCTGGGATCCACAGCGGATCCCAGGGGGTTCGAGCGGCGGATCAGCGGTGGCGGTTGCCTCCGGGCAGTGCCTAGCCGCGCTGGGCAGCGATACTGGGGGGTCGATACGCGTGCCTGCCGCACTGTGCGGCGTCTCGGGGCTGCGCTCCCTTCCACGGGATATACCGGTGGGCGGCATTCTCCCCTTCTCGCCCCGCCTCGACACCTGCGGTCCGATCGCGAGAGACGCACTGGACCTCGCGCTGATGTTCGAAATCTTGTCCGGCACACCGTGTCCCATCCCTGGCTCGGCCATGGGCGTGCGCGTCGGCACCGTCGCGCGCGCAGCGCTCGGCGAGCTGGACGACGAGGTCGGGGACGCTGTGGAGGAGGCCGTGCACGTGCTGGCGGCCGCCGGAGCCGGCGTCGTGACCGCCGATGTGCCGCCATTTCCTGCGTGGAGCGCCCCGCGTGCCGTCTACGTGTTGGCGGACTTTCTCGACGTGCACCGCAACGCGGGATGGTATCCACAGCGTCTCGACCGATACGGCGAGGAGCTGGCGAGCTATTTCGCGAACGCCGAGCGCATCACCCCGGAGGCGCGAGCGGACGCCGTGCGCGAACTCGAGGTCCTCGAACGGCGCCTACGCGCAGGCATGGCCGACGTCGATGTCCTTGTCCTCCCGACGACCCCGATAGCCGCACCCCTGGTGGACGACTGTGTGCACCGTGCCGATGACGAGGGTCGCGCCCCCATTGTCGGGACCCTGATGCGGCTGTGCGGACCGTTCAGCTGGTGCGGCCTGGCCGCTGTCACGGTGCCGTGCGGCATGACCACCGACGGTCTGCCCATCGGTGTGCAGATCGCGGGTCGAGACGTGTCGACGGTGCTCAATCTCGCTGCCGCCTACCAGGCTCGAACCGCACATCACCTGCGAGAGCCGGCGCTGCTCGACATCCGCTAGGAGCGGTTCGTCTCAGCGAAATCGGGTCTTCTGACTCGCTTTTCGCGTAACAGAAGGTGCCCGGTGATCACCACGACCACGGTGCCCGCGGCGGCAACGCCCAGCGGGATGGCCATGTGGATCTGCAGCAGCGCCGCACCGGCCAGCGCGCCGAGGAAGATGACGAGGATCGCGCTGAACCTGCGGTTGACGATGGCGCCCGACGTCCCGCGTACCCAGGTCTCACCGGCCAGGCTCGTCAATGTGGAGGTCACCACGACAGTGGTCATGTCCTTCACCGCCAGCTTGCGTGCGACCATGGCTTGCTGACCCATCACCGCGGCGATGGCAGTGGCGATGACCACCTGCATGTGCGTGCCGAAGTTCTCCATGACGACGGCGACGACGGTCAATGCGAGCAGGACCGCCGCGCCCACACTCAGCAGGACGGTGACGCGCAGGTCCCAGGTGGACGCAGGCGATCCGGCGGGGCGATCTCTCAGCACCCAGCCCGCGGCGAAGGCGCCGGCGGTGAATCCGGCCAGGGCCACCGCGGGGCCCAGTACGGGCAGTTCATCGGCACCTGCGACGCCCATGCCGAGGATGACGATGTTGCCCGTCATGTTGCCGGTGAACACGCGGTCGAGTCCGAGGAATCCGACCGCGTCGACGACGCCTGTGACGAAGGTCAGAGCGATCATGGAGGCTAGGGCCAGCTGCGGCCGATCAGGTTGTCGCATCAGCGGAATCAGAACACCAGGATGGCGAACAGGGTGCATAGCACCAGTCCGGCCATGACGGGCAGGAAGCACTTCCGCGCGAGGGTGAGGACCGGAACTCGGGCGAAACCGGCCACCGCGATCAGCGACGACCACGCGACGAGGGTGCCGCCGCCGGACCAGATATTGCCCATCTGCCCGATGGCCGCCAGTGTGCTCGGATCCATCCCGACGGCCGGACCGAGCGCGCCCGCAAGCGAACCGGTCAGTGGCAGGCCGCTGAAACCGGAGCCCTCGAGACCGGCGATGAGGCCGACGAGCAGGATGCCGAACGAGGTGACGAACGGGTTCGGAGACAGGTGTGACTGCGCGGCGTTGATGAGGTCGAAGAGAATCGCCGGCCCCGGAACACCCTCTGGCATACCGAGGATCGCACCGGAGAAGTCGCCGTTTCCGATGAAGAAGAATCCCGCGATCGGCAGCACGATGCCCATCGCCTTGAACGCGAACACCAAACCGTCGACCACGTGCCGAGAGGAGGTTTCCAGGAAGTTGCGCTTGTCGTTGGTGGCGGAGGCGGCGAACAGGATGATGGCGGCGAGGCCCCCGACGATCGCTGCGGCGTCGCCGCCCTTGAGCGGTGGGACGGCTGTCGTGAACTTGCCGAGCAGCAGGTAGACGATGAAGCCGAGGTAGACCAGCGGCACGAGTATTGCAAAGATCTTCGAAGGCAACACCTTTGGCGGCAAACCTTGATCCACATCCGGAGCGGACAGCACCGCCGTCGCCGTGCGGGTGACGGGTTCGGTTGCCGTCGAGCCGTCGGCGACCGGAACGGGGGGCCGAGGGGTGGGCGCATCCGCTGCACCGCCGGTGTCCTGATCTCCATCCGTGCGCCGAGCCGACTCGTCGATCGGTTCGATCCCCAGACGGTCGGCCTCGTTCTCCCAGGCGACGAGCAGGTCCGCCGACGGCGTGCGCCAGGTGCGTCGCTGCATCACGAAGGTGATGATCAGCGCTGTCACGCCGACGATCAGCGAGAGGACCAGTGCCTTGTCCGCGACGGCGTCCGGGTCGACGCCTGCGGCCTTGGCGGAGATACCGGGGGCGACCTTGATGATGTAGTCCGCCGACAGGGCCATACCCTGCCCTGCGATGGCGATCACCATGCCGACCGACAGGGGCGACAGGCCGGCCCGGATGGCGACCGGAATGAGCACGGCGCCCACCAGCGGTACGGCGGGCGTCGGCCAGAAGAACAACGAGATCACGTACGTGACGACCGCCAACACGATGAAACTGCTGGTTCCGGTGCGCATAACACGACGAAACGGTGTGACCATGAGCTTGTCTGCGCCCATCTGTCGCAGCGCGCCGAGCATCGCGGTCACCAACGCGATGATCAGGAAGATGTTGAACAGCTCCTTCGCCGCGACCAGGCTGGCGTTGAAGATCGACGACAGGCCCGTGACGATGCTGCCGGAGAACGCCCATGCGGTCAGCATCGTCCCGGTGACTGCGGGCACGACGATGTTCTTACGTACCGCCATCGTGATGAGAATGACGACGATGCCGGCTAGATAGATCCAGTGCGCCACGGTGATATGCGTGTCCATTGAGGGGACCCTTCGTTAACTGCTGGGGGCTGTGCAGTTTGATGCTGGAATCGTCGGCGTGGTCACGGTCCTGGTCAACGACAAGAGTGCACAGCCCCGAGGGCTTTCCCCTGTGCATAAGCTCCGATCTTGTCGGTGATGTGTCGTGGCGTTTCGACGGTGTAACGATCATCGCGCCGCGAGCACGGGCGGCGCGGCGATTCCCGGCGGCTGTGCATATTCGCCCAACTCGTCCCCTGTGAGGTGTGCACCTTCGCCTGTCGCCCCACTCCAAATGGGCACCCCGACATGCGACAGTGGGTGTGATAGCTAGGCTCACAACATGTTTCGAAGCGAACAGGCGGCATTCCGACAACAATGACCGAGGTACGCTCCTCAGCTGAGACGAATCCGCCCGTGGTGGATCCGGACACGGGCACGCCGCTGGGCCTTGCCGCGCTGCTCGCGGGGACACTGGTCGGGACGGTGAGCAACAACGTCGTCAACGTCCCACTCGGCGCGATACTCGACGAGTTCGACGCCCCGCTGGGCAGCGGCGTGTTCGTGGTGGTCGGCTTTCTGCTGGCGATGGCGGCGACCATGCCGCTGGCCGGCTGGGTCGGCGACCGGTTCGGCCGACGACGCATCTACTGCGCGGCGCTGCTCGGCACCGCGGTGTGTGCGATCGGTGCCGCGACAGCACCGTCATTGCCCCTGTTGATCGGGTGGCGCACGTTGGGGGGCGTTGCCGCGGCCGCGTTCGGACCGGCAGTGATGGGTCTGATCAGTTGGATGTTCTCAACCGAGGGCCGCGGCCGTGCGATGGGAGCGTGGGCATCGGTGAACGGTTTCGGCCAGGCGATCGGGCCGACGATGGGTGGGCTGGTCGCCGACACCTGGGGATGGCGTTGGGTATTCGTACCACTGGTTCCGGTGGCGCTGGCCGGATTCGTCGGGGCTCTGCGCTACATCCCGTCCTATCCCGGCGCCCGGATGCCCTTCGACGTCGCCGGTGCTGCCGCGCTGACTGTGGGAACGGCGATGCTGGTGCTGGGGCTGGCGCTGATCCCGCGGCCCGACATCCCGGTCTGGGCTGTCGGCGGAATGGTGGCGGCCGCGTTTGCGGCGCTGGCCTGGTTCGCCTGGCATTGCGCACGGGTGGAGCATCCCTTCGTGCGGATCCGCCTCGTCGCGGAGTCACGGTTCGCGCGCAGCACCCTGGCCGGCTTCGCCCAGATGTTCTGCCTGGGTGCAACTTTGTTGGCGATCCCGCTCTACCTCGTCGGCAGGGGCTCGTCCACGTCGATGGCGGGCGTGGTGTTGTTCGCGGTACCGGCCACGATGGTGCTGCTCGGACCCCTGGTGGGACGTTGGCTCGACCGGCTGCGTCCGAGGCGGGTACTGCGGACCGGACTCGTGGTCCTCCTGCTCGCGCAGATCGCGCTGACGGTCGGGGTGGCCCAGGAACGACTCGTGCCTGCCGTGCTGATCACCCTCCTCGTCGTGACCGGTACGGGAATCGCACTGGTGCAGACACCCGCGGCCACCGGCGCGACCCGTTCGCCCGCGGGGGCCGATGGCACCGGTCTTGGCCTGTACAACCTGGTCAGGTTCACCGGTTCTGCGATGGGGGCGGCGTGGGTGGCGGTGGCGCTCGAGGTGTCGACGTATCCGGCGGTGTTCGCCGCATCAGCGGTCGTCGTCGCTCTGGGCCTGGCCGGGTCCTTCGTCGGACCGGACCCGCAACCGACCTGATCAGCGGAAGCTGGCCTCACGATCGACCGCAGACTGCACTTCGTCGAGTAGTCCGAGGCGAATTGCCAGCCACGCTGTGAACTGGTTCTCCGAGACACGAATGTCCATCCCGAGTGCGCGCGAGATCCGGTCCAGCTTGGCCAACATGGTGTTGCGGTGCACGTTGAGCACTCGAGCGGTCGCGTTCACGTTGCCGCCCTCGGCGAGGTAGGCGATGAGTGTGTCGAGTAGATCAGGTCCGGACCTCAACGGCCCCAGCACTTCTCTCACCAGCTGGCGGCTGTGCTCCGAATCGGCGATCTGCGCCAGAACGGTGAAGCTGCGCAGCTCTTGATACGACGTTGCGCCGGTGCGGTGCAGGCGGCGGGCAATGCCGAGGGCGACACGTGCTTCCCGGTAGCTCTCGCGGACCTCTCCGGCACCGCGTGCCGGGCGGCCGTAGGACACCGGTGCCCGCATACCGCGGCGCCGCTCGAGTTCTGATGACATGGCGCACGCATACTCGTCCATCTCCTCACGCATCGCATCGTCTTGTTCGCTGCGCAGCGTCCGCACGACGACGAGGACGTCACCGATAACTGTCACGTAGGCGTGCACCGATCGGTGCGGTGCGACGCCGGCCGCGTACCGGGCAAGACGCACCATGCTCGCGGTCGGGCTGTCCGTCCCGTGCGGCAGCACACCGGGAGCGACGAACACCCCGAACCGGGAGTCGAGGTCGATATCGTGATGCTCGGCCCTTGCGCGCATGTCATGTTCGCTGGAGAAGCTTCCGTGCACGAGGGCTTGAACGAAGTCGCCGCGGGCGCGCTCCTCGGCCTCATCCACGCTGCGTTGGCGCAGCATCTCCGAGCCGACAATGGCGGTGGCCTGTTCGGTGAGGACGACGTGACACGCGAGGTCATGGCTACCCGGGTGGGCGTCGGGTACCAGGATCACCACCCACCCCTCGAACGACTTGCCGAGCCGAATCGCGCTGGCCACACACGTCCAGACGCTGTCGTGCGGCCCCGTGACGGTCTGTACCCGGGTGTCATGGCCGTCGATTCGCCGCGCCGCGGCAGGCAGGTCGGCGGCGAGCATCTCGCCCACCGACTCCGCCAGCGGCGCAACGGCATCGGCGGCCAGGCCGTGGTGGGCCACCAGATGGCCGCGCGAGTCAAGCGCGACCGCCGGATTGTGCGCCAGGTTCGACACCTCCTGGATCAGGATCCGCAGTCCCGCGCCGCGATGGAAAAGCCCCGCGAGCAAGTCATGCACGTGCGTCGAGTAGCGCATCACGTGCACTTCCTGGTTGAGGGCCCGCTCCGCGAGCAGGCGATTGAGCGCGCCAAAACCCACCGGGACGCCCATCTCGATGACGACGAGCGCAGGCGGCAGCACGGATCGGGAGAAGCTCAGTGGCAACACACCATCCACCAGGAGGGTCGCGGCGCCGCGGGCGACCAGCGCGGACATGGCACCGCTGTGGCCGACCAACGCCTCGGGGCGGGCGTAGACCGCGACCGCCTCGAGTCGGTCGGGCTGCGACAACACCTCGTTGAGTGGCAGCACCCAGTTCAGCTCCACGTCGAGCCGGTCCGCGCCGGCTACCACGCGAGCGCCCGACATGAGGGACTCGTCGAGCAGGCCGTGCACCGTCATGCGGTCGTTGTTGGTCGGTGAAGCCGTCATGAACACCCTGCGTTCTTTCGATTCGTACCTCATCGGTACCGGATCTCCTGCACCCACACCATGTGCAGTATGACCCGGAAACCGGCTATCTGCCGGTCATATTGACTATCCCGCTCGTCGACCCGCGTTGGTAGACATGCCATCGACAGCCGATCACCTATCGCTGGCCCCCTGCGAGAAAGCGAGAGCCGACCACCATGCACCAAATTCACCGGATCACCCTGGACGATGCGCTGCCACTGCTGGCCGCGGGCCGGGCAAAGGCCGAGGAACTCGGCGTGAAACAGACACTCTGCATCTGCGATGACGGCGGCAACGTCCTCGCCCTGCACCGCCTGCCGGGTGCCCGGCTGACGGGTGTGGACATCGCGATCGCCAAGGCCTTCACCGCCGCCGGACATGAGCGGGCCACGCACCTTTTCAACGAGCCGCCGGACGGGCCGGCGCTGCCGGGGAACGAGGCGTTCGGAATCAGCCACATGCTGCCCGGGAAGTTCGCCATCTTCGTCGGCGGATTCCCGCTGGTCTTCGATGGTCAGATCGTCGGCGGGGTGGGGATCAGCGGCGGCAACGGGAAGCAGGACAAGGCCGTCGGCGCCGCGATCCTGGCGGAGTTCGAGGCGCTGACCGCGTCCGTCGCGCGTTGACACGCACCTGTGCATATTGACCAGCGCGGGGCGCATTCGCGGGCGATTCTGTCCATGGCTGACCGCAGCGGGTTTGGTTAATGTCCTTGGTACAGCACCGAATTCGCTACATCGGCGCCGAAGACAGTACAAATCAATCGATTTCGTGAAACAGCCAGAAAGGACACTTCGATGACCGCACTCCTCGGGCGCGAAGAATTTCGCGCAGAACTCGAGAACGCCATCAAGGGGCGCGAGGCCAAGAACGCCTCATTCAGCAAGGCATGGGCGGAGGGCAAGCTGCAGAAGCGGCACTTCGCGCGGTGGGCCGAGAACCACTTCCACTATGTCGGACCGTTCGCCGACTACCTGGCCAACATCTACTCGAACACCCCCGACGAGTTCACGGGAGCCAAGGACTTCACGCTGCAGAACATGTACGAGGAGGAACTCGCCGATATCCGGCACACCGACCTCCTCATCAAGTTCGGCGAGGCGTGCGGCACCACGAAGGAACGCATCGAGGATCCCTCGAACATGAACCCGATCACGCGTGGCCTGCAGGCGTGGTGCTACGCGGTGTCGCAGCGTGAGCACTTCGTCGTCGCGACGGCAGCGCTGGTGGTGGGCCTGGAGTCGCAGGTGCCGAGCATCTACACCAAGCAGATCGTTCCCCTTCGCGAGGTGTACAAGTTCACCGAGGACGAGATCGAGTTCTTCGACCTGCACATCACTTCCGACGTGGTGCACGGTGAGCGCGGGTATCAGATCGTGCTCGACCATGCCGACACCCCACAGCTGCAGCAGCGCTGCCTGCAACTGGTCCGGTGGGGCGCGGAGATGCGCTTCTCCTACACCAAGGGCCTCTACGACCACTACGTCGCTCCGGATCTGGAGTCGGCGGCCGTCTGAGCCGCTCCAGCAGCCGAACATCCCGTGCGTCGTGCACCGTGGGCCCTCGCTCACGGTGCACGCGCCTGGCCAGGAAGGTACCCGGCATGACCGCGGAATGGATTGCGGTGGCGACGATCACAGACCTGAATCGTCGCCGCAAACTGCGGGTCGAGTGCGGCGGTGTGGCCGTCGCACTCTTCGCCGCGGCCGGGCGGGTGTACGCGATGGCGGACTCCTGCATCCACCAGGATCGGTCGCTGTCGAAGGGCACACTGCTGCACGGCAAGGTGATCTGCCCGGGCCACCAGTGGCAGTTCGACCTGGAAACCGGATACGAGGAGGGCCAGGACCGCTGCCAACCCACCTACCCGGTGCGGGTGGAGGCGGACACCATCTACGTCGACACCACGGCTCAGCTGTCCACCATCACGACCGCCGGAGAGGAAGCCCACGGATGACCGTTCAGACATTCGTCGCCATAGGTGCGGGACAGACCGCCGCGGTGGCGGCCCGCACCCTGCGCCGCCGAGGATTCGACGGACGCATCATCCTGGTCGGCGATGAGCCGCACATGCCGTACCAGCGGCCACCGCTGTCGAAGGAATTCCTCGCCGGCACCGATACTCTCGAGTCGCTGCAGATACTGCCCGAGGCCTGGCGGACCGCCAACGCTGTCGAGGTCCTGACCGGCGCGGCGGTGACGCGACTCGACCCGAACACGCGGACCATCGAAATCGCCGGGCACAAACCGATTCTCGCGGATTCGGTGCTGATCGCGACCGGCGGCCGCCCGCGCACACTGCCGGCGCCGGGGCCACGGCCCGAACTGGTGCACCAGTTACGCACCATCGGTGACGCGCAACGACTGCAGCGTTGTTTGACACCTGGTCAGCGGCTGGTACTGATCGGCGCCGGGTTCATCGGGCTTGAAATCGCCGCCACAGCAGTGGCCCTGGGCGTCGACGTCACGATACTGGAGGCCGCCGCAGTGCCGCTGACCGCCGTCGTCGGCGCACGTATGGGCGCCGAGTGCGCGCGAATGCATCGCGATCGGGGCGTCGATCTCCGCACCAACGCCGTGGTCCGTTCCCTTCGCACCACCAACGATCACGTCGTCATCGAAATCGACGACGGGCCGCCGCTGGAAGCCGACATCGCCGTGGTGGGGATAGGAATCGTGCTCAACACCGCTGTCGCCGCGGAGGCGGGGCTGCACATCGACGACGGGATCGTCGTGGACGCGCAGGGCCGGACCTCGATTCCCAACGTATTCGCCGCAGGCGACGTCGCTCGCCGCCACTCCGCACGGGCCGGGCGCCACGTCCGGTTCGAGCACTTCGACAACGCCAACAAGCAGGGCGCTGCGGTCGCCAACGCCATGCTCGGTCGCGACGCCGTCTCAGACGAGGCGAGCTGGTTCTGGTCGGACCAGTTCGACCACAACATCCAGTTCCTCGGTGCCGCAACGCAAACCTGCGACATCGTCATCCGCGGTAACCCCGCCGAGCGGGACTTCACCGCCTTCTATGTCGACGACGGCATCCTCTGTGCTGCGTTCGCGATTGACCGCGGAGACGACGTGATGGTTGCGCGTGAACTACTCGGCCGCCCCGTCGAGGCCACGGTGCTCGCCGACGAGGACACCGACCTATGGGATCTCGTCGACACGGAAGAGGCGGTGCAGTGATGTTCGAGGGTGCCAATTTCATCGACGGCCGTTGGGTGCCAGCGGTTTCCGGCGAGACGTTTGAACGCCGCAATCCGGCCTGCCAGGACGACGTGATCGGCAGCTTCCCGGCCTCAGGCGCGGCCGACGTCCGCGGCGCCATCGACGCACTCGACAAGGCCGCACCCGAATGGGCCGCGACCTCGCCGGAGCGTCGGGCAGCAATCCTGGAGTCTGCGGCGACGCACCTCGAGTCGAGGTCTGCCGAATTGATCGCCGAACTCGTCCGGGAGGAGGGCAAGACCACCGCCGAGGCGACCATGGAGGTCAGCCGGACACCGGCGAATCTCCGGTTCTACGCAGGCGAGGCCACCCGCACCACCGGGGACACCTACCCCGCGGCCGGGGCCGGCCTGGTGTACACACTGCGCGAGCCGGTGGGCATCGTCGCTGCGATCACCCCGTGGAACTTCCCGTTGAACATCCCGTCACGCAAGCTCGGCCCTGCCCTCGCCGCGGGTAACCCGGTGCTGTTCAAACCGTCTGAGGTCACGCCGCTGATGGGCCAGCGCCTGGTCGAGGCGATGCTGGCCGGCGGGCTGCCGCCGAACGCGATTGCCCTGGTGCACGGCGGTGCCGACGCCGGGGCGGCGATGGTGGCCGACCCCCGAGTCGCAGCCGTCACGTTCACCGGGTCAACCCGGGTGGGACGGTTGATCCACCGCGAGGTGGGTCCCGACCGGCGGGTGCAGCTCGAGATGGGCGGCAAGAACCCCGTCGTGGTGGCCGAGGACGCGAACCTCGACGCGGCCGCGGCGCTGATCATCAAGGGCGCCTTCGGTCTCAGCGGCCAGGCGTGCACCGGGACGAGCCGAGTGATCGCCGTCGACGCCGTCCACGACGAGCTACTGGAGCGCGTCGTCGCGAAGACCGAGGCGCTGTCTGTCGGCCCCGGCGCGGACACCGGCGTCAACATGGGCCCGCTGGCCAGCGCCGCTCAGCTCGAGACGTTTCTGGCCTACGTGCGTGCCGGTGAGGATGACGGGGCGACGCTGCGCTGCGGCGGCACGACGGTGGGCGGCGGGGGCTTCTTCGTCCGCCCGACGGTCTTCTCCGACACCACGCCCACGATGCGCATCGTCCGCGAGGAGGTCTTCGGACCGCTGCTCGCCTTTCAGCGAGCGGTGTCCCTCGACGAGGCGATCCTGCTGGCCAATGCGACGGAGTACGGGCTCAGCGCGGCCATCGTCACCAATGACATCGCCGCCGCAACGCAATTCGCGTCCCGGTCGAGGAGTGGTCTGGTGAAGATCAACCAGCCGACGACGGGGATGGCCATGAACGCGCCGTTCGGCGGGTACAAGGCGTCGAGCACCCAGACCTTCAAGGAACAGGCGGGCCCGTCGATGATGGGGTTCTACACGCTCGAGAAAACCGTCTATCTCAATCCAGTCGCCTGACTGTTCACCAAAATACGGAGATTGCAATGGAATTCAAGCGAGTCGCCCGGTCCGGGCAGGTGCCGGAGGGCATGGTGCGACGGTTCTTCGCCGGCGACCACGAGTTCGCGGTGGCCCGCCTGGACGGCACCGCATATGCGACGTCGAACTACTGCACCCATCTGGACTGCCTGCTGTCATCGGGGAAGCTGGTCGACGACGGTATCGGATGTTCCTGCCACGGCAGCGCATTCGATCTGAAGACCGGTGAACCCATCTGCCCGCCCGCGACCGTGCCCATCAAGACCTATCCCGTCGAGGAACGCGACGGTGAGATCTTCGTCGGCGTGGATCCCGGCGACGCCGCGATCGTCCCCAGTCGACGCGCCCGCAGAGGCTTGGGATGACGGCTCCCGCGCGCCCGCCGGCGCTGTCGGCCGGCGGTATGGTCAGCTCGAGCCATCCGGCCGCGAGCTTCGCCGGCGCGCGGGTGCTCGCCGAGGGCGGTAACGCGATCGATGCCACCCTCGCCATGGCCGCCGTCACCTGGCTGACCCTTCCCGGGCAATGCGGAGTCGGCGGAGATGCCTTCGCGATCGTCCGGGAACCCGACGGTCGGGTGTGGACGGTCAACGGTTCGGGTTTCGGGCCAGACGGGGGCACCGCTGACTTCTACCGCGCCAAGGGCCTGTCGAGTATTCCGCTGGACGGCCCCCTGTCCGTGACCGTCCCCGGTGCGCCCGCGGCACTCGCCACGATGCACGCCCACGGCGCGACGACAGCGCTCGAAGAGCTGTGGGAGCCCGCCGCTCGCCTCGCCGAGACCGGACTGCCGTGTTCGGCCAAGACCGCCCGGGACGTGCGCGAGGCCTTTGACAGCATCCGCACTGACGAGGGCCTCGCCGCCGTGTTCGCCGCACGATCCACCGCGGTCGACGTCGGGGATCGGCTCCGCCAGCCCGACCTGGCCCGCACCATCCGCCAGCTGGCCCGCGACCCTCGAGGCTTCTATCACGGCGAGCTGGCCGAACGAGCCGTCACGGCGCTGACCGCAGGCGGCGCCCCGTTCAGCGGTGACGAATGGGCGGCAGGCGCGTCGGTGGATGCGGAGCCGGCGATCACGGCGCGATACGGCGGTGCGCTCGTGCACCAGACCCCGCTGCCCTCTGCCGGCTGGATGATGCTGCAGCAGGCGGCGTTGTGCGACGGTGTCGTCGGTTCCATGTCGTGGCTCGGCGCCCAGGCGATCGACCGGATGGCGCGCGCCGCGCGACTTGCCTTTCGGGACCGTTTCGAACTGTGCGGCAGCGATAACACCGGCGCTCACGATGTGCTCGCCCCCAGCCGGATTCAGTCCCAGCGTGACCAGTTGGAGTCCTCCGTCGCAGACCCCTCCGCGTTCGGCGTGCTCGCCGGTGACACCACCTCCACGGTCGCCGTCGACGCCGAGGGCCGCGCCGTGAGCTTCATCCACTCGCTGGCACTCACCTTCGGCGCCAAGTTCTCCATTCCCGGAACCGGTGTGGTGCTTAACAATCGGCTCGGGCGCGGCGCCTACCTGCTCTCCGGCCATCCGAACGAGGTCGCGCCACGGCGCAAACCGCTGCACACCCTCAACGCCTGGATCGTCACCGACGATCTCAACCAACTGCTCCACGTCGGGAACACCCCCGGCGGTGACGGCCAGGTGCAATGGAACATGCAGCTGCTGTCGCACCTCGTCGACCACGGGCTGGGCCCGCATCAAGCCGTTTCGGCGCCCCGGTTCACCGTGTACCCCGGCTCGGACGCCCACGTCATCGGCGAACCCGACGAACTGCGGGTCGAGGCGACGACAGCGGAGTCCGTCCGCGACGAGTTGCGGACACGCGGCCACCACGTCGTGGTGCAACCCGCGTACGGGGCGGACGGCAGCGCCCAGATCATCTCCCGAGACGAACGCGGAATCCTCAGCGGTGCAGCCGATCCCAGACAGGAGGGGGTGGCGATCGGTGTCGACTGAGCGCCATCAGCCTCCTGACCCGCAGGGCGACTACGCGTCTGCTGTCGTGCATGCCGGCGTCGCGTACAGCGCGGGCATGACACCGCGGCGGGACGGGCAGCTCACCATCACCGGGGAGGTCGGCTCGACGGTCTCCATCGAACAGGCCCGCGCCGCAGCGCGACTCGCGGCCGCCAACGCACTGGCAGCCGTCCGGGTGGCGCTGCCCGCGGATGCCGGCGTGCGGTGCTTGCGCATGACCGTCTACATCGCCTGTGCGCCGGACTTCCACGATCTGTCCGCCGTGGCCGATGGCGCCTCCGATGCGATCGTGGCCACTCTGGGCTCACGGGCGCTGCCCGCGCGCAGTGCGATTGGCGTGCGGTGCCTTCCATCTGGTGCACCGGTGGAGGTCGAACTCGTCGCGGCGTCCGTCCCGGCCTGAGCCGATGGCGGTCAGACCTAGACGCCGAGGTCACGCCGGAAGCCGGCGGGTATCACCAGGTCGGCGGGGCTCAGGTCGTGCGCTGACGAGTGGCCCAATCCGAGCAGTGCGGAGTCGATCCCGCCTCGGATGACGTCGAGGACGTTCTCCACGCCCGCCTGTCCTCCGGCGGCGAGCCCCCACAGATAGGCGCGGCCCAGCATCACGGCTCGCGCGCCGAGGGCCAGTGCCTTGACCACATCGCTGCCGCGACGCACCCCGCCGTCGAGCAGAATCTCGACGTCGTCACCCACTGCCTCGGCGATCGCGGGCAGCGCCCTGATCGGGGCTGGTGTGCCGTCGAGGTTGTTGCCGCCGTGGTTGGACACTGAGATCGCGCTGACCCCGACGTCGACGGCACGGCGGGCGTCGTCGACGCGCATGACGCCTTTGAGCATGAACGGCCCGCCCCACTGCTCACGCAGCCAGGCGATGTCGTCCCATGTCGGCAGCGGGGTCTGCATCCATTCGCCGTATGCACCGAAGAAGGTCGGCGCGGGGCTGCCCGGCTCGGCGAGGTTGGGGGTGGTCAGGTCGGGTACGCGACCGGACTTGACGAAGTCGGCCAGCCAGCGTGGTCGTCGAAGCCCCTCTGGTGCAAGGCGAATCATCGCCCGCAGATCAATTCTCTCTGGGATCGCAGGGCTGCCCCAGTCTCGCCCGCTGGAGAACGACCAATCGGTGGTGAGGATGAGCCCCACTGCACCCGCGGCCCTGGCCCGCTCCATACGGGCGACGAGTCTGTCGCGGCCACCCGTCCAGTACATCTGGAAGAAGGTCTGCGGGTTGGCCTCGGCCACCGCCTCGATGGACTTGCTCGCGAAGGAGGACAGGCCGATGACGGTGCCCCGGGCCGCGGCGGCCCGTGCGACGGCGATCTCACCGTCGGGGTGCACCGCCTGAACGCCTGTGGGTGAGATGAGCACCGGCAGCGAGATCGCCTGCCCCATGACGGTCGTCGTCAGATCACGCTTGCCGGACAGGCCTGCGAGGTGTGGCGCGAATCCGAGTTCGGTGAACGCGGCCAGGTTGTCATCGATGGTGGTGCCGCGCTCGGATCCGGCAACCAGCGCCGAGTAGACGCTCGGCGGAAGCCGCCTGGCCGCCCTTCGCTGGGCTTCGGCGACGGTCTCGAACCAGGTGGTCTTCGCCATGTCGTGGGCCTTCCTCTACAGCAGTCCGGCCAGCGGACTGACGTCGCACACCCGTTTGGGTGGACGGTTGATGACGGCTAGTGGGATGGAACGGGAGTGGTCCACCGCGGGTTTGGGCACCAGCCGTTCGGCCGACAGGGCCGGTTCGCCATATCCCTGAACGCATTCCGGGTCAGGCCCGTCCAGCGGCAGGCCGGTGAAGAACTTCGCGGCCATGCAGCCACCGCGGCAGGAGTCGAAGTGCGAGCACTTCGCGCACGCCCCACCGGTGGTCGGCGTGCGGAGTTCGGTGAACAGCGTGGAATCGCGCCAGACCGAACCGAAGCCGCCGTCCGAGACGATGTTGCCCGCCAGGAACTGGTCGTGGATGGCGAACGGGCACGCGTAGACGTCACCCACTGGGTCGATCAGGCACACCACCCGGCCGGCGCCGCACAGGTTGAGACCGGGTAACGACTCGCCATAGGCAGACAGGTGGAAGAAGGAGTCTCCGGTGAGCACGTTATCGCCGCGGGCCACCAGCCAGTCATACAGCTGACGCTGCTGCGCGGCCGTGGGGTGCAGTTCGTCCCACACGTCGGCGCCTCGCCCGGAGGGGCGGAGCCGGGTTATGCGCAATGTGGCCCCGTGTTCGTCTGCCAGAGCCTTGAAGTCGTCGAGTTGGTCGACGTTGTGTCTGGTGACGACAACGGAGATCTTCGCATCCTTGAAGCCGGCCGCCGCCAGGTTCCGCAGTGCCCGGATGGCCATGTCGTAGGAGCCCGGTCCGCGAACCGCGTCGTTGACGGCGGCGGTGGCACCATCCAGTGAGATCTGGACGTCGACGTAGTCACTGGCGGCGAGCTTGGCCGCGGCGGCGGGGGTAATGCGCACGCCGTTGGTGGAGAACTTGACGCCCACGTGATGCGACGTGGCGTAGTCGACGAGTTCCCAGAAGTCGGAGCGGATTGTGGGCTCCCCGCCGCCGATGTTGACGTAGAAGACCTGCATGCGTTCGAGTTCGTCAATGACGGCCTTGCACTGCTCGGTGGTGAGTTCACGTGGATCTCGCCGACCCGACGAGGATAGGCAGTGCACGCACGACAGGTTGCAGGCGTAGGTGAGTTCCCAGGTTAGGCAGATCGGCGCGTCGAGGCCCAGTTCGAACTGGTCGACCAGCGTCATGACGCACGCACCAGCATGTGCGAATCCGCCAGGGTGGAAAGCGCTTTGACGTACGCAGGTCGATCGGCATCACAGGCACGCAGCGCGGCCCGCGCCGACGGATGATCCGCAAGCGCACGCACCACGGCGACGACGGTGAGATCCTTGAGGAAGGACAGCTTGCGGGTGCCGAAGTGGTAGAGCAACGCACCGAACGGTTCGGGCCGCAGCTCGACCTGGTGGTGCAGCAGCCAGCGTTGGTCGAGGTCGAACATCAGTAGACCCCGCACATCCCGTCGATCATGACTTCCTCCACCAGTGTCTCCTCGACGAGGTCGTCTGCGGTGGAATCGTTTTGCGCGTCGTGGTCGGACATCGTGATTACCTCCAGGTGTGACGGACAACACCCACGCTAGGGTTCGCTCGGCGCCGGGGCACCCGCCGAACGGGCAGTTGTTCACCCGCCCGGACGGGTCGACGATGAGACCCGATCGGGGCGCGTGCCGGGGGCCGCCGCGACATAGCGTGATCCGCATGGTCGACCAGCTCACCGTCCGGGTCCGCCGCCGCACCGGCGCTCACATGGCCCACGTCCACGCCCATGTCGACCGTGATGCGCTGTGCACGAAGAGATTCTGCACCACCCGCCGCACGGGTGTGCTCGACGTGGCCCACGATCTGCGTCCCGAGGAGATGTCCGACGACCTCGCCGAGCTGCTGGCCACGGAACTCGACGATTCCGGCGTGCTTCGCGGCCAGCCGGAGTTCGAGGCCGTGTTCACCGGCGTCATCGAGTCCACGCTGGACGATGACGGCGGCGACCCCTGGTATCGGTTCTACCGCAACTCCGTCGACCGTCTCGAGCGCGGCGACGCCGCATTCGCACCCATCCACGAGCATGCGGCTTCTCTGGTGATCGGCAACGAGATCATCGATCTCGGTTCGTGTTTCGGATTCTTCCCGCTACGCGCCGCGGCAGCCGGGCTCACCGTCACGGCGACTGATCTCAGCGCGCCGACCATGCGGCTGCTGGACAGGATGAGCGTGCGCCTGCGCAGGCCGTTGCGCACCATCGGCTGCAACGCGACGACCGTACCGCTGGCCGCAGGAGCGGCGGACACCGTCACGGTGCTTCATCTGCTCGAGCACGTGGATACGGTGACTGCCGATGCAATCCTCGATGAGGCAGTGCGACTGGCGCGCCGCCGCGTGATCGTGGCCGTGCCGTTCGAGGAGGTCCCGAGAGCCTGCTACGGACACGTCCAGCGCTTCGACATGGGCGCCCTGTGCGCCATCGCCGACGCCCGACGGGCAACCGTGGCCAGGGCGCGCGCGCACGAATTCCACGGCGGCTGGCTGGTTCTGGACCGCTAGATCAGGCCGCGCTTGCTGGCCGCATAGACCGCCTCGGCACGCCGGCTGACCTCGAGCTTGCGCATGATGTTGCTGACGTGGAACTTGGCCGTCGTCCCCGAGATGAACAACGTCTCGCCGATCTTCTGATTGGACAGTCCCGTCGCCAGCAGGCGCAGCACGTCCAGTTCCCGGTCGGTCAACTGTTGACGCGGTTCGGTGCGCCCGTTCAGTGAACGCACCACGGCGGCGGCGCTGCGGGCGTCGAAGGCACTCTCCCCCGACGAGATCGCCCGAATGGCCCGAACCAGCTCAGTGGTGTCGACATCCTTGACAACGTATCCCCTGGCACCGGCGTGCACCGCACGGACCACCAGATCCTCGTCGAGGAACGTGGTGAGCACCAGCAGTCCGACCTGGGGATGCGCCGCAGACAGCTTGGCGCACAACGACAACCCCTCGAAGTCCGAACCGGCGGACAACTTGAGGTCGAGCAGCACCACATCCGGGGACACTGCGCGTACCACCGCCTCTGCCTCCCCCTCCGACGATGCCTCGCCGACCACGACGAAGTCGTCCTCGCGTTCGAGCAGAGAGCGCAATCCCTGGCGCAGGATCGCATGGTCGTCGACCAGGACCAGACGGATAGTGCGTGTCGTGAGGTCAGCAGTCATTGCCGACTCCTTCTCTTGCTCTTGGATGGACCGGGATGGTGGCGACCACCCGGACACCGCCGATGCGCGACCGTTGCACCTCGAAGGTGCCGCCGTACTCCTGGGCCCGGGCCCGCATGTTGACCAGGCCGCGATGGTGGCCGTCGACGTCGGTCGCCTCCGCCAGACGCAACGCGATTCGCAGCTTGTCGGGTTCCCCGGTGCCGTCATCGGAGATTGACAGGCTGACCGCGCCCGGCCGGTACCCCAGCCTCACGATCGCTCTCCTGGCGTGCCCGTGCATCGCGGTGTTGAACAGCGCCTCCCCCGCGATGCGCAGGAGGGCGTGCTCGACGTCACTTGGCAGTTCGATCACGGTGCCCGAGACCTGCAGCGACACCTGTAGGTCCTCCGGCATGTGCACCGTCGCAAGCTGTTCGAGCAAGTCGGGCAGACTGCTCCGGCCTGCGTGGTCCGGGTGGTTGAGCGCGTAGATGGCCGAGCGCAGCTGCTCAACCGCCGAGCGGGTGAGGTCCCTGGCCAGATCCAGGCGGGCGCCTGGTTCCTCCGTGTGGCCGCCTGCGGCATTCAGCTCACTGCGGGCCACCTCGATCTGCATACCCGCCGACAGGACGCACTGGGTGACGCTGTCGTGCAGTTCGCGCGCGATGCGGTGCCGTTCCGAGTCGAGCACCTGATGTCGTTGTGCCGCATCGAGTTCACGCTGGGTGGCCAGTAGTTCGGCGTATCGGGCCTGGGACTCTGCCAGCAGGGCCTGCGAGGTCTGGAACAGCGCGCAGTTCTGCAGCGCCACCGCCGTCTGGCTGCTGAGAATTCGCATGACGGTCTCGTCGGTGCCGTCGAGCGTGCGGTGGCTCGGCGTCCACGCCGCGAAGGCGCCGATCACGCCGCCATCGAGTTCGATCGGCACATGCGCGTGGTGACTCTCGATCACGGGCAGCCGGAACTGAGCCAGCTGCCCGCGCAGGACGTCGTTGAGCCGATTGAGGACCGCGTCCGGCAGGTGAGGGCCGGGATCCCGCGCACCGGCGAGACCCTCGAACGAGTACATGGTCCCGTCGACGTCGAGGATCAGGTGACGCGGCCGCGCCTCGGGCAGCGCACCGTCAGCGAGGGCGAGCAGCACCCAGTCGGCACCCAGGTGGGTACGAGCGGCCTCTGCGACCGCCCGCACCAGCGGTTCGGGCCCGTGCACCGTCTGCACCAGCGCCCGCGAGATCGCGTCCAGGGCTGCGACGACCCTTTCGGTGCGCTGCGCGGCAACCCGGAACTCCGGGTAGAAGGTGCCCTTGCCGGATCGGACGCCGGTGAGCCGTTCCAAATCCGGTGTGCTGACCCGCCTGCTGCCACCACCCAGCCCCGGCGCCGCCGTCACATCGCCTCCCGGAACAACGCTTCCATCTGCGCCTCGTCGGCCTGGCGCGGATTGGTGGTCATGCATGCGTCCTGCAGCGCGGTCTTCGCCAGGCGGGGCAGGTCGTCCTCGCTGACACCCAGCTCGGCCAGCCCGCGCGGTCCGCCGACGTCGGCCGCGAGTCGCTGCACCCGGTCGGCGAGGGCGCAGGCGGCGTCGGCCGCGGGTGCACGTTGGTCGACCAGCCCCAGGCAGTTGGCGATGGTGGCAAACGGTGTGGGATCCACCTCGGCGTTGAACCGGATCACGTGGGGCAGCAGGACTCCGTTGATCACACCATGCGGCAGGTCGAGGAGGCCACCGACCTGATGACTCATCGCGTGGGCGGCCCCAAGGATCGCGTTGGTGAACGCCAGACCCGCCTCGAGGCTGGCCTGCGCCATCAACACCCGCGCACTCATCTCATTCGGCTTCTCGATGGTGCGTACCAGGTTGTCGGTCACCATCACCACGGCGCGCAGCGCATGATGGTCGGTCAGCTGGTTGTGCCCCAGCGAGACGAATGCCTCGATACCGTGCGTGAGTGCGTCCAGACCCGTTGCGGCGTTGAGCCATTCGGGCATCGTGGTGAGTACCCGCGGGTCGATGACGGTGATGTCGGGAACCAGCGCGCGACCCAGGATCGTGATCTTGGTGCCGCGAGCCGTGTCGGTGACGATGCAGAACTGCGACACGTCAGCTCCGGTGCCCGACGTGGTCGGCACCACCACCAACGGCGGGATGGGCATGGTCGCCTTGTCCACGCCGGCATAGTCGAGAATGTTCCCACCGTTGGCGGCCAGAATTGCGACACCCTTGGCCGCGTCGATCACCGACCCGCCGCCAAGCGCGATGAGAACGTCGCAGCCGTGTTCGCGGTAGTACTCGTAACCCGCCGCGACCTCGTAGTCCTTCGGGTTCGGTGTCAGGGCACTCCACACCCGGGCGTCGACGCCCTGCGCCCTGAGGTGGCCGACGAGTTCGGCGACCCAGCCCGCCTCGATCAGGCCGGGGTCGGTGACGAGCAGCGGCCGCAACGCACCGAGGCGGAGGGCGGCGCGCGCGGCCTCCACCATGGAGTCGATGCCGAACACGATCTCGGGTGCGTGGAACTTGAGCAGCCGGGGCGGTTCCGCGGAGGGGGCGACCGCGGAGGCCCCTCCGCCCACCGTGCCGCGGTCGTATTCGGGTACGAGTGCCGCCATCGTCATGAGTGTGATCCACCTAACAGTCCGACTTCCACCATACGGTCCGGACGGCCCGTCACAACATGCAGACGGGCAGGTCACCCACCTGCCCGATCGGGTAGGTCAGTCCGCCCTAGGACAGGGCGTGAGCGAGTTCACCGGCCCGTGCGGCGAGCTGCGCGGCATCGCGGGCGACGAACACCTCGTCACACACCTGCGCGTAGTCCGGCATCGCACACGTGGCCTGCGACCAGTACCGATCAGGCTCCGGGGTGATCCACGCCAGGCGGTGAACGCGGCGACGCAGGGTCTTGAGCCGTTCGACGTGGGGCGGCAACCCGCCCGAGCGCCCGTCGCCCACCACCAGTACCGCGGTGCGCGAGTCGAGGGCGTCGGCGTGCCCGGTCAGCATGTCCTCGAGCATGCGGCCGTAGTCGCTGCTGGCCTCGAGATCCAGCCTCGCGTCGGCCAGCACTGCCGCCAGGACGTCGTCACCGCCGCTGCGCAGCAGCGTCTCGGTGACGTCAACGGCCCGGTCGACGAAGGCCACCACCCGACAGCGATCCGCCCGCCGGTGCATGGCCTGGGCCAGCCGCAGGGTGAACGCGGTGACCGGTCGCACGGACAGTGACACGTCGGCGATGACGAGCAACCGGACGCGGTCGGGTCGTGGCGTGCGCATCACAAGCCGGAACGGCACGCCGTCGGTGCGCTGACTGGCTCGCGTGGTGCGGCGCATGTCCAGCCGGCCGCGGCCGAACTCCCTGGGTCGCGGTCGCGGCGCTCCTCGCATCCGGCGAAGCACCTCGTGACAGGCGAGATCGACATCGGCCGCCGGGGCCGATGCAGTGCTGCGTTCGGCCGTCTCGGGCTTCGCGGCCAACCCCGCGCGGCCCGCCAACGCGGTGACGAACTCCTCGACGGCGCGGGTGAGCCGGGCCAACTGCTCGGCGGTGAGCCGCTCGGTGCTGTCGTCATCGCCGTAGGTGCGGTTCGGGTCGTAGGCGTCCAGCCACGCCAGGATCGAGTCCGGGTCGTCGAAACTCAGTGTCCCGGCCACCACCGGCCCCACCGAGTCGGCGAGGTCGCCGACAACGGTGGAGCCGGCCCGGTCCACCTCCACGGTGTAGCGGACGCCGCGGCGACCCTCATCTGTCTGGGCAGACACGGTGAGTTCGTTATCCGCTCCCGACACGCTGATGTCGTCGTCGTCCTTGTGCGGGTTGAAGCCCTTCACGGCGTCTGGGGCGTCGAAGAACTCACCGACCTCGGCAGCCCGCTCGTTGTACTCGGCGTAACGACCGATCTCCTGATCCTCGGCGATATCGAGTTCCTCGGGCAGCCCCGCAGCGGTGTGCGCCCGACCGGCGGCGCCTATATCGGAGGCTGCGGACGCGGCGGCCCGGTCACCGAACATCGCCTCGAAGGCGCGGTCGAAACCCGGCTGCTCCCTGGCGTACTTAGCGCAGGTGGCCCGCAGCGCCGCCCGCAACGCGGCCCGGTCGCGTGTGCCGATAAGCCCGAAAACCCTGCGGACCTCGATCATCTCGACTGGCGACGTCGCGACACCCGCGACCCGCAGCAACCTGCCGAACGCGGCCGCGACCACGTCCAGGAGGTCACTGGGGTCAAGCACGGCGGAGCCCGCCGCCACGCCCGCGGAACGCCGAGGTCGTGGTGTTGGCAGGCCGGGACGCGACTGTGGCGCGTTCCTGGGCGGGCTCGGACACGGCCGCCGGGGACGGCACCGAGGCGAAGTGCCCGAGCGCGATGTCCCGGTCACTCGTGAACTTGACCAGCGCCGACATCAGCACATCGCGCCCCCTCTCGTCGGACACCCCGTTGCGGCGCAGGATGCTTGCGGCGCGGGCGGCGTCGACCACCTCCGATATCGAGGGACCCTTGCGCAGTGGCAGATCGCGCAGCGTACTGGCCAGCTCGACGACATCGGTGACAACGTCCTGTTCTACGTGCGGTGCACGCACCGACACGATCTCGCGTTCGCGGTCCACCGACGGGAATCCGACGTGGAAGTGCAGGCAGCGCCGCTTCAGCGCCGCCGACAGCTCGCGGGTGTCATTTGACGTCAACACCACCCACGGTATGGACCGCGCGGTGAACGTGCCGATCTCTGGGATGGTGACCTGACGCTCGGCAAGCACCTCGAGCAGCAGTGCCTCCATCGCCTCCTCAGTGCGGTCCACCTCGTCGACCAGGAGCACCACCGGTTCCTCGGAGCGCACCGCGTCCAGCAGCGGGCGCGCGGAGAGGAAGTCCTCGGTGTACAGCCCGAAGTCGCGCGCCGCCAGGAAGCGCGATGCCTCGTCGAGATCAGTTAGGTGCGAGGTGGATTCGGTGATCCGGTCCCGCAACATCTGCACGTGCAGGAGTTGCTTGGCGTAGTCCCACTCATAGAGGACGCGGTTGTCGTCCAGGCCCTCGTAGCACTGCAGCCGGACCAGGCGCCGCCCCGCCGCCGCGGCGAGCGCCTTGGCCAGTTCGGTCTTGCCGACGCCGGCCGGCCCCTCCAGGAGAAGGGGCCGATCCAGCGCGGTCGCGAGGTGGACGACCGTCGCCAGATCATCGTCGGCGATGTAGCCCTGGTCGCGCAGCGCCGCACCGAGGTCCTCAGCGTCGGCGAATAGCCGGGTGGGGGCGCGACCGACGAGGGATCGGTCGCGTCCCCCCCGGGGCTCAGTAGGACTCGTTGATCGCATGCCCCACAACCGGAATCATCGAGTTGACCGTGACCTCACGGGGGTTGCCCGGCGTGCACCAGTCACCCTGGATGTGCTCGGAGATGGCCAGCACGGTCTTGTCGTCACCCTTGATGACCTCGCCACGACCGGCGTACTTCCCGGTGTTCATCCGGTTCTTGTCGTAGGAGTCGGTACGCACCTGGCCGAAGTTGTCCGGGATGCCGACGTCCTGCGACAGCCGGATAGCCGCCTCGACGGCGGCGTCGGCCGCCTGCACGGTGGTCATGTTGCGCGTGTCGACGCCCATCGCTGAAGCCAATTGCGCGTATCGCTCGAAGCGAGCGGGCAGGTTGTACTCCCAGACCCGTGGCAGCGCGATCGCGTTGTTCAGGCCGTGGTGACTGTCGAAGAATGCGCTGACGGCGTGGCTGATCGAGTGCACGATGCCCAGACCGCCGGAGTTGAACGCCTGACCGGCGATGTACTGCGCGTTCATCATGCCCTCGCGGGCCTTGAGGTTCTTCGGCTCGAACACCGCCTCGCGCAGGTGCTTGGCGACGAGTTCGACCGAGTACAAGGCATTTCCGAGCGACGGAGCGAAGTCCAGCCGGGACACGTACGGCTCACTGCCGTGGGCCAGCACGTCGAACCCGCAGTAGGCGGTGAAGTGCTGCGGGCAGGTGTAGTAGAGCAGTGGGTCGTCGACCGCCAACGTGACGATCGTCGCCTCGTCGAAGCCCACCCACTTGTGCGGGTGATCCATGTCTGAGGTGTCGGTGATGACATAGGCCCACGATGTCTCCGAACCCGTTCCGGCCGTGGTCGATACGGCGATGTGCGGCGGGTTCTGCTTGTTGGTGGACTTGGCGAAGCCCTCAAACTCGTTGATGTTGCGGCCGTCGTGGGCGATCACCACGCGGGCGCCCTTCGCGGCGTCATGACTGGAACCACCGCCGATGGAGATGATGCTGTCGCACTTTTCCTGCTGATAGAGGGCGGCGGCCTCCATGACGTTGTAGTCCTTGGGGTTGGACTCGACCTTGTCGTAGAGGACGACCTCGACGCCCTGGTACTCAATCTTGCCGGTGAGTTCCTCAATGATGCCCGACCCGCGCAGGCCGGTGGTCATCAGCAAGGTGCGCTTGAAGCCGAGGTTCTTGGCTTCGACACCGATAATATCGTGGGCGCCGACGCCGAGCAGAGCGCGTGGAAACGGATGAAACTCCTTGATCGGGAATTCCCAAATCTGATTCAGCTCAATGGCCATTGGATCGATCTCCCGTGTTCGGTTGGGTTACCGAGACCACGGTGGACCCGCTGTGGTGGTGGTCACAACGGTTCGCCGCCGTTACCGACCGACCGGATCACCAGAACCGTCCGATCGGGCAGGCCCGGGCGCGGTGTCGCGCCCGCCGCTAGGACAGGGCGGTCAGCGCCGCCGCGAACACCTCGAGATCGTCGGTCGTGACGTCGACGTGTGGCGACACCCGCAGTGCCGGGCCCGTCATCTCTTTCGGCGCGCGCTCCACACCGGCGTAGGTGGTGACGATGCGGTGCTCGGCGATCAGCCGCGCCCGCACGGCCTGCGGATCGACGCCGTCGGGTGGGATCAGCGTGGTGATCGCGCTGGGTTCCTCAATCGGTTCGACGACCTGCCAGCCCGCCACATCGGACAGTGCCACCCGGGTGGTCGCACCGACCTCGGCCAGTCGGGCACGCACATGCGCCGGGCCGGCTTCCACGTGTTCACCCAGCGCGATCGAGAGTCCCACCTGCGCAGCGACATTCACCTCGGCGTGCGCCATGCGCGCCAACACCCCCTCAGAGAGCAGCCCCGGCCGGGCGGCCAACCAGCCGAGCCCGCGCGGACCCGCCGTCCACTTGCGCGACGAGGAGTACATCGCGTCGGCCCCGCCGTCAGCACAGTCGACGTGCGCGAAGGCCTGCGCGGCGTCGACGACAAGTGGTAGACCTGCGGCACGGCAGACCGCGCCGAGGGCGGCTGCGGGCTGCACGATCCCCTTGTGGCTACCCAGCGTGGTGAGATGAACCAGCGCAGGGGGATCCGCGGCCAGCGCGGCCGCTACCGCGCCAACGTCCAGCCGCCCGGAGCCGTCGACCGGCAGCGCCCGCACGTCGAAACCGTGTCGCGCCATGATCAGCAGGTTGGGCCCGTACTCGCCGGGCAGGCAGGCCAGCGTGCGCTCGCCCCGCCAGTCGCCGAGCAGAATGTCGAGGGCGTGATTCGAGCCCGTGGTGAAGTTGACGTCGGTGAGGGCGAAGCCGGTCAACGCGCCGACAGCGGCGCGACCCGCGTCGAGCACAGGGGCGGCGGCCTCGGCCGCGACGTAGCCGCCGACCTCCGCCTCGTGCCGGGCGTGCGCGGCGGCCGCCTCGATGGCGGCCAGACTCTGCCGTGAACACGCCGCGCTGTCCAGGTGCACCCCGGCCACCGGCGGCCTGGCGGCACGCCACGTCTGCGCGAGGGCCGGCTCCGTGGACGTCGGCCGTGACGCCATCACAGTGCCGACAGCGACAGGCCGAAGTCGCCCGCGGGGTCGGTCCACCAGTGGGTACGACGCAGCCCGGCCGCCGCCAACTCGGCCTCCACACCCTCGGGCCGGAACTTGGAGGACACCTCGGTCAGCATCTCCTCCCCTGCGGCGAAATCGACCGTGAGATCCACTGCGCCAACGTGTACGCGCTGCGCGGTGCGGGCGCGCAGCCACATCTCGATTCGCTCGTCGTCAGCGTTCCACCGGGCGACATGTTCGAAGGCGGCCAGGTCGAAGTCGGCGTCCAACTCGCGGTTGACCACCGCCAGCACGTTGAGGTTGAACCTGGCCGTGACGCCGGCCGCGTCGTCATAGGCCCTGACCAATCTCTCGGTGTCCTTGACCAGGTCGGTACCCAGCAGCAGCGCGTCACCGGGTGCGAGAGTCCGTGCCAGCGCAGCGAGGAACTCCGCGCGCGGGCCTGGAGTCAGGTTGCCGATGGTCGACCCGAGGAACACGACCAGTCGACGGCCGCCGGTCGGGATCTTCTCGAGGTGCTCCTCGAAGTCACCGCACACCGCATCGACCTCCACCCCGGGGTACTCGGCGCCGATCGCCGCGCCGGCCGCCTCGAGCACACCGGCGTCAACGTCGAACGGGATGAACCTGCGCAGGGATCCGGCCTCGCTCATCGCGTCGAGCAGGATGCGCGTCTTCTCCGACGTGCCGCTGCCGAGTTCCACGAGCGTGTCCGCACCGGAGGCCGCCGCCACGTCGGCCGCGTGGGCCCGCAGGATCTGCGCCTCGGTGCGCGTCGGGTAGTACTCGGGCAGCCGGGTGATCTGGTCGAACAGGTCGCTGCCGACCGAGTCGTAGAACCACTTCGGCGGCAACGACTTCGGGGTCCTCGTGAGCCCGTCGCGAACATCGCGTCGCAGCGCGTTCGCGGCGGAGTCCGCGGCGAGGTAGTTCGACAGGGACAGCGTCATGACGATCCTTTCAAGGGACTCAGCGCGATGTTGGACCCGACGACATCGACGAGGTGCCGGTCCGGGATCTCCTGCCACGCCGGGTCGTCATCGTAGGGTTCGCTGGCAAGCACGACTCCGTCGTCGCGCCGCAGCACCGACAGGGTGTCCCCCCAGGTGGTGGCCAGCATACGGGAACCGTTGGCGGCCAATATATTCAGTCGAGCATTGGGATCGGCGGCACCGACCTCGACCACGGTGTCGCCCAGCGAGTCGAGACCGCGCTCGAAGATCAGCGCGGCGAGTAGAGCGCTGTCGACGGTGGACTCGGCGGTGGCTGAGGCCGGCAGCACTGACCGGTCGACGACGCCGTTGTGCGACAGCAGCCAGGCGCCGTCGCTGAACGGGGCCGACGCCGACGCCTCGATGGGCATGCCGACAGTCGCCGAGCGAACCGCGGCGACGATGCACTCGCTGCGCAGCGCCGGGGCAACCGACGCGAACGAGGTGTCACCCCACAGCGGTGCCGCACTGCGCCAGCGGCGCGCCGTTCCGTGATCGAAGAAGCCCACCCCCCAACCGTCGGCGTTCATCAGGCCGTTCTTCTGACGACGTGGCGAATACGACTGCACCAGAAGGCCGTACGGCTGATCGAGAACCAGCGACGCCACGGACGCGGAATGGCCGAGCCAACCGAGGTGACGGCACATCAGGCGGCGTCCCACGCCAGGCGGACACCGCAGAATATCTGCCGGCGAATCGGGTGATCCCAGTTGCGGAAGCTGGGCCGCACGATGCCCGCCCCGACCGACCACGCGCCGCCGCGCAGCACCCGATACTCGCCGCCGCCTGCGCCGTCGAAGAAGGGTTGCGAGTACCGGTCGTAGATCATCGGCGTGAAGTTGGGCCACGGCCGCAGCGTCGAGGATGTCCACTCCCACACGTCGCCGAGCATCTGCTCCGCGCCGTACGCCGAGGCGCCGGCGGGGTAGGCGCCGACAGGTGCGGGGCGAAGCGCGTCGCCACCGAGGTTCGCCAGTTGCGCGGTCGGTTCTGAAGCACCCCAGGGGAATCGGCGACGCGTACCGGAGACGGGGTCCCAGGCGGCGGCCTTCTCCCATTCCACCTCGGTGGGCAGCCGGGCACCCGCCCACGCCGCATAGGCCTCCGCCTCGTAGTAGCCGACGTGCTGTACGGGCTCGTCGCCGGGCACGTCCTCGACGTGGCCGAACCGGATGCGCGTGCCCTTGTGCACGCCGTCGTTCCAGAACATCGGCGCCGTCAGATTCGCCTCCCGCCGGTGCGCCCAGCCAGCACTCGACCACCAGCGCGGCTCGCGGTAGCCGCCGTCGTCGATGAACTCCCGCCATTCGGCGTTGGTGACCGGCACGCGCCCGATTCGGAAGGCGGGCACGTCCACGATGTGGGCGGGGCGCTCGTTGTCCAGGGAGTACGGTTCGGTACCGCCGTCGACGCCGAGCAGGAACGGGCCACCGGGGATCAGCACCGACGTCCCGGCAACACCCGCCCGGCCCGCGGGCAACGGTGTGCCCGGGTCCAGGATCGGGGGTCCGGACCGCAGGTTGAGCGCCGCCAGCATGGTCTCGTCGTGCTGGTTCTCGTGGCTGATCACCAGCGCGTACGAGAACGCCGGGTCGGCCATCGAGTCCGTCGGGTCGAATGCGTCCCCGGGCAGGGCGTCGAGCGCATCGAGTGCCTTGGCGCGGACGGTCTCGCAGTAGGAGCGCGCGTCGGTGGGCGGCATCAGCGGCAGGTCCACCCGGCTGGCCCGGGAGTGCTCGAACGCGTCGTAGAGCCCCTCGACGGCGCGCGGCAGCATGCCCGGCCGGTTGGGATCACCGGCGCGCAGCAGCCAGAGTTCCTCCTGCTGGCCGATATGCGCGAGATCCCACACCAGCGGGCTCATCAGTGGGTCGTACTGGCGGTGCAGCTCGGCGTCATCGAAGGACACCAGCCGCAGGGTCCGCTCGCGCGCCAGCGTCAGCTCACGCGCGAGCACGTCGCGGGCGGTCATGCCTCCTCCGTCGCCAGTTGCACTACCGCCGTGGCGATTCCGTGGTCGACGACGCGGTCGCAGAAGCGGTCGGCGGGGCTGCGGCCGTGCTCGACCTCGGCGAGCAGGCTCTCCATCGCGGGAACAAGCTCCGCGGGCGCACGCTCGGCGGCGGCAGCCACACATGTGACCGCCGCCTGGCGCAGACGCCGGTCGCCCAGCCCGATCTGCGCAGCCCGATCCCACGCGGTGGCCACCGATTCGGTTGCAGCGGTGGCGATATCAGCTGCCACCGGATCGTCGAGCAGGGTGACGATGGTGAAGACCACCGCCGGCCAGATGTCGTCGGGCAGGCTGTCGAGGTAACGGATCTCCAGGAAGCCGCGGGGCCGCACCGGCGGAAAGAGCGTGGTGAGGTGGTAGTCGAGATCGGCCTCGGTCGGTTGGCGGTCACCGAGCCTCGTCGTGCCGTCGGCCCAGTCGGCGAAGGGGACCCACTCGGTGACCGGGATCGCCTCGGGTGTGTGCACCAGCATCACCGGGGCCTTGAGTGCGTAGTGGACCCAGTCATTGACGGGGTCGTCGTCGGTGGTGCCGAGGACGGGACCGCACCGCGCATCGTCGAGTTGGCTCCACACCCGCTGCCGCGCGCTGCGCCAGCCCGTGAACTCGGCGCCCAGCAGTGGCGAGTTCGCGGAGATGGCGATCATCGTCGGGCCCAATGCGTGCGCGAGACGCACCCGATCCACCCAGCCGTCGCGCGGCCCGGCGTCGACGTTCACCTGCACCGAGGCCGTCGACGTCATCATGGCGGCGCCAGCGGCACCGGTGCCGCTGGCGTCGAAGAACTGCTCCATGGCGCGGTAGCGGTCCCCAGGGTTGACCCTGGCCGCGGGCCGCAGCGGATCGGCGCCCAGCAGAACCAGGCCAAGGCCCCGGCGGGCGAAGGCCTCGGCCAGCACGGTGCGGTCGGCGCGCATCGCGGTGATCGCGGCGAGCGGCCCGTCCAGCGGCGGTCCGGACAGTTCGACCGCGCCACCCGGTTCGACGGTGATGGCGCTGCCACCGGGGAGTTTGGGAACCGACGCGATGGCATCGCTCAGTTCCGACCACTCAGGGCGCCGCATCGGATCGGTCAGGTCGAAACAGTGGGCCTCGACCTCGAGGCCGACCTGTCCGACGGGGCCGTCACGCAGGCATGCGCCACCGATGTGCAGGGCGGCGCTGGCGGCGCTGGAGAGTTCGCGGTCAGCGTGCTTGGTGCGCGGCAGACCCCGGCCCGTGTCGGTGGTGGTCATGTCAACCGTCCCCTCCCGACCGCGGAAACCCGCCCGCCCGCAGCATCCACGCACTCCATCTTGGGAGAGGACACTGACAATGTCGCGCGATATTCCCGTGAACCCCCAAAAAATCGGTCCCGCGGCTGCGTGGCGGCTACTGCCCGAGGCTGTTCTGCATCGCTCCGGCCAGTACGTTCACCGCCGGCCCACCATTGCCAGGTTGACAGACTTTCGCTTGCAGCAGAACGTTCTCGCGCAGCCGGGTCTGAGTGAAGCACCGACGGTCTGTACCCGCTTCCTGCTTCATCCACACGGCGTCGTTGCCGTCGGGAGGACCTCCGGTGAAAGTCCAGACCTCGTTGACGAAATCGTCCATGTGCATCGTGGTGGTCTGGCCCGAACACCCCACGGTTCTGTCGTTGACCCGGCCGAACGCCCGGGTGGCGGCGTCATTCGTGGCGAACACCCCGACAGCCTGTTTGACCATGTGCGTGTCATCGTTGGCGGCGCGCTGAGCGACCGCACCGCTGAACGACGCCAGGTCGGGGTCGGCGTACACGTCGGGCAGCCCGATATCGGCCCAGTTGTTGCACACCGGGGTGTCGACCCAGAACCCCTGGAACGGCGCGGTGAACGTCGACTCCCAGCCCATTGGCGCACCGACGATATTGCCGACCGAGCCCTTGCCGAGCACGGCGTACGACACCACCCCGGGGTCCGATGGTCGTGCGCTCGCCGGTGCCGCCAACGCGGCGGCGGTGCACAGGCCCGTCATCGCGGCGATGGCGGCACGACGCATGCTCAGACCTTCGCCGACAGCTTGACGTCGATGTTTCCGCGGGTGGCCTTGGAGTACGGGCACACACCGTGCGCCTTCTGCATGAGATCGTCGGCGGCGCTCTGCTCGAGGCCTGGCAGGTAGCCGATGAGATGGGCGGTGAGGCCGAACCCACCCTCGGAGTCCTTGCCGAACCCGATCTGCGCGGTGATACCGCTGGCGTCGTCGATGGCGATCTTCTCGGTGCGCGCGACCAGGCGCAGTGCGCCGAGGAAGCACGCGGCGTAGCCCGCCGAGAACAGCAGTTCGGGGTTCACGCCCTCGCCGCTGCCGCCCATCTCCTTGGGCGGGCGGGTGTCGAGATCGATCTTCCCGTCGGTGGACTTGACGTGGCCGTCACGGCCTCCGCCCGACGCGGTGGACTCTGCGGTGTAGACGACTTCGATGCTCATGGCTTCGATGATGCCAGTTCCACCCGGTCCCCGAGGCGCGTCAGAAGATCGTCAGCGTGCAGTACGTCCGGGCCGGCGACGGGTAGGGCCAGGCGTACTGGCCGGCGTCCGACGGGCACGCCGCCTGATCGCGCACGTCGAGCCGCTGGGTGACCTGGACGAGCAGGCCCTCCTGGCCACGGTCGGCGCAGTCGGCACGCTGCATGACGCCTATCGGCATGTCGAGCACATAGCAGTGGTTGGCGACCAGGTTGGGCACCAGGCACAGACGCGATGTCGTGGGATCGACGAGATCGCCTGACAGACGCTGGTATTCGTTGCTCGGGCATGCACCGGAGGCATCGGCGGTCGCGCCAACGGTGTAGCTGGCGTCGACGCTGCACGACACCTCGTCGGCGCGCAGGTCGCCGGGCGCATCGGGGGTGCCGACCGGAAGCTGGACGCAGTCACCGACCTCGAACATGCTGACGGCGGCGCGTTCCAGCGGTTCGGGTCGCAACCCGCAGCCGACGACCGTCGCCATCAGGCCCGCCACCACCGCCACCAGCAGCCATCGGCGGTGTCCTATGCGCGTCATGGTTAGCGACGCTCTCACGAATGAGCGCCGCACGCCACAGGAACATCAAAGTTCTCAATGGTCCCACAGACCACATCAGAATTACAGCATTGACATTCATCGGCGTGTCATACCGCACGCCGCCCTCATCGAAACTGCGGTGAGATCGCACATTTCACGCACAACGCGATCTCCCCGCAGTCTCGGCGGGCGGGTTGGGGCACCGGGGCTAGCCCTTACCGGCGCGCACTCCCTCTTCGACCTTCTTCCCCAGGTCAGCATCCACGTTTCGCCAATACTCGAAGACCCGCGAGAGCACCGGTTCCTTCACGCCGTCGAGCACGTGGCCGATGATGTTGCTGGCCAACCGATCGCGCGCGGCGTCATCGAGGACGTCGCGGACCAGCGTGCCCGGCTGCCCCCAGTCGTCGTCCTCGGCCCGCAGCGTGTACGCCGATCGGACCATGTCCCCGTCGGACACCCAGTGCGCCTCGGCGACGCGCTTCGGGTCCTCCGCCACGGGGCCGCCCATCGAATTCGGCGCGTAGACCGGGTCGGTGGCATTGCGAATCCGCATCGCCCCGTCCTTGGAGTAGGCGTTCACCTCAACCTTGGGCTCGTTGACCGGAATCTGCTTGTAGTTGACGCCGAGTCGGGCGCGGTGGGCGTCGGAGTAGGAGAACCCACGGGCCAGGAGCATCTTGTCCGGGCTCAGTCCGGTGCCCGGCACGATGTTGTTGGGCTCGAAGGCGGCCTGCTCGATCTGCGCGTGATAGTCGACGACGTTGCGGTCCAGCTTCATCGTGCCGACATCGATCAGCGGGTAGTCGGCGTGCGGCCAGATCTTCGTCAGGTCGAACGGGTTGAACCGGTAGGTCTTGGCGTCCTCGAACGGCATGATCTGCATCTTCAGCGTCCACGTGGGGTGGTTTCCCGCCTCGATCGAGTCGTACAGATCGCGCTGGTGGTAGTCACCGTCCTCGCCGGCAATACGGTCCGCGTCCTCCTGCGTGAGGAAGTCGATGCCCTGGTCGGTCTTGAAGTGGTATTTCACCCAGAACATCTCACCGCTGGCGTTGACCCAGCTGTAGGTGTGGCTGGAGTAGCCGTTCATATGCCGCCAGCTCTTCGGGATGCCGCGATCACCCATCAGATAGGTGACCTGGTGCGCCGACTCCGGCGACAGCGTCCAGAAGTCCCACTGCATGTTGTGATCGCGAAGGTTGTTGGCGGCCATGCGTTTCTGCGATCGGATGAAGTTCTGGAACTTCATCGGGTCACGCACGAAGAACACCGGAGTGTTGTTGCCGACCATGTCGAAGTTGCCCTCGGACGTGTAGAACTTCAGCGCGAATCCGCGCGGATCGCGCCACGTGTCTGGGCTGCCACGCTCGCCGGCGACGGTGGAGAACCGAGCGACCATCTCGGTCTTGGTGCCGGGTTGGAACACTGCGGCCTTGGTGTACTGACTGACGTCGTTGGTCACCTCGAACGTGCCGAACGCGCCGCCGCCCTTGGCGTGAGGCTGACGCTCCGGAATGCGTTCCCGGTTGAAGTTGGCCATCTGCTCGATCAGGTAGTGGTCCTGGAGCAGGATCGGTCCGTCCGGGCCGACCGATAGCGAATGCTCGACGCTGGGTACGGCGGCGCCACCATCCGTCGTCGCGATCTTCTCGGTCATCACTCATCTCCTCTGCCGCGGCCGTTGGGCTGGGCCGCGCCCACTGGGGTACCCGCGTTTGGGCGCGGATATCCCAGTGGGCGCGTCAGGATTCGAGTCGCGCCGCGATGCGGCGCAGTCGCGCCTAGCGCGGCGGCGTGGGGTTAATCGAGGACGGCCCCTGGCTCGACTGACCGGATCCGTCACCGAAGGGGCCACCCGGGCCCATGGTGCCGCCGGGACCACCCGGGAAGACGAAGCCCGGCCCGGGACGCACCATCGGACCCATCGGACCCATCTGGAACATCGGGGGCGGACCCTGCCGGTGCTCCATCGAGCCGTCGCGGTCGCCACCACCGCGGTGATGTCCACCACCGGAGTGCGCGCCGAGCACGAAACCGGTACCGAAGATGACGGTGACGATGAAGACGACGCCCGCGACGATGCCCACCCACGCGGCGACCTGGTTGAGCCGGCTCGACCTGCGGGGTTCGGGCGGGTACGGGCCGACACTGGCCGGTGCGGGCGCGAACTGCGGCGGCGGGGCCTCCTGGGGCGTGATCGGCCCGGTCGCGGGTTCGGAGGACGGCGGGGTCGACGGCGCAGGGGGTGGGGTTTCGCTCATTCCTCGATCGTGACCTCGCTCGCAATGCGTTGGTGAAGAACAGGCTATGAATCCGCTGTGAGAGTCCGACTGTGAGTTGACCCGCAAGGGGTTTGGCGTGGCCGTGCCGTGGTACTCCGCCCAAGTGTCCGGTCAACGGACCGGACGGATAGCCAATAGGAGTCAGTATGAGCTTTGTGGACAAGGCCAAGAACAAGGTCGAGGACCTCGGCGGCCAGGCCAAGGAAGCGGCCGGCAAGGCCTCCAACGACAAGAGCACCGAGAACGAGGGCAAGGCCGACCAGGTCAAGGCCAATCTCAAGGATGCGGGCGAGAAGGTCAAGGACGCCTTCAAGAAGTAGGCCTTCAGCCGACTCGGCCCGTCACCTCGGTGGCGGGCCGAGTCGCTGCGCCTAGGGCTTGAGCGGATTCACCGCGAACTGGATGACGCGATATGGCGCGTTGTCACCCCGGGGCAGGGTGTTCCACTGGCTGACGAACACCCGCACCTCATCGATGGTGGAGCCCGGCGAGATGTACCCGCCGTAGGGCTGGGCGAGCCGGTTGTCGTGTGGCGGGGGCAGATCATCGGGTCGGTCGGGCCAGTCCGCGGCGAAGACCACCGTGGTCACCGGCGCGGTGCCCAGTCCCGTCGGGTGGGCGGCCACCCGCACCTCCATGTTTCCGGTGGTCGCGTTGAAGTACGACAGGACCGCCTTGCCATCGATCTGGCGCACGCTCATCTCGCCGACGGCGTCATTCCACAACGGTGTCGGAGCCTTACCCCAACCGCCGTCAGGCCCGGGTAGCCCCGACCAGGCCTGCCAGGTGCTCCTATCGGTGAAGTGCTGCGGTGTCACGCGATACAGCTCGACCGGTCCGCTGCGGTCGAAGTCGTTGGCCACGATGAAGACCCACCCGCTGGGCGAGTCGGGTGTGGGGATGGGGTCGTAGTACCCGCTGATCTGGGACTGCCTGCCCCCTGCGTATTCCTCGGAACGCTCCGACTTCGGCACCGTCGGCCAATTCCCCTGCGCCGCATTGGCCTTCACCAGTCGCGATGTCGCGGGCACCAGGCTCTTGGTGGTCGTGACGAGCATGTAGTTCTCGCGGTTGATCTGGACGACGCCCGCGGGCAGTTGCGACGAACCCGGCGGCGTGGGGTCAGCCAGCAGTGGTTTGTACACGCCGGTCACCCCGTCGTAGCGCACCCCGCCCGGGTCCCCGATGGAATCGGTGTCGACATGCAGGGCGATCGGCGAGTACCAGCCGCCGAACCCGACGCCCTGACCCGCGAAGCTGTCACCGCACACCTGCAGGATCCCGCTCGGAAACTCCATGAACTCACACAGGTCGGTGGCGCCGATACCGTAATCCCTTGTCGGCGTTCCCGTTCCAGCCGCCGGACCGATCCGGATCGCCTGCCCAGGCGCCAGCGGCCCCAGCACGGGGCCCGGCACCGGAGCCGGTGGATCCGCGTGGACCGGCGCGGCGACCGCCAAGGCCAACACCGAGATCGACGAAATGGCGAGGCCTACCCGCATTTTCCCGCCAGAACGTCGATTTCGGCGCACAGCGTGGCGGGTGTCAGAGCTGAGCGGCGAGCAGTTCGGCGATCTGAATGGTGTTGAGCGCAGCGCCCTTGCGGAGGTTGTCCCCCGAGACGAACAGCGCCAATCCGCGGCCGCCCGGCACGCCCTCATCCTGCCGAATCCGGCCCACCAGTGAGTCGTCGGCACCGGCGGCGGCCAGCGGCGTCGGCACGTCGACCAGCTTCACGCCCGCCGCATCGGCCAGCACCTCCCGCGCCCGCGCAGCCGAGATCGGCCGGGCGAACTCGGCGTTGATCGACAACGAGTGCCCGGTGAAAACCGGCACCCGCACGCACGTTCCGCTCACCAGCAGGTCGGGGATGCCCAGGATCTTGCGGCTCTCGTTGCGCAGCTTCTGATCCTCGTCGGTCTCCCCCGAGCCGTCGTCGACCAGCGAGCCGGCCAGCGGCACCACGTTGAAGGCGATGGGAGCGACGTAGTTCACCGGCGCGGGGTAGGTCAGCGCGCCACCGTCATGCACCAGCTCCTCGACACCGTCGATGACCGCGCGCGCCTGGGTGGCCAACTCCTCCACACCGGCCAGGCCCGTACCGGACACCGCCTGGTAGCTCGACACGATCAACCGCGTCAGGCCGGCCTCGTCGTGCAGCGGCTTGAGCACCGGCATCGCCGCCATGGTGGTGCAGTTCGGGTTGGCGATGATGCCCTTGGGACGCGTTGCCGCGTCACGCGCGAAGTTCACCTCGGACACCACCAGCGGCACATCGGGGTCCTTGCGCCACGCCGACGAGTTGTCGACGACCACCGCACCGGCGGCAGCGAAGCGCGGCGCCTGTACCCGCGACATCGTCGCGCCCGCCGAGAACAACGCGATGTCCAGGCCAGAAGGATCGGCCGTCGCGGCGTCCTCGACCTCGATCTCCTGGCCGCGGAAGGTCAGCTTCTTGCCCTGCGAGCGCGCCGAAGCGAAGAACCGCACCGAGGTCGACGGAAAGTCGCGTTCCTCCAGCAGCTTTCGCATCACCTGGCCGACCTGGCCGGTTGCACCCACTACGCCGATCGAAACCATCTATAAATCCCGTCGCTTCGCTCGCCCCATGACTAGATACCGCTTCCCGCGTACACGACCGCCTCTTCCTCACCACCGAGCCCGAAGGCCTCGTGCAGTGCCGCGACGGCCTTGTCCAACTCCGTGTCCTTGACCAGCACCGAGATTCGGATCTCCGATGTCGAGATCAGATCGATGTTGACGCCGACCGCGGCCAGCGTCTCGCAGAACGTGGCGGTGACGCCGGGGTGGCTGCGCATGCCGGCGCCGACCAACGACACCTTGCCGATGTGGTCGTCGTAGAGCACGGCGGTGAAGCCGATGGCGTCCTTGAGGGCGGTGAGCTTCTCGACCGCACCCGGCCCGCTCTCGCGTGAACAGGTGAAGGTGATGTCGGTCTTGCCGTCCTCAACCTTGGAGATGTTCTGCAGCACCATGTCGATGTTCACATCGGCATCGGCGACCGCGCGGAACACCTGCGCGGCGTAACCGGGAACGTCGGGCAGACCGACGACGGTCACCTTCGCCTCGCCGCGGTCATGGGCTACCCCGGTGAGAATGGCGTCTTCCATGGGGATGTCCTCCATCGATCCTTTTACGAGCGTGCCCGGCTTGTCGGAGTACGACGACCGGACGTGAATCGGAACGTCGTAGCGGCGGGCGTATTCCACGCAGCGCAGCATCAGCACCTTGGCGCCTGCCGCTGCCATCTCGAGCATCTCCTCGAAGCTGACGGTGTCCAGCTGCCGCGCGTTGGGCACGATGCGCGGGTCGGCGGTGAAGATGCCGTCGACGTCGGTGTAGATCTCGCACACGTCGGCGCCCAGGGCGGCGGCCAGTGCCACGGCGGTGGTGTCCGATCCGCCGCGACCCAGCGTCGTGACGTCCTTGCTGTCCTGGCTCACGCCCTGGAAGCCGGCGACCAGCACGATCAGGCCCTCGTCGAGAGCCTCGCGCAGCCTGCCGGGTGTGACGTCGATGATCTTGGCGTTGCCGTGGGTGCCGGTGGTGACCACGCCTGCCTGCGAGCCGGTGAACGACCGCGCCTCGGCACCGAGCGACGAGATGGCCATCGCAACCAGGGCGTTGGAGATCCGCTCACCAGCGGTGAGCAGCATGTCCATCTCGCGGGCGGGTGGGGCGGGGTTGACCTGGCGGGCCAGGTCGAGCAGGTCGTCGGTGGTGTCACCCATCGCGGAGACCACCACGACGACGTCGTTGCCGGCCTTCTTGGTTTCGACGATGCGCTCAGCGACGCGCCGAATCCGATCGGCGTCGGCCACCGAGGATCCGCCGTACTTCTGGACGACGAGCGCCACTGTCCAGCCTCTCTGGGCGTTCCGGTTCGACCCGGTCGGGTCCCTCCAAGAATAGGGGGTCTGCGCACCTGGTTTCTCGTCACCTCCTGCCGAGGTCACGCCGGTAGCGTGGGATCGCGTGAGCAAGCGAGCGACCCAGCGCCCCGCCGACCGGCTGGCCGACACACGGGTGCCCATCCATCCGGACGTCGCGGCCCGGTGGAGTCCACGGGCGTTCGACCCCGATTCCACCGTCTCAGCAGCTCAGATCACGGCGCTCGTGGAGGCGGCGCGGTGGGCGGCGACGTGGGGACACCGGCAACCGGTGCGCTTCGTGATCGGGTTGCGGACCGGAACGGGTGGAGGACAGATCGAACCCGATGAGACGTTCACCTCACTGGCCGCGACGCTGAAGCGGGGTAACTCGTATGCGCACGCGGCGAGCGCACTGATCCTGGTGTGCGCCGATCAGGGACCCGACGAGAGGACCGCCCTGTACTCGGCGGTCGACGCCGGCGCCGCGATCGCGAACCTCACCATCGAGGCGGTGTCGCGGGATCTGATCGCCCACCCGATGGCGGGGTTCGACGTCGACGCCGCGCGGTCGGCGTTCGGCATCCCCGACGACGTGCGACCGATCGCTGTCGTCGCGGTCGGCGTGCTGGGTGACTACGCCACCGCGGCCCCCGAGATCGTCGAGCGGGACTCCCGTCCCCGCGAGCGACTACCGCTCGATCAGATCGCGTTCACCGGCCGCTGGGGCGCGGCGTTCACGCCGGGCACACCGCCGCCAGCTGGCTGATCTCCGCCTCGTACTGATCGTTGAACGCGGTGACCATCATCCCCGCGGCCTGCCGTGGCGGACTTCCCGGAGCGCTGGTCTGGGAGTTGTAGCTGATCTTGGCGTCGACCAGGCGCTTGGCCGTCTTCGCCAGCTCCTGCGCCTGGTCCGCGAGCCCTTCCGCGGTCACCTTGGCGGCACGATCGGACAGGCCATCCGACCAGGCCAGGTAGTCGAGGTCACTGGGCTCGGTCGCGGCCTCATAGGACCCCTCCTCGGGGACGTGAGTCTTGGCGTTGAGCGCGTTGATCTGAGTCTCATTGAAGGACAGCAGCTCTCTCACCGGCGCACAGTCCGCCGATGATCGCTGGTCCCGGAAGAACACCCACCAGATGCCGCCACCGACGAGAACGGCCACCAACACCACCACCGTTGTCAGGGGCTTGATTCGTCTCACCACACGATGCTGGCACAGGTTCGGCGCGTACCCGCACGTGGGAGGTTCCCATCAACTTCGCACGGTCCCGTTACGTGGTCGAAACCCGAGAACACCGTCCACGTAACAGAAACATCGGTTACTGCCAGTGAACGGCCCGAATGAGCGGCCGCCACACTAAGGAACGTACCCATGGACGGAGTCTTTAAATGGACGTAGTGGATACAGGCACCACGGCATTCATGTTGTGTTGCATCATCGGGCTCACGCTCATGATTCCGGGACTGGCGCTGTTCTACGGCGGCATGGTCTCAGTCAAGAGCTCGACGAACATGATGATGATGACGTTCGGCGCGGTCGCGATCGTCGGCCTGCTCTGGGTGCTCTTCGGCTTCTCGATGGTCTTCGGCACCAGCTACGGCGGTTTCGTCGGCAGCTTCACCGAATTCGCCGGCATGAAGGACCTGCTCGAGACACAGACCACCATCTCCGGCCTGCCGGTCAGTTTGTTCGCGCTGTTCCAGGCCCTCTTCGCAGCCATCACCGTCGCCCTGATCTCGGGTGCGGTGGCCGACCGGATGAAGTTCGGTGCCTGGATGCTGTTCGCGACCGTTTGGGCCGTGCTGGTCTACTTCCCCGTCGCGCACTGGGTCTTCGCGTTCGACGGTGTGGTGACCGAGAACTCGGTCGGTGGCTGGATCGCCAACACCCTCGGCGCGATCGACTTCGCCGGTGGCACCGCGGTGCACATCAACGCCGGCGCCGCCGCGCTGGCGGTGGCGATCGTGCTCGGCAAGTCCGCGATGTTCGGCCAGCTGCGCAAGCCGCACAACGTGCCGCTGACACTGTTGGGCGCGGGTCTGCTGTGGGCCGGCTGGTACGCGTTCAACGGCGGCTCGGCGCTGGCGGCAGGCAATTCGGCGGCCATCGTCATGGTCACCACGTTCGTCGCGACATGCGCGGCGACGCTGGCCTGGCTCGCCGTCGAGAAGATCAAGGACGGTCACGTGACGGGCGTTGGCGCGGCCTCCGGTGCCATCACCGGCCTGGTCGCGATCACCCCCGCCTGTGGTGCGGTCACTCCCGTCGGCGCGATCTTCGTCGGCGCCATCGCCGGGGCGATCTGCGTCTACGCGGTCGGCCTGAAGTCGAAGTTCGGCTACGACGACTCCCTCGACGTGGTCGGCGTCCACCTGGTCGGCGGCGTCATCGGCACCCTGCTGATCGGCTTCTTCGCCAGTGAGGGCATGCCCAACGCGGTCAACGGCCTGTTCTACGGCGGCGGCGTCGACCAGTTGTGGAAGCAGGCGGTCGCCGCCTTCGCGGTGATGGCCTACTCGTTCGTCGTGGCCTTCGCCATCGCCTTCGCCATCAAGAAGACGATGGGCATCCGCATCTCGCCGGAGGAGGAGGAGCAGGGCATCGACTCCACGTTCCACCGCGAGTCCTCCTACGACATGGCTTCTGCCTGATGTGACGCGATCCCCGGTCGGCGCACTCACACGCGCTGGCCGGGGTTTCTCGCGCTGCACGATGTTTCCTCTCGCGATACATTGATTCCTGACAAGAGACAAGGGCTGACATGACCAATGGCAGTGACACCCTCGCGGAACGCGCGGAAGCGGCGGGCACCAAGTTCATCCTCGCGCTGTTCGTCGACCTCCGCGGAAAGCCGTGCGCGAAGCTGGTACCCGTCGAGGCCATCGACATGCTGGCAACCGACGGCGTCGGATTCGCCGGCTACGCCGTGGGCGCCATGGGCCAGGAGCCCAAGGACCCCGACCTGATCGCGATCCCCGATCCGGCGTCGTTCACCCCGATCCCGTTCATCAAGGACGGCCTGGCGATCGTGCACTGCGACCCGCACGTCGAGGGCAAGCCGTGGCCATACGCGCCACGCGTCATCCTCAAGTCGCTGATCGCCCGCGCCGCCGACGCCGGCTTCGAACCCTGGGTCGGCGCGGAGGTCGAGTACTTCCTCCTCCGGCGCGACGCCGATGGTGGTCTGGCCACCGCAGACGTCGACGACACCGCATCCCAGCCCTGTTACGACGCGCGCGGCGTGACCCGCATGTACGAGCATCTGACGACCGTCTCGACAGCGATGAACTCGCTCGGCTGGTCGAACTACGCCAACGACCACGAGGACGGCAACGGCCAGTTCGAGCAGAACTTCGAGTTCGCCGACGCCCTGACCACCGCCGATCGGGTGGTGACGCTGCGCTACCTGTTGTCGATGATCGCCGCCCAGCGCGGCATGATCGCGACGTTCATGCCCAAGCCGTTCGCCGACCGCACCGGCAGCGGGCTGCACTTCCACCTCTCCCTCACCAGTGGCGGCACACCGGTGTTCCCCGACGCGGACGACGCCCGCGGCCTCGGCCTCTCGGACACGGCGTACGCGTTCATCGGCGGCATCCTCGACCACGCGTGCGCCCTGCAGGCCGTGGTGGGCCCGACGGTCAACTCCTACAAGCGAACCGGTGCACTCACCACGGCCTCGGGTGCGTCGTGGGCACCGAGGACGCCGACCTACGGCGGCAACGACCGCACCCACTACATCCGGGTGCCCGATGACCAGCGCATCGAGATGCGCGGCGGTGACGGCTCGGCCAACCCCTATCTCGCGATCGCCGCGGCGCTCGGGGCGGGTATCGACGGCATCAAGCGCAGCCTCGACCCCGGGGAGCTGGGCTCCGGCTCCGCCCGCACCCTGCCGCCCACGCTGCTGCACGCGGTCGACGATCTGCAGGCCGATCCGCTGATCACCGGTGTCCTCGACGCCGAGGGCGCCGGTGTGTCCGGCTACTTCGCCGACCTCAAGCGCACCGAGTTCTTCGAGTACCACAGCAAGGTCAGCCCGTGGGAGGTCGACAAGTACCTCACCGCATTCTGATCATCGACACGAAAGGACCAGGGAGACAATCCATGTGCGGCATCGTGGGGTTGCATCTGCGCAACCCCGAACTTCATCCCCGGCTCGGTGAGCTACTCACCGGCATGCTGTGCGAGATGTCCAACCGAGGTAGCGACTCGGCGGGTGTCGCCGTCTACGGCGACCCAATCTGGACACCACCGGGCCGGGCGTGCGTCTCGGTTCTCGAGCTGACCGACGCAGCCGATGCGGTACAGACTGCGGTGGGCGTCGAACTCGGTGCACCGGTGACGGTTTCGGTGCTGGACGCGACATATCTGATCACCGCGGACACGGCACCGGAGACGTTGAGCTCGGCTGTCAGCGCCGTCTATCCCGACTCACTCATCGCGGGCTTCGGCAACGATCTCGCCGTGCTCAAGGGCGTCGGACATCCCAGGACACTCACCGACGCGTGGGGCCTGGCCGGGGCCACCGGTTGGCAGGGTGTGGGGCACACCAGGATGGCCACCGAGTCCGCCGTCATCCCCTCGGGTGCGCATCCCTACGCCGTCGGACCCGATCAGTGCCTGGTACACAACGGTTCGTTCGCCAACCATGCCACCATCCGTCGCGAACTGCGGGCCGCCGGTGTGCATTTCGACAGCGAGAACGACACCGAGGTCGGCGCGCGGTTCGTCGCCGACCAGCTCGCCAGGGGCCGCGACGTGCAGACCGCGCTGAAGGAGCTCTGCGCCACGTTCGACGGCTTCTACACGCTGCTGGTGTCCAACCGCGACTCGTTCGCCGTCGTACGCGACGCCATAGCTTGCAAGCCCGCCGTCATCGCCGAGACCGACGACTGGGTGGCGATGGCCAGCGAGTACCGCGCACTGTCCGGCCTGCCCGGCGTCGAGCGCGCCTCGATCTGGGAGCCCGAGCCCGAGGTGGTGTACGCGTGGACCAGATGACATTCGACCTCGCCAAAACTGCACTGCGCGACGTCAACAGCGCACTGCACGCACCGAATCTCATGGGCGAGTTCGTGATCGAGCACCCCGCGGGCGCGCACAACGTGGCCGTCGGCGTCGACGCCCCGGTGAGGGTCACGGTGGCCGGGCACGTCGGCTACTACGCCGCGGGCATGAACCAGCAGGCCGAGATCGTCATCGACGGCAACGCGGGCACCGGGGTCGCCGAGAACATGATGAGCGGCGTCGTGTGGGTCAAGGGCAACGCGTCGCAGTCCGCGGGTGCGACGGCACACGGCGGTCTGCTGGTCATCGAGGGCAATGCCGCTGCGCGGTGCGGGATCTCGATGAAGGGTGTCGACATCGTCGTCGGCGGGAACATCGGCCACATGAGCGCCTTCATGGCCCAGGCCGGCACCCTGGTGGTGCGCGGCGACGCCGGGGAGGCACTGGGCGACTCGATCTACGAGGCCAGGCTCTACGTGCGCGGCGATGTCGCCTCGCTGGGTGCGGACTGCATCGCCAAGCCGATGCGGCCCGAACATCACGAGGAACTCGGACGTCTCCTCAAGGCGGCCGGTTACGGCGAGGACGACACCGCCGGCTACACGCGGTACGGGTCGGCCCGCGACCTCTACCACTTCCACGTCGACAACGCAGGAAGCTACTGATGACCACGGCAGACGAGCGGGCCCGGCTGGGCCTGCGTGAATCGGCGACCTTCGATCGGGCCACCATCGCCGCGATCCAACGCGCCGCCGACACCGGTATCTACGACATCCGCGGCTGGGGTGCCAAACGCCCGCTGCCACACTTCGACGATCTGCTGTTCCTGGGTGCGTCGATGTCGCGATACCCATTGGAGGGGTATCGCGAACGGTGCGGCACCGACGTGGTCCTCGGCGACCGGCACGCCAAACACCCACTGCACCTGGATATCCCGGTGACCATCGCGGGCATGTCATTCGGCGCACTGTCGGGCCCGGCCAAGGAGGCGCTCGGTCGCGGTGCCAGCGCTGCCGGTACATCGACCACGACGGGCGATGGCGGTATGACGCCCGAGGAACGCGGCCAGAGCAAGCATCTGGTGTACCAGTATCTGCCGTCACGGTATGGGATGAACCCCGACGACCTGCGCAGGGCTGATGCCATCGAGGTGGTGCTCGGCCAGGGCGCGAAACCCGGTGGCGGCGGAATGCTGTTGGGCCAGAAGATCTCCGACCGGGTCGCGGGTATGCGCACCCTGCCCGCGGGCATCGACCAGCGCTCGGCGTGCAGACATCCGGACTGGACCGGGCCCGACGATCTGACCATCAAGATCAACGAGCTGCGCGAGATCACCGACTGGGAGAAGCCGATCTACGTCAAGGTCGGTGCCACCCGCACCTACTACGACGTGAAGCTCGCCGTGCACGCCGGCGCCGACGTCGTCGTCGTGGACGGTATGCAGGGTGGCACCGCCGCCACCCAGGACGTGTTCATCGAACACGTCGGCATTCCGACGCTGGCCGCGCTGCCGCAGGCCGTGCAGGCGCTCACCGAGTTGGGCGTCCACCGGACCGGGGCGAGCGGAGCGACGGGAAAGAAGGGCGTTCAGCTCATCGTGTCCGGCGGCATCCGCAGCGGCGCCGATGTCGCCAAGGCACTGGCGCTGGGCGCCGACGCCGTCGCCATCGGCACCGCCGCGCTCATCGCGCTCGGCGACAACGATCCCCGCTATGCGGCAGAGTACGAGAAGCTGGGCAGCGCAGCGGGTTTCTACGACGACTTCCAGGACGGTCGGGACCCGGCGGGGATCAGCACCCAGGACCCGGAACTGGCGGCGCGATTCGACCCGATCGAGGGCGGACGCCGGCTGGCGAACTATCTGAGCGTGCTGACCATGGAGGCGCAGACCATCGCCCGCGCCTGCGGCAAGGCACATGTCTGCCACCTCGAACCCGAGGATCTCGTCGCCGTGTCGATCGAGGCGGCCGCGATGGCGCGCGTCCCGTTGGCGGGCACGAACTGGATCCCCGGGGCCGGCGTGTGACGCCGCGGACGCGAGGAGCAAAGTGAGACAGACCGCGGACGTCGTCATCATCGGAGGTGGCATCGAGGGCGCGTCGGCGGCGTGGGCGCTCGCGGCGCGCGGCGTCACCGATGTCGTTGTGTGCGAACGCAACACCGTCGGTGCAGGCATGACCGGCAAGTCCTCGGGCGTCGTTCGCTGCCACTACGGCGTGAGTTCACTCGCCGCGATGGCCACGGCCAGTCTCGAGGTGTTCGAGAATCCGCAGTCCCACTTCGGTGAGGACGTCACCGACATCGGGTTCCGTCAGAGCGGCTACGTCGTCGGCGTCGGCGAGCAGAACGTCGATGCGCTGCGCAAGAGTCTCGCCGCGCAGCGCGCGGTGGGGGTGCAGACCGAGGAGATCGACCCAGCCGAGGTGGCCCGGCTGTGGCCGCATGCCGACCTGACACCGTTCGGCGCGTTCGGCTGGGAGGCCCGCGGCGGATACGGCGACGCCTATCTGACCGCGCAGGCGTTCTCGGCGTCTGCCCGTGCGGCCGGTGTCCGGATCAGGCAGGGAGCCGAGGTTACCGACCTGCTGCTCGACGGCGACCGCGTGACGGGTGTGCGCCTGCGCGACGGGCAGGCGATCGCGGCGGAACGCGTCGTCGTCGCGACCGGGGTGTGGACACGTCCCTTCCTCGCGCCGTATGGCGTCGACGTCCCCATCGAGGTGGTCCGGGAGCAGATCGTGCTGATCGCGCCGGGCATCGAGAAGTGCGTCGTGGACCGACTGCCCGTGTTCTCCGACCTGGTGTCGCTGCAGTACATCCGGCCCGAGCCCAACGGCGAACTGCTGTTCGGCAACAGCGACCTGTCGCACTGCGAGACCGCCGACCCCGACGGCTACCTCAACCGGGCCACCGAGCAGTTCGTCGACCTCGTCGTCGACCGGGTCGGCACCCGCTTCCCCGGCCTGACCGACGCGGCGATCAGCGGCAGCTACGCCGGCTGTTATGACGTCACCCCGGACTGGAATCCGGTGATCTCGCCGACCGGGATCGACGGCCTGCTGGTGGCCGCGGGATTCAGCGGGCACGGCTTCAAGATCGCGCCCGCCGTGGGCAGGCTGGTCGCCGATCTGGTGATCGACGGCGCCAGTGCCGATGCCCGCATCCCGGCGAGCGACTTCCGGCTCACCCGGTTCGCCGACGGCGCGCCCCTGCGGAGCCCGTACCCGTACGTCGGTGCGGGTGAGATGCGCTAGCCACCGAGCGAGAGAATGGACCCGTGAGCCCTGTTGACGATGATGTGCCGCGTCCGCGCACACCAGAGGACGGGTTGCTTCGCAACGTGTCCGGCAGCGCCCGCGACCGCGATCCGGCGCGGCCCGTCGACGAGGTCGAGATCGAGACGGCCATCGGCGCAAACGTGCGCAAGCTACGGCAGCAGCATGGCCTCACCGTGGCTGAGATGGCCACGCGGGTCGGTATCTCGAAGGCGATGCTCTCCAAGATCGAGAACGCTCAGACCTCGTGCAGCCTGTCGACGCTGGCGCTGCTGGCCAAGGGTTTGGACGTGCCCGTCACCAGCCTGTTTCGCGGTGCCGACGTTGAACGGCCCGCCGCCTTCGTCCAGTCGGGCGGCGGCGCGCACATCGTGCGTGAGGGCACGCGGGAGGGGCACGAGTACCGGTTGCTCGGGTCGCTGCGCGGCGAGCACAAGCGGTTGGAGTGCCTGCACGTCACGCTGTCGGACAAATCCAAGACCTACCCGCTGTTCCAGCACCCCGGCACCGAGTTCATCTACATGCTCGAGGGCGTGATGGACTACGGCCACAGCCGCTCGGTGTACCGGCTGCACCCCGGCGACTCACTCCAGATCGACGGTGAGGGCTCCCACGGCCCCGTCGACCTGATAGAGGTGCCGATCCGGTTCCTGTCGGTGATCGCGTTTCCCGACTCCCAGGTGTGAGGAGTCCCACGCACAGGAGCCCTCAATCGAGTTTTGGTCGCCGCAGGGCGGCGGCGTACAGTGAGCGACGTGCAGCGGGTGCTCCTCCTCGGACGCCGCGACGGGGTCTGACCAGACCGGCTCTCCGTCGCGGGTGTTTCTGATGCGCCGGTCTTGACCTCTCCCCGAGGTTCCAAACAAGACAAAACCGGAGCAGAACACCGTGAACAATCCCAATCCCCATTCGATCGACGCCTACACGTCGGCGCGCACCATCAGCACTCCCGCGGGCCCGCCCAACCCCGGCCAGCCCGCCTGGAACACCCAGCGCGCCACCTCGATGCCGGTCAATCGGTACCGCACGTTCGCCGACGAGGTCGAGCCAGTGACCCTGGCCGACCGCACCTGGCCGGACAAGGTCGTGACGACAGCCCCGATGTGGTGTGCGGTCGACCTGCGTGATGGCAACCAGGCCCTGATCGACCCGATGAGCCCGGCTCGCAAGCGGCGCATGTTCGACCTGCTGGTGCGAATGGGCTACAAGGAGATCGAGGTCGGCTTCCCGTCAGCCAGCCAGACCGACTTCGACTTCGTCCGCGAGATCATCGAGCAGGGCGCGATCCCCTCCGACGTCACCATCCAGGTGCTGACCCAGTGCCGTCCCGAACTGATCACCCGCACCTTCGAGGCGTGCGCCGGCGCCCCGAATGCGATCGTGCACTTCTACAACTCGACGTCCATCCTGCAGCGCAGGGTGGTCTTCCGCGCCGACCGCGACGCCGTCAAGGCCATCGCCACCGACGGGGCCCGGATGTGCGTCGAGGAGGCGGCGAAGTACCCGGACACCCAGTGGCGCTTCGAGTACAGCCCGGAGTCCTACACCGGCACCGAGCTGGAGTACGCCAAGGAGGTCTGCGACGCCGTCTCCGCCATCGTCGCGCCCACCCCGGATGTGCCGCTGATCATCAACCTGCCCGCCACCGTCGAGATGGCCACCCCGAACGTGTACGCCGACTCGATCGAGTGGATGAGCCGCAACCTGGCCAGGCGCGATTCGATCATCCTGAGCCTGCACCCGCACAACGATCGCGGAACCGCCGTCGCCGCAGCGGAATTGGGCTACCAGGCCGGTGCGGACCGGATCGAGGGCTGCCTGTTCGGCAACGGTGAGCGCACCGGGAACGTATGCCTGGTGACGCTGGGTCTGAACCTGTTCAGCCGCGGCGTCGACCCGCAGATCGACTTCTCCAACATCGACGAGATCCGGCGCACCGTCGAGTACTGCAACCAGCTGCCCGTGCACGAGCGCCACCCCTACGGCGGCGACCTGGTCTACACCGCGTTCTCCGGTAGCCATCAGGACGCCATCAACAAGGGGCTGGACGCCATGAAGGTGTCGGCCGACGAGGCGGACGCCGACGTCGACGACATCCTGTGGCAGGTGCCGTATCTGCCGATCGACCCCAAGGACGTCGGCCGCACCTACGAGGCCGTCATTCGGGTCAACTCGCAGTCCGGCAAGGGCGGCGTCGCCTACATCATGAAATCCGATCACGGTCTGTCGCTGCCGCGGCGACTGCAGATCGAGTTCAGCCAGTCGGTGCAGAAGATCACCGACGGTGAGGGTGGCGAGGTGTCTCCCAAGGAGATGTGGGATGTCTTCGCCGAGGAGTACCTGGCGCCGATCAAGCCGCTGGAGCGGATTCGCCAGAAGGTGGACGCCGCCGAGGTCGACGGTGGCATCGACACGATCACCGCCGTGGTGAAGGTCAACGGTGTCGAGCAGGAGATCGTGGGCGCGGGCAACGGACCGTTGGCGGCGTTCGTCGACGCCATCGGCAAAGTCGGCTTCGACGTGTCGGTGCTCGACTACTCCGAGCATGCGATGTCCTCGGGCGAGGAGGCGCAGGCCGCGGCGTATGTCGAGGCGTCGATCGGCGGTAGGACCGTGTGGGGTGTGGGTATCGCTACGTCCATCACGACGGCCTCATTGCGCGCCGTCGTATCGGCCGTGAACCGTGCCGCCCGCGGCTAAACTGACGCGCACGCAAAGTTTGCGGGCATCTAGCGTTTAGGAGTTAGACGTGGACTGGGGCTCAACGTGGGACTTCCTCTGGCACTTTCTCATCATCTTCGCGTGGATCGCCTACCTTCTGGTGCTCTTCCAGATCCTCACGGACCTGTTCTGGCGTGACCACAAGACATCGGGCGTCGTCAAGGCGATCTGGGTCGTCTTCCTCATCCTGATCCCCTGGCTGACGGCGTTGGTGTACCTGATATTCCGTGGCCAGGGCATGTCCGCGCGGGCGCGGGAGGCCGCCATGGAGGCCAAGCAGCAGACCGACGAGTACATCCGTCAGGCCGCAGGACGGTCACCCGCCGAGGAGATCGCGCATGCCAAGCAACTGCTCGACGGTGGCACCATCAGCCAGGCTGAGTTCGACTCGCTGAAGGCCAAGGCGCTCGCCGCCTGATCGACGAGGCCGGCCGGGTCCAGTACCCGGCCGGACCTCGACGTCACGCGGGACGCAAGCCGCGATAGAACGTCACCGGGCCGACGAAGCGCAGTCGCCGCGAGCCCAGATCCGCCGCCTCGAAACCGCTGTTGCGCAACAGGTCAAGAATCACCTCCGCGTCGTTGGCCACCCCCATGCGATCCCCGACGATGTCGACGATGTGCACGCTGCCACCCGGCCGCAGGACCCGGAACGTCTCCGATACCGCCGCCGCCTTCACGTCGTGATCCAGGTGGTGCAGCATCATCGACGACAGCACCCGATCGAACGCCCCGTCGGCGTAACCCAACGCCTGCGCATACCCCTGCTCGAGGCGAACCGCGCTGGCATTGCGCAACTTTCGCCTGGCCCGGTCGAGCGCTCGCGGATCGGGGTCGGTCCCCGTCACCACGGCGCTCGGTCGAGCTCGATGCACGCGCGTCGTGAGATTGCCCGTTCCGCAACCAATCTCAAGCACACGCGCGCCGTCGAACAGCTCGGTCTGCGCGATGAGCGCGTCGTAGGCGGGCGGCATCCCCAGCAGGCGGGTGAAGAGGTCGTAGCTCGGAAGCAGCCAGTCCCGTCCCGCGGCCGGCACGTAGTCATGGCGGTGGCCCAAGGAGTTCGTCACTGAATGCGGATGATCTTTGGTCATAGTTCCATCGTCGCCGCCAAATCAGCTGACATGTCGTTGGATCATTGGGAGAAGTGGGACTATCTTCGGATCATGACGCCGTCGGCCCGACTGGTTCGCCACGACGACGGAATCCCGGTTTACGACTACCCAACCGATCCGGCGACACCACCGGTGTCAGTGGTTCGGCTACAGCGCGATGGCCTTCCCGAGAAGCGCCGCCATATCCATGACTTCCCGATTCTGCTGTACCTGCCCGACACCGCATCGGTTCACGTCGCCGCGGCGGGTGACGCGATAGACCCGGTCTGGGCGGCCGACAAGACGCGCGGTGCCGCCGTCTTCTTCGATCCGGCGGCACTCGAAGGCGGCGCTCGATCGCCCTGGCCATCCTGGCGCAGTCATCCACTGCTGTTCCCGTTCGTGCACGGCACCGCTGGCGGGTTGCTTCATCTCCAGCTGCCTGATGCACGAAAGCCCTTCTGGGAAAGCGGAATCGAGTCGCTCGAGACCGAACTCTCCGATCGACGCGACGGCTATCGGCAGGCCGTGCTGGCGCATCTGACCCTGCTGCTCATCGACCTCGCCCGGATGACCGACGACGTCGTCGGCGACCTGCGCCGCAGTAACGACCCGATCGTCGCCGACGTCTTCGCCGTCATCGATCGCCGGGTGGGCCTGCCGCTCTCACTCAAGGACGTCGCCCATGAGCTCGGGCTGACACCCGGGCATCTGACCACCGTCGTGCGTCGCCGCACCGGGCGCACGGTTCAGGAATGGATCACCAAGCGCCGAATGACCGAGGCACGGGCGCTGCTCGCCGGAACCGACATGCCGATCGCCGAGGTCGCGCGTCGAGTCGGGATCTCTGACGCCGGCTACTTCGCCCGACTGTTCCGCTCGACGCATGGGATCTCACCACGCGAGTGGCGAGGTCACGTCGCGCCGGAGACCCCGCTCAGAACAGGGTGAACTGATCGCCGGTCAGGGTCGGGTCGGCGAACTCCTCGACGTCCCGGCCGCCGACCACACGGTCCAGCAGATCCATGAAGTCGGCGTCGCTGACCAGCGGGACACCCATCTCGCCGGCCTGGTAGCCCTTGCCCTGATCCGGCTCGACCTCATCGCACACGACCAGCGATGTCTGCTGATCGACCGTCTCGGTGTATGCCAGCCCCGCGTGCAGTGCACGTTCGATGAGCTCCTCGTAGGTGTGGCGCACCTCGGCGGACATCGCCACCCGCATCCCCTGCACCAACGGTCTGCCTGAGACGAACCGGCCGGGGTTCTGATACGGGCAGGGCAGCCGGGCCGCAATCGTCTTGAGCGGACGCAACTCGTCATGAGTGACCTGCCCGCTGGGCCAGCGCCGCCGCGTCACCGGACGCACCGGCAGCCACGCCCTGCGGTCGAGCGCGCCGGCCAGGGCGGGTTTGAGGATCTGGGCCAGGACCAGCGCGTCGTCCAGCGCATCGTGGGGCCGCATCTGGGTGACCCCCCAGTGCGCGGCCAGGGTCTCCAGGCGCAGGTTCTCGGTGCCCAGATCGAGGCGGCGCGCCAACTCGACCGTGCACATCACGGTGTCCACGGGGAGTTCGGCGCCGACGAGTTCTGCCTCGCTGGTCAGAAACGAGTAGTCGAAGGCCACGTTGTGCGCCACCAGCGTGCGGCCCGCGAGCACCTCGTTGAGCTGACCGACGACGTCGGCGAAGGTCGGCTGGCCCTCCAACATCTCGGTGGTCAGCCCGTGCACGTGGGTGGGCCCGGGGTCCACCCCGGGGTTGAGCAGGCTGGAGAAGCTGCCCTCGACGTTGCCGTCGTCCCCAAGAGCCAGCGCGGCGACGCTGACGACGCGAGCCTGCCGCGGGTGAAACCCGGAGGTCTCCACATCCACGACCGCCCAGCCCGCACCGGGTTCGGCGGCGGGCCGGCCCCATGAGCCGCCATGGGGGCGACTTGCGGCAGATTGGCTCACAAACGCCAGGATGACACGGCGGCCCGACATCCCCGGACCCTCAGCGCCGCGTGTCGCCCGCCCACTTCCCGCCTTCTAGACTGCCGTGGATGGTCACCACGCGCGGACGTCTCGCCCTCGGAGCTGGAGCCGCAGCTCGGTGGGCCTCGCGGGTCACCGGCCGCGGAGCGGGCGCCATGATCGGCGGGCTCGTGGCCATGACGCTCGACCCCTCGATCCTCGGACAGCTCGGCAAGGGCCGCAGCTCGGTGGTCGTGACCGGCACGAACGGTAAGTCGACCACCACGCGAATGACCGCCGCCGCGCTCGCCACGATGGGTCCCGTCGCCACCAACGCCGAGGGCGCCAACATGGACGCCGGCCTCATCGCCGCCCTCGCCGGCACCCGCGACGCGAGGCTGGCGGCCCTCGAGGTCGACGAGATGCACGTGCCCCACGTGGCCGATGCCGTCGACCCGGCCGTCATCGTGCTGCTGAACCTCTCGCGCGATCAGCTCGACCGGGTGGGTGAGATCAACCACATCGAGCGCACGCTGCGCGGCGGTCTGGCCAGGCACCCCGGCGCGGTGATCGTGGCCAACTGTGACGACGTGCTGATGACGTCCGCGGCCTACGACAGCCCCCACGTGGTGTGGGTGGCGGCCGGCGGCGGCTGGGCCAACGACTCGGTGAGCTGTCCGCGCAGCGGCGAGGTCATCGTGCGCGAGCAGAACCACTGGTACTCGACCGGCACCGATTTCAAGCGCCCCACGCCGCAGTGGTGGTACGACGACACCCACATCCACGGGCCCGACGGCTTGTGCCTGCCGATGACGTTGGCGCTTCCCGGCACGGTGAACCGCGGCAATGCCACGCAGGCGATCGCCGCCGCGGTGGCCCTTGGCGCGGACCCGGCCGCAGCGGTGAAGGCGGCCGAGACCGTCGATGAGGTCGCGGGCCGGTACTCCACGATTGCGCTCGGCGAGCACACCGTGCGGATGCTGCTGGCCAAGAATCCGGCCGGTTGGCAGGAGGCGCTGTCGATGGTCGACACCGACGCGGGTTCGGTCGTGATCGCCGTCAACGGCCAGGTGCCCGACGGGGAGGACCTGTCGTGGCTGTGGGACGTCAACTTCGAGCACTTCGTGAAACACCCCGTCGTGGCGAGCGGCCAGCGCGGGACCGACCTTGCCGTGCGCCTCGGGTACGCCGGGGTTGAGCACACGCTGGTCGCCAACTCCGTCGAGGCCATCACCTCGTGCCCGCCCGGGCACGTCGAGGTGGTCGCCAACTACACGGCCTTCTCTCAGCTGAGTAGGGCGATCAACCATGGGTGAGTCGACGGTTCGCATCGGGCTGGTACTGCCCGACGTCATGGGCACCTACGGCGACGGCGGGAATGCCGTCGTGCTCCGACAGCGACTGAGGCTGCGCGGAATCGACGCCGAGGTCGTCGACATCACCCTGGCTGATCCGGTGCCCGCCGAGCTGGACCTCTACACGCTCGGCGGCGCAGAGGACTTCGCGCAGCGCCTGGCCACCAAGCACTTGATCCGCTATCCCGGGCTTCAGCAGGCCGCCACACGCGGCGCGCCGGTACTGGCGATATGCGCGGCCATTCAGGTGCTCGGGCACTGGTACGAGACGTCGTCGGGTGAGCGCGTCGACGGTGTCGGCCTGCTGGACGTGACAACCTCGCCGCAACCGAAGCGGACCATCGGCGAGGTCGTGTCAGCACCCCTGCTGGGCGCGCTGACTCAGCGACTCACCGGATTCGAGAACCACCGCGGGGGAACGGTTCTGGGTTCGGCCGCCACCCCTCTGGCGCGGGTGATCTCCGGTGCGGGCAACCGGGACGGCGACGGCTTCGACGGTGCGGTCCAGGGCAGCGTCATCGCCACCTATCTGCACGGGCCGTGTCTGGCCCGCAATCCCGAACTCGCCGATCACCTGTTGTCTCGCGTGGTCGGCGACCTCGCCCCGCTGGACTTGCCCGAGGTGGAGCAGTTGCGTCGCGAGCGGTTGGCCGCCCCGCGGCGCGTCTAGCGCTTGCCGCGGCTAGGGCTTACAGACCCAGATCGCGCAGGAACTGCGGCCGGTAGGCCTCGAGGATGACGTAGTTCGGGTCGGGTGTGGGCGTCTCCGGAGCGTCGTCCACGATGACGTCGCCATCGGTCGGGTCCACCCACTCCTGGGCCTCGGCATCCCACCGGCTCACCGTGTAGTCCGCGGTCAACTCGTCGGCGGTCACCAGCGCACGCACGGTCCGCTCGGCCTCCTGGGCGTCGGCCAGCGTGTGCGTGTACAGCTGCATCCTGTTGCCGTCACGCGTGATGGTCACCCGGCTGCCGAGGCGTTTACGGGCGTCGTCATCGAGGTCAAGCGTCCGCAGGCGCTCCCAAAACGAGAGACCGTGTTCTTCGCTTCCGAGTTCTACCTCGACCTTGAACTCTTCATCTGGCACGAGCACCAAACTAGGCCATGGCTCGACGGCCGGACAACGCCCTACCGAGCGTCAACTCGTCGGCGAACTCGAGGTCGCCACCCATCGGCAGCCCCGAGGCGATCCGCGTCACGGAAAGTCCGGGGATATCGCGCAACATCCGCACCAGGTAGGTCGCGGTCGCCTCACCCTCGGTGTTGGGGTCGGTGGCGATGATGACCTCCGCGACATCGACGCCGTCGACACGCTCGCCGATCCGGTTGAGCAACTCACGGATCCGCAGTTGCTCCGGCCCGATCCCCGACAATGGATTCAACGCGCCACCCAGCACGTGGTAGCGGCCGCGGAACTCGCGAGTGCGCTCGACGGCCGCGACGTCCTTGGGCTCCTCGACGACGCACACCAGCGAGGCGTCACGACGCGAATCGCTGCAGATCCGGCACCGTTCGTGATCTGACACGTTGCCGCAGACCTCGCAGAACGTGACACCGTCGCGCACCCTGCCCAGCGCAGCCGTCAGCCGGTCGATATCCGGCGGCTCGACCGAGAGCAGATGGAACGCGATGCGCTGCGCGCTCTTCGGACCCACCCCGGGCAGCTTGCCCAGTTCGTCGATCAGATCCTGAACGGGCCCCTCGAACAAGGTGTCAGGCCCCCGGCAGACCCAGGCCGCCGAGGCCACTGGCCAGGGGTCCGAGCTTGCTCTGCGCCAGCAGCGTGACCTGCTGGGCGGCATCCTTCACCGCGCCGACGATGAGATCCTGCAACGTCTCGATGTCATCGGGGTTCACGACCTTGGGATCGATGGCGACACCGATGACCTCGCCACTGCCCTTCATCGTGACCTGAACCAGGCCGCCACCGGCCTGACCGTGCGCCTCTGCGTTGGCCAGCGCCTCCTGGGCCTCCATCAACTGCTGCTGCACCTGCTGGGCCTGCGCCAGGAGTGCTGACATATCGGGTGCTTGGCCGGGCTGCATGAAGTGTCCCCTTGCATGTTGGTCGCATCTTGGTCTCGACTTGGTTGCGCATGGCCTTATGCGGCCATTTGGGGTTCAAGCGTAGTCGTCCCTCGGGCTACGGTGGCGCCGTGCACGTCCCAGCAAGGCTGCGTGTCGGCGCCGCGGTAGCCACCGCCGTCCTGGTCGCATCAACGGTCGCCGCGCCCTCCGGCATCCCCTCAGCCATACCCACCGCCAGTGCCGCTCCCGCCAATATCGCCGGGAAGATCGTGTTCCTCGATCCCGGCCACAACGGGTCCAACGACGCGTCGATCAGCCGCCAGGTGACGACCGGCCGCGGCGGCACCAAGGACTGCCAGGCCAGCGGAACATCAGCGAACGACGGTTACCCCGAGCACTCGTTCGCCTGGGAGACCACTCTGCGCATCCGCCAGCAGCTCACGGCGCTGGGCGTGCGCACCGCGATGTCCCGTGGCGACGACACCGGTCTCGGACCGTGCGTCGACGAGCGCGCCGCGATGGCCAACGCACTGCGCCCGGACGCGATCGTGTCGATCCACGCCGACGGCGGCCCGGCAACCGGTCGCGGCTTCCACGTGCTGTACTCGGCACCGCCGCTCAACGACGTGCAGGCAGGGCCCTCGGTTCAGTTCGCCCAGATCATGCGCGATCAGTTGCAGGCATCGGGCATCCCACCGTCCAATTACATCGGCCAGGGTGGCCTGAACCCACGCTCCGATATCGCCGGGCTGAACCTCGCTCAGTACCCGTCGGTGCTCGTCGAACTCGGCAACATGAAGAACCCGGCGGACTCGGCACTGATCGAGAGCCCGGAGGGCCGGCAGAAGTACGCCGAGGCCGTCGTGCGCGGCATCGCGGGCTTCCTGGGGACCCGCCCGGCGCGAACCGCGTGACCCCGCGCTAGCCCTTTTCTACGACAGTCTTGAGGTTCTCGAGCACCTCGGCCTGAATCTTGCGCAGACCCAACGGCGCGAAGGTCTTCTCGAAGAAGCCGCCGATTCCGCCCGCACCCTGCCACGCGGTCTTCAGTGTCACGGTGCTTCCGGTGCCGGCTGGCGCGATCGTCCAGTTGGTCACCATGGAGGAGTTCGCGTCCTTCTCGATGACGGAGCGCCCGGCGACGTCGACGGTCGCCTTGACGTCACGCACCCGCGACTTGGTGGCCTGCAGCTTCCACGTGGCGACCGTGCCCGCACCCTGCCCACCCTCGAGTACCTGGTACCCGATGTAGCGGTCGGTGAGGATCTTCGGCCGGGTGCTCTGGTAGTCGGCGACCGCTGCGAGAACGGCGTCCGGCTCGGCATTGATCAAGACGGTGCTCGAGGCGCTGACCTGTCCCATCGGTGAAGACTCCTAAGTCTCGAAATATCGCGGGCGTGTTGCCCGGCTGGAGCGGTCGCGTGGACCGCCGCCTGGGACTAGCGTATATGCGTGTCCGCTCTTACAGCTGATCACGTTGCCGGCGTCAAGCGGCTCCTGGCCAGTTACCGGTCCATTCCCGAGAACGCTCCCGTCCGACTGGCCAAGCCAACGTCGAATCTGTTCCGGGCCCGCGCGAAATCCAGCGCCAAGGGTCTGGACACCTCCGGGCTCACCGGGGTCATCGCGGTCGATCCGGTCGCCCGCACCGCCGACGTGGCCGGGATGTGCACATACGAGGATCTGGTCGCCGCCACACTGCCCCATGGCCTCTCGCCGTTGGTGGTTCCGCAGCTCAAGACCATCACCCTGGGCGGGGCGGTGACGGGGCTTGGCATCGAGTCGGCATCGTTTCGCAATGGGCTGCCGCACGAGTCGGTGCTGGAGATGGACATCCTCACCGGCACAGGCGAAGTGATCACCGCGTCCGCAGACCAGCACGCCGACCTGTTCAGGGCGTTCCCCAATTCCTATGGGACGCTCGGCTATTCGGTGCGCCTGAAGATCGAGCTGGAGGACGTCAAGCCGTTCGTCGCGCTGCGGCACCTCCGATTCGAGTCAGTGCCTGAACTGGTGGCGACGATGGACCGGATCGTCGACACCCGCGGCCTCGACGGCGCTCCCGTGGACTACCTCGACGGCGTGGTGTTCAGCGCCGACGAGTGTTATCTGACACTGGGCCTGCGCACATCGACACCCGGCCCGGTCAGCGACTACACCGGTCGAGACATCTACTACCGGTCGATCCAGCACCCCGCAGGCGAGTTGCACGACCGCCTCACCATCCATGACTACCTGTGGCGCTGGGACACCGACTGGTTCTGGTGCTCACGCGCGTTCGGCGCGCAGAGCCCCCGGATTCGGCCCTTCTGGCCACGACGCCTCCGCCGCAGCAGCTTCTACTGGAAGCTCATCGGCTACGACCAACGGTTCGGCATCGCCGACCGCATCGAGAAGCGCAACGGCAGACCGCCGCGGGAGCGCGTTGTGCAGGACGTCGAGGTGCCGATCGACCGGACCGCCGAGTTCATCGACTGGTTCCTGACCAACGTGCCGATCGAGCCACTCTGGTTGTGCCCACTGCGGTTGCGCGATGACTCCGGTTGGCCGCTCTACCCGATCCGACCGCATCACACCTACGTCAACATCGGATTCTGGTCGTCTGTGCCCGTCGGGCCCGAGGAGGGCCACACGAACAGGCTGATCGAGCGCAGGATCAGTGAACTCGACGGTCACAAGTCGCTGTATTCAGATGCGTATTACTCGCCGGAGGAGTTCGATGATCTCTACGGCGGAGAGGCCTACAAGACGGTCAAGAAGACATACGACCCGGATTCTCGTTTGCTTGAACTGTATGCGAAGGCGGTGCTAAGACGGTGACGACAATCAAGGACCCACAGGACACCACGGACCACGGCAGGCTGACACTGGCGGAGATCCTCGAGATCCTCGCCGCCGGTGAGGAGATGCCGCTGAAGTTCACCGCGTACGACGGCAGTTCGACCGGCCCCGAGGACGCGGAACTCGGCCTGGATCTGCGCACCCCGCGTGGCACCACGTATCTGGCGACCGCACCCGGCGAGCTGGGCCTGGCGCGGGCGTATGTCTCCGGCGACGTCGAGCCCCGTGGCGTACACCCCGGCGACCCGTACGACCTGCTCCGCGCGCTGGCCGAGAAGCTGCACTTCAAGAGGCCACCAGCGCGGGTACTGGCAAACATTGTGCGCTCCATCGGATTCGAGCACTTGATGCCGATCGCACCGCCGCCGCAGGAGGCGCTGCCGCGCTGGCGGCGCATCGCGGAGGGTATGCGGCACAGCAAGTCTCGCGACGCTGAGGCCATCGCTCACCACTACGACGTGTCGAACGCCTTCTACGAGTGGGTTCTCGGACCGTCGATGACCTACACCTGCGCGTGCTACCCGCACGATGGCGCGACGCTGGAGGAGGCGCAGGACAACAAGTACCGACTGGTTTTCGAGAAGCTGCGCCTACAGCCGGGCGATCGCCTACTCGATGTCGGCTGCGGCTGGGGCAGCATGGTGCGCTACGCCGCCCGGCACGGCGTCAAGGCGATCGGCGTGACGCTGTCGCGGCAGCAGGCAGAGTGGGCGCAGAACGCGATCGCCGAGGAGGGTCTGTCCGACCTTGCCGAGGTGCGGCACAGCGACTACCGCGACGTGCGCGAGTCCGGCTTCGACGCGGTGTCCTCGATCGGGCTGACCGAGCACATCGGCGTGGCCAACTACCCGGCGTACTTTCGGTTCCTCAAATCGAAGATGCGGCCCGGTGCCCTGCTGCTCAACCACTCGATCACCCGGCCCGGCAATCGCGCAGGCGCAGGCGCGGGCGGCTTCATCGACCGCTATGTGTTCCCCGACGGCGAACTCACGGGGTCGGGACGCATCATCACCGAGGCTCAGGATGTCGGCCTGGAGGTGATGCACGAGGAGAACCTGCGCAACCACTACGCGAAGACGCTGCGGGACTGGTGCGGCAACCTCGTCGAGCACTGGGACGAGGCGGTCGAGGAGGTCGGCGTGGGAACGGCGAAGGTCTGGGGCCTGTACATGGCCGGTTCCCGGCTCGGTTTCGAGACCAATGTCGTCCAGCTGCACCAGATTCTGGCGGTGAAGCTCGATCAGCGGGGCAGCGACGGCGGACTGCCGCTGCGGCCGTGGTGGACGGCCTAGCCTCCGTCGATCGGGCGGGCGCCGAGCTCGGTCTGCAGTAGTTCGAGGGCCACTTCCTCGGGGTCGCGTCGGGGCACGGCGCCATCGCGTTCGGCCTCGGCGAGCATGCTCTCCTCCTCGGCGGCGTCAGGCGGAGGCGGCGTGGGGTCGGCCTGCGGGTGTGACCGCTGATCGGGTCCGGGGCCCGCGGCGTTGGTCGCGCCGGCCTCGCACCTGATGTTCCAGTTCACGCCGAGCGCGTCTTTGAGCGCGTCGCGGATGATCTCCACGTTGCGCGCCTCGTTGATGCGCTTGGCCAGCGGCGCCGAGATATGGCTCAGCACGAGCGTGTCCCGCTCGACGGCGACGACGATCGCGCCGTCGAGCATCACGTCGGTGGGGCGGCGCCGTTCCCGCACCTTCTCGCGCACCGTCGGCCACAGGCTGCGCACGGTTGCAGCGTCGGGCTGTCCGGCCGCGGCCGGAGGCGTAGCCGCGGCGGGAGGCGCCACCGGCGGTGGTGTCGGCGCGGGCCGGGCAACCGGCTCGGGCTGAACAACCGGCTCGGGTGGTGCAACCGGTTCGGGTGGCGCAACCGGCTCGGGTGGGGCGGGAGGTGGCGTCACGACCGCAGGAGGCGGCGTCACGACCGCAGGGGGCGGTGTGACAGCAGCGGGCTCAGGCTCGGCGACGGCCGCACTGGCCGGCTCGGGTGCGGATTGACTGCGTCGGGCGAACTGCTTGCCCGGGGCTCCTGTCGGCGGGGCCGATGCCGGCGCGCCAAATGACGGCGCCGCGGCGGGCGCGGCTGCCGTCGTCTGCCCGGCCAGCGCTGCCTCCCCCGCGGGGATCGACACCGACAGGCGCGTCTCGAGGCGTTCGATCCGTTGCAGCAGAGCCGCTTCGGTGTCACTGGCCGACGGCAGCAGAAGCCGGGCGCACACCACCTCGAGCAGCAGACGTGGAGCGGTGGCCCCGCGCATCTCGCCCAGACCGGCGTGCACCACTTCGGCATAGCGCGTCAGCGTCGCCGTGCCGAGGCGCGTGGTCTGGGAGCGCATCCGCTCCAGCACGTCCACCGGTGCGTCGACCACACCGCGCGCGGCGGCGTCGGGAACGGCCTGCAACACGATGAGGTCGCGGAACCGCTCCAACAGGTCGTTGGCGAACCGGCGCGGGTCGTGGCCCGCATCGATGACGGCCTCGACGGCACCGAACAACGCCGCGGCGTCACCCGCGGCGAGCGCGTCGACGGCGGCGTCGATGAGGGCCATATCGGTGGCGCCGAGCAGCGCCAGTGCCCGTGGATAGGTGACGCGATTGCCGTCGGCGCCTGCGAGCAGCTGGTCGAGTACCGACAGGGTGTCACGTGGCGAACCGCCGCCCGCCCGGATCACCAGCGGGAACACCGCGTCCTCGACGACGACGTCTTCCTGGGCGCAGATCCGCTCGATGAGGCCGCGCATGGTCTTGGGTGCCAGCAGCCGGAACGGGTAGTGGTGGGTCCGCGACCTGATCGTGGGCAGCACCTTCTCGGGTTCGGTGGTGGCGAACACGAAGATCAGGTGTTCCGGTGGCTCCTCGACGATCTTGAGCAGCGCGTTGAAGCCCGCGTTGGTGACCATGTGCGCTTCGTCCACGATGAAGATCCGGTACCGCGACTGCGCTGGGGCGTAGAACGCGCGGTCGCGCAGCTCGCGGGTGTCATCGACACCACCGTGGCTGGCCGCGTCGAGTTCGGACACGTCGACGTTGCCCGGCCCGTTCGGGGCGAGCGCGACGCACGAGTTGCACACCCCGCACGGCGTCGCCGTCGGGCCCTGCTCGCAGTTGAGCGAGCGGGCCAGGATGCGCGCCGACGACGTCTTGCCGCACCCGCGCGGACCAGAGAACAGGTAGGCGTGGTTGATCCGGCCGGAGGTCAGCGCCGTCGACAGTGGCTCGGTGACGTGTTCCTGGCCGACTACCTCGGCGAACGAAGCAGGGCGGTACTTACGGTAGAGAGCCACGGGAGAAGGCTACCCAGAGCGCCGGACTAGTCCCGAACTAGCTCGAGCCCAGCAGGGTCTCGGTCGCCGCCAGCAGCGCGCAGGTGGCCAGCCCGTCGATGGCCTCGCGCAGGTCGGGTAGCGACGGGAACGTGGGTGCGATCCGAATGTTCTTGTCGTCCGGGTCGTTTCGGTACGGGAACGATGCGCCCGCCTCGGTCACCGCGATACCCGCGTCCTTGGCCAGGGCCACGGTGCGCTTGGCGGTACCCGGCCACACGTCGAGGCTGACGAAGTAGCCGCCCTTGGGATCGGTCCACGACGCGATCTTCGACTCCCCCAGCCGGTCCTCGAGGATCTCGGCGACGAGCGCGAACTTGGGCGCCAGCAGCTGCTGGTGGCGCTGCATCTGCAGGCGCACGCCGTCGGCGTCCCCGAAGAACCTCAGGTGGCGCAGCTGGTTGACCTTGTCGGGGCCGATCGACTTCTTGCCCGCGTGCTGCAAGTACCAGGCGATATTGCCCAGCGAGCCCCCGAAGAAGCTGACCCCCGCGCCGGCGAAGGTGATCTTCGACGTCGACGCGAACACCAGCGGCCGGTTGGGGTTGCCCGCGGCCGCCGCCAGGCCGAGCACGTCGACCTGCCGGAGGAAATCGTGGGTCAGGGTGTGCACCGCGTACGCGTTATCCCAGAACAGCCGGAAATCGGTTGCGGCCGTCTCCATCTGGACGAGACGGCGGACGTTCTCCCAGGAGAACGTGACGCCGGTCGGGTTGGAGAACACCGGCACGCACCACATGCCCTTGACCGCGGGGTCGGCGGCGACGATCTCCTCGATCAGGTCGACGTCGGGCCCGTCCTCGCGCATCGGCACAGGGATCATCTCGATGCCGAAGCTCTCGGTGATGGCGAAGTGCCGGTCGTAACCGGGCGACGGGCACAGGAACTTGATGACCGGCTCGTCCCGCCATGGTCTTGGCGAGTCGACGCCACCGTGCAGCAGCGAGAAGACCACGATGTCGTGCATCATCTCGAGGCTCGCGTTGTTGCCCGCGATCAGGTTCGGGACGGGGATACCTAGTAGTTCACCGAAGATCGCCCGCAGTTCGGGCAGTCCGTGCAGGCCACCGTAGTTTCGGGTGTCGGTGCCATCACCGTCGCGGTAGTCCGGCCCCGGGAGGCTTAGCAGCGCGTTGGAAAGGTCGAGCTGAAGCGGCGACGGCTTGCCGCGCGTCAGGTCGAGGCTGAGCTTCTTGGCCTGCAGATCGGCATAGTTGCGGCGCTGCGCTTCATGCTGCGCCTGCAGATCGTCGCCGCCGAGGGACTGAAACGACACGGCGCGCCTTTCACCGTCTACTGAAACACGAAAGAACTACTGGACCCTTGAACCTAAGGGGACCCCGCGCACCCGCCAGAGCCCATTGACCCTTGCTGCCTTCCGGCCCTGGGGGAGTTCACAGGATGGACGCCGCGCGGGGTCCGCCATGAGTGTAATACCCGCCAGCACGAGCCCCGGACCGGTGCCGGTCACGACCCCAGAGTCTGCGTCTTGTGGGGTGTGCCGGGAAGGTCGGCTACCATTGCCCGCGGAGGATTCGCCTAGTGGCCTATGGCGCTCGCCTGGAACGCGGGTTGGGTTAATAGCCCTCAGGGGTTCAAATCCCCTATCCTCCGCACATGGTGGGGGTACGGCCGGTAGAAATACCGGCCGTACCCCACGCCGAAGCCCCACCACCGACTCGAGGAGGAGCATGCGGCGCTGGATCGCGGTCCTGTGGCACGCATCGTTCCTGGTCCTTGCCGGTGTTCTGTACTTCTTCTTCGTTCTGCCCCGCTGGAATGAGCTGACCGGCGCCTGGTCGGAGACCCTCGGCACGGCGATGCGCATCGTGTGCGGCGTTCTGATCGGGCTGTCTGCGCTTCCCGTCGTGTTCACGTGGCTGCGCACCCGTAAGCCCGAGTACGGCACCCCCACGCTGGCCCTGACGCTGCGGGTCTGCTCGATCGCGTTGCAGGTCCTGGCAGGCGTGTTGATCGTCGGCGCGGCCATCAGCGAGATCTGGCTGAGCCTGGACACTGCGGGCGCCTGGCTGTTCGGCATCTACGGCGCGGCCGCCGCACTTGCCCTGCTCGGTGCGTTCGCCTTCCATCTGGCTTACGTCGCCGAACTGCCGCCGCCTCCGCCGAAGCCGCTCAAGCCCAAGTCGGCGAATCAGCGTCGGGGCCGCGGCAAGGCCGCCGAGTCCGAGGCCGAGGCCGACGAGCTTGACGAGCCCGAGACCACCGAGGCTTCCGAGGCGACTGAGGACGATGCGTCCGTCGAGGTTGAAGAGGCCGACGAGACCGTTGTTGCTGACGAGGCGACCGACGTCGCCGACGGTAACGACAACGAGAAGAACGCCGAGAAGGACTCCGAGGAGTCCGATGCCAAGCTGCGCAACCGCCGCCCGGCGGGCAAGTCATCGTCACGCCTGTTTCGCCGCTCACGCGGTGGGGTAGCCCTCGACGACTGACTCTGCACGGGCGAGCTTCGTCGACAGCTGGGCGTCTCACCGTCAGTATTGAGGCACAATCTCGGCCAGACAGGGGCGGCACATGGGCAGGTCTTTCTCGCGATGGCGGCTCGCCGTCGGCATCGCGATCGTCGCAGCGGCATCGCTGACGGCACCTGTCCCAGCCCTCGCCGCGCCGGACGACCTCACCGGTGCGATCGCCGCCGCTGAGCCCGCGGTGGTACGCCTCGACACCAGAATCGACTACCAGCACGCCATCGGCACCGGGACCGGCATCGTGATCGACCCGAACGGCACCGTCGTGACGAATTACCACGTCGTCGCCGGCGCCGACACCATCACCGGGGTCGTGCTGGGTCGGCCGTACACCGCCGACCTCGTCGGCTACAACCGGTCCCGTGACGTCGCTGTCCTCCAGCTGCGCGGCGCGAGCGGACTGCCGGCGGCGTCCATCGGGGACTCGTCATCACTCGCCGCCGGCGAACCCGTCGTGGCGCTCGGCAACGCCTACGGATCCGGCAGCCCCCTGACCCAAGAGGCCGGCAGCGTGACGGCCTTCGGCCAGAAGATCAGCGCCAAGGACGAACTCACCGGCAGTTCGTCGGAGATGACCGGGCTCATCGAGTTCGCCGCCCCCGTTCGGGCGGGCGACTCGGGCGGTCCGCTGGTGAACGCCAGAGGCCAGGTGGTCGGCCTGACGACAGCAGCCACCGTGACCTTCCGCATGGGTCCCGGCGGTGCCGGTTTCGCGATCCCGATCAACGACGTCATGGCCGTGGCCGGTCAGATCCGCTCGGGCGCCGCGTCGGACACCGTGCACATCGGTCCCCCCACGCTGCTCGGGGTCGGAGTGGCCACGGGCGATCAGGACCCGTCGATTCCCGGCGTCATCATCCGAGACGTCCTGCCTGGCGGGCCTGCTGCGCTGGCCGGGCTGAACAACGGTGACGTCCTCATCAGCATCGACGGGTCGGGTCTGGACTCGGCGACGACCCTGACCAACGTGCTCGACCGGCACTACCCCGGCGACGTTGTCGATCTCGTGTGGATTGACCGCGAGGGGCGCCAGATGACGGGCAAAGCCCCGCTTAACGCCGGCTGATCGCCGAACTTCTGTCAGTTTCCTGCGAGGGAATCGGCAACCACTTTGACAACGCAAACGATTGACGGCGTCGTCGACCGCGCGCCGGTCCGTCAATCGATCTCTTCGGCCACAAACCCCCGCTCGTTCGTGCCATCGAAATGGTTCGTTTACGCCAACCGGCTGATCGGTCGAAAACCGGTGTCCAGCCAGGTACGGGCCATTCGAGGGGCGTTCACTGCGCTCAGCGCGTTGTCGTCGGGATGCCCGCGGTCGATGCCGCCACCGATATGGCGGCCGCGTCACTCACTGCCGTTTGCTGCCACAATCACGGCAGAGAAGGCCCCACAATTGATAGCCGCCAGCTAACTCCAGGGCTATAGCCAGCGGGTTTCCCAGCTTTGGGAGCCTCAGGAAGACCTTGTTAGGGCCAGTGGCGAAGGTTACATTGACGGTCACTAGCTACCGAACAGCGACCGGAGGACTGCAGTGTTTCCGACCTGGAGTCTCGTCTACCTGGCGTGTTGGCTCGTGGCCACGGTGGTCGTGTTCGTGGCGGGCAACTGCCTCACCGATCGCCGTCAACCCGCCACGCACCCCCTGTCGCTCAGCGTCATCGCCGGCGCGGTGTGGCCGATGCTCGTCATCGGCGCCCTGGAACTCGCTGTGATGGCGCTGTACACGAAGGCCAGGGACGCGCGCGCCAACGCCGAGGTACCCGAGTTCTGGATGACCCGGGTACCGGTCGTCGGTGCCGTCACGCTGCGCTGAGCGCTAGTCACCCACTGGATTGCCGTCTTCGTCCCAGTTCGCGGCGACCTTCTTACTCGGCTGGACCCGCGGCGGTTCGCCCGGCATCTTCGGGTAGCTCGGCGGATAAGGCATATCGCCCAGCCCGCGTTCCTCCTCGTCGGCCCTGACCATCTCCAGCAGCGGCTCTATCGAGTGCGCGATCGCGTCGATATCGGCCCACGGGTCGTCCCGGGTGGCGATCAGGTCAGGCACCGTCGCGATCGTGTAGTCGTCCGGATCGGCGCTGGCCAACTCCTGCCACGTCAACGGCATGGACACGGTGGCGATCGCGGTGCGCCGCACCGAGTAGGCCGACGCGAAAGTGCGGTCGCGCGCGTTCTGGTTGTAGTCGATGAACATCCGCTTGCCGCGTTCCTCCTTCCACCACGACGTCGTGACCGCGTCGGGCGCCCGTCGCTCGACCTCCCGCGCCAGCGCGATACCCGCGCGCCGCACCGCGATGAAGTCCCAGTCGGGCTTGATGCGCACGAACACGTGCACGCCGCGGCCTCCCGATGTCTTGGGGTAGCCGACGATGCCGAGCTCGTCCAGCACGGGCTTGAGGACGTCGACGGCGATCGCGCGAGCATCTGAGAAGTCGGTCCCGGGTTGCGGGTCGAGGTCGATGCGTAACTCGTCGGGGTGTTCGGTGTCGGGACAGCGCACCTGCCAGGGATGCAGTGTGATGGTGCCCATCTGCGCCGCCCAGGCGATGGCCGACGGATGGGTGACCTTGAGTGCGTCGGCCGTGCGGCCGGACGGGAATGTCACCGTGCACGTCTGAAGGTAGTCGGGATGCTTTGCGGGGACCCGCTTCTGGTAGATCTCCTCGCCGTCGATACCGTCAGGAAAGCGCTGCAGATGCACTGGGCGGTCCCGCAGCAGCCGAACCATGGGGTCGGCGACTGCGAGGTAGTAGTCCACCACGTCACGCTTGGTGTAACCGGGCTTCGGGAAGTAGACCTTGTCCGGGCTGGTCAGCCTGACCTTGACCCCGTCAACGTCGAGTTCGGTAGCAGCACTTGCCATCTCAGGACTCCAGTACGTCGAATAGGTCGTAGTTGAGCGGAACTTCGAGCTGGTCGAAAGTACAGCTGGACGGTTCTCGGTCGGGGCGCCAGCGCACGAACTTCACCGCGTGCCGGAATCGCCTGCCGTGCTCGCTGTTGCCCTCCATCTGGTCGTAGGCCACCTCGGCGACCAGCTCGGGCCGGATCGGGATCCACCGCTTGTCCGCGGCCGAGTTCCACCGACTGGGCTCACCGTCGCGCACCAGGTCCTCGGCCTCCCGCAGCGGCTCGAGTTCGGCGAGCAGCTTGATCCGATCCTTCACACTGAACGATGCTGCGCCGCCGACCATCTGGAGTTCTCCATCATCGCGATAGAGGCCCAGAAGGACCGAGCCGACACCCTCACCACTCTTGTGGATCCGGTAGCCGATCGCGACGCAGTCGGCGTCGCGGGCGTGCTTGACCTTCACCATCTCGCGTTTGCCCGGCAGGTAGTGGCCGTCGAGGCGCTTGGCGATGACGCCGTCCAGGCCCGCGCCCTCGAAGCTGGTCAGCCAGTGCGCGCCCAACTTCGGGTCCTCGGTGGTGCCGGTGACGTGGCACCACTGTTTGTGCTGGACAGACGCCGACAGCGCTTCGCGACGCACGCGGAAAGGTTCGTCGAGCAGCGAGCGGTCACCATCGGCCAATGCGTCGAAACCGATGAAGTGCGCGGGTGTCTGTTCGGCGAGCATCCGCACGCGACTCTCGGCAGGATGGATGCGTTGGCTCAGCGACTCCCAGTCCAGCCGGGTGCGTCCGCCGATCTCGCGCGGCACCACTACCTCACCGTCCAGCACGCATCGTGGCGCGAGTTCGTCACGCAGCGCGTCGAGAAGCTCGGGGAAGTAGCGGCCCAACTCCTTGCCGTTGCGTGATTGCAGCACCACGTCGTCGCCGTCGCGGAACACCAGCGCGCGGAAGCCGTCCCATTTGGGTTCATACGACCACACGCCGGGCTCGTCGGGCACCTTGGCCGCGGCCTTGGCGAGCATCGGGTCGACGGGTGGCTGCACGGGGAGATCCACAAAGTCCATCCTGGTTCATCGGTTGTCATGGATCTAGACCACCGCACCGCCCCAAACTCATCGCCGCGGTGGAGTCGCGACAATGAGCAGGTGGACCTGCCCCGTCATGCCGCCGATGTCGCGTGCTCGCGAAGTCCATTCCTGACCTGCCCGGCGAATCCTCGCTCTGTCACACGAGCCGAAGTGGGACGGGGCCGGTCGATCTGCTTCCGTGACGGCGACGAGGTCGAGTTGGGCAACCGCAACGAGCGGCCGTTGACGCGCTACTTCCCGAACTGGTGACGGCGGCCCTGGCCGAGACGACACCCGCCGCGTTCAGGGCTTTTGTGTACGGACGGTCAATGACCAGCCCATTGCAACGGCCATGAGGCTGATGCCGGCTTCGGGTGGCTCTACAAGTGAATTTGAGCTCTTCCTGTCGATGAATGGTGGGCTGCGACTGGGCGCGGCGTCAAGCACTGCGCGAGTCCGAGCCAGTTTCACTAGAGGAGTGCTCGGCGCGAGCAAGGCCTGCGAGGACGAGCGCGACGATTGTCAGGAGTGAGGCTTCGGCCCACCCGATCCATGCAGGATCGGCTTCGGCGGCGTCGACCCAGTGGTTCAGTGCGTGCAGCGAACTCCATAGTGCCGTGATCAGTAGCGCTGGGCGGCGCCAGGCAGGTTTGAAGGCAGCGATCATGAGAGCGGAGCCGAAACTGAGTGCGCATACTCCGAAGTCGCGGACGAGGTGCGGGTTGAACTCGCCGAAGTTCGCGAGAATTGTTGTGAAGTTGGCCGGTGCCACCGTCGCCCAGATGCCAAGAACGAGGTATCCGGTGGCAATCGTCATGATCGCCTGCGTTCGAGGGTGTTTCACCGCGACCGGCCTTCGTCGTTGCTGCTAATCAGGTGGAGTGCGCCGAGCACTGCATAGGAGGCGGTGAGGGCGATCATCGCAATGATCGCCCGCAGTGCGGAGTCTCGTCGTAGCAGGTGAACGATCCCCGTGGCGGTATCGGAGATGTCGATGGCTAGCGACAGCCGTGTCCATCGGGCCCGTTCGGGTTGACTGCTGGTCAGAAATGCAGTTCCCATTGCGAGGGCACGAGCACCGTAGATCCTTGTCATGTAGGTCAATTCGGGTGTAACGGTCGATACGCCGACCGCTCGGGCGAATGCTCGTGGTGCTGCTAGGGACGCGATCCCAAGCAGGAGTCGCCCGATGGCCATGGTGGTGAGAGCTGGCTCCCGGCCGATCGCGTGGGTTTGGATCGAGGTCGCGGTTTCCAATGGGGTGGACATTTTGCTTGCCTTCTCGCTTCGGATGGATGAGCCGGACGGTGGTTGATTCCCGGCAGTGGATTCGTGGTCGATTACCTTGACAGATTCCGGTCGATGCGTCTGGCGCGCAGCGCTGTTCGTGGATCCATGAGGGCCACTCGGATTTGGGCCCATAGCGACGTTCGCGGCCGAACGTCGAGATATGCGTACATTTGGTGGCACACGACGAGTCCGTCACGCAGCGTCCAAATCTCGGTGCCAAATAGCTTCTTGCCGCCGGAGAAACCGCCGGAATAGGTGAGCACGACGTGGTCAGCGTCTGCGCACTGCGACTGTTTGCGTACGTATAGACGTCGTGCACGCCAGAGGTCGGACATCGCGGTGACGGCCGGCCGAATCGCGTCTATGCCCTCGTGGCGTTCGTAGGCGCCGTCGATGATCCACTCCACCACCGCATCGGGGGCGTAGAGCGCCAGCATCTCGGCGGTCAGCGCCTGGTTGGTGATGCGCTCAGCGGTCTCAGCGAATTGTGTGGCATCCAAAATGGCCTGCCCGTTGGTCCCGGTTGTTCTTCCATTCACGACGTGGGCTCCTTCGAACGGACGGGCCGCGACCCGTGCGTAGAAAGTAGCAGGCGATTTTGCAGTGCGCTACATATTTTAGAAGTATGATCTAAAATCAGTGAGTCGTTCGTTAGGATCGAAGCATGACGCGGCGGACGTACGGACAGTTCTGCGGGCTCGCACATGCCCTCGATGTCGTCGGGGAACGCTGGACGTTGCTCATCGTGCGTGAGTTAAGTTCGGGCCCGAAGCGGTACTCGCAGCTGCTTGAGGCGCTGTCCGGGATCGGCACCAGTTTGTTGGCCGCGCGAGTGCGACAACTCGAGGCCGACGACATCATCGGTCGACGACTTCTGCTTGATCAGCCGAGCGCCGCGGTGGCCTACGAACTGACTGACGCGGGACGCGAACTCGCCCAGGCGGTTGTCCCGCTGGCGTTGTGGGGCGCCCGGCACCACATGGACGACGACGACGTCGACCACGAGGCCTACAACGCGGAATGGTCGTTGACGTTCTTCACCGGCAGCGACCTTGACGATCTGCCAAGCGAACTGGATGCCGAGTTCGAGTTCCAGATCGATGAGAGCGTCGCACGTCTACGGATCCGCGACGGCCACACAACAGTTACACCGGGGGCCGGCGAAAAGCCAAGCGACGTAACGATCCGAGCGAGCGCAGCGACGATCGCCGCTATCGCCGGGAGTAGGGTCACCCTAGGCGACGCCGTCACACGAGGTCATCTGCACGCAACCGGTGACCAAACCGCGATCGCCACCCTCCTCAACATCGTCGAGCGTCGACTTACACGATGACTCGCTAGACACGCGACACCTAGATGTTGCGGGACAAGACGCTGTCGCCGCTTGATAAGCGAGCTACTGATCCCCCAACGTCGTGCAACATGACAAGACAAATAGCCGCGGCTCGATACCGACAACACCAAGGACTTCTCCTTCAACAACCTTGACAAGTTCAGTGAAGGAAGCCGTCCCATTTGGGTTCAAACGACCACACACCGGGCTCGTCGGGCACCTTGGCCGCGGCCTTGGCGAGCATCGGGTCGACGGGTGGCTGCACGGGGAGATCCACAAAGTCCATCCTGGTTCATCGGTTGTCATGGATCTAGACCACCGCACCGCCCCAAACTCATCGCCGCTGCGCGCGCTAGCGGTCCGACGGCTCCGGCAACATCCCGATGACGTCGAAGTCATAGTGGTCGGCACGGGCGATATGCACCTGCTGACGTGAACGGCCCACGCCGAGGTGCACCGTCCCACGGGGCCCGTTGTAGCTCACTCCCCGGTTCTCGATCGCCGCGAGTATTTGATGCGAGTCGACACTCTGAACAGTGTTTGCGCTCGCAGCCAGTGCCAGGATTCCCTCGTAGCACGATTCCGCGGCGTTGTTCAAAGCTGGTGCGTGCGGGCCAAATCGATCCAGGTAGGCGCCGGTGAAGTCCAGTGCCGACGATGTGGCAAGGCTGTTGAAGTACGCCGCGGCGACGTACAGGTTCCCTGTGGCCGCACCGCCTGATGCCAGGAGCATGTTCTCCTCCATCAGTGGCGAGAACCGCACCACGCGCTCCTGCATGCCGTTGGCGGCGAACTGCCGATTGAACAGCACCGCGTCTCGTCCCACCAACAGCATGATCACCGCGTCGGCATTGCTCGTGTCCAAGTTGCGCAGGACGCCAGTGAAGTCGCGACAGCCGTAGCGCACGTAGAACTCACCGACGACTTTCGAGTCGGAAGCCTCCGCGTAGGCGTGCACGGCACGAGCGGTACGCCGCGGCCACACGTAGTCCGAGCCCACGATGGCCCACCGACGCAATCCCAGATGCTCCCGCAGCCAACTCAAGCCGGGGACCACCTGAACCGCCGGGGTCTCCCCCGAGCAGAGCACTGGCTCACCGGCGGCACCTTCGTGCAGCGATGTGTAGACGTAGGGGACATTCATCTGCGCCAGCAGCGGGGACATGTGCTGTCGAACCGAGGAGATGTGCCAACCGACCACCGCGTGCACTGCGCCCCGCTGAACGCCCTGCAACGTGCGGTCGCAGAACTCCTCCACCGGAGCCCCGGCGTCGAGTACCTCGATCTCCACTCGTCTGCCCAGAATGCCGTCGGTGGCGTTGAGCTGGGCCACGGCCAACTCGGCAACCGCCTCACAGGACGGGCCGAATATGCCTCCAGGGCCTTGAAGCGGGATGGCGAGGCCTATCCGAAAGGCATCCGTGTTCCAACCCACACTTCACCTCCTCTGGTCGACTTACCCCGCGGGCATGTGTTCAAATGGAATTGATTGTGGAGTCTCGTTTCCCCGATTTCGATGCCCGCCAAGCATCGCAGACCGGGTGCGGATCGGAGTGTGGATCGTTCAATGTCGGCAGAATTCGAGGAACTCGCCGCACTACTCCTGGACCGCGCAGCGCGCCTCGAGCGGACCATTGGCGCCAGCCTGTCGGGCACCGGGCTTGCGGTACCGCACTGGTTGATACTCGGGGCACTCCATCGCGCCACGGACGGGCTGACGATGACCGGCCTGGCTGACGTCGTCGGCCTGCCGGGCGCAACCCTTACCCGCAGCGTAGACCGGCTCGTCGATCAGGCGTTGCTGCACCGAACCGTTGACACGCTGGATCGTCGGCGGGTGCTCGTGCATCTGACCGACCGCGGGCGCTCGAAGTATCAGGCCATCACTCCTCGAGTGAGCGAGACCATCGAAGTCGAGCTGCATGATCTGGCCGCGTGGGAGCACCAAGCTCTCGCCGGCCTACTGGCCAAACGCAGCTGACAGAGCTGACGCCACCCCTCTATCGAGGCCTTTGCTGACAGCGCATCGCGCCGTCCGCTCCCCCATTTCCCGCCCCAAGGCGAACAGTCCGACTGCGCGAAACTTCGGGGTTGATTTATTTCCAAATGGAGATAACGTGGGCGCCGTCACATCCCGCGAACAGAGGAATGCACCATGGCCGAACCCACCGACTTCACGCGCTCGGGCGTATCCCGATTCCCCAATCGCGACCTCGGTGTCCAACGCTTCTCCTGTGAGGTCGGCGTCCCCCTGGCCGAGCAGAAGCATCTCGGTCACAACCGCTGGCATCCCGACATCCCGCCCCTCATCGAGGTCGGTATCGGCGATGAACTCATTCTGGAGAGCGGCGGCTACGACGATTACCAGCTCAAGGACGTCGACGACGACGGCGACATCCACACGTTCGACCTGACCCGCACCCACCCGCTCACGGGCCCAGTCAGAGTGGACGGTGTCAAGGCCGGCGACCTGCTCGTGGTCGACATTCTCGACGTTCAGCCACTCTCGGGCATCGGCTACTCCAACATCCTGCCCGGCATGGGTGGGCCGCTGGCAGCATCCTTCCCCGACGGATTCAAGACCATTTGGGATCTACACGGTCTCTTTGCCACGAGCCGCCAGATCCCCGGGGTGGAGATCCCGGCGATCAGTCACCCGGGCATCATCGGCGTCGCTCCCTCGCATGATCTGCTTCGGATCTGGAATGAGCGCGAAGACCCGTTCATCGCCGACGGTTTGGCCGCACCTCGCGCAGACGCCAGGGACACCGCTGTCCTTCGTGACCTCGAGGGCGACGAGTGGGCGCGCGTCGCCGAGACCGCGGCGCGGACCATCCCGCCGCGCGAGAACGGCGGGAACATGGACATCAAGAACCTGTCGCGCGGTTCACGTGTCTACTTCCCAGTGTTCGTCGACGGGGCGTTGTTCTCCAGCGGAGACTTCCACTTCGCCGAGGGTGACGGCGAAATCACTTGGAACGCAATCGAGATGGACGGTGCCGGCTGGTACCGGTTCAACGTGATCAAGGACGGGATGGCCCGCTACGGCGTCCGGACCCCGATGTTCCGGCCGTCCCCGGTCGATCCAGACTTTGGCACCAGGTACATCTCGTTCACCGGCCTGTCGGCAGGTGGCCGTGAACAGAAGTACCTCGACACCACCATGGCGGTGACGCAGGTCGTCGAGCAGGCGATCGAATACCTCGGGAAGTTCGGCTACACCCCCGAGCAGGCGTACACCATCATCTCGGTGGCGCCGTGTGAGATGCACGTCGGCGGCGTCGTCGACATTCCGAACGCGGCAGTCGTCCTGAAGATCCCCCTGGACATCTTCGACAAGGACATCCTTCCCCACTAGCAGTAAGCCAAAGAACAGCGCGAGGCCGCCCGGCCGGGTTCTCCGGCCGGGCGGCATCCCGAGAGAAATCGAGGTCCCCGATGAGCAACATCGGACTGTTCTATGTGGGCGCGGTACTGATAGTGAACGGCGTCATGCTGTTGGGCTGGGTGAGCCCGCGCGGAGCCGCCCCGCTCAATCTCTTCGTCGGCCTGATGCAGGTCTTCACCCCGACCTATCTGGTCCTCACCGCCGGTGGCGATCCCGCCGTCATCCAAGCCGCGGCCGGCCTGTACCTGTTCGGCTTCACCTATCTGTGGGTCGGCATCAACGCGCTGTTCGACCTACCAGGCCATGGCCTGGGCTGGTTCTCGCTCTTCGTCGCGGTGGCCGCGATCGCCTATGCCGCACGAAGTTTCGCTGCCGACGCCCCGGTCTTCGGGATCATCTGGCTCGCCTGGGCGGCGTTGTGGATGCTCTTCTTCCTGGTTCTGGGCCTGGAGCGGACCGGTCTGACCAAGATCACCGGCACTGTCGCGCTGGTCGAGGGCGTGCTCACCGCCGCACTGCCCGCCTGGCTCGCCATGGGCGGATCCCTGCGCGAGTCCTGGGCGGTCGCACTCATCGGTGCGGGCGTGGGCGTGGCGCTGATGATTGGTGTCGGCTGGGCAGTCCGTCACCTCAAACCGGCTGCAATCCCGGCTCCCTAGAAGAGATCCGGCGTCACTGGCGGCGCATCGTCGAGAAATGCGCTCACCATTGGCGCCAGCACCGCGGACGCCCCGGAGAGCCCGATGTGGGACATCGCCGGCAGGACCACCAGGCGCGCGGCAGGAACTCGCTGCAGCACCCCCGATGCCGCCGCCTCCTCATCACCGCCACCGCGCAGCGCGAACATCGCCAACGCGTGTTCCAGCGTCACACCGTCCGCATCACCGACGATGACCATCGTCGGAGCCGAGACCGCACGCATCTGCTCATCGCTGATGTCCTGGTCGTCGACGTTCAGGACCTTCATCTTCTCGACGTAGGCATCGAAGGCCTTGGCGTCAGGCGTGTGCGCCTTGAACGCCGACTCAACAGGCGTACCGGCAAAGACGTCAGCGCTCAAGCCCCCGATGGACTCGAGCACCGACGGGTACCAGCCGTCCCTGCGATACGTCGCCGACATCGACACCAGCTTGCCGACCAGCGCCGAATGCCGGATAGCCAGCTGCCATGCGACACCGCCACCCTGCGAGTAGCCCATCACGTCCGCGCGCTCGACCGACAGTGCCTGTAGCAGTGCCGCGGCATCGTCGGCGAACTGCTCGTAGGACATCGCGCGTGAGGTGTCCGGGGTGCGGCCGTGTCCCTGCTGATCGAACACGATGACGGTGCGCTCGCCGGCGAAGGCCGCCGCCCACGACGTCATCGAGTCGGTGGCCATGAACGCGCCGGGAATCAGAAGCAGCGGAGGCGTTTTCGACGCGCCTAGCTCCCCGTACACCTCGTGATAGACGTTCAGGCCGTTGATCGGTAGATGTCCACTGCGCGACGGTTTCATACCCGTCACCTCACCCATTGTCGCGTCCATGCCAGTTGTGACCTCCGATGCCGGGGAATGTCATCGCGACCCGTCAGAATGAGTCGATGGACCTGCCCGTCATGCCGCCGGTCTCGCCGATGCTGGCGAAGTCGGTGCCCACCATCCCACCCGACGCCAGCTACGAGCCGAAGTGGGACGGGTTCCGGTCGATCTGCTTCCGCGACGGTGACGACGTCGAGTTCGGCAGCCGCAACGAGCGACCGCTGACGCGCTACTTCCCCGAACTGGTCGCGGCGGCCAGGGCCGAGCTGCCACCGCGCTGCGTCATCGACGGCGAGATCATCCTCCCGACCGCGCACGGCCTGGACTTCGAGGCGCTGCAGCAGCGCATCCATCCCGCCGACAGCCGCGTGCGGATGCTCGCCGAGAAGACGCCCGCGGCGTTCATCGCGTTCGACCTGCTGGCCCTCGGCGACGACGACCACACACCTCTGCCGTTCGACGAGCGCCGCGCTGCGCTGGTCGCGGCGCTCGCCGACTCGGGTCCGGCGTTCCACGTGACGCCCGCGACCACCGACTTGGCCACCGCGCAGCGCTGGTTCTCCGAGTTCGAGGGTGCGGGTCTGGACGGTGTCATCGCCAAGCCGCTGTCCATCACCTACCAGCCTGACAAACGCGTCATGTTCAAGGTCAAGCACGCCCGGACCGCGGACTGCGTGGTCGCCGGTTACCGGGTGCACAAGTCGGGTGAGGACGCCGTCGGGTCTCTGCTGCTCGGGCTGTTCACCGATGACGGAATGCTCGCCTCTGTCGGGGTCATAGGCGCCTTCCCGATGGCAACGCGGCGCCAGCTGTACGCCGAGTTACAGTCGCTGGTAACGAGTTTCGATGACCATCCGTGGAATTGGGCCGCCCACGTCGCGGACCCCGCACCGCAGCGCAGTGCCGGGTCACGCTGGAGCGCGGGCAAGGACCTGTCGTTCGTACCGCTGCGGCCCGAACGCGTCGTCGAGGTCCGCTATGACCACATGGAGGGGCAGCGGTTCCGCCACACCGCGCAGTTCAACCGGTGGCGCCCCGACCGCGACCCGCGCTCGTGCACCTTCGCGCAACTAGAGCAGCCCGTCACCTTCAGCCTCGGCGACATCGTTCAGGGGCTCACCACACGCTGACTGATGTGAGACGGTGCTGCCGCCAGACCCTGCAGGTCGCTGAGCCACGTCGCAGCGGTAGATCTGGATTGCAGGAGGCCCCCTCCTTCTGGTGCGAAGGAGGGGGCCCACGGGTTTAGCTGGTGCGGTTACTCGTTGCCGCCACCGGCGTCGCTGCCGGTGCTGCTGCTCGAGCTGGAGCTGGAGCTGGAGCGGTTACCGCCGAGGGCCTTCTTGATCCCGTCGCCGAAGTTCTTCGCCGCGGCCCCGACCTGATCGCCGAGAGCCTTGAGCCCCGCCTGAGTCCGGTCGCCGGACTTGTTGTTGGCCCCGGCCTTGACACCAGGCACCACCTTGTTGCCGTCCTTGGTATCAACAGGTGTAACGGTGGTGTCGGTGTCGGTGCCAGTGGTCTCACCCTCGGCCGGTGCCGTCGTACTCGGTTCGGATGGCACAGTTTCCGTGACATCGGTCGGCACGTCAGCGGGCGCTTCCGCCTCGATGGGTGTTGCGGGTTCCGGTGTGACCTCGACCTTGGGCGCCTCGATGGCCGGAGCCGGCGCCTGCCCCGCAGCAGCGTCCACTCCGGGAGTAGAACTGGCGCCCAGCGAGACCATCTGGGCATTTACCGATGGCAGCGAGGCGACAGCGTCAACGGTCGGCGCGGTATCAACTGCGGCAGCCAACACGTTGTTCGTCACGGCGCTGGGACCGGTGATCTGCGGGAATTTCAGCTTGGCCAGAGGGTTACCCACACCGTCCCAACCGATTGCCTTGGCGATCATCTGCGAAAGGCTCGCCAACGCGGCAAGCGGGCCGACCGCACGGCCCAGAACGGTTAGTGGTGAGCCTCCTAGTTGAGTAACGAAGGTTAGGGAGTTGAAGATCGAGCCGCCGGGCTGGAACACCCCGGCCACGGACTTCGTAGCACCGGCGGTGAACAGTCCGCCAAGTTCCACGCCGAGAGAAGTGATGTTGAAGCCGGCCGGCATAATCCCGGATGCACTGATCAGCGGCACCAGCGCGTCAAGGTTGAGGGACGCACCGTTGAAGAAGGCCCCAACAACGGTAGCTGGCATGGCGACGAGCGTCTGCAATGCCGTTTGAATGTCCGGGGCGGTCATAATGGCGCGGATGCTGTTGAGGGCCGCCACCACGGGGCTCACGAACGGGCCCGACAAGCCAATCAGGACACCGGTTAGCGGTGACGCCAGGAGCTGAAGGACTGTCCGGATCGGCTCGTTGAGAGCCGGGATCGCGGGATGGGGGGTGAGGCCCGTGAGAGCCCCCCACATGAGGGAGTGGATTGCGTCGTTGGAGTCCGCGGCCCAACGTTTGAGGTCCGCCGGTGTCCCGCCGAGGAAGGTGGCGGCGTTGAACGCGTTCTGCAGATTCGTGCCGATGTCGTTGAGTACGGCGCCGATGTGGCCCGGGTTGTTGAGCAGCACCCCGAGGTAGTTGACCTGGTTGACGATGGCCTGCTGCAGGACGGCACCGGGCGCTTTGAAGTAGAAGTCGGCGACCCTTGTGGCGTTGGCGGAGGCGGTGTTGAACGAGTTGACCCATGGGGTGATGAGATTCGCCCCGGCCGTCAGCTCTACCGATGTGTTAACAGACCGGTGTGCGGCGGCCTGAACGGCCGGGGGGGGCGCCATGGGGGCGAGGGCGATCGCGCCGGCGGCTGTCAAAGCCAACCCGGAGGTCACGTAGGGGCGCAAAGCGGAGTGCAAGGTATCTCCTTGGGTGGTCGATATTGACGGGCGTGACGCTACCCGAGAAATATTTGAACATTGGAGTATTTGTAGAACCTGTTCTATTTTCGGAAAAGCAGCACCGCTGCGGTCGCCTCACCGGTAGCGAAGCAACTGTCCATCGCTGCACGGCGGGGCTCCGCGACCTCGAACCACAACCGATCCGCCCGGGATTCCCTACAGACTGTAAAAACTGATTCGAGCGGGCCGCCACATCGCTACCGCGTCCCAAACAGCGCCAATTGGACTGTTTAAGTCCATGAAACAGATGGCAAGTCAGATAGCCGTAGACGCATCGAGGCGACTGGACGACAATCGCTAAGCGATTGCTCAGCCCAACTGTCAACTGTCGCCCGGCGAGCGTGGTGGGTGCCGCCCAAGCCTTCCGTAACTTTGCCGTCGACTCCCTGCAGTCACTCCCAGTTATCCAGCGAGAGGTCGCAAAATGAAACATGTTCACCACCTCAGCTTCGCGGCATCGAACGTTCTTTGGCCGGTGATTCTTCACTGAAGGACGCGACATCGGTTGCGCTGGCGCGAACACTTGAGCGCCTTCTGCCGTCACCCGCTCCTGGCTGTCATCCGACACATGAAGGGGCAGCCCAACTAGAGCAGCCCGTCACCTTCGGCCTCGGCGACATCCTGCCCGGCCTCGGCTAAGTGGCCGCAGGTGAATCACGACCATTTCAAGGACGTGGCGGTTTGTTCACTTCGCGTCCGACCTCGCGCTGCGGATCGGCGGCCCAGGTGTCGACGAGAGCCCCAGCATCCTGGGCGGAGACCGGACCCCACCACTGGTCGCCCGGATGCACGACGACAACTGGGGCGTGGTTACACGGGAAGAGACACCCCGTCTGCGTCACCAATACGTCGTCGTCGCCGAGCCCGCGTTCGCGCAGCCGGTCGTCGATCGCCTCTGCGACGGACGCCGAGCCACGTGCGGTGCAACGCGGACCGCGACACACCAGAACATGACGACCGTGCCCGGGCACCTGCTCCCAGGCAGGCGACGACAGAGCGGCCTCACCGCCTGTCACGGGCCGGTCTGCGACCGTGACGACGAGTGAGCCCGGGTGCCGCCGGGTCCAGTCCCCGGCCACCCTCCGCAACCACGATCGTGCGGGCGCCGGGGCCCCCGCGGTGGGCGCGGCCACGAGGTGCACGTGCGCACCCGGCTCGTCGGCTGCGAGATCGTCCAGCACCTCGACCAGGGTGGGTGACCCCATCTGCAGGTATGCGACGCGTGCGTCGGCATACTCGGCGATGAGCAACAGGTCGGCGTCCTGCGACGGTGCGTCGACGCCCAATCCGACAAGGACACGGCGGTGAGGGCGGGCAGTCATGACTTAGTCCTTGTCTCGGGGAAGCACCGCCCCGAGGTCGAAGGGAACGATGTGGCCGAGTATCTGGCTCACGAAGCGCACAAGACGCCTGCTCACAGTGGCGGTACCGCGCCGGAATCGCACCGGACTTCCTTGTTCCACATCGCGAAGAACGGCTGAACTCTAGCAGCTCAATGGTTTTGAATGCCGGGCCGCGAACAGGTGAATCAGCCCGCACGCCACCGCGAACCGCGGTCCGTGCACACCGTCGATATTGGCCCGCCCGACAACGACGGGCACGGCGCGCAGTGCCTCACCGACAGTGCGCAGCAGTTCGTCGTCGAGTGCGCCGCCACCAGCCAGCACCAGGGCGCTCGGCGGCTGCTCGAAGGCTCGCATGCAGCGGGCGATGTTGGACGCGACCGTCTCCTGTTTGACGGCCAACCGCAGGCTGCGCCACTCCTCGGCGGCCAGCTTGCTGGAGAACGGCACCAGACCCGCGTCACCTCGTGTACAGAGCCTGCCGATCGCGTCGGCCGGCGCGGGCGAGTCCAGGAAGACGCGGCGGCCGTCCTCCTCGTGCGCGACGTGCGGGCCCTCCACCCTGACGGCGGGGGTGCGCTTCACACGCTCGGCAAGCGCACGCGGAATGCCCAGCACCCGCGCCACTGCGACCGTGATGGTCTCCCCCGCCCCTGCCGCGACGACGGTTCGCTCGGCGCCGATCAGGTCGATGGTGCCGCCGCCGATATCGCACACCAGCGCGTCAGGCGGCAACCCCGGTGTGGTGCGAGCGCCCCATGCCGCCGCCTCCGGCTCGGTGCTCAGGGTGCGTGCCGGCCGTCCCGTCAACTCCGCCAACGTGATTGCGGCGTCGGAGACCTCGTCGGCCGACAGCATGGCCACGACCGTGCCCTGGGCGTCGACGACACCACGGCGCAGCCACGCCCCGCTGTCGATCGACGCGAGATCGGTGAAGAACGCATCCTCCACCGCGATGCCGCTCGCCGCAGCGGGAACCGAGCGCAGGCGGATGCGTTCGACGCAGCCCGGCGGCGCCAGCCGCAACACGGCGTGGGCCTGGGCGGGCGAGTATCGCACCGTGTCGCCGGCCATGCCGTCCGTGCCGTTTATGACACAGTCGACGTAGTCGTCGTCGGCCGTGGGCGCGGGCACCGGGCTGGTGCGCCGCGTGACGGCGATCGCCGAGGAATCGGCGAGTTCACGGCAGAACTCCGCGATGTCGACGATGTCGTCGTGGCTCAGGTGCAGTGCCGCCGACAGTGCGATGGGATCGGCCATGGCGCGATACGCGCGACCCTCCTCGACGACCTCCACGGCGACCAACGCGCCGGGTTCCACACCGTCGACGTCTGCCTCGTCCACGACCGGAACGTCGATGGGGATGCGGTTGCGGATGAGCACGGCGTCGTCCTGCGCGACGATCACGCCGGCCACCTGCCAGCCGCGGTCCACGGCGTCGGAGATGGCCAGTGCGGCCACCTCGAAATCGGTTGCCCCGTCCACGGATACGACGACCGGTCCGCCATCCACCGGGCCGTCGAGATCGGCGAGTCGAACATGGTGTCCCACCCCGCACCCGGCGCCGGCCGGGGTGCTGGCGTCGGGCCTGCGCAGGTTTCGGACCGGAGAGCGCGGTGACGACGCCGGAGGGATCGGTGCGGTCGCCGTGTCAACCGGCCGCAGCGCTGACAGCAGAAGTTCCTCGGCTACAACTCCTGCCTCGACCTCGAGCCGGTGCAACAGGGCGGCCGCGCCCTTGAGCGATTCGCGAGATCCCTTGCGGTCACGGGTGCGAGCCTGCCCGTGCGCAAGCGTGGTGACGGTGCCGCCATCCACCCGCGCCAGCACGATCTCGGTGGTGTGGTTGCCGACGTCGATCCCGGCGACGACGCCCGCGAACCGCTCCGGCACGCTCAACGCAACAGTCCCCGCCGGCCGTAGACGTCAGCGGCCTGGCGCACCAGCTCCGCGCAGCGTGATGCACCGCGTGCCTCGAGTGACGCGCGAAGTTCCTCGAGTTGCTCGGCAGTGGACCGGTACGGGCGCAGCGCCTCGTACAGCTCCATCACCTCTTCGTCATCGACGGTCGCCAATTCCGCTGCACGCAGGAAGTTCTCGGCGAGCTGCGGGTTCCCGTGCTGTTCCGCGACGGCGGCCTGATGGACCAGCGTCGCGGGATCCATCCGCAGGTCTGACAGGCCGAGCTTGCCGTCGACGGCGTTCTCGACGGTGAACCGTTCTACCTCGGGGTTCATGGCCGCCTCACCTCGACGGTGACGGGGGGCTGGCCTGGCTCACAGGCCGCCCGCTCAAGCGCGACGAGGGCGACCGCGCGGGCGTGGTAGCGCGCCGAGATCGACTCGTCGGTACCGCCGGTGAGGATCGGCACGGGCGCCATACCCTTCGCGTGCCGCGCGGCGTTCTTGCCGAGTTCGCGGTACATCTTCGCCGTCAGCAGCGGCGCCACGCTGAACAGTTCGAGGTTGGCCAGCGGTGCGAGATCGCGCCGGTGAATCAGCGCTGTCCCCTTGCCCTGCAGTCCGATTCCGATACCGGAGCCCGACAGCCGCGCAGCGGTCAGCCCGATCAGACCGACGTCGATGGTGGACCGCACCCGCACCAGCCTGGGCACACAGCCCTCCTCCTCCAGACCGGCCGAGATCTGCCGCAGCACCTCGGACACGGTCAACCCGCACAGCGTCAGCCACACGCTGCGTCCCCACGCCGGGGACAGTCCGATGCAGACTTCACGCGGGTCGCTGCCCTGGCGGGCGATCTCGACGTCGTTGACGATGACGTGGCCGTGATGCTCGGCCTGATCGGCGGTCAGTTCCGCGGCGCTGCGGGCTTGGCGAACACCGTCGATCTCGGCGCGCCGTCGCTCGGACAGCGTGTAGCCCGTTCCCGGCCCGGCGTAGTCGTTGGGATCGGTGACCTTGGACAGGACACGGAACTCCTCGTCGAATATCGCGGAGGTCTGCAGCTGATCACCCTTGAGCCGCTCCCGGGTGAGCCGGGCGATCGCGTCGGCCTCGGCCTCGAACCCCGTGCGCTGCAATGACGCGATGACGTCGAACACGGTGAGCGATCTGGCCTCGATCGAGGCGGCCGCCTCCGCGACGATCTTCGGATGCCCGGCCGAGAGGTCGCGGGAACCGTTGGCCACCACCACTTCCTCCACCCGGGCGTCGTCGTAGTCGGCGAGGCCGAGGTCGCGATACACCGCCTGCACGGCCCTGGCCCCGCGGCGCCTCACGGCCTCCAGATGTTCGGCCGAGACGGTGCGCAGACCGCCGTCGGCACCCCAGTCCCGTTGCAGCACCAAGAAGTCGTCCATGTCATCGGAGTTGAAGTTCGACAGCGCGAAGGCGTTGTCGTAGCGCGGGATCGAGCCGAATCCGGAGAAGATGAAGTCCGCGCCTGCGAGCAACACGGGCAGCGTGTGTGCGCTGCGGCGAATGTCAGATTCGGAGATCAGGTTGTCATTGCCTGCGCAGGACTCCAGGTCCCGCATCATCACCATGAGGTTCTCGGCGAGTAGTTCCTTCATACCGTCGGGCACCGAGGCCACGACACCGACGCCGTCGATGCCACCGTTCTGCACTCCCTGGGAGCCGAGTGCCCGGGCCAGCGAGACGCACCGCGACTCCAGATACAGGATCGAGCACCGCTCGGCCGCACCCATCAGCACCTCGGCGCCACCGCCGCTGGTGACCCGCATCTTCAGGCCACGCGAGGCGTAGGCGGAGGTGAGGATCGCCTTGCTGAACGGGGTGTCGTCACCGTCGACGAACACCTGCTCGGTGCCGTAGATGGAGATCGTCTCGGCATAGCTGGTCAGGCCGCGCATCCCCAGCCGCAGTTCCAGCGCCTCCTCGATCGCGCACTGGGCCATGGCGCCCGGCGTGCCGACCTGGCTGCCGATCAGCAGTGCGACCGCGTTGGACGGCGCGTCGCCCAGGACCGGCACCGTTGTCTCGACCTCGCGGAACCCGTAGGCGACCGCACTGGCGGCGTCGGCGGCGATCAGCAGCGGATCGTCCAGCTGGTTGGTGACGTGGGCCTGGTTGCTCGGCGTCCGTCGGACGCGCATCTTGGCCATCGCCATCTGCATCTCGACGGGCGACATCGCGGCCATCACCCGGGCGAGCTTGGCGGGGGTGGTGCCGCCGATGAGCCGCACCACCTCCGCCCGCGACACGTTGACATCGACGGCCATCCGGGCCAGCTCGACGTCATCGAGTGCCATCGCCTCGGCCGCGACCGTCAGGTCGATGCCGTAGCGGGCGATGAACTCGTCGATCACGTCGAACTCGGTGGCTGGCTTGCCGTCGAGTTCGAGAACCACCCCGTCGCCTATCACCAGCGACGGGGTGGGGTCGTTCTCAGAGTGCATGGCGACCAGCCCGAGTCCGACGTCCGGGACGCTGAACCCGTCGAGATTGACGGGTTTCGCGTCGAGGACCTTGAACCGCCCCAGCGGAGGCGCGGATTGATCGGAGCTTGAGTCAACCATGCTGACGTACTCCTCTAGTCGCGAATTTCGTTCTCGTCGTAAACGATTCGACCGATCAGCTCGTAGCGCCGCGGATCGCGGAGCTTGAAGTACAGCGCCATGCTCGCACCGAAGATGAACAGCCCGACCACGATCCACGGGGTCAGCTTGAACAGCAGCGTGCCCGACGCCGCACCTGCCGCCGCGTCCTTGTGCTCCCACAGCAGGTACACCACGTACAGCATGCCAATGCCGCCCAGCCCTGGGGCGAGGAACGTCTTGAACCAGTGCGCGCTGGACGGGTGGTTCTTGTGGAAGTGGAAGTAGGCGATGACCGAGAAGGCGCACAGCGATTGCACGATCAGGATCGCCATCGTGCCGAGGATCGCCAGCAGCGTGTACATGTGCACGTACGGATCCATCCCCGCGAAGAAGAAGGCGAGGATCAGCACCAACGCGATGCCGCTCTGCACGAACGACGCGATGTAGGGGGATCCGTGCTTGGGGTGAGTTGCGCCGAGCGTCTTCTGCAGACCCTCCGACAGTCCCTCGCGGCCCAGTGCGTACAGGTAGCGCGATGCACAGTTGTGGAATGCCATGCCACAGGCGAACGAACCCGTCACCAGCAGGATGTTGAACAGCGTGATGGCCCACTCGCCGTAGGTGCTGCGGACGGGGCCGAAGAAGATCTCCGACGAGGTGTCCGCACTCTGCGCGAGATCGACCGCCTGCTGCGGGCCGGTGCCCGCGATCGCCATCCAGGACACGAAGACGTAGAAGATGCCGACGCCGAGGACGCTGAGCATCGTGGCGCGCGGGATGATCTTCTTCGGGTCCTTGGACTCCTCGCCGTACATGGCGGTGGACTCGAACCCGACCCAGGACCAGAACGCGAAGAACAGACCGAGGCCGGCGCTGGCGCCCGCGATGGCAGCCGGGGTGAAGGCACCGATCGGGTTGAGGATCTCCCCGACCGCGAAGCCGTCGGGGCCGCCACCCTGGAACAGCACTGCAAACGCACCAAGGGACAGCATCACGATCTCGGTCACCAGGAACACGCCGAGCACCTTCGCCGTGAGGTTCACGTCGAAGTAGGTCAGGATCGCGTTCAGCGCCAGCATCAGCATGGCCGGCAGGATCCAGTGGATCTCGACTCCGAACTGTGATGACAGGAAGTTCTTGAAGAAGAACGAGAAGATGCCGATTAGCGAGGCCTCGAAGACGACGTAGGCCATGGTGATCAACAGGCCACTGGCCATGCCAACCACACGACCCAACCCGTGCGAGATGTAGCCGTAGAACGCACCGGTGGTGGTGATGTGCTTGGCCATCGTGGCGTAGCCGATGGCGAACAGGCCAAGCACGACGGTGGCGACGATGTAACCAGCGGGTGCGTGGGAACCATTTCCGAACCCGACGGCGATCGGCACGTTGCCGACCATGGCCGTGATCGGCGCGGCGGTGGCCACCGCCATGAAGATGACACCAAAGGTCCCGACGGCGTTTCGCTTAAGCCGTTGGACGGGGTCACCCGTCTTGACGTCGCGTGATGCGACTTGATCGGTCATCTTATGTAGACACCTTCCAGGCGAACGATAGGAAAACGGTGTGGCTCACGCGCCGCGCCAGTGTGGCGCAGCCCACAGCCGAACCTCCGTATATTGGCACTACCAATTAGGGAGCGCAACCGCTAGCCGAAGATTTCTGATCCATTGACATTAATGGTCCAACCATTTTATGGTGGTCGCCAACACCCCCTCAAGATCATCCACGGCAGGGAGTTTCGTGTACGACTACGGCACGTTCTCGTTCGAGTCCAAGACGCAGGTCCTGGAGCGAGCGAAGGAATACTGGAATCCGGACAAGACGCAGTTCTGGACAGACACTGGTGTCGACCTGGTCATCGACCGCCGGGAGGGCTACTTCCTGTGGGACATGAGCGGGCGACGCCTGATCGACATGCACCTCAACGGTGGTACCTACAACCTCGGTCACCGCAATCCTGAGGTCATGGCTGCGATCTCGGAGGGCATGCAGCACTTCGACATGGGCAACCACCACTTCCCCTCGGTCGCCCGCACGGCGTTGGCGCAGAAGCTGGTCGAGTCCTCACCGGCGTCAATCACCAAGGTGGCGTTCGGTTCCGGCGGCGGTGAGGCGATCGACATCGCACTCAAGAGCGCTCGCCACGCCACCCAGCGTCGCAAGATCGTCTCGATCGTGAAGGCCTATCACGGGCACACCGGTCTGGCGGTCGCCACCGGCGACGACCGTTTCGCCAAACTGTTCCTCTCTGACCGCCCGGACGAGTTCATCCAAGTACTCTTCGGTGACGTCGACGCGATGGAACAGGCTCTGCGCGGACGCGACGTCGCGGCAGTGATCATGGAGACCATTCCCGCGACATACGGATTCCCGCTGCCGCCACCGGGTTACCTCGAAGCCGTCAAGGACCTCTGCGTCCGCTACGACGCGCTCTACATCGCCGACGAGGTGCAGACAGGTCTGATGCGCACCGGGGAGATGTGGGCTATCACCAAGCACGGGATCGAACCCGACATCATGGTCTCGGGCAAGGGCCTGTCGGGCGGGATGTACCCGATCTCCGCCGTGATGCTCAGCGACCGGGCTGCCCAGTGGCTCGATCAAGACGGGTTCGGCCACATCTCGACATTCGGTGGCGCCGAGCTCGGCTGCGTCGCGGCCATCAAGACCCTCGAGATCACCGGCCGACCCCAGGTCCGGTCGTCGGTGCACTACATCGCCGACATCTTCGCCAAGGGGCTGGCCCGCATTCAGGCCGACTACCCCGACTGGTTCGTCGGCATCCGGCAGAACGGCGTCGTGATCGGCCTCGAGTTCGACCACCCCGAGGGCGCCAAGTTCGTCATGCGGGAACTGTACGAAAACGGAGTGTGGGCGATCTTCTCGACACTGGATCCCCGTGTGCTGCAATTCAAACCGGGCCTGCTCCTGAGCCGCGACCTCTGCGAGGACGTGCTGGACCGCGTCGAGGTCTCCGTGGGTCGGGCACGGGCTGCGGCAACCGGACGGAGGAACGCATGAGCAGCATCGCAGCGGCAGGCCATCTACTCGAACGGGCGCGCTGGGCAGCCGGGGCATACGCCGAGTACGACCAGGCCACCGTCGCATCGATCGTGCAGGCCGTCGCCGACGCGGGCCACGCCGAGGCCGAGCGCTTCGCCGCGGCAGCCGTCGCCGAGACTGGCATGGGTGTGGTCGCCGACAAGGTGACCAAGAACCGGGCCTGTTCACGCGGCATCGTGGAGTACTACCGCGGTGAGGACTTCGTGTCACCGCGCGTGGACGCCGCCCGCAAGATCGTCGAGATCCCGCGCCCCGCAGGCGTGGTACTGGCGCTGACGCCAACCACGAATCCCGTGGCAACGGTGTACTTCAAGGTGATCCTGGCCCTGATGACCCGCAACGCCATCGTTGTGGCACCGCACCCGCGGGCCAGGCAGTGCTCGATCGACGCCGTCCGGATTCTGGCCGAGGCCGCGGTGGCCGCAGGCGCGCCCGACGGCATCGTCTCGGTGGTCGAGGAGCCCTCGATCCCGCTGATCGAGGCACTCATGGCCGACGAGCGCACCGACGTCATCGTCGCCACCGGCGGCACCGGCGTCGTGCGGGCCGCGTACTCATCGGGTAACCCCGCTCTCGGCGTCGGGCCGGGCAACGTCCCGGTCTTCGTCGACGCCAGCGCCGATGTGGAGGCCGCGGCTCGGCGGATCGTCGACAGCAAGGCGTTCGACAACTCCGTGCTGTGCACCAACGAGTCGGTTCTCATCGCCGAGGATTCCATTGCGGCCAAGCTCAGTTCGGCGCTGACCCGCAACGGAGCGCACATCCTCGACGCCGACGCCGCGACACGGCTTCGCGCGTACATGTTCCCCGACGGACACCTCAACACCGACGTGGTGGGACGTTCCGCGGCGTGGATCGCAGAGCAGGCCGGGCTGCGTGTCACCGCCAAGACCCGCCTGCTCGTCGCGCCGTTCACCGACGTCATCACCGAGGAGGTGCTGACGCACGAGAAGCTCTGCCCGGTGATCGGCATGACGACCGTTGCGGACGCGGCACGCGGCATCCGTGCCGCTCGGGCCGTCGTGCGCATCGCCGGAGCCGGACACTCGGCGGCCATCCACAGCGAGAACCCGCGTGTCATCACCGAATTCGCCGCGCAGGTACCCGTGCTGCGGGTGTCGGTCAACGTCGGTAACAGCACCGGTTCCTCCGGTCTGGAGACCAACCTCGCGCCGTCGATGACGATCGGCACAGGGTTCGTCGGCCGCAGTTCGATCGGCGAGAACCTGCAACCACACAACCTGATGAACTGGGCGAAGATCGCCTACAACGCCGACGCGGGCGTGCGGATGCCAGAATTCGCGGGCATCGCGCCGTGGCATTCGCCTGCCGGTCCCGTGCCGGCCTACCCGCTGGCGTCCAACGACTCCGGCGCCCAGATCATCGCGACCCGCACTCCGAACACCGCGCCCCTGCGCACCGCCGATCCCGGCATCGATGCACTGCGCGCCGAACTACGCGCGCTGGTCGTCGAAGAACTCGCTCAACTCATCAAGAGGTGACCCGTGGCTGAACTGCGTTCCTTCATATTCATCGATCGGCTACAACCCCAGACGATGTCGTATCTGGGCACCTGGATCAAGGGTGCTCTGCCGCGTGCCGACTCGGCTGCCCAGATCATCGAGGTGGCACCGGGTCTGGACATCGAGGGCATCACTGACGTGGCGCTCAAGCACGCCGAGGTCAAGGCCGGTGTGCTCGTCGTCGAGCGGCAATTCGGGTACCTCGAGTTCCACGGTGAGACCGGTGCCGTCAAGGCCGCCGCCGACGCCGCGCTCGCCGAACTCGGCGACGCCGGGGACTCGGCGATCAGCCCGACGATCCTCGCCTCACGCATCATCTCCAGCATCGACCAGCAGCACGCATTCCTGATCAACCGCAACAAGATCGGGTCAATGGTTCTGGCGGGTGAGACGCTGTACGTGCTCGAGGTCTCGCCCGCGTCCTACGCCATCCTCGCCACCAACGAGGCCGAGAAGGCCGCCGATATCAAGGTCGTCGACTTCCGGATGATCGGCGCCACCGGACGGGTCTACCTGTCGGGCACGGAAGCCGATGTACGACAGGCCGCCGAGGCTGCCGAGGACGCACTGCGCCGGAGTGCGGTGTGACCGGTATCGATCGCGACCAACTGCGCCTCCTGGTCCGCGAGGTGGTGCGCGATGCCGTCGGCGACCTGACGCCGAAGGTGTCCAAGTCGGTCGCCCCGCCACCCGCCGCGCCGACCGTGGTACCCCCCACGCCGACGGGCCCAACCCCGACCGGTCCGTTGGCCGCCGATGAGAGGTCCCGCACGGACACCGTCAGCATCCGCTCGGACGCGGATCTCGACGCATTCGCCCGTAACCTGTTGCGGCTATTTGAGAATCCCAAGACCCGCGCGGACCTGCGCAACGGTCGGCTGACGTTTCGGCTGGCCGGCGCGACACGCAGTCCCGGCGGAACCACCCGACGTTTCGATCGCGGCGCCGTCACGGAACGGACCGTTGCCGAACTCGCCGAGTCCGGCACGACCCTGGTGCTCGGCCCGCGGGCCGTACTCACCCCGCTGGCCCGGGAACGCGCACGTGCGCTCGGACTGACGATTGAGAAGGAGCGAAAATGATCAAAGCGACGGTCACCGGCCAGGTGTGGTCAACGCGACGTGTCGAGGGTGTGCCCGCGGGCGCCTTCCTCGAGGTCGAGGTCGACGGTTCCAGCTCGCGGCTCATCGCGTTCGACGTCCTCGGCAGCGGTGTGGGCGAACAGGTCCTCATCGCACAGGGCTCGGTGGCATCCAGCTGGTTCACCGGCACCCCACCGCCCGTCGATGCACTCATCATCGGCTCCATCGATCCAACCGAATAAGCAGTTCAGACAAACCCCGATAAGAAGGAGAATCATCATGGCAAGCAACGCGATCGGAATGATCGAGACCAAGGGCTTCGTCGCCGCACTGGCCGCAGCCGATGCAATGGTCAAGGCCGCTAACGTGACTATCACCGATCGCCAGCAGGTGGGCGATGGACTGGTGGCCGTCATCGTCACCGGTGAGGTCGGCGCGGTCAAGGCCGCCACCGAGGCCGGTGCCGAATCCGCCTCTCAGGTAGGCGAACTGATCAGCGTGCATGTCATCCCGCGGCCGCACACTGAACTCGGCGCGCACTTCTCCGTCGCCGCTCAGTAGCAGCCACGATGGCCAAAACCGACGCCATGACCATGACGGGGACGCGAACCGATATTCGCGTCTACCTCCTGGTCGAGGATCTCCAGCAGCAGTTCGCGGCATACCTGGGCACGCCGACGCGGGCCCGGGGGTACCCGCCGTACGCCGGCGAGCACGCCTTGATCGTTGAGGTGTCCCCCGCCTTGGCGATCGAGCGCGTGATCGACCTCGCGCTGCGGGAGGTTCCTGGCATCCAGCCCGGAATCCTGTACGTGGAGCGGCAGTTCGGTGTGCTGGAGATCCACTCGGCAGACCTCGCCGATGTTCGGCGAGCAGGCGAGGCCATTCTCTCCGGCACTGGGAACTCTGCGGCCGACCAGTTGCGACCGCGGGTGCTGTACCACGACATAATCGAGGACATCACCGACCAGCACGCGGTGATCATCAACCGCAACCGTCAGGGATCAATGGTGCTCCCGGGACAGTCGCTGCTGGTCTACGAGATGACACCTGCGCTGTTCGCAGCGGTGGCGGCCAACGAGGCCGAACGCGTCGCACCTGGGCTCACGCTGGTCGACGTGCAGATGATCGGTGCCGCAGGCAGGCTGTACATCGGCGGAAGTACCAAGGACGTGACAATGGCGAGGGATCGAATCACTGAGGTGTTGGCGGGTATCGAGGGGCGCGACCACTGATGGGTGAGCCCGGGGATGCTGCGTTTGTCGGCGACGACGTCGAGGTCGCCGAACTCGCCCTGCGCTCATTCGACATCGCGCCCGACTCGACACTGCGGCTACTGAATCTCTCCGAGAACGCGACGTACGCAGTCGACGACGCGGGGACCGGAAAACGGTCGATCCTGCGGGTACACCGCAGGGACTACCACAAGCAGCACGAGATCGAGTCCGAACTCGAGTGGCTTGACGCGCTGCGCCGCGACAGTGATGTCACGGTACCGGTGGTCCTGCCCGCACGCGACGGCCGGCGCGTCGTGACGGTCGAGCACGACGGTGTGGCACGCCACGTCGTTCACTTCGACATGGTGAACGGAGCGGAACCCGCTGAGGAGTCCCTCACGGTCGACGACTTCCGGACGTTGGGCCGCATCACCGCGGCCCTTCACGACCATTCCCGGGAATGGTCGCGCCCGGCCGGTTTCGGCAGGTTCGCCTGGGACTGGGAGCACAGCCTGGGCAACCAGCCCCGGTGGGGCCGCTGGCAGGACGCCATCGGCGTCGGCGCGTCGGAGGCCGCGGTTCTCGACCGGGCACAGCAGCTCCTGCAGCAGCGGCTGGCCGACTACGGCTCCAGCCGGGACACCTTCGGCCTCATCCACGCCGACCTGCGTCTGGCGAACCTGCTGGTCGACGGCGATGCCATCACGGTGATCGACTTCGACGACTGTGGCTTCGGCTGGTATTTCTACGATTTCGGTACCGCGGTGTCGTTCTTCGAGGACGATCCCGCAGTACCGGAGTGGCAGGATGCGTGGGTCACGGGTTACCGGAGCCGACGTCCGCTCCCGGCCGCTGACGAGGAGATGCTGTCATCCTTCGTGCTGCTGCGCCGGCTGCTGCTGCTGGCGTGGATGGGCACCCACAGTCACTCCAAGGAATCTCAGGCCATCTCGGTCACCTACGCGGAGGGCAGTTGTGCGCTCGCCGAGCGCTACCTCACCTCCAACGGCCTCCATCTGACCCCCTAGCCGCCCCGGCAATCAAAGAGATCACCACCGAAAGGCCAATGACATGTTCACATCCCTGCAGGGCCGAACCGCCGTCGTCACCGGCGGAAGCAAGGGCATCGGCCGTGGGATTGCCGAGACGTTCGCGAATGCGGGCGTGAACGTCGTGCTCACCGGCCGCACGCAGAGTGACATCGAGGCCGCGGTCGCAGACCTCGCGGGCAGGCCCGGCGCGGTGAGCGGCGTCGCTGCCGACGTGACGAGCCCCGACGACTGTCGCCACGCCGTAGACACCGCGGTGAAAAGGCATGGCGGGCTGGACATCGTCTGCGCCAATGCGGGCATCTTCCCGTCGGGACGGCTCGAGGACCTCACACCCGAGGACATCGAGCAGGTGATCGGGGTGAACTTCAAGGGCACCGTGTACATCGTGCAGGCAGCTCTGGCCGCGTTGACGGAAAGCGGACACGGCCGGGTGATCATCACGTCGTCAATCACGGGACCCATCACTGGCTACCCCGGGTGGTCGCACTACGGTGCCAGCAAGGCGGCGCAACTGGGATTCCTGCGCACCGCAGCAATGGAGCTCGCGCCCCGCAAGATCACTGTCAACGCGGTCCTGCCGGGCAACATCGTGACCGAGGGTCTCGTCGAAATGGGCCAGAACTACATGGACCAAATGGCTGCCGCGATCCCCGCCGGACGCCTCGGCAGCGTCGCCGACATCGGGAATGCCGCGCTGTTCTTCGCCACCGACGAGGCGTCGTATGTCACCGGCCAGTCCTTGGTCGTGGACGGCGGCCAGATCCTTCCCGAGTCACAAGAGGCACTCGCCGAGATCTAGTGGCCCCGACCGCCACCGGTGTCCCCTAGAATTGGTCGTACCAAATTTTTCGGCCAGGAGGTACCGGTGTCAACGCCAACCGAGGAGCTGCGGCGCCGGATCGTTGCCGACATCAATGCGGGCACACCCGGTACGAAACTCGGCAGCGAACGCGAACTCGCTGAGCGATACGGCACCAGCCGGTCCAGCCTGCGCCAGGTTCTGGCGGCGCTCGAGGAGGCGGGGCTCGTCGACCGGGCGATCGGCCGTGCCGGCGGCATCTTCATCAGCCACGCCCAGGTGCAGCGCAGCCTCTCCGATGTCGTCGGCGTCCCGGCGTTCCTGGCCAACCAGGGCTACGTCGCCGGGACCCGTGTGCTGTCCACCAAGATCACCGGCCCCGACCGCACCACACAGCAGGCCCTGCACATCGGCGCCGACGACTTCGTCGTCGAGATTCAACGCGTGCGACTCGCCGACGGGTCGCCAATATCGCTGGAGTTGGCGCAGTTTCCCGCCGACGTCTTTCCCGGCCTTCTCGAACAACAACTCGGCGGCTCGATCTACGAGATCCTGGAGAGCCAGTACGGTCTGGTCACCGCCCGCGCAGACGAGCGCATCGAGGCGGTGAACGCCACCGCCGAGGAGTCGACACTGCTTGGCGTCAATCCGAAGTCGGCACTGCTGCTCATCACTCGCATCACCTACGACCAGCACGGCACGCCGTGCGAGTTCTCCCGCGATCTGTTCCGTGGTGACCGCACCCGACTGGCCGTGACGGTGCAGGGCCGCGGCCTGGGTGCGCAGTCAACCATCGACACCGCCTCGGTGGCGCTGCAGAGCCAGGCCGCCGAGGACAAGGCCAGCTGAGCGACCTCACCGCCATCCCTTGACCTTTAGTTAGGTTGAGGTTGCACAGTGGTCCCCGTGAACGACAACGGGTTCTACTCGATCATCGACTACACCGTCGACGGGCCTCAGGCGCAGGACGAGCTCATCGACGCGTTCGCCGAGATCCAGCGTCGCTGGGTGCGGTTCTACCCCGGCTATCGCAGCGCGCACCTTCTGGCGAGCATCGACGGCCGTCGCGTCTACAACGTCATCGAGTGGGCGTCACGTGCCGACTTCGATGAGTTCGAATCCGTGTCAGACACAGCCGGAAGAATGGCGGCCATCGAGTCCGCCATCGCCGGCGTGTCCGGAACCGCCACGCCCAACATGACCGGACCGCCCCGGTTCACCGTCGCCCGCGTCGTCCATCCCGGTCCACGCGAGCCCCACACCACCAAGGAGGATCACCATGCGTCCGATTCGCTCTGATCTCTGGGAAACCCAGGTAGACAGCCCCTTTCCCGGCCTGACCACACACGCCTACCTGTGGACCGGCGGGCCTGAGGGCAACGTGCTGTTCTACAGCACCATGACCGACACCGAGCACGACCACATCGCCGAGCTCGGTGGTGTGGCCCACCACTACCTTTCGCACCGCGACGAGGCGGGGCCGATGCTGGCGCGGGTGGCCGAACGCTTCGGTGCGCGCCTGCACGCGCCCGTCGCCGAACTCGTCGAGATCGGCCAGCACGCGCACGTCGACGTGCCGCTGGCCACCCGTCACGTTGACGGCAACGGCATCGAGGTGATCCCGACGCCCGGGCACTCGCCGGGCAGCACCTGCTACCTGGTTCCCGGGGCCAACGGCAGGCAGTACCTGTTCACCGGCGACACGATGTTCGTCGGCGCCGACGGCACCTGGGCAGCCGGGTACATCCCGCCGATCAGCGATGCCGAGTCGCTTGCCGACAGCCTCCAGGTGCTGGCCCCGCTTCGGCCCGACCTGGTGATCTCCAGCGCGTTCGCGAGCGACACCGCAGTGCACGTCTCGTCCGGGTCGCAGTGGTCGGATAGCGTCGCGCAGGCGCGGTCCAAGCTCTCCGACGCGGTCGCATGCGCATAGGCGGCTAGATTGCGGGCATGACTCCCGCCGGCCGGTTCGCGCCAAGCCCGTCGGCCGACCTGCACGTCGGCAACCTACGGACAGCGATCCTGGCGTGGCTTTTCGCGCGCTCCACCGGCCGGCGGTTCCTCCTGCGGGTGGAGGACCTCGATGACCGCACGTCCGCCGACATCGCGCAACGCCAGATCGCCGATCTGGCCGCCATCGGCGTGACGTGGGACGGGGACGTCGAGTTCCAGACGGCACACGAGGACCGCTACGACACCGTGGTCGAGGATCTGGTCGCCCGCGGCCTGACATTCGAATGCTTCTGCAGCAGAAGAGATATCCTCGCCGCGCCCCGCGCACCGCATGCGCCGCAGGGAGCCTATCCGGGCACGTGCCGGAACCTGACCGCCGCCGAGCGCGCCGAACGCGTCGCTGCGGGCCGTCCTCCCGCGCTGCGACTGCGCTCGGAGCTCACGACGTTCACCGTGACCGACCTGCTGCACGGCCCCTACACCGGCGTGGTCGACGACTTCGTGCTCCGGCGCGGTGACGGCGTGACCGCCTACAACCTGGCTGTCGTCGTCGACGACGCCGCGGGAGGTGTCGATCAGGTGGTGCGCGGTGACGATCTGCTGTCGTCCTCGCCCCGACAGGCCTACCTGGCATCACTGCTGGGCCACGAGCCGCCGACGTACGCGCACGTGCCGCTGGTGCTGGGCGCGGAGGGCAAGCGGTTGGCCAAGCGTGACGGCGCGGTGAGCCTGGCCGAGATCGGCGTTCCGACGGCACTCGCGCAGATCTCCGAGTCGCTGGGCTGGCACGCAAGGACCGTCGAGGGCATGCTCGCCGAGTTCGACCCCGCCCGGTTGCCCCGCGAGCCCTGGGTATACCGACCCACATGAGCAGAACACTGTGCCCACCGCCTCGCACTTGTTAGCGTCCGCCAGTGCGGAAGATACGAAGAGCACTGCTTCCAGTCCTGCTGATCGCTGCCGTGCTGCTGACCGCAGCCTGCGGTTCAAGCGCCAATGACTCGATCAAGTCGTCCGGGGTGCTGCGCGTTGGCACCGAGGGCACGTACGCGCCGTTCAGCTTCCACGACCCCGCCACCGGCGAGCTGGCCGGCTATGACGTCGACGTCGCCCGTGCAGTCGGGCAGAAGCTCGGGGTGCGTGTCCAATTCGTCGAGACGCCATGGGATTCCATCTTCGCCGCGCTCGAGGCCGACCGGTTCGACGTGGTGGCCAACGAGGTCACCATCAACGCCGAGCGCAAGGCCAAGTACGACCTGTCGGAGCCGTACTCGGTCGCCGAGGGCGTCATCGTCACCCGCGCCGACGATGACTCCATCACCTCGCTGGCCGATCTGAAGGGCAAGACGACGGCACAGTCCACCACCAGCAACTGGGCGCAGGTCGCCAGGGACGCCGGCGCGCGCGTCGAGGCGGTGGAGGGCTTCACCCAGGCGATCACCCTGCTCAACCAGGGCCGAGTCGACGCCACGATCAACGACAGCATCGCGGTCTACGCCTACCTCGCCGAGACCAACGACACATCGGTCAAGATCGCAGGCCAGACCGGCGAGAAGAGCGAGCAGGGGTTCGCCGCCCGCAAGGACAGCGGCCTGCTACCCGAACTGAACACCGCACTCGAGGCGCTCAAGGCTGACGGCACGTTGGCCAACATCTCGGAGAAGTACCTCAAGGTCAACGCCTCTGGAACTCCGTCGGCCGGTGACGAGGTTGCGGCACCACGCTCGACGTGGCGGTTGATCGCCGACAACCTCCTGCCCTTGGCCAAGGCGGCGATCACGGTGACGATCCCGCTGACCATCATCAGCTTCGTGCTGGGCCTGATCATCGCGCTGGCGGTGGCACTGGCGCGGCTCTCCCCGAATGTGCTGCTGAGCAACGCCGCCCGCTTCTACATCTCGATCATCCGGGGCACGCCCCTGCTGGTGCAGTTGTTCATCGTGTTCTTCGCGCTGCCCACGTTAGGTGTGACGATCGATCCGTTCCCCGCGGCGGTGATCGCCTTCAGCCTCAACGTCGGCGGCTACGCGGCGGAGATCATCCGCTCGGCGATCCTGAGCGTGCCGAAGGGCCAGTGGGAGGCGGCCGAGACGATCGGCTATCACTACGCCGGTGCGCTACGCCGCATCATTCTTCCGCAGGCCGCCAGGGTCGCCGTCCCGCCGCTGTCGAACACGCTGATCTCACTGGTGAAGGACACGTCGCTGGCGTCGACGATCCTGGTGACCGAACTTCTGCGGACCGCACAGATTGCCGCGGCGCCGACGTTCGAGTTCTTCGCCCTCTATGGCACGGCCGCGGTGTACTACTGGGTGATCTGCCTGGTGTTGTCATTCGGCCAGAACCGCCTGGAACATCGACTGGAAAGGCACGTGGCGCGATGACGGAGGAAGCAGGAGAAGTCGAGTACCGGGTCACTGCCGAGGGCGTCGAGAAGGCGTTCGGCGACAACAAGGTGCTCAAGGGAGTGTCGTTCACCGTGGAGCGCGGCACGGCGACCGCCATCATCGGCCCGTCGGGGTCGGGCAAGACGACGCTGCTGCGGGCGCTCAACGCGCTCGACCGCCCCGACGCCGGAGTGATCCGGGTGGACGACATCGAGATCGACTTCTCCAAACCAGTGCCCAAACCCGAGGTACGCAGGTTTCAGTCACGAAGCGGCTTCGTGTTCCAGGGACACAACCTGTTCCCGCACAAGACGGTGCTGGAGAACATCATCGAGGGACCGTACATCGTGCAGAAGCGGCCGAAGGACGAAGTCGTCCAAGAGGCCGTCGAACTGCTCGACCAGGTCGGGCTGGCCGAGAAGAGGGACCAGTACCCGTATCAGCTCTCCGGCGGGCAGCAGCAGCGCGTCGGTATCGCCCGTGCGCTGGCGCTCAAGCCGAAACTGGTGCTGTTCGATGAGCCCACGTCGGCCCTGGACCCCGAGTTGGTCGGCGAAGTGCTCTCGGTCATCAAGGATCTGGCGGTCGAGGGCTGGACGATGGTGATCGTCACGCACGAGATCCAGTTCGCGCGGCAGGTGTCCAATCAGGTGCTGTTCACCGACCGTGGCGTCGTACTGGAGAAGGGCTCACCGGCCCAGGTGATCGGGGATCCGAAGGAGGAGCGCACCCGCCAGTTCCTGCAGCGCATCCTCAACCCGCTGTAGCCCATTTCCCCCACCGAGCGTCGGTTACCGGCGATGCTGTGAGCATGTCACGCAACATGGAAGCCGACGTCGTCATCGTCGGGGCGGGCCTGTCGGGAATGATCGCCGCCCGAACGGTACTCGCGGCCGGCCTCACGCCCCTGGTCCTGGAGGCCGACACCCGCGTCGGCGGACGAATCCTCACCGAGGAGGTGGCTCCGGGGTTGCCAGTGGAGATCGGGGCGCAGTGGATCGGCGACACCCACGAGCGCATGTTCGCGCTGGCGGCCGAACTCGGCGTCGAGACGTTCCCGCAGTACGAGGAGGGCGAGACGTCCTACGAGCTGGTGGGTTCGGGTGTGCTGCGCGAGAACGACTTTCACACCAGGTACGCCGATGAGCTGGCCTCACTCGAGCGTGTGTTCCGTGAACTCGACCAGTTGGCCGCCGAGGTGCCGGTCGACGCGCCGTGGCTGGCGCCGCGCGCCGACGCGTGGGACGCGATCACCGCGGGCGCCTGGTACGACGCCCAGGGACTGTCCGTCGTGGCGCGCACCCTGTTGGAGATCTGCACGGTCGGGATCCTCGCGGTGCCCACCGTCGAGGTGTCGTTCCTGCATCTGTTGTTCACCATCCAGACCTGCGGTGTGACCTCGGAACTCTTCGCCGAGTCCGAGGGTGGCGCCCAGACCACCCGATTCGTCGGTGGTACCAGCGAGATTCCGCGGCGGCTGGCCGCGCTGATCACCGACCACATCCTGCTCGAGGCACCCGTGCAGTTGATCGAGCACAGCGCCGACAGCGTCACGGTGCACTGCCGAGGCGGCATCACGGCCCGCGGACGTCGGGTCATCGTCGCGGTCTCACCGACGCTGGCCGGCCGCATCATGTACGACCCGCCCCTGTCCGGGGTTCGCGACCAGCTCACCCAGCGCATGCCGAACGGATCGTCCATGAAGGCGTTCTTCGTCTACGACGAACCCTTCTGGCGCGCAGACGGTCTCAACGGCCAGCTCATCTCGGACGTCGGCCCGGCGCGGATGTCGAATGACACCTGCATCCCCGGCGACGACCACGGCGTGCTGCTGCTGTTCCTGGAGGGGCAGCAGGCCCGCACGTTCGGGGGCATGCCGACCGGCGAGCGCCGCAGCGCGCTGACCGCGGAGTTGGTGCGTCACTACGGCGACAAGGCCGCGCACCCGGAGTTCTACGTCGACGGCGAGTGGTCGGATCGGCAGTGGACGCGCGGCTGCTACAACGCGAACCTCGGCCCGCTGGTGTGGACCACCTACGGTGCGGCCCTGTCGGCGCCGATCGGTCCGATCCATTGGGCGTCAACCGATACCGCCACCTACTGGAGTGCCTACATGGAGGGTGCGGTGGAGGCGGGTGAGCGTGCCGCCCGCGCCGTCATCGCCGAACTCACGACGTGATTTCGGCGCGAAAAGGAGCGCTCACCGCTCCAAACCGCGCCGAACTCAAGCCTTGAGGGCGGCCGCCAGCAGTTCGTCGCGGAACTGCGGGTGGGCGATCGCCGCGAGCGCCTCACCGCGCTGGCGGACGGTCTTGCCCTCCAGTTCGGCGACACCGTACTCGGTAATGATCACGTCGACGTGATGCCGTGGCGTCGTGATCACCGCGCCGGGACCGAACGCCGCCACGATCCTCGACTGCAGTCCATCCTCATTGGAGAACGTCGAGGGTAGACAGATCAGCGAGCGGTCGGACAGTTCGAGCCCGGTGCCTGCCACGAAGTCCTCGGCACCGCCGATCCCGCTGAACTGCTTGCCGTTGATCGTGTCGGCGACGACCTGACCCTGGAGGTCGATCGAGAGTGCGCCGTTGATGGAGATCATGTCGCTGTTCGCGGCGATCACCTCCGGTGCGTTGACGATCTCGACGGGCAGGAACGCCACCTCGGAGTTACCGTCCAGCCACGTGTACAGCTCGGTGGAGCCGAACGCGAACGTCGTCACGCTCACACCGTCGTACTGCCCCTTGCCGGTGTTGCTGATCTTGCCCGCGCGATGCAGCCGCATGCAGCCGTCGGTGAACATCTCGCTGTGCAGCCCATAGTCGCCGCCGTCCCCCTCGGCCAGCAGCGTCGCGATCTGGTTGGGAATCGAGCCGATCCCGGTCTGCAGTGTCGCGCCGGAGGGGATGAAGTCGACGGCGTGCCGCGCGATCGCCTGGTCGACGTCGGTGGGTGGGGCGTCACCTCCGGGCAGCGCGAGCGGTCCGTCAGTCGAGTGCACGAGGATGTCGATATCGTCGACGTGCAAGGCATGGCGATGCTCACCCAACCCGAAAGTCCTTGGGTAGGCATCGGATACCTCAACGATAAGCAGCCGATCGGGATCGGCACCCGCACTGCGCAGCTCGCCGATCGTCCCACCTGCGTGCAGCGAAAGGGAGCACCACCCGTCCGCGTCGGGCGGCGTCGCGACGGTCGTCATCACGCGCGGCGCCTGACGCTGCAACAGCGGTGCGAAGCGTCGGAAGTCCGCGGGCATGAACTCGATATCGGCGCCAGCGGCCAGCAGCGCCCGCTCGAGCGGGCCGAAGAATCCCGACACGTAGTGCACGCCCGGGCGCGTGAACAGTTCGGTGAGCACCGCGAGCAGCGCGCCGTACACGCGCAGGTCCGTCCAGTCGTCGCGCTCGCCGAGCGCACGCATGAACGCCGGCGGCTGACCCGGCCCGAGCGGTATCCCCAGCGTGTCTTCGGGGCCGAGCCGTGCGGCGGCCTGCTCGGCGGTCAGCTCCTCTGGCATGGCGCGACCCTATCTCTCCCCGTGATTTCGGCGCGTTTTGGAGCGCTCACCGCTCCGGAGCGCGCCGAAATCGCTAGACGGTGACCGGCAGTGAGGCCAGACCGCGCAACGTCAGGTTGGGCTTGTAGACGGCCTCACCGGCGATACGCGCGTTCGGGAAGCGGACCGTCACCGCCGACAGCACTGCCGTGGCCTCCAGCCGGGCCAGTGGGGCCCCGAGACAGAAGTGCCGCCCCTTGCCGAAGCCCAGGTGCCGAATGGTCGCTCGGTCGGGATCGAACTCACCCGGCCGCTCGGCCACCGCGGGATCGCGGTGTGACGCGGCGATCAGCAGCAGCATGCTGTCGCCCTTCGGAATGTCCACACTCCCGATCGTCATATCCTCGCTGGCGATTCGCATGACGAGCTGCACCGGAGGGTCGTACCGCATCGTCTCCTCGACCACCGCCCCCGCCCGGCTCGGGTCGCTCGCCAGTGCACGCCACAGCGACGGTTCTCGCAGCATCGCCAGCATGGCATTCGCGATCAGGTTGACCGTGGTCTCATGCCCCGCGATCAGCAGCAGGTTGCACGTCGCGACGATCTCCTCCTCGGTGAGCTGGTCACCGCCCTCTTCCGCGGCGATCAGACCCGAGATCAGGTCCTCGCGGAGCGCACCGCGCCGCACATCGATAAGACCACGCAGGTACTCGCGCAGCCACCGGCCCGCCTCCTGGCGCTTCTCGGCACGCTCGGGATCCTCACTGTTCAGGGTGCTGAACGGGTCGAGCCCCTGGGCCAGCAGCGCCGAGGCGCGGCTGAACTCGGGCTCGTCCTCGATCGGCACGCCGAGCAGTCGGCAGATCACCGCGACCGGGAGCGGGTACGCCAGATCGGCGATCACGTCGAAGGAGCCCCGGCGCTCGATGGCGTCCAGCAGTCCGTCGACCAACGCGGTGATATCGGGTTCCAGCGCGTTGACAACCCGCGGCACGAAGGCCTTGCTGACGAGGCCGCGCAGCCGGGTGTGGTCCGGTGGGTCGAGGAACAGGAACCCCGGTGGCCCCAGTGGCCGCATCTCGGCACCCTGGGCGATCTGCTCCTGTACGACAGACGATTTCATGCTGTCGCTGGCCGATGCCGGGTGGCGCAGCACCTCGTCGCAGTCGGCGAAGGACGAGAACACGGTGAGTCGGCTGTCTGGCATGTGCAGCGGGCCATGCTCGCGGATCTGCTCGTACAGCGGGTAGGGGTTGGCTCGGGCCGACGGATCGAGCAGCTGCATCACCAGCGTCTGCGCCTCGGCGGTCGTCGTCATGCTCTTATTGTGCACGCGTCCAAGAGTGCTGTGTCGGCCCCGCTAGCTCGAGTAGTAGCGCCCGAGAACGTGCTCGCGGAGTTCATCGAAGTCACCGGCCGTGATCGAGTCCCGGATCGAGTCGACCAGGCGGATCACGAAGCGCTCGTTGTGAATCGTGCACAGCGTCGACGCGAGCATCTCCTTGGCCTTGAACAGGTGCCGGATGTAGGCCCGGGTGTAGTTCGCGCAGGTGTAGCAGTCGCACTCGGGGTCCAGTGGCGTGAAGTCGCGCTTGTAGCGGGCGCCGGTGATGTTGTATCGGCCCGTCGCGGAGTAGATCGACGCATTGCGGGCGACCCGCGACGGTGACACGCAATCGAATGTGTCCGCGCCTGCCGCGACGGCGTTGAACAGGTCGTCCGGTTCGCTGATGCCGAGCAGGTGCCGCGGTTTGTCGTCGGGCAGCTCGTCGGTGACCCAGCCGACGATGGTCGCGAGGTTCTGCTTCTCCAACGCGCCGCCAATGCCGTATCCGTCGAAGCTCAGCCCCTCCGCGGGCCCGGCAGACTCCCCTATCGACACGAGGCCGCGGGTGGCCTTCCGGCGCAGGTCCTCGTACTGCGCGCCCTGCACGACGGCGAAGAGCGCCTGCGCGGGCTTGTCGGCACGTTCAACGCTGAGCCGACGGTGTTCGGTCAGACAGCGCACCGCCCAGTCATGGGTGCGCTGCACCGACTGCTCCTGGTAGGCGCGGGTGTTCACCAGCGTGGTGAGTTCGTCGAAAGCGAAGATGATGTCGGCACCCAGTTGATGCTGAATCCCGATGGACACCTCGGGGGTGAACCGGTGGGTGGACCCGTCAAGGTGCGATCGGAACGTCACGCCGTCGTCGTCGACGTGCGCCAGACGCTCCTTGCCCTCGGCGATGACGTCGTCGGCCTGCACGCGCGAGGCGTCCATCGCCAGCACCTTCTTGAAGCCCACACCCAGCGACATCACCTGGAATCCGCCACTGTCGGTGAAAGTGGGTCCCGGCCAGTTCATGAACGCGCCGAGGCCGCCCGCCTCATCGACGACGTCAGACCCTGGTTGCAGGTAGAGGTGGTATGCATTGGCCAGAACCGCTTGTGCCCCAACACCCTTCATCGCCTCGGGCAGCACGGCCTTGACCGTGGCCTGGGTGCCCACCGCGATGAACGCCGGGGTGTGGACGTCACCGTGCGGGGTGTGGATGACACCGACCCGACCGGCCCGATCCGGCAACTGCGCCCCGACCTCGAAGTACGGTTTCAACGGCGCGCTCACCGCTGTAGATTCTCACACCATGCGTACAGCCCCCGCGATCGCGGTACTCACAATGGTGTTCGTGGCCGGTGGTATGACCGCGTGCTCGTCCCCACCGCCAGCCGAGAACGAGCCCGGCGCCCTCCCCGTCGGGACCGCCACTGTGACCATAAACGACACCGACGCTGGCACCACCGACGCAGTGTCCTGCACCACCGCCGGATCAGTGGTCACCATCACGACCGGTGACGATAAATCGGGATCGGTCAGCGTGGTGTCGAACGAGGGTGCCTTGACCGTCCAATCTGTGAACCTCAACAACCTCGCCGGCTTCACCGGAAGTTACAACGCCGGACTCGGGGGCGAGGCCACCGTCACGATGACCGGTCGGACGTACAACATTTCGGGGAAGGCCGACGGTTTTCTCACCTCCGATCCCAGCTTCCGGTCCGCCGGCTCCTTCACGATCACGGCCGCGTGCTGACTGCCTGAACAACGAGCGACAAGTTGGCACCGCCTGACGGATTTTTCACGCATTCCCATGACCGCAGGTCAGCAGCGGGCCATAGTACGAGAGATGGCTTGTTGATCTTGACAGGTCACACTTACCGAAGGAGACCGATGTGAAGACTGGATTGCTCGTCGTTGTGGGTAGTGCGGCCGTTCTGATCGCCGGCCTGTCCGGCTGTTCGTCGAACGACAAGTCGGCGGAGAGTACGACCACCACCGGGGCCACCTCGACCACGGCCACGACGTCCGCGGCCGAATCCCCAACTGCCACAGCCGCACCCGGCGGCACGAAGGTCACCATCGACGGCCAGGACCAGCAGGTCAACGGCACAGTCGTCTGCAGCGCCATGGGCGGCAACATGAACATCGCGATCGGCGAGGCAGCCACCGGCATCGCCGCCGTCATCAGCGAGGGCGACTCGCCCACCGTCACCTCGGTCGGCCTGGGCAACGTCAACGGCGTCACGCTGGCCGTCGGCGCCGGCGCGGGTGAGGCCACCGCGTCGAAGGACGGCAACACCTACAAGATCACCGGCAACGCGACCGGCATCGACATGGCCAACCCGATGGCCCCGGTCACCAAGCCCTTCGCGATTGAGGTCACCTGCCCCTGACTCGGGCAACCAACAGGCACATTTCGAGGCGGCGGCGTCCCATCGGGGCGCCGCCGTCATCGTGTCCGCACCACCTCTGAAAACCACGCCGAAACGCCCATGACCGGGAGTAGTGTCCGATTCGCGCAGGGTCGCGCAGCATCGGGAGTGGGGGCGTTTTGTGGCGCGGAATCACAACGGCAGACACCGCAGGGCGCGTGACACCGCACTGGTCTTCGTCACGGCGGCCGGCATGTCCGGCGCACTGGTCCTGGGGCACGCGACCAACAACACCGTCATGGACGCCATGGTGGCGCTCACCAACACCGTCATCGGCGCGGGCGGACGCGGCGACTCGGCGGGCGAGCGTGTGCAGCAGAAGCTCAGTGCGACGGTGCAGCCTGCCGGTTACGGCTACGAGGCCGTCCACTACCCCGCGACGATCAACCTCGCCGAGAGTCGCAACATCGGGGTTCCCGCCATGCACCTCGCCCTCGTGGCCCACTCCAGTGAGACGTACCTGATCGTCGCCGGCTACTCGGAGGGATCCCTGGTCGCCGAACGGGTGCGACGCAACCTGCAGGCCAAACCCGTCGGTCCAGGGCCCGAAGGCGCACCATCGGCCGACCAACTGACGTTCGTGATGATCGCGTCCCCATTCGCGCCCAACGGCGGTATCTACAGCCGCTTCCCCGGACTCTTCATCCCCTTCATCATCGACCCGATTGGCCCCAGCCAGCCAACGCGATACGACACGACCTATCACGCGATCGAGTACGACCCCGTCGCGGACTTCCCTGCGTACTTCAATCCGCTCTCACTGCTCAACGCCGCACTCGCGGCCCGCTACGCGCATCCAGATCGGTACTACGACGCCATCGACCCCGAGACCACGCCTCACCTGGAGAAGGAGGTCGTGAACAGCGCCGGCGGAACTGACACCTACATCCTCTACCGCAACCAACAGCTGCCGCTGCTGGGACCGATACGGGAACTATCGTCGATGCTGCAGTTGACGCTGTTGACCGAACCGTTCCTCGGCGCCATCGAACCGCTGCTACGAGTCGTGGTCGACATGGGCTACACCGATCGCACGTACGCGAACGCCGATGTCAACACACCCTTCTCGCTCTTCACTCCCCCCGACAGGATCATCAAGGCGCTGCTCGCGGTGCCGGGCGCCCTGCACGAGGGGCTGATGAACTTCCAGGAGGGGATGACCAATCTGCTCTCCGGCGGGCAGACCGCACTGGCCGCGAAGTCCCTTGCCACCGACTCGAAGTCGATCGCCGTGGCCGCCTCGCCGTCGGCGTCTCCGTCGGTGGTTCCCGGACTGCACGGCAGCGACTTCACCGCACTCCAGGTCACCGAGAGCACCGAGACCGACGTGGCCCAGCCCGAACCCGTTGTGGCACAAGAGGAGACCACCGAAGAGGCCACGGTGGATCCGGAGACTCCGGAGACAGAGCCGACGAAGCCCTTGAGCGTCGACAGCCTGAAACCGAAGCTGACATCCAACGGCAACAAGGTCACCCCGATCGGTGCCACCAAGGCGCCGGCCACCAGCACCGGCGCGAGTCCGGTCAGCACCACCCCGGCCGAGACGACACCGGGTGCCGCGACCGGATCGATCACCGAACCGGACCCGAAAACCGAGCCGAAGTCCGAGCCCGAGACCAAGGTCTCTGAGCCCGACGCCAAGCCCGATACGAAGCCCGATACGAAGACGTCCGCACCGGATTCCGACAACGACCGCAAGGACGCCGCGGCCTAACCGCCCGGCCACGCACTAGCGTCGGGTTGGTGATCGAACCGGTACTGCGCCGCGCGACCGCCGCCGATGTGAGCGCGATCGCCACACTCGTCGACGAGGCATTCACGCGCTACATCAACCGGATCGGCAAGCCGCCGGCCCCGATGCTCGCCGACTACGCGGCGCTCGTGGGCACGGCCCGCGTCTGGGTGATCGAGGACCGTTCCTCGGTTGTCGCCATGATCGTCGTGGTGCCCCACGCCGATCACGTCGTCATCGAAACCGTCGCCGTAGCACCGCAGGCACAGGGCGCCGGTCACGGTCGACGCCTTCTGGAGCGCGCCGAGCGCGATGCCGCCGATCTCGGGGTCACCGAGGTCCGACTGAGTACGAACGAGGCGATGACGGAGAACCTCGACTACTACCCGCGGCGTGGCTACGTGGAGACGGGTCGCGGCGACGAGGACGGGTACCGGCGGGTCTTCTTTCGCAAGGCGATCACCTAGCGCCTGACCCGTTGCGCCTCCACTAGCCGATCGGCTAGCGTCGCAAGTAGCCGATCGGCAAGGCCGGCCCTGCGGAGAAGAGGTGCGATGCAGATACTCGCCGAGGCCGAGGATCTTCCGAAGACTGCCAACGTCAAGACCCAGCTGGTCGCGTTGTGGGCGGCGCCGGCGTTCCTGCTGATCTACGTGGTCGCGTTCTTCGCCTTCCGCGGTTTCACACCGCCACTGTCCCCGGAACTCAGCGCCGAACAGGTGGCGGCGTTCTACGCCGAGAACACCGCCGCCATCAGATTCAGCATGGTGACCTATGACCTCTGCGGCGTGATGCTGATCCCGTTCTTCATGGTGATCGTGGTGCAGATGAAGCGGATGGCCACCCAGAGCCACGTCTTCGCCTACTGCTTCCTGACGGCTGCCGTCAGTGGCGCAACGATATTCGCGCTCGCCAACATCTTCTTCCTCGTCGCCGCCTTCCGACCCGAACGCAACCCCGAACTGATCCTGCTTCTCAACGACATGGCGTGGATCGTGTTCATCGCGCCGGTGGGCATGATCGTCGGCCAGAATCTGCTGCTCGGCCTCGCGGTGTACTTCGACACGGGAACGAGCGACACCGCGCACGAGCCCGTGTTCCCGCGGTGGGTCGGGCACTTCTCCATTGCCACCGCGGTCGCGATCGCGCCCGCCGCCCTGGCCGGTGCGTTCCGTACGGGCCCGCTGGCCTGGGACGGTCTCATCTCATTCTGGCTGCGCAACGGTGCGTACGCCGCGTTCGTGGTCGTCATGTTCTTCGTGCTGCGCGCCGCACTGCACCGTCAAGCGGTCAAGGAGGGCATCACCGCATGACCGAGGTCGCGACGCCCGCTCCCGTTGACGGCACCCATGGCACCGAAACCCGGGACCCGGCAAGGCCACCCGCAGCGGGTAAGCGGGATGTGTGGCTCGTCTTCTGGATCGTGCCCGCGTTCTACGCCGCGTTCGGGGTGATCTTCTTCGCGCTGGCGCGGGTGATGCCACCACCTCGGCCGGACATCTCGCAGTCCCAGATGGTCGACTTCTTCAGCCAGCACGCCACCACCATCCAGATCGGCTTCTGCGCTTTGATCCTCATCGTCGGCGGCGCGGGCATCGCCAACGGCATCGTGGTCTTTCACATGAAGCGCATGACGAGCGGGTCGGTGATGGCCTACGCCTATATGGGCGGCATGGCGGTCGGCGCGCTGCCGGGATGTCTGCTGGTTGCGTGCCTCTTCCTGGTCGCCACATTCCGCCCCGACCGGGACCCCGAGCAGCTTGCCCTGCTCTACGACCTGGGCCTGCTGTCCTACGTCGGCTCGCTTGGCTGCTTCACCGCGGCCTACTTCGCCATGGCCGTCGCGATCCTCTACGACCGCAACGAGATCTTCCCGAAATGGCTTGCCTACGTGAGCGTTTGGCAGATCGTCACCGAGGTCATGGCGGTCGCGGTGTTCGTGTCGAAGGCCGGGGCGTTCGCATGGAACGGCTCGATCTCCTTCTGGATGGGCACGGTGATCTTCGGTGTGTGGCTGTCAGCCGTCATCATGTTCCTGAAGAAGGCCACCCAGAACCAGCCCGTCGATGAGGCGCCGCTGCCATGACGAACGCCGAGCAGACCGCACCACCCCAAGACCCGCTGAACACTGCGCAGCCCGAAGGCGCTGTGGCGCAACCTCAACCGCACACGCCCGGTGACCACCACATGTGGATCATGGTGCTCGGCGACATGGTCATCTTCGGCGCGTACTTCATCATCTTCATGATCCACCGCGCGATGAACCCGCAGCTGTTCATCGCCTCGCAGCAACACCTCAACATCACCGTGGGCGTGGTCAACACCATCGTGTTGCTGACCAGCTCCTGGTTCATCGCGCGCAGCGTGCTGGCCGTGCGCGCAGGAGAGCACCGGCGGGCCATCCGCCTCACCTATTACGGCGGGGCGTTCGGGGCGCTGTTCATTGCCGTCAAGGCCTATGAGTGGGCCACCGAGCTCATGGCCGGCTACACCATGTCGACCAACGAGTTCTTCACGTTCTACTACATGCTCACCGGCGTGCACCTGTTCCACGTCACCCTCGGCCTGATCATCCTCGGGGTCGTGGTCCGCGAGTTGCGCAATCCGCGCAAGCGCCGGCTGTCCATGGTCGAGTCCGGCGCCATCTACTGGCACCTGATCGACCTGCTGTGGATCGCCATCTTCGCCCTGCTCTACGTGTTGAGGTGACACCTATGACCACCGCGCCGACCACCACCGCGAGCACCGAGCACGCTAGCCGCGCCATCACCTGCGCGTGGGTGGTGCTTTCCGCGATAACCGTCGCGTCATGGTGGCTGGCACCCGATCACTCCGCCGGCGTTGCGAAGGCCAGCGCGTGGATCTCCATCACCGTGATCGCACTGGGATTCATCAAGAGCCGCATGATCATCCGCTACTTCATGGAGGTCCGCACCGCGCCCCAGTGGTTGAGGCTGGCCACCGACGGCTGGCTGGCCACGTTGTGGCTCGGCGTTCTCGTCATCTACCTGTACTGACTATCGTGAATGCCGTGCCAGAAGCGCCAACCACCCCGGAGCACCGTTTGGGCAGCATTGCCAGGACGGCCGCTCAGCACCGCGTCCTCGACGCCGCGATGGACCTGATCGGCGATCACGGCGTCGGCGGCACGTCGCTTCAGATGATCGCCGACGCCATCGGGGTGAGCAAGGCCGCGGTGTATCACCAGTTCAACACCAAGAACGAGATCGTCATCGCGATGACCGACCGCGAACTGGCCACGCTCGAGGAACCGCTGGCGGCCGCGGAGGCCGATCCGGATCCGCTCAACGGCCGAAAGGTGTTGCTGAACAAAGTCATCGCGGTGGCAGTCACGCGTCGCAAGTGGATCGGCACACTGGTCAACGACCCGGTGATCGTGCGGCTGCTCGGGGCACACGAACCGTTCGCGCACTTCCTCAGCCGCCTCTATGGCGTCCTGCTCGATGAACACGACGACATCGAGGCTCGGGTCACAGCGGCGGTGATGTCAGCGGCGATCGCAGGGTCGGTGATCAACCCGCTGGTGAACGATATCGACGACGAGACTCTGCGCGTCACGCTCAGCCACATCACCGAACGGGTGCTCGAGCGGCGCGACTGACACCGACGCACGTCCCCATGAAATGGTGGACTCATGGACCAGAAAACGTACGACAAGGGACGCGAGATCCGCACGGCAGTGCTCGGAGAAGCCTACGTCGCCAAGGCCACCGCCAACGCCGATGAGTTCTCAAAACCGCTGCAGGATCTGCTGACCGAATACTGCTGGGGCGCGGTGTGGGGTCGCGACGGCCTGGAACTCAAGACGCGCAGCATGCTCAATCTGGCGATGATCGCCGTACTCAACCGTCCGCACGAACTGCGCACCCACATCCGGGGTGCCCTCAACAACGGTGTCACCCGTGAGGAGATCCGCGAGGTCTTCCTGCAGGTGGGCGTCTATGCCGGCGCACCCGCCGCGGTGGACAGCTTTCGCCTGGCCCGCGAGGTGTTCGCCGAGATCGACGGCGATTAGCCAGTGGACATCGGGTTCATAGGCCTGGGAAACATGGGCTTTCCCATGATGCGGCGTCTCGTCGACGCCGGGCATGCCGTCGTGGTGTTCGACGCCCGTCCCGACGTGGTGGCCAGTGCCGTCGCGGTGGGCGCTGCGCAGGGCGCCTCCGTGCGCGATGTTGCCGACCGCGCCGAGACGGTGCTCGCCAGCCTGCCGTCGCTACAGGCCTCACTCGATGTCGCGACGGGCGTCGACGGCGTCGTCGCGGGCAGCCGCGTTCGTCGCTTCGTGGATCTCTCAACGGTGGGGCGCGATGTGGCGCAACGCATTCACGGCACTCTGGCCGACGCTGGCATCGCCGCGCTGGACAGCCCGGTCAGCGGCGGTGTGGCAGGCGCGCAGAACGGCACGCTCGCGGTCATGGTGTCGGGGGCCCGCACCGAGTTCGACACCGTCAAACCCGCGCTTGAGGCCATCGGCCGCCCGATCCTGGTCAGCGAGAAACCCGGTGCCGCGCAGACCATGAAGCTGGTGAACAACCTCCTCGCGGCGACGGCGCTGGCCGCGACGGCAGAGGCGATGGTCATGGGGGTCAAGGCCGGGCTCGACGCTCAGGTGATGATCGACGTCCTCAACGCGGGTTCCGGCGGCACCCACGCCAGCCGCGACAAGTTCCCTCGCGCCGTGCTGCCCCGCACCTTCGACTACGGCTTCGCGACCGGGTTGATGGTCAAGGACGTCAGGCTCTACCTGGAGGAGGCCCACTCGCTTGGCCTGCCCACCCAAGTCGCGGATGCCGTTGCCGCACTGTGGGAGTCGACGATGGACACCCAGGGCCCCGGATCGGACTTCACCTCGATCGTCAAACCCCTCGAGGAGGCCGCGGGGGTCGTGATCGACGGTCGCACCCCTTAGCGCGCGTCACGGCGACCAGTACGACAACATCTCCGCGAACGTGTCGAACGCCGGCGCGGACACCCCGTAGGTGGCCTCCAGGTGGATGCTCAGCGGGAAGCCGAGGTCGGCGACACCGTCGACCACGCGCTTGTAGAGGTCGATCAGCGCCTGGCGCTTATCGGCGGGCTCCATGGCCGCCATCGCCTTGACGAACTCCTGCTCGGCGGCGACGGCGGCGTTGCCCGGGTCCTGGATCAGCCAGTTGATCAGCCCGACCTTGGACTCCATCTTGGGCACGAAGCCGAACGACAGCAGGATCTCGGGCCGGTGGTCGGTGTCCCTGGCGAAGTCACGCAGGAAGCCCACGATCGTGTCGGAGTAGAGCAGCTGCGTCATGCCGTAGGTGGCGCCCTGGCGGCACTTGAACTCGAACCGGCCGGCCTCGCCCTCGCGGGTGGGGATGAGGATCGCACCGCGATTGGGCACCACATTGTCGAACATCGACAGCGCGTCGGTCGGGGCGACGCCCTCGCCCTCGCCGTCGGCCATGGTGCGCGGCACCCCGACGAACGCGATGCCGTCGAAACCCGCCCCGCTCAGCTCGGTCAGTCGCTGCCGCAGTGCGTCCTCCCCCAGGAACGACGTGACCTGCGTGCACAGCCCCCGCATCCCGGGCAGTTCGGGCCTGATGATCGACCAGTAGTCCAGGACGTCGAGCTTCGGCTTCATCTCGATGGGCCGGTCGTTGTCTTCCTCGATCATCCCGGGGATCATCACGTGACCGATCCGACCCGAGATCCCCGATGACGCCGACAGCGCCAGAACCTTGCGCGCCTCCTCGACGGCGTACTCGGTTCCGCGCTCGACATTGCTGGGGACGAGTTCGAGCGCGATGGTGTTCAAGGCCACGTGGGAACTCCTCATATACGTCACTCGTCCGCAGCGGTGCGCCAGCCATGGCGAGGCGCTCACGACGTCGTGAGCCGACCGCAGTCGCATTTGTCGGGCCAAACCGACAGTTCTTCAAAGCTACCCGACCCGCCTGGACGGACGGTTGCTGCCCCGCGGGAGCGAGCGCTCAGTCCCAGACGACCTGGAGATGCTGGGGCGAGCGAAAGTAGGTTCCCGAGACGAACGGTGCCGCTGCGTCGGGGTCCAGCCGAAGCCCGGGCAGCCGGTCGAGCAGCGTGTTGAAGATCATCATGGATTCCAGGCGTGCCAGGTGCATGCCCAGGCAGACATGGGCACCGTGCCCGAACCCGATGTGCGGCTTACGATCCCGGAAGATGTCGAACTCTTGTGCGCGATCCCACCTGGCCTCGTCGTGGTTCGCGCTGCCGAGGTTGACCGAGACTGTCGACCCCTCCGGGATATGGAGTCCGAAGAACTCCACGTCGCGCGTCGCCTCCCGCATGAAGTTGAGAAGCGGTGTCTCCCAGCGGATGCCCTCCTCGATCGCCTGTGGGAGCAGTCCGCGATCGGCGGTGACGGCTGCCAGTTGTTGGGGGTGCGTCAGCAGCCCGAGCGCCAGGCTCGCGGTGGAACGTGACGTCGTCTCGGCACCGGCCGGCAGCAGATTGCGCATGAAGCCGTAGATCTGCTCGTCGGACATCGTGACACCGTCGATATCGGCGCCGGCGAGGACGGTGACCATGTCATCGTGCGGTTCGCGCCTGCGATCGGCGAGGATGCCGACGAAGTACTCGCGCAGCTTCGCTGACGCCCTGAGCGCGCTGTCCATGTCGGAGTGGAATCCAAGCAGGTCGATCGCGAGGCGGTGGAACTCGGGGATGTCACCCTCGGGTAGGCCGATGAGCGCCGCGATAACCCTGACCGGGATCGGCATGAAGACCTCTTCGACGAGGTCGGCCCGCTTCCTGTCCCGAATCCTGCCCACGGTGCGCTCGACGAGGGGCCGCACCAGTTCGGCCTCCCACCGACGCATCGACGACCGTGCGAAGGCGAACTCGTGCAGCTTGCGGTAAACCGCGTGCTCGGGTTCCTGCATCTCCAGGATGGTGGGACCCTGCAGCGGCCGCACGATCGCCTCGTAGCAGCGCGTGCTGAACGTCTCGTTGTCGGTGAAGACGGCCTTGACGGCGTCGAAGGTGTACGCCGAGAAGATCTGCTGGCCCTCGGCCGGGTTATCGAAGATCCCCATCTCGGGCCACCCGGGATGAACCGCCGCGGTCGCCCTGAGTTCGGCGAACATCGGGTAGGGCGACGCGTCGCCGTCGGCTCCCATACCCGCGTCGAACCTCGCCTGCGCGTCCTTGACGCCTTGGGATAGCTCGTCGGTCGCGATCGGCTCCGTCATGAAGGACTCCTACTGAAAGACGTAGCGGGGCAGCGTCGTTGACATGTCCAGCGAGCTGAGCAGACCCGACTTCGCATCGACCACGTACGGAATCGCGTTGACGACCCGCATGGCGGTGGCGGCCATCGCCGCATGACCGGCACCGTGGCCCGCCGCGGCACCCATCGTCATCTCGCAGTGAATGTCGGGAACGCCCTCGATGTCGACGCGGTAGGTCGCGTCGTGCTCCGAGCTCAGCCAGTCCGGTGCCACATCGCGTGCCATCCGGATGATGTGCTCGACGACGATGGCCTCTCGCCCATTGATGACACCCGCCGCTCGGGTGCAGACCGCGCCACACGTGCCCGCGGGGATGGTGCCGAAGGCCACCTCGATGTCCCGGTCGGTCAGCCTGCGGTCGAGGGACCCGCGGATCTCGGTGACCTCCGCACCGAGCCCCTCGGCGATCAGCGCAATGGGCGCCTTCCAGGCCAGTTCGATGAAACCGGGCGTCTTCAGTAGCGGCTCGAAGTCGAGAGGGCGGCCGAACCCCATGCCGTCCATCATGACGTCGGCCACCGGGTAGTGGTCGTTCAGCGCGACCTCGGTGACCTTGATGGTGCGGATGGACTTGGACTGCGTCGTCATGAGCAGTGCCAGCTGGTCGGAGGCGAAACCCGGGAAGATTCCCGAGACGTAGAGCGAGGCGTTTCCCGTCTCGGCGGCGGATTCGAGCTGTTCACGCCACTGCGGGGCGGGGTACGACGGCGGAAACACCAGGCTGGTCGACGATGTGGAGACCACATTGATCCCCGCGCTGAGCAGCTTGACGTAGTCCGGCACCGCCGCCGCGTCGCGCTCGGGCCCGCTTGCCGCGTACACCACGCAGTCGGGCGCCAGCGCGATCAGCGCGTCGGCGTCGTCAGTGGCCGTCACACCGATCGGGGCACCGCCCGCCAGCACGCCGGCGTCCGCGCCCACCTTCTCCTGCGAGTGCACCCACACACCAACGAGTTCGAGATCCGGTCGACGATGCACGGCGTCGATCGCGACCGAGCCAACCCCTCCCGTCGACCAGACCACAACGCGCATGGGGTACTCCGCCTCATCGGACATCGGAATCACCGTAACCTAATCTTTGTTCCAAGTCGCCCAGAGTGCTGAACCAGACGAAACCGCCCTCACCTGACTGCGGCCCCTGCCAGGATCGAGACTTCGAACGATCCGGTACGACCGTCAGGGGTGTCATGCAGCAGTTGTCGGCGTGGGTGGGAGCCGGTTTCGTCACCGCAGGTGTCACCGCGGCCTTCTTCGCGGGGCCCGCGGTGGCGACGGCGGACCCCGGATCCGACTCGGGACCGAGTTCGTCCTCGTCATCGGATTCGTCATCGGATTCGTCGAGTTCGAGCCCCGGCAAGGTCGACAAGCCCAAGACGCCAGACACTGCGGGCAAGCTCGACAAGGTCGACAAGGTCGACAAGGTCGAGAAGGCCGACAAGGTCGACAAGCCGGACAAGGCCGAGAAGCCGGAGAAGCCGGCGCCGGACGTGTCGTCCGACGTCGACGCGGACACCCCCGAGAAGGCCACCGAGCCAGAGTCCGGGGAGCCAGAGTCCGGGGCGCCCACATCGCCACCGGAGGCGATTGAGGAACCCGAACTCGTCATCGACGACCCCGCAGACGTGGCACCGACGCCTACGCCCGTCACACCGAAGAAGGACACCGTCGTCGAGCAGCAGGTCGCGGTCGTCACGCCCCCCGAGGTCAAACCCGTAGACAAGGTGGAACCCGAACCCACCGCCGTCACCGAGGAGCCGGCGCCCGGCGTCGAACCCGCCGTGACCATCGTCGAGAAGATCGCGAAGACTGCCGGGCAGCAATCGCTCTCGATCGCGAATCTGACCGAGACACGGATGTCGGAGGCCGCGGTCTCCACCACCATCGCGCCTCCGCCGAGGCCACTGTCAGTGCTCGATGCGATCGGATCAGCGATCGGCGCGGTCATCGGCTCGATCGTCGTGACCGTCGGATCCTTCGCGATCAATACCTTCCAAGCTCTCGAGGCGCTCGTCACCGGACCGCCAGTGCTACCCCCGAACAGCACCGTCACCGTGCGCAGCTCGACGATCACGTTGAGCACCGGACAACGCGTGTCGGCCAACTGGTACTACCCCGAGGGTGACGTGCCGCCGGAGCGGATGATCCTGCTGAGCCACGGGTTCATGGCGCTGGGCCCCATGTACAGCTACACCGCCGCCAACCTCGCCCAGGCGACGAACAGCATCGTCGTGACCCCGACGCTGCCGTCGAACTTCTTCGCCGGTGACGACCGCTGGCTCGGCGGCGACGGCATGGCCGAGGCCATCGCCGACCTCTTCGTCGGTGACCGTGAGGCGCTGACGAAGAGTGCGATCGCCGCGGGCTTCGCGACCCGATACGGGCTCGACCCGGCGACCGCCGCGCTGCCGCAGAAGTTCGGCCTGGCGGGTCACTCGCTGGGTGGCCAGCTGGTGTCGGGCGTGGCGGGATACCTGGTGGACAAGGGCGAGGCCGACAATCTGGTCGGGGTCATCACCCTGGACGGCGTGCCGACCGGGACGACGCTGGCCGATTCGATCGACAAGCTCGACGCCTACGAGGCGGCCGGCGGCCACTACATTCCGATCCGCGAGATCGGCGCCCCCTGGAACCTGTTCAACTCGCTGAGCAACGTCAACGAATCGCTCAACGAGGGACGTCCGGGCCGCTACAACGGCGTCGTCCTCAAGGGCGGCGTGCACATGGACTCGATGCTCGGCGGCAATCCCCTGATCCAGTTCGTCGCCTACGTGGTCGCAGGGATCCCGCGGCCGATCAACCCGCCTGCCGTCGAGTATCTGGCCGCGACCTGGTTCAACCAGTGGTTCGAGGGTGAGACCGATATCGGTGACGACCTGGTCCCCGGGTCGACGATCGACATCGTCACCCCGCGGGGCATCGCGAAGGGTGTCGTCATCGGCGCGCCACCCGCGGCCGGGTCGTCGGCGCGGACGCCGCTGATGTTCGCCGAGTCGGCGCCGACCACGATCCCCAGTCTCGACCCCCGACTGGCGGCGCTGAGCGCGTAACCTCCGGCCAACTTAGGCAGCCCTTGCCTGAGGCTCTATGGTGACGTCTGAACAGAAACGCCAGCCCCCCGAAGGTGGTCACCAGTGAGTACTCAACATGCCGATGCCGCCGGGCTTCGCCTGCTGGTCGTCGGGGCGTCGTCGGGAATCGGCCATGCCGTCGCCACCAGTGCCGCCGAGCGTGGCGCGACGGTGGCCGTCGCCGCCCGTCGCACGCATCTGCTCAAGCAGCTGGCCGAGGACATCGGCGGGTTCGCGTTCGAACTCGATGTCGAGGACTCCGTGGCGATCACCCGGGTGGTCGCCGAAGCGGTCGATGCCCTAGGTGGTCTCGACGCCGTGGTCTTCACCAGCACCGCCGTGCCGTTCGCCCGCATCGAGGACACCGACGTCTCGACGTGGGTGCATGCCTTCAACGTGAACACGCTCGGCGCGAACAACGTGCTGCGTGCCTCGTTGCCGTATCTGTCCGAGAACGGTGTCGCGCTGATCGCCTCGAGCCACGACGTCGGACGGCCCCGCGCCGGTGTCGCCGCGTACGGCGCGAGCAAGGCCGCGCTCGACGAGATCCTGCACTCCTGGCGCAGCGAGCACCCCGAACTGTCGCTCATCAGGGTGGGCGTCGGCCCGACCGAGGACACCGAGATCCTGCGTGGTGTCGATCGCGACCTGCTGTCGGTGCTGTTCAAGTCGTGGGTTGCACACGGTCAGCTGCCCGAGCAGATGTCGGCGCTGCGTGACGTCGCGAACACGCTGGTATCGCTCGTCACCACCGCATTCGCAAACCCGTCGGTGGTGACCGAGGTGGTGCAGCTGTCTCCCCGCATCCGTCGGGCCGTCGGCAAGGCGCCCGACGCCGGCTGATTCGTCGCACTACGTCCCGTTCTGGACCCCGAAACCTACTGCATGTTCCACGGTTCGCCGTAAGTGGTGACGCTGTCGCCGTCCTTGGAGATCAGCCGGGCGAACGGGCGCAGCATCACTCCGCCTGCCGCACCGGTGACGGTGCCGTGAGCGTTGGAGACCGCAACACCACCCGAGGGCCCGCTGACATCGACGCTGAAGGTGGCGACTTCCTGGATGCCGGGGCCATTGCCCAGGTCCGCGGAGATCGAAACCCCCGGGAACAGATTCGGCGTGATGACCTTGCCCAGCGGGTTGAAGCCCGGGCTTAGCGGGCTGATGTTGGCGTCGTCGAGCAGGATGTTCGGGGTGGTGTAAGTGAACTTGATGCCAACGCCCAGCGACCATGGAAAGCCGATCTGGTAGCCCAGCTCCAATGTGCCGGCGAAGTCGTCGGCCCCCTGACCCGCAACGACGTACGTGGCTCGACCGGAGTGGAACCACTCTCGGGTCAACCGATTGCGGTCCAGGGGCGCAACGCCATTGAGGAAGGTGTCCCACTGCTGCACGGTCAGCGCGCGATCCCTGCCGTCGACAAGCGAGAGTTCGTTGTCCAGGACCGCCCGAGACGTCGCGGGGAGAGCCAACATCGCGGCCAGCGCCGCCGTCGCCGCCACCGCCAGCCTGCTGGCCATCCGGGGACCTCGTGGATGTGTTTTCACGACACGATCGTTGCCGCCGCCGTCACCGATTGACCATCGGCCAGACGGCGATATCGGCCAGTCACCTGGCTGGAATCCAGCGGCTACTCGCCTTCGTCCTCGCTGGTGGACGGGTAACAACGCAATGAGAGCAGCACGCGTGTCCTGTCGATCTCGTTCTTCTTGCCTGCCAACGGAGATGGCTTCATCTGCTGGCGGTACACCTGACAATCGGCCCACGGCAGCTTGTCGCCCACCGTCGCGGCGACCACCACTGTGTAACCGGCGCGCTCCAGTCGTTCCTTGGCTTCCGCGTAGGTCTTGCCCGACGAGTCCGGGGCAGCGTTGGCCGGCGCGGCGACCGTACCGGCTAGCGCGATGGAAGCGCAAATACCGGCGAATATTGCTGCGGCAGTGAATTTCTCGCTCATGAATCGGCCTCCGTGGTGTGTGGTGTCGCGCAGCGATCATGCGGTGCTGTTCGGCCCCAAAACCATCGGTCGGACGGCCCTTAGCCTCAGCCGGCCGGACGAACTCGGTCAGCCGGCTGGCCGGTCACTCGAAAATCAGTTGGGAGGAAGGACTCTCAGATGTGGGGCGGCAGCAGGATCGACAACCGGTAGCCGCCGTCGGTCAGATGGTCGGCGTGCAACGCGCCGCCAAGCAGTTCGGCTCGCTCGCGCAGCCCGAGCAGTCCATTGCGGTTACTTGGCCACGGGTCGGGATCGCTGGTCGCCTTGGTGTTGGTCAGCGTGAGCCGGACCAGCCGCGCATCGACGTGTAGTTCCAACGTCGCCGTCGCACCAGGGGCATGTTTGGCGATGTTCGTCAGCCCCTCCTGCGCGGCACGGTAGATCGCGCGCTCCACCGCGGGTGTCGGTTTGATCGAATCGCCGTAGTGCGCCTCGATCGTCGTCGCGATGCCCGATGCCGACACCAGAGCGGGCAGGTCGTCGATGCCCGACTGCGGGGTCAGCGCAGTGTCCCGGCTACCCGAGGCTCGTAAGACACCGACCATATCGCGCAGCTCGTCGAGGGTCTGCACGCTCAGGGTCCTGATCACCCGCGCGGTCTGGGCGCTGGCATCGTCCTTCGCTGTCACCTGCAGCGCACCTGCCTGCACCGCGATCAGGCTGACCTGATGGGACACCACATCGTGCATCTCCCTGGCGAGATCAGCCCGCTCACGCGCTAACGCCTTGTCCACCAACAGTTCCTGCTCATGCTGCCGAGCCTCGTCGATCTCGGTCAGTTTGGCCGCCAACTCGGCGCGGGCCCGTACTAGCAGACCGAGCACCACCGGCGCACCGGCGAACATGAGCGCGTAGATGGCATCAAGTACGGCGCTGGCCTTGGACTCCGTGGGATACCAGTAGCTGGTGTAACACGCGAAGAGCGCGACGGCGCACAGCGCCAGCCGCACGCGCGCGGGCCGCAACTCCGCGACGGTGTACAGCGCGACCAGCGCGGCTACCACCGCCGAGCCCACCTCGAGCGCGGGCAGCGTGGCGATGAGCACCAGGTACGGGGCGCGTCTCCGAAAGCAGAGCACCGCCACCGCGACGACGGCGAACGCCATGTCGAGGTGGGTCATCTCGTCGCTGGTGATCTCGAAGACGGCGTCGGCCGCGGCCAGCACGAGTAGCAGCAGGTCGAGCAGATGAGCGCGGACGAACGCGGCCAACCTCGTCGTCATGAGATGCCGTGATCGTCGAGCACGCCCGCACGCTGCGCGATGATCGCCGCCTCCACCCGGGTGTTGACCGACAACTTCGCCAGGATCGAGCTGACCTGGTCCTTGACGGTGCCGACGCTGGAATACAGCGATGCGGCGATCTCGCGGTTGGACCGTCCGCGCGCCAACAGCTGCAGCACCTGGGTCTCCCGGTCGCTCAGCGCCCGCATGTGTGACTTCGCGGCCGCATCGACGCGGTCGTCGAGGTAGCCGGACACCACCTTGAGACTCACGGAGTTCGACAACACCAATCCACCTGCGGCCAGCGTGCGCACCATGTGCGGGAGTTGTTCGGGGTCAGTGTCTTTCAGAAGAAATCCGGAAGCGCCAAGCCGCAGTGACGATGCGATGTACTCGTCGACGTCGAACGTGGTGAGCATGGCCACCGCCGGTGGGTTCGGCAACTGTTGCAGCTCGGCCAGTACGACCAGCCCGTCCTTGCCCGGCATCCGAACATCGAGCAGCACCACGTCGGGTTGGTGTTCGCCGATCACCTTGGCGGCGTGCACCCCGTCCGCCGTCGCGACCACGTCGATGTCATCCGCGGCGGACAAGATGAGCTCGAATCCCGACCGGATCAGTGCTTCGTCGTCGACGATGATCACCCGCGGCATGCAGCTGACCGTAGTACCGGTGCCGCCGAGCGGGCATCAGCCGGCTGCATTCCGGCCAGGTGGCCGACCGAAATGGCCGGATGACCGATGGCCCAGCGAGGGCACGCGAGTCAGCATCGACGGAGAGCATGAGCCGGCTCGACCCCCACAGAGAAGGACTGATCATGGCCTCGACACGACGCTCATTGCTGAAAATGGGTTTCGCCGGTCTCCTGATCCCCGCGGGATTCACCGCCTGCGCGCCTGAAACACAGCCTCAATCATTCGAAACCTGGCGCCGCGATTTCGAAGCGGGAATTCCAGCACGTATGAGAGCCGCCAACGTTGCCGGAGTCGCTGTCGCCATAGCGTCACGAGACAGCTCGACGCACTACACGGCGGCATTCGGTTTTGCCGATCTGAATCAACAGCGGAAGTTCACCGTTGACACACCGTCGCATCTGGCATCGGTCAGCAAGCTATTCACGGCATCGGCGCTGGTCCAGCTATTTGAACGCAGAGGCCATAGTCTTCACGACGACATCAATGGCTTCATCGATTTATCGGTGCGAAATCCTCACCACCCGAACGTACCGATCACCCCGCATCAACTCCTCACACACACGTCCAGCATTTCGGATGACGGATATGCCGATACGTCATTAGTGGGAGATCCAATACAAAGCCTGTCGAGTTTCCTGCACGACTATCTGGCAGAGGGCGGGAGCACCTATTCGCCGGACGAGTCGTTTCTCCGCGCAGAGCCAGGGACGCAATGGTCTTATAGCAATGTTGCCGTTGCCCTGGCGGGTTACGTCGTGCAGAGCGTCAGCGGGCAGAGTTTCTCCTCCTACGTGGAGACCAACATCTTCGAGCCGCTCGGCATCCGCAATGCGCATTGGTATCTCAAGCAGTTCGAGCCTGGTGTGCTCGCGAAGCCCTACGCGATTGAGCAGGGCAAGCTCGCCGAGCTGCCGCAGGAAGGGTATCCAGACGTTCCCGCCGGCATGCTTCGCTGCTCGGTGGCCGATCTGGCGACATCACTGCGCGCCATGCTCGGCGGCGAGATCGGCCAACCGGCAATCCTGTCTCCACCTGCAGTGGTAGCCATGCTGCGCCGGCAGGTCGATCCCACGATCGCGCGCTACCAGGGGCTGGGATGGACGGAAGAGGAGATCAACGGACGCGCGTTCATTGGACACTCCGGCCGCGACACCGGAGCCACCAACATGGTGGTTGTGACCGACGACCAGAGCCATGCTGTCGCCGTGCTGATGAACACCGACGAAACCCCGGACAACGACAGGTTCAGAATGGCACTGACTGAAGACCTCATCGCCGGCGCAGAACTTGGGGTCGTCACCACGAAACCCTGACGAAACAGGGGTTTTGGTGGACTGTGCTCAGGCAGCCACCGACGGCTGTCCCACAGTCGAAAGGGACACCACCATGCGAGTTGCACGACATATCCGACGTCTGTCAACCACCGTGACACTGACAGTGGCGGCGCTGACCATTCTGGGCAGCGGCATCGCTGCCGCGCAGACTCCCGGCGCCGACGTGGCGCCACGCGGTGGACCAACGATGTCCTCCGCGGACGATGTCGCGTGTCTGCAGTTGGCGGACGCCCAGACCAACGACATCTGTCCGTGCGTCATCCCAGCATTGCCAGCAGCCCCGGCGGACTTCATGCCGACCGCACCGCTACCCACCGACGTCGATGTGAACAGCCTGCCCTCCGCGACCGTCATCGTGAGTGGAGACTGTCGCTAGACACTCACTAGCGCCCAGCATTCGACGGAGTAGGAGTTCGGTTTGCGGATACTGGTGGTCGAGGACGAACCCGTCCTGGCCCGGATGGTGGCGGTGGGACTGCGCCGCGAGGGCATGGCGGTCGATGTCGTGCTCGACGGCAGCGCCGCCCGCGATTTGATCGAGCTGACGTCCTACGACGTGGTCGTTCTCGACCGCGACCTGCCCGAGGTGCACGGTGACACGTTGTGCCGCTGGCTGACAACGTCGAGCGTGCGCACCAAGATCATCATGCTCACAGCCTCCGGCACACTCGAAGATCTCGTCGACGGACTGCGTTTGGGCGCTGATGACTACCTGTGCAAGCCCTTCGAGTTCCAAGAGCTGGTAGCGCGCATCCAGGCCCTTGGGCGGCGTACGGCCCCGGTGACCCCACCTCTACTGAGCCACGCTGGCATCACCATGGACACCGCGCGTCGTCACGCCGAACGTGAGGGGCGCCTGTTGTCCTTGACAGTCAAGGAGTTTGGAGTGTTGCGCGTGCTCATGGAGGCCGACGGTGCGGTGGTCAGTGCGGAGGAGCTGCTCGAGCGGGTGTGGGATGCGCACGCCGACCCGTTCACCAGCGCGGTTCGCGTCACCATGAGCAAGCTGCGCGCCAAGCTCGGCGCTCCCGTCCCGATCCGCACATTGCCCGGAAGCGGTTACCAACTGTGTTGACGCGCTGGACTATTCGCACCCGCATCGCGATCGTCTTCGGTTGCGTGTTCTTCACCCTGGGTGCAGTACTACTCGGTGCGGTGTACCTGCTCACTCGACAGGGCACCGACGCCCAGTTGCTGACGATCGCCGATAGCGTCCCAGCACCCCTGCAGTGGATGCCGGCGCAACCCCTTGACGACGACGTGGCGTTCGAACCCATGAATGCCCTCACCGTCACCGCGGTGAGCCGAGAGGTGAGCGACGCGGCCGCCCGCCAGCAGCTGATGTGGTCCGGCGTGGCGCTGGTCGCGGCCGCCCTGTTCGCTGCCGTGGTCGGCTGGTGGACCGCCGCCCGGTTGCTGCGGCCTGTGCACGAGATGACAACCGCGGCCCGCCGCATCAGCGCGGCCAATCTCGATGAACGGCTGAATGCCGGCGCCCCTCGCGACGAACTGACCGAATTGGGCGAGACGTTCGACAAACTGCTGGATCGGCTGCAGTCGGCATTCGATTCCCAGCGTCGTTTTGTCGCCAACGCCTCCCACGAATTGCGGACGCCGCTGGCGATCCAACGCACACTCATCCAGATCGGGCTACGCGACCCGAGTCCGGATGAGATCGAGCAGGTCCGCCATGAGCTGCTCGTGGCGAACCGCCGTAGCGAGAAGCTGATCGACTCGCTGCTGCTGCTGGCTCGCGGGCAGCACGGCCTGGGCTCCTACGAGGCGGTCGACCTCGCCGCCGTCGTCAGCCATGAAATCGAAGCAGCCGCCGAGGCCGCCCGGGCTGCTGAGGTGTCGATTCACGTGCAAAGGCAACCTGCCCGCGTCCACGGCGACCCCGTCCTGCTCCCCCATCTCGTGCGCAACCTCATCAGCAACGCCATCGCCTACAACCACCCCGGCGGCACCGTGCATGTCGAGACCGACGGCACTAGCCTCGAGGTCCGCAACACCGGCCCCCAGTTGGACAACGAGGGGCTGGCCGAGCTTCTCGAGCCGTTCCGACGCGGCACCCGCACACGCCTGAACACACCCGGAGCCAGCGGGTACGGCCTCGGTCTGTCCATCGTGCGGGCCATCACGACGGCCCACGGCGGCGTACTCACGCTAAGCGCCAACCCGGACGGTGGATTGACAGCCCACGTCCAACTCGACGCCGACGATGCAGTGACTGAAGGACGGGTGCACCAATTGTGAATCTCACGACGAAATCCGCCCCGAAACGTCGCCAGATTCACAAACGCCGGAACGCCGACGCAAAAACCGCCCTTACCTGAGTGAACAGGAGGGCGGTTATGGCGGTGGCGGAGGGATTTGAACCCTCGGACGGGGGTTACCCGTCACACGCTTTCGAGGCGTGCTCCTTAGGCCGCTCGGACACGCCACCGTGGGGCAGCCTACCGGGAACCGGGCCGGAGCCCATAATCGCCCAGGCTCATCGCCAGCCCTCGGCTCTTCGCGCCAGCGCTCATCGCTGCTTGGCGAAGAACTCCACCAGCGGCGCGGCGCATTCCTGCTCCAAAACCCCACCCCGAACCTCTGGGCGATGGGTGAGCCGACGGTCGCGCACCACATCCCACAGCGAGCCGACCGCACCGGTCTTGGGCTCCCAGGCCCCGAACACCACCCGCCCCACCCGGGCCATCACCAACGCGCCCGCGCACATGGTGCAGGGCTCCACGGTGACCGCAAGGGTCGTGCCCTCGAGGCGCCAGCCGTCGCCAAGCACCTTCGCCGCGGCTCGCATCGCCAGGATCTCGGCGTGCGCGGTCGGATCGCCCAGCGCCTCGCGGGCGTTGGCCGCGCGGGCCAGTTCGGTGCCGTCGGCCGACAACACCACGGCACCGATCGGCACATCGCGGGGACCTGCGGCTGCGGCGGCCTCGAGCGCGCTACGGATCAGCTGCTCGTCGGCGGTCACCGATCGAGTTTGTCCAGCACTGCCGACATCTCGTCGGCGAAGCCCATCTCCTGCGCGATCCTGGCGAGCTGCTCGTCGGCGTAGTCGTCATCGTCCAGGATGATGCTCAGCACGCTCTCGTTGAGACCGATATCGGCCAACACTCCGAGATCACCCTCCTCGAAGGGGTTCTCGTCGTCGAGATCGTCCAGCTCAACATCAGCGTCGAGCTTCCTGAGGATCTCCTCGGCGATGTCGTACTCCAGGGCGGCCGTCGCATCGGACAGGAACAGGCGGGTACCGGCGGGGGCGGGTCGCACGATCACGAAGAACTCGTCGTCGACGTCGAGCAGCCCGAAGACAGCACCGGCGCTGCGCAGCTCCCGAAGCTCGGTTTCAGCCGCGCTGAGGCTGGCCAGCGACGCTGGGCGCATCGCGGTACAACGCCATTTACCGTCCTCCCGGACGACCGCGACACCGAAGCCCTCCGGGAGATCGGCGGCCCGGTTATTCGCCTGCGCGCGCTCTGCTCCCACGGGGTAGACGCTAGTCCCAGACGTGGACCTTTGACCAGCGGTGAGACTAAGCCCAGCGCCTACGTCGGCCGATGGTGTGCCAACCTTGAAGCGTGACCTCACCGGTGTGTGTTCTGGGCCTGGGATTGATCGGCGGTTCCGTGATGCGGGCAGCCAGGTCTGCCGGCCGCGAGGTGTTCGGCTACAACCGGTCCATCGACGGTGTGGAGGCGGCGCGATTCGACGGGTTCGACGCCACCGACGCCCTCGACGAGGTGCTGACGCGCGCCGCGCTCGTCGACGCGTTGATCGTGCTGGCCGTCCCGATGCCCGCGCTGCCCACCATGCTCGAACACGTACTGCGCACCGCACCGGACTGCGCGCTCACCGATGTCATCAGCGTGAAAGGCGCCGTCCTACAGGCGGTTCGCAGTCATGGCCTGCACGGCCGTTTCGTCGGCGGGCATCCGATGGCCGGCACGGCCCACTCCGGCTGGGCCGCAGGCGACGCTCGTCTGTTCGTCGGGGCGCCGTGGGTCATCAGCGTCGACGATGACGTTGACCCGCAGGTGTGGGCACTCGTGATGCAGCTGGCGCTGGACTGCGGTGCCTTCGTCGTCCCGGCCCGCTCCGATGAGCACGATGCCGCGGCCGCCGCGATATCGCACCTGCCCCACATGCTCGCCGAGGCGCTTGCCGTGACGGCAGGAGACGTGCCACTGGCGTTCTCACTGGCCGCAGGATCGTTCCGGGACGGTACCCGCGTGGCGGCCAGCGCGCCCGATCTGGTGCGGGCTATGTGTGAGGCCAACTCCGAGCAGCTGCAGGTCTCGCTGGACCGCACCATCGAACTGCTCACCCGCGCCCGCGACGGACTTGCCGCCACCGGATCGGTCGCCGAACTGGTCGAAGCCGGGCACGCGGCCCGGATGCGCTACGACAGCTTCAGCCGCCCACAGATCTTGACCACGACGATCGGTGCGCCCAACTGGCGCCACGAACTCGCTGCCGAGGGCCGCGCGGGCGGCGTAATCAGATCCGCTCTGCCAGTCCTGGATAGTCGAGGATGAAACCGTTGGAGTCCACCGTGATGGTGGTGTCGGCGACCGGGGACTTCAGCCTCAACCGCTTGCCGTCGTTCGAATAGGTGATGGTCTCGAGTTCGACCGACAGCTCGGGCACTCGCACGTAGACCACGGGAAGCGACACGGTCCCGGTCTTCTTGTTGAGGCCGGTGCGCCTGATCGGCAGAGCGTTGAAGAGCGGGCTGAAGATCACATCGACGTCCAACGCGCCGTCGAAGGCCGCCCGGCTGGTCTGGTTCTGGTGGTCCTGGACCATCCACATGTTCTCTTCATCGCGGGCGATGGACAGCTGGCGTTCCCGCTCGGCCAACGTGACCGTCAGCGACAGCCGCTTGGTGGCGCCACCCTCGTCGGTGACCAGGTCATAGGAGGCGCTGAAGGCGGGATGCGATTTGGTCGCCGCGGCGACGATTCGCCCGTAGGCCTTGATGCGGTTACCCGTGAGCTGAACCCGGACGGACTCCATCCTGGACGTGTCATGCGCCCGCCAGGTCAGGACGGCTGGCCAGGTGCCCTCGGTTTCCTCGGAGCGGGCTGCTTCACTCACCCCCCTACCGTAGGCGACGGCCACGGGTGTTCGTGGCCACCCTCCGAACTCGCCCCAGAACGGGACGGAGCCGAGCTCTCCAGCTTGATCTCATCGGCGATGAACGGCTGCGGCATCCGCCTCAGCCGGTCCGCGCCCGGCTCGGACAGCCAGACCGCGAGGGCCAGTACCGCGTCCACGAGGAGCGCCAGCGCCGTCACCATCAACGCGCCGACCAGCGCCAGGTAGAACTCACGGGTCTTGATGCCGTCGATGAGGTAGCGGCCGAGTCCGCCGAGGCTGGCGTAGGCGGCGACGGTGGCCGTGGCAACGATTTGCAGTGTGGCCGTGCGCAGTCCGCTCAGGATCAGCGGCAGCGCGTTGGGCACCTCAACCCGCAGAAGCACCCGCGACTCCGTCATGCCCATCGACCTCGCGGCGTCGACCACCGTGCGGTCGACATTCGCGATGCCGGAGTAGGTGCCCGCCAGCAGCGGCGGGATGCCCAGCAGCATCAGTGCGACGGTCGGCGGGATCAGACCCAGGCCCCACAGCAGCACGCCGAGCAGCAGGACGCCGAGAGTGGGCAGGGCGCGCAGCGCGTTGACACCCGTCACGACCAGGAACGTGCCGCGGCCCGTGTGCCCGATGATCATGCCGATCGGGACAGCGATCAGGGCCGAGAACAGCACCGCCACGACGGTGTACTGCAGGTGCTCCAGGATGCGCGCGGTCAGCCCGGCGGCACCGCCCCAGTTGTCCGCGGTGAAGATGAACGACAGCGCGTCCTGCAGGAAGTTCATTGGGCGCCTGCCTTCGCCCTGCGGCCGGTGCGCACCCACGGTGTGGCGAGCTTGCCGGCCAGCATGATCAGGGTGTCCACGACAATCGCGACCACGAAGATCGCGATGATGCCCGCGACGATCTGGTCGCTCTTGTCGGCCTGATAGCCCTCGGTGAACCAGGTGCCCAGACCGCCGATGCCGATCACCGAACCGACCGACACCATCGAGATGTTCGTGACGGCGACCACCCGCAGGCTCGCCACGAGGACCGGGATGGCCAGCGGCAACTCGACCTTCAGGATCCGGCTCAACGGCTTGTAGCCGACGGCCGTCGCGGCGTCGAGCACAGCGGGCGACACCGCGTCGAGCGCCTCGGGCACCGCCCGCACCAGCAGCGCGACGGTGTAGAGCGTCAGCGCGACGATGACATTGGCCTCGTCCAGGATGCGCGTCGGGATGATCAGCGGCAGCACGACGAACAACGCCAGCGACGGGATGGTGAAGATGATGCTGGCGGTCAACGTGGTGATCCGACGCAGCAATGTCGTTCGCTGCACCAGCGCGCCGAGTGGCACCGCGATCAAGAGCCCCAGCAGCAACGGCAGCAGTGACAGCCACAGGTGGATGAGCGTCAGCTCCCACGCGTCGTCGAGATGGGTGAGCAGATAGTTCACGAGGTCTGACCCGCCCAGGGATCGCGCGGGCGAGTCTTCAGCGCCTCGATGACATCCTCTGCCGTGACCCCGCCGATCACCTGCCGGTCGGCGTCGATGGCGACACCCAGCCCCGACGGCGAGGACAGCGCGGCATCCATGGCCAGCCGCAGCGTGCCATCGGGAGTGAACAGGGATCCGCCGGCGATCGTGCTGTCGTACAAGGACTTTCCATCCCTGTGCAGCGCCACTCCGGCACGGTCCATCCACGCGTACGGAGAGCCGTCCGGTCTGGTCACCAGAACCCAGTCCCCCTCGCCAAGTTCGAGGGCGTCGACATCCTCCTCGGCAACGGTCCGGATGTCGTGCAGCGGCAGGCCGGTCCCCGGGGTGAACTGCAGGCCGCGGTACCCGCGATCGGCGCCGATGAAGCCCGCGACGAAATCGTTGGCGGGGTTGGACAACAGGCGTTGGGGCGCGTCGTACTGCTGCAGCACGCCGCCGCGGCCGAACACCGCGACCTTCTCGCCGAGCGTGATGGCCTCATCGATGTCGTGGGTGACGAAGACGATGGTCTTGCGCAGTTCGCTCTGCAACCGCAGGATCTCGGTCTGCAACTCCTCGCGCACCACGGGATCGACGGCGCTGAAGGGCTCGTCCATCAACAGGATCGGCGGGTCGGCCGCCAACGCGCGGGCCACGCCGACCCGCTGCTGCTGGCCGCCCGACAGCTGCGCGGGATATCTGTTGGCGAGCTTGGGATCCAGGCCGACGCGTTCGAGAACACCCAATGCGTTCTTGCGTGCGGTGCGGCGGGACTCGCCCTTGAGCATGGGAACGGTGGCCACGTTGTCGATGACCTTCAGGTGCGGCATCAGGCCCGCACTCTGGATGACGTAGCCGATTCCCAACCGCAGCTTGACCGCATCGATCTTGGTGACGTCCTTGCCGTCGACGGTCAGCGTGCCCGAGGAGGGCTCGATCATCCGGTTGATCATCCGCATCGAGGTGGTCTTGCCGCATCCGGACGGGCCGACGAAGACCGTCAGTGTGCCTGCGGGCACCTCCAGGCTCAGATCGTCCACGGCGACAGTGCCGTCCGGGTACCTCTTGGTGACGTCTTCGAATGAGATCACGGCAGCTGATTCCCCTAGCCTGGAAGCGGTTTGTCGAATCCGTTGTCCTGGATCCACTTCCGGGCCGCCTCATCGGGATCGATGCCGCTGTTGCCGGATGTGGCGGTGTTCATCTCGACGAGCGCCTCGGTGGACAGCTTGGCCGAGACGGCGTTCAGAACGGTCTTGAGTTGGTCGGACATCTTCTGTGACGCCACCAGCGGAACCACGTTGGCCGCCAGGAAGTTGTTCTTCGGATCTTCCAGCACGACGAGGTTGTTCTGTGGAATCGCGGGCGACGTGCTGAAGATGTCGGCGGCCGTGACGGTTCCGTCGACCAGCGCCCGCACCGTCGCCGGACCGCCACCGTCGCTGATGGAGACGAAGTTGGCTGGCGTGATGTCGAGGCCGTACTTCTCCTTGAGGCCCGGCAGTCCCTCGGCCCGGTTCATGAACTCCGATGGCCCACCGAACTTGACCTCCGCCGAGTGCCTGGCGAGATCCCCGATGGTCTTGAGGTTCCACTTCTTAGCGGTCTCGGCGGTGACGGCCACGGTGTCCTGGTCATTGGCCGGGGATGGCGTGAGGATCGCGAGATCACCGGGCAGCGCGTTGTACAGCGCCAGCAGCACCGCATCGGGATCGGTGGCGTGGTTCTCCTTGTCGAAGTACTGCAGCAGATTTCCGGTGTACTCGGGGATCAGATCTATCGAGTGGTCCTTGACCGCGGGTACATAGGTCTCGCGGCTGCCGATGCCGAACTGACGACTGACGTCGAACCCGTTCGTCTCCAACACCTGTGCATAGATCTCGGCGATGATCTTGGACTCTGGGAAGTCCGCCGAACCCACCTTGATCGTCTTGAGATCACCCGATATCTGGCCGCCGCCCAGCGGATTGGAACTGCCGCACGCCGCGACGAAGATCACGAGAAGCGCGGCCAGAGCCGCAAGGCCGCGGTGGTGCACGGTGCTACGCGCCGGGATCATGCGAACGTCCTTTCGACGTCACTTGCCAATGAGCGACCCTAACGGCCTTCCGGCCTCGGTGCCGGGCTTTGCATCACGCGTAGCGCTATGACACAAGAGTGATCTACCCAGGGAATGTCTGTTTCATTCACCCCGGGTGGGGGCAAGATGAAGCCATGAGCACCGACCCGCACGAGCCGCCCGTCAACACGGGATCGCCGGCACCCCTCGATCCCACGGTCCACGAGCCGGCGTCGGGCTCTCCGGTGCCCAACCCTCCCCCACCTGCGAGTGAGGTGAAGTTCACCCGCGCGGGCGCGCTGTGGTCGGCGCTGATCGTGGGCTTCTTGGTCCTCATCGTGCTGCTCATCTTCATCGCGCAGAACACCGGGTCGGTCATCCTGCACTTCCTGGGCTGGGAGCTGAGCCTTCCGCTGGGGGTGTCGATTCTGGGCGCCGCCGTGCTTGGTGGGCTGGTCACGGTGCTGGCCGGCGCGGCGCGCATCTTCCAGCTACGACGTGCGGCCAAGAAGAACTACCGGGCCGCTATCCGGTAGGCCGGTAACCCCTCATCGGATCGACACCACATCGTGTATCGAGTCGATGGGCAGATCGCCGTCGACGTATGCCGTGACGTGCGCCGCGTTCAAGATGATGGACCCATTGTGGTTGTCCAGGAACGCCGTGTCGGCGGCGTCGCGTCCGGTCGCGATGCGCACCATCGACTGCCGCGGCGCCAGGCACGTCGCGTCGACCACCCGCCACTGCCCGTCCACCAGCGCCTCCGCCACGGCGTGGAAGTCCATGGGGTGGCATCCCGGCGCGTACACGGCGACCAGTCTGGCCGGCACGTTCACCGCGCGCAGTAGCGCGACCACGAGGTGCGCGTAGTCCCGACACACCCCCTTCCCCGACAGCAGTGTGTCGGCGGCGCCGTCGATCGGATCCGATGAGCCGGGGACGTAACTCAGCCGCCTGCCCACCCAGGCCGACACCTTCTCCAACAGCGTCGCCGAGTCGGTGTACTGACCGAATTCGGTGGCGGCGAAGCCGAAGAACTTGTCGGCCTCGGCGTACCGACTGGGCCGCAGGTACGTCGACGGCTCGATATCGGTGACCGGAGCGGGGTCGGCGTAGCCGACGACGGTGGCCGAGTACTCGGCGATGAGACTGCCCTCACCGGCGTCGAACTTGTGGATCCGGTTGCCGTGCTCACCGATGATCTCGGTGGCCTCGATCGGGTTGCCGTTCAACGTGAATGACAGCGACTCGGTGACGCTCGCACCGGGATGCGGTGCGACGGCGATCTGAAACTCGAGTGTGGTCGCCGCCTCGATGTAGACGTCGAGGTGCGCACCGACCTCGCGCCGGAACGAATCGGCGCGCGGGGTCAATGACGGCATGGTGACCGCCTCTCTGTTTGTGGGATTCCCGCACCGACGCGAGATCTCGCCCGTTCCTACCCCACCACGGGCCGGGCCAAACCGCGCGGCAGTCAGCCGAGTTCGGACAACCCCATCGCGATACACGGTCCGACGGCCGCACCCACCTTGTCTCCATACTCCGTGCCCGATTCACGGTCGCCGCTGGCGGCTCCAGCCCCCATCCGCTCGCGGAACTGAATGCCCGCCGCGATCACGCCCAGCTTGAAGTACGCCAGAGCCATGTAGAAGTCCCAATGTGCCAGTGGCTGGTTGGCGGCAAGCGAGTAGCGGTTCGCGAGATCGTCGGCGGCCGGGATAAGCGACGACGCCCACGCCGCATCGGCGTGCACGTTGTCGAACGTCGGATGGCGATAGACGCACATCAGGGCGGCATCGGACAGCGGGTCGCCGAGTGTCGACATCTCCCAGTCCAGTACCGCGCGCACCTTGGTGGCGTCCTCGGCGTCCAGCATCGTGTTGTCGATGCGGTAGTCGCCGTGCACGATCGCGCTTCTGCTCTGCGGCGGGATCCGCTCACCCAGCTTGGCGTGCAGCAGGCGCACGTCGGCGTCCCGTGGGTCGTCATCGGTCTTGACCAGATCCCACTGCGAACCCCAGCGCCGTACCTGACGTTCGAGGTAGCCGTTCGCCCTGCCGAAGTCGCCGAGGCCGACGGCGTCGGGGTCGACGGCGTGCAGATCGGCCAACACCTTGATCAGCGCGTCCACGCACGCGTCGATGACGGAGTCATCGCCCAACGCCCGGAGTTCGGCGGTGTGTCGCACAACGCGCCCCGGCACGTAGTCGACCATCTGGAATGGCGCGTCGAGCACGGAGTCGTCGTTGCGCATCGTCACGGCGTGGGCGACTGGCACCGCCGTGCCCTCCAGTGCGGCGACAACCTTGTACTCGCGGGCCATATCGTGCGCCGACGGTGTCAGACCGTGCAGCGGTGGCCGCCGCAGCACCCACTTCGAGACGTCGTCGAAGACGAGGAACGTCAGGTTCGACCGGCCACCCGCGATCAGTTCGGCACGCAGGTCACCGGTGCGCGGCACGTCGATCTCGCGCAGGTGGCGATCCAGTGCCCCCAGGTCGAGTCCGTCGAGTGATCCTGTGTCAGTCCCGGAAGTCACCGGACTTGTCTACCACTGCTGGTTCCTCGGCAGCAGGTCCCACACGTGCTCCGTCGAGTTGATCGCCGCCACCCCCAGCCCGCCCCTGCGCGATGACAGCAGCCGGGTGATGCCTGCGTAGTCGACCTGCACGCACAACAGTCGTGAGGTCGACATGATGTCGTGGACCAGCGCATTGATGACGCCACCGTGGCTGAACAGCGCGACGGTGTCCTCGTGCGCGGCGGAGCCGACGATGTCCTCGACCCCGGCCTTGACCCGCGCGATGAACCCGCCCTCGTCCACCCCGCCGGGCAGGTGACCGTCGATGAGGCGCTGCAGGTCCTCCTTCGACGCCTCCTCGATGGGGGTGTAGTGCTCCAGATCCCGGTCGTACTCGGCGAGCCGGTCATCGATGTCGACGGACATGCCCAGCGCGTCGGCCACCGGCTGCGCGGTCTGGATCGCGCGGCGCTGCGGGCTGCTCACCAGCCGGGTGATCGGAAACCGCTTGAGTGCATCGGGCAGCCGGTTGGCCTGTTCGATGCCCTCGGGGGACAAGTCGGGGTCCGAACCCTGACCGGGTTCACTTCGCAGCGGCAACGCGTGCCGGATCACGAGCAGTTGCATTATCGCGCTCACTCCATTTCGCCTGATGGCCTTCTCGCCTGTGCCACCATATGGCTCGTGCGCGCCCAGGCGCGTGCTTGGCTTTCCAAGGCTGGTTCTCGGGCTTGCCGAGTAGGTCATAGCCGGACCGATGCGCATTGGTCGTTGACGCAAACCAGCACCGCTGATTGTGTCCGCTGGCTCATGCCGGAGGCTCTTCGCAGCAGCTATGGTCCGGCGATGACCGCAGAGCGATTCAACCCGGAATTGACACAGGACGACGTACGCGCGCTCGCGCGTGCGGCGCGCGTACAGGTACCGGATGGGCGAATTGCCGGCCTGACCACGTTCGCCAACGTCCTGCGCGAGGAGCTGAACCGGCTCACTGCGCTCGACCTCGGTGAGACGTTCCCTGCCGCCTTCGATGCGCGCTGGGAGCGATGATGCAGCCGTACCAGCTGTCGATCACGGCGGCCGCCGCACTGTTGGCCTCCGGCGAGATGTCGCCGGTGGAGTTGACCCGCTCGGTTTTGCAGCGCGCCCACGAGGTGGAGCCGGATGTCCAGGCATACGCACTCCTCTGCGACGACGCGGCGATGGCTAGCGCGATGCAGGCGGAACAGGAGTTGACACGGGGGGAGCACCGAGGGCCACTGCATGGGATCCCCCTGGCAGTCAAGGATTTGGTAGCGACGGCCGGCATCGCCACGGCGGCCGGGTCCCGACTACTCGACGGCGCAGTTCCACGCCACGATGCACACGTGGTGACGTTGCTGAAGAGTGCCGGCGCAGTGCTCGTCGGCAAGGCGCGGACACACGAGTACGCAGCGGGCTATTCGACTCCTCCGACACGGAATCCGCACGATCTCACACGTGAGCCCGGCGGTTCGAGCGGAGGCTCGGCCGCAACGGTCGTCGCCCGCGGCGCGCTCGGTGCAATTGGCACGGACACCGGTGGATCGATTCGTATCCCGGCCGCGCTCTGCGGAGCGACTGGTCTGAAGCCGACGTACGGACGAGTGAGTCGCTTTGGCGTGTACCCGCTGTCGTGGTCGCTGGATCATGTCGGCCCGATCGGCCGAGACGTCGAGGACGTCGCGCTGCTACTCGGCGCGCTGGCCGGGCACGACCCGCGCGATCCCGCTTCGTTGAAACTGCCCTCGCCGGATTTCACCACCGACCTTGACTGTGGGGTTGCGGGCACCCGGCTAGGCGTTCCGTCGAATTGGTTCTGGACGCCGGTGTCGCCTGTCGTCAAGACGCGGGTGTCGGCGGCGATCGCCAGGCTCGAGGAGGCCGGTGCCGAGCTGATTGAGGTTCAACTGCCGCTTGCCGATGTCTCGCTGGCGATCGGCTGGTCCATTCTGATGGCTGAGGCGGGTGCCTATCATCATGACTCATTGGCGCAGCGGGCTCACCTGTTCGGCGACGACGTGCGTGCGCTGGTGGAGGGTGGACAGACAGTGCTTGCAGGCGACTACGTCCGCGGTGTGCGTGCGCGGTCGCTGATGCAGTCGCAATGGCATGACCTGTTCGAGCGGGAGCGTCTGGACGCGCTGCTGTGCCCGACCGTCCCTGTCACCGCGCCACTTGTTGGTCAACAACTGCTGCAGTGGTCCGACGGGACCGAATCCGACGTGCTGTCCACGTACGCGCGCTGGAGTCAGCCCGCGAACGTGACGGGGCTGCCCGCACTTTCGGTGCCGTGCGGCTCTGACGACCTTGGTCTGCCCATCGGGCTGCAGGTGATCGGGCGCCCGCTTCAGGAGTCAACGGTGTTGCGCATCGGACGCGCGTATGAGGTGCACGCCGACGTGAACGGCCGGGTGCCCGCGCCGCGGCTGCCCGTGAGTCGCGGTTAAGCGGAGTCGCCGACTCGGATTGTCCACAGCGCACATGTCATTTCAGCTTGGTGCCGGACACAAATCGTCGTGTGCGGCTGCTGTTGTCAGCCAATAGTGGGCCAGGCCACAGCGGCTGATACTCCTCGCTGCGCGGGCCGAGACAACCTCGGCCCATGCCCCGGTGGGACACCGCAGGCACCGCAGGCACCGAAAGGCATTGCGAATGACCGCTTCCACTACCGGAACCGAGAGGGGCGCCGGCAACCACTTCGATCGGACGATGACGTGGCGCGCCGCGCTGTCCTTGGCGTTAGCCCTACCGGCCAGCGCGCTGGCCGTAATCGGCTACTGGACCGGTGCGCTCGGCGGCTGGGCTGCGAGCGCACTGCTGGTCGTATCCTCGATCATCGCGATCTTGCAGAACTTCTCCTACGCGGAAATGGCGGCGATGTTTCCGGACAAGGCCGGCGGGATCGGCTTGTACGCCAACGAGGCATGGAAGCCTGTGTTTCGTCCCGCCGGCGCATTGGCGGCCGCGGGGTACTGGGTGGGATGGTCATTCGGATTGTCCGCGAACGCACTGGTGATCGGCGGGCTCCTTCAGGCCCAATGGTTCTCAGATGTCGGCTTCATGGTCGAGGCAGGGCCGATTCACCTTGGCATCGGCCATTTCATTGCGCTGCTGGCGATGTTCGCGGTGTGGCTGCTCAATGTGTTCGGTATTGAGCCGGCGGTGAAGGTCAGCTACGCGGTCAACACACTGGTGGTCGTGGTGATGGTGGCGGTCAGTGTCACCTCGGTGGTGAAGGGCAAATTCCACCTCGACAACGTCACGTGGTCCCTGCATTCAGCATCCAACGCATCGCCGCTTGTTATCGCCGCCGTCTGGCTCTTCTTGATGGGCTGGACCGTCTATGGCACCGAGATCGTCGCCACCTTCACGCCGGAATACCGCAACCCGCGTTCCGACGTTCCCAAAGCGCTCACGGCAGCAGGGATTCTGTCTCTGATCATCTTCGCACTGCTTCCCGTCGTCAGCGCTGGCACCGTTGGCGAAGCCGAGATCGCTGCCAACCCTCTGGGTTTCAATGTGGCGATGTTTGAGCAACTGTTCGGCCCAGCCGCCAGTCTTGCCATCGTGGTGGTCTGTCTGTCACTACTCAATCTGATGTCGGTATGTCTCGCCGACAGCGGCCGCGCACTCTATGGCATGGCGGAAAGTGGGCTGACGATTCAACAGCTCGGCGTGCTCAACCGCTGGCGCTCACCGGGGCGCGCCCTGACCGTCGGCATGATCGTCAATGTCGGCCTGGTGGTGTTCGTCGGCAATCTCCTCGGAGTGGTCTTCACGGCCAACTTGGGATACATGACCACTGTGATCCTCACGCTGGGCGGATACCTGTTACTCCGTCGGTCAAACATCGCTCCAGACCGTGAGTTCCGGATGCCCAGCTGGTGGAACCGGGTGACGGTACTGCTCCTCGTGATCAATCTGGTGTTCTTCACTGTTGCGGCCACACACCCAACACTCACCGGATACGGCGGCTGGAAGGAAGAACTCATTGCCTTTGGCCTGCTTGGTATTGCCCTCGCGCTATATGGGTACCACCGTTTCACCGGACGCCGCGCGGGGGATCAGGAGGAATGAAACACGCCGCCAACGCCCTAGTTGAAGATCTCAGCGTAGATACGTTCGATCTCTGGTTGTGTCGGCACGAGCGGGTTGTTGCCGGGCGATCCGGAGGCGAGCGCTTGGCTCGCCATCAACGGCGTGAGCTCCTGCCATCGGACGGGATCGATTCCGAAAGAGGCCGGCGTGGGTACGGCAAGGTCGACGCAGAGCTGGCGGAGCTCATCAACGAGCGAATCGGCGGCGACGGTATCGGAATCACCGGGCCGTGCGGCTCCCAATGCGCGTGCGCAGTCGGCGTATCGCGACTCTGCGGCGCACACCGAGAAGGCGGTGACGGCCGGGAACAGCATCGCATTCGACAGACCGTGCGCGACGTGGAAATGCACCCCGATTGGCCGACTCATGCCGTGCACCAAGGCAACTGAGGAGTTTGAGAACGCAATGCCGGCCTGCAGCGACGCAAGCATCATCTCTGCCCGCGCGCGCTTGTCCTCGCCGTCGGCGTACGCATTTCGCAGATTTCGGCCGATAGCGGTGATCGCGGCGAGTGCAAGACTGTCGGCGAAAGGATTGGCCTTCTTGCTGACATAGGCTTCCACGGCGTGGGTCAGCGCATCCACGCCCGTGTCGGCAGTGAGCCTCGGAGGCATCGACAGGGTCAACTCGAAGTCGACGATGGCCGCGTGCGGCAGGAACGCCAGGCCAGGGCATAGCATCTTCTCGTCGGAGACTGTATCACTGATGACGGTGAATTGAGTTGCTTCGGAGCCACTTCCAGCGGTTGTGGGGATTGCGATCACCGGTAGTGCAGGCCCGACAGTGTTGCGGGGAGCCTTGTAGTCGCGCATGTGCCCGCCTTGAACGGCCAGAAGGGCGATCGCCTTGGCGGTGTCCATTGGACTGCCACCGCCGAATCCGATAACAGAGTCGGCCCGGTGGCTGCGGGCCACTGCAACACCGACCACCAGCGAGTCCGTCGTCGGATCCGGAACCGTTTCGGCGAACAGCTGGGGCGACACACCCCCGGATTGAAGCAACGTTGTCAGACGCTCGGCAGCGCCGCTGTCGACGAGGTAGGAATCGGTCACGACGAGCGGGCGGGATAGCCCGAGGTCGGTGACCACGTCTCCGATCTCTGCAATAGCGCCTTCACCGACGCGGATCATCCTTGGAAGTGCGATTTGAGCAACCATGACCTGAAGGTCCTTTCAGTTATCGGTAGAAATGCCTCGCTGGTGGGGAGTTGGGGCGTTGGATCACACCTCAGCGGGCTGCGCCTTGCGTTGCTGTACCAGGTATGGAGCAGGGCTGAACGTGCCGTTCTCATCTCGGAACTGGGTCATGAAGTCCGGCCAGAGTGTGGTGAGGCGCCCGCTGCGCGGGTCGACGTACCAACTCGCGCATCCGCCGGACATCCACACTGTTCCCTCACTCCGGTCCTCAATGCTCCGGACGTACTCCGCTTCGGCATCGAGAGGAATCTCGATCGTGACCGACTGTGAGGCGATGAACGACAACGCGTCAGCAATGTAGGCGATCTGGGTTTCGACCATGTAGATGATCGACCCCGCGCCGAGACCAGTGTTGGGCCCGAGCATGACGAACAAGTTCGGGAAGCCGTTGACGGCCGTGCAGGCATATGCCCCTGCGCCGTCAGCCCAGCGTTCGGACAGCGGCAGTTCGTCGCGACCGAATACCCGGTAGGCAATCGGGAGATCGCTGGCTTCGAACCCGGTGCATACCACGATGATGTCGAGCTCGTGTTCGCCGTCGCCGGTGACAACACCGCTCGGTGTCACCCTGGCTATGCCGCTGGTGTCGAGCGTGACATTCGGTCGCGTCAACGCGGGGTAGTAGTCGTTCGAGATCAGGATGCGCTTACAGCCGATTTCGTAGTCCGGGGTCAACTGCTCCAGCAGGTGCGGATCTTCCACCTGGTTTCGCAGATGCCCCAAAGCGGTCGCCTTGATGTCCGCAAGAAATGTCGGCACCTTCCGACGTTGTGGGAAGCGAGACTCGTTGGCCCAGAATAGTTCGTCCCGCATCGCCTGTGCGGTCGCGGGAATTTTCCGGAACATACCCTTCTCCGCGTCGCTGTAGAAGTAGTCGCGGCGCGGAATGACGTAGGGCGCTGACCTTTGGAACACCGTCACCTGCTGCGCTTGTTCGACGACCTCAGGGATGATCTGGATGGCCGAGGCACCAGTTCCGATGACGCCAATTCTCTTGCCTTGCAATACCACTTCGTGGTTCCACGTTGCGGAATGAAACAGGTCTCCGGCGAACTCGTCGATACCGGGAATGTTCGGCGTCTTCGGGTCAGACAGATGCCCCGAGGCCGTCACGAACGCGCGGGCCACGTGAGTGCCCCTGCTGGTACGGACCACCCAACGATGCGTCAGTTCATCCCACTTGGCATTTAGGACCTCGGACTGGAAGTAGATGTGCGGGATCAAGCCCTCGTCGACAGCTGTCTTCTGGAGGTAGGCCAAGATCTCCGGCTGGGTGGCGTAGACGCGGGACCAGTCGGGGTTCGGCCGGAATGAGTACGAGTACAGGTGCGACTGAATATCGCACGCCGCTCCGGGATAGGTGTTTTCTCGCCACGTTCCGCCGACGTCGTCGGCGCGCTCGAGTATCACAAACGAGGTGTCGGCGCGACGAGCGAGTTGAGCGCCCAATCCCAGACCCGAGAAGCCGGTTCCGACAATGATGACGTCGGTGTTGCTGAGAATGTCCCCATACTCTGCATCTGGTCGTCGCTTCTCATGCTGGTTTGGCATATGAGTCCTATTTGTCCCGTTGTTAGGCATGGTGATTGGCTCCTACGGTTCCCGCCGCAAATGCTGACGGGGTGGTTACGAAATCGTGGACAGCCCGGAAGAGCTCGGCGGGTCGTTCATGGACTACGCCGTGCCCTGACGGAATCTCGACGAAACTCGCGTCGGCGATCCCACCGAAGAGCAGATGGCTGTGACGTAGGGGAACCATCTGATCGAACGTGCAACCAACCACCAGTGTTCGGGCCCGGATATTGGGCAATACATCCGTGATGTCGATGGTGCGGTTCAGGGCCATCGCCTTCGACCGGTCTCTTCCAGTGCGCAGCGCCGCGACCAAGCGCTCAAGCTCGTCTGTGGTCTTCGAATTCAGAAAGCCTGGACTGTAGGCCGCGTAGGCCATGAATGACGCAAGGCTCGGGTGGTCCGACTCGTAGAGTTCCTGCCAGATCCGATACCGCAGCTCTTGATGCGCGTCAGTTTTGCTCCACCCAGCGACGAGCACCAGGTTGTCGATGGCCTCGGGACACTGCCCCGCAATCTGCGCGGCGATCACCGCACCCAATGAGTAACCGAGCAACGTGACGGGGTGGTCGGGTACTCGGTGCTTGATCACCGAAAGTGCCTGATTAACAAGATGGTCAAGCGTCAACGACGTATCTTCGCCGGTGTCATCGACGAAATCCAGGGCGATCACGCGATGCTTGAAGGAGAGCATCGGATACAGTGCCCAGAAGGTACGTTCGGAGGACCCGCCGGTACCGTGAAGGAGCACGATCGTGCGACCGTTCAGTCGACTCTTGGATTCGCCGTTGTCGTAGTATCTCACTCGCACGCCGGCACTCTCGACGAATCCTTCTGTGACTTCTGCATGGAACGACATGGATAACCTTCCGAGGATATGGCGATGTTCGCGGCGCTCTCGCGGCCGTATTCACCTTGGCAAAACACTACTTTCGGACGTTGACGCGACGAATTGGTGCCGGAACCAATTTCGTGGGCTTTGCCGTTGTCTCGTCACAAGCGCCTCGTGGGCATGAAGGAAGAACCCCCGGACACGTCCTGTCACCGGGGGTTCCGCTCTTCGCGTCGTCTACTCGAAAACGGTGCGACTCTGTTCGTGTGCGAACTGATGTAGGTACCAGGGACCGAAGCCGCCCTTGCCCGTCGAGCCGCTCGCCTTCCAGCCAGACATGGTTTGCCCACCGGGCCAAACGCCCGTCGTCGCACCGCCGGGATTGTTGACGAACACGATGCCTGCCTCGATTTCGTCGAGGAAGCGCGCACGTTCCGCGGTGTCGTTGGAGAAGATCCCCGCCGACAGTCCGAACTGGACGTCGTTGGCTTCGCGTATCGCCGCGTCGAAATCGGCGACACGTGTCACGGTGAGGATCGGCAGGAAATGCTCGTCGCGCGTCAGCCTGTGCCCGGCGGGCAGGTCGGCAACCACGGTCAGCTCGGCGTACGAACCGACGTGCCGCTCTGAGCCGCCGCCGACGACTACGCGGCCGTCAGCGCGTGCTGCCGCAACGATCCTGTCGAAATCCGCCAGTGCGGCCTCGCTGATGACCGGGCCCGTGAACGATGTCGGCTCGGCGGGGTCGCCGACGGTCATCCGCTCGACGGCGTCGACAAGCTTCGGCAGAAACTCGTCGTATACATCGTCAGTGACCACGACGCGCGAGCATGCGTTGCACTTCTGTCCAGACATTCCGAACGCCGAGCGCGCGACCGCGGTTGCCGCTACATCCAGATCGTCCGCATGTTTCGTGACGATCGCGGGGTTCTTCCCACCCATCTCCGCGATCAGCGGTCGAGAATGCGGCGGCCGTACCAATTGCGCGAACATCGCGAGCCCGACCCCGGCGGAGCCGGTAAAGGCCATCCCGTCGATGGTGCTCGAAGTCAGAGCTCGGCCGGTGTCGCCACTGCCGTACACCAGGTTGAGCACCCCGTGAGGAACGCCCGCGGCGAACAGGGTTCTCACCAGCGCTTGACCGCACGCGGGTGTCAACGAGGACGGCTTAAGCACGACTGAGTTGCCCATCACTAGCGCTGCTGCAGCCATCCCCAATGGAATGGCGAACGGAAAGTTGAAGGGTGCGATCACACCGAAGACACCGTAGGGGCGTAGCTCCACGTAGGCGTCTGAGTTGTCCGACGGCGCGACCATCGTCACACGGAACGCGTCATTCGACGTGAGCTGGTCGACGTTGAGATCGAGTATGGCCGCGCATTCGTCGACTTCTGCCAACGCATCTGCGCGAGTCTTTCCAGTCTCCATAGACACCAAGGCGGCCAACGCAATCCGATCGCGCCGGAAGAGTTTGGCGGCTCGGCGCATTATTGCGACGCGGTCACCAATCGGGGTTCGTCGCCAGCTCGGCCAGGCGGCGCGAGCGGTGTCGACGGCGCGGTTGACGATGTCGGGTCCGGCCACATTGCACCGGCTGACCACCACACCGGCACGTGCGGGGTCCGTGCGCTCGATCCACGGGCCGCCGGTCACGCGTTCGTCGCCAATCCAGTGCGAGCAGTCCTGCGTCGGGTCGTTGCGCAGCGAGCTGAGTGCGTTCTCGAATTGGGCGCTGACTTCGGAATCCTGAAGCCCCTCGGAGTAGATCGTGGAATAGGTGATCGCCATGTTCAGCCCTTCATTCGTGACGGTTGCGGTAGGGCCGACTCTCGCGTGGTCCTGGTGCAGGCACAATGCGCCTGCCGCTCAAACAGCCGTCAGTCTGTTGGTTCTGAGAACAAGCCGAGCCCCGCAACGTCGTCGCGGACGAGGGGCAGCGCCTTGAGGGCGATCCAGAGTTCAGCGAGATCCTGGATCCGGTCCAGGTTGCGTCCTGTCACTTCTTCGATTCGCTTGAGGCGGTAAGCCAGGGTGTGCTTGTGGATTCCGAGTTCTCCTGCAGCAACGGTCAAGCGGCGTTCGTGCCGGAAGTATGCGCCGAGCGAAATCATCAGAGCGGTGTTGTGTTCGTCGTCGTAGGCCTGTATCGGACCGAGCCTGCGTGCGATCAGCAGGTCGAGTTCGGTCCGACTGGAGGGCAACCACTGGATCATCTGGTCGCGCTGACCGAAATGCGCAATCGGCTGCTCATGATCTGCGCCCATGACAAGGGACCACACCGCCTCTCTGCGTGCGAGTGACAGAGCCGAGAGGTCGGTGAACGGCGTGCTCACCCCCGCTCGCGCAGATGCCTGCAGCATGATTTGACCGATCAGCTCGTCCCCAGCTTCGAATAGGAGAAGCAGTTCCGATTGCTGTTTGAGCATGACGTGCGGTGTGAACGCATCACAGAGCGCGTGGTTGAGACCCTCGTCATCCAATTGTTGTTCGCCGACGCCACGTAACGCTGCCAGCTCGAAGGACCCAGTAGAAGCGAAGCCGAATTCACCCAGGCGTTCTGCGGCGGTCGAACCGTTCATGCGACCGCCGAGCAGTTCGGCGAGGATCTCCGCGCCACTACGACGCTGCGATTCGCGCGCCTGGTGGATCACTGCGATCTCTAGGGCCATCACCGTCGCGATGTGCTGCAATGCCTGCAGCCCGGCGGGTTCGGCATCATTGCTTTCCAGAGCGATCAGGTATCCAGCCAAACGACCGCGTACGGGCAAGGCGAGCCCGAAACCCTCGGGAATGAGGAAGTGACCGCTGTCCGGTAACTCGTCCGGTAGGGCGATGTCGATAGGGGCGGCGCCGCGAAATATGGTGGATCTGTTGCGGGCGGAGATGACCGCCAAGTGATAGCCCGATATGGCCTCAAGCTCCATGATCAGCCGCGCAATGGTGTAGCCGCGTTCGGCCTTGAGCCGCAGTGTGTCGAGTATTCGGACGTGCGTGACAAGCCGCCGCTGAGCGGCATCCTGATTCAAGTCGGCGACCAGATGCGCTATCGCAAGAAACGGCACTTCACGGGGAACGCGCAAGATGGGGAACTCGAGACGGTCTGCGAGTTCGAGCAGATTTGTCGTGAGTGGTGGATTTCGGACGCCGATCGCCACCGCCGCCGCGTGACGTTGGTGCAGTCCTGCGAGATAGGACGTCTGGCCTTCGGCGTCCTCGGGTAGACCCAAGCCATTGGTCATCAGCAACTCACCGCCATCGAGCCATGCCGATGGATCGTCCAGTTCGGATACGTGTGTGTAGCTGACGCTGCGGTCGAGGCCGCTGGCGCCCGCCAGGACCTCGAGCTTCAAGTGCTCGACGTTGACGACATCTCGTACGGTGAGTTTCGACTCGGGACTTGGCACCTTGCCTCCTTGGCCGCGGACACAACTCTAGTCCTATTGCTTGTGCTCGGACACACATGTTGCGGGCCAGGAATCCTCTTAGGATGGCCCGGCGTGGCTATCGGCGCGGTCGCTAACGCACTCGGAGCGGAGGAAGCGAATGCCAGTCGTTGAGATAGTAGGGCACAGCGGCGATTTATCAACCACGGAGCAACAATGACTGAGATCGTCATCATCGGCGGCGGCGCGGCGGGTATGAGCACCGCGGTCCACGCACTCGAACTCGGCGCAAAAGTCACTGTGGTCGAGCGATCGTATCCGGGCGCCGAGTCGACCGGCGCGTCAGCCGGTGTCTTCACCACGTCCTACCGCGACGACTTCGATGTCGCACTGCGGGTGTGGAGCATGGCGTGCTTCCAGCGTTGGCGCACCCAGATCGAGATCCCTTTCACCCGTACCGGATTCCTACGTCTCGCACACGATTCCGACTCTGGCCAGTTCTTGGCGGAGGCGGTTGCCACGCAGCGACGCCACGGCGTCGCCGACGCAACGATGTTGGATGCTGCGGAGCTGGAGTCCTTGATTCCGCACTTGCAGGTCGAACCCGAGATGACCGCCATGTGGTGCCCCTCCGATGGCTACACGGACGGTCATGTGTTGTGCACGGCGTTGGCAGACTGGGTTCGCAGCAAGGGCGGCCGCATTGTCAGGGGAATTGTTGTCGGGCATAGGAAAACGGATCGCCACGAAGTGGAGCTGGCAGGCGGCGACGTCCTTACGGCCGACGTGATTGTCAATGCGGCAGGCGGTTGGGCGCCGAAGGTCGGCAAGATTCTCGGCCACGAAATCGAACTCGTCACCGAGCGTCACCAGTTGATCTTCGTCAAGCTGCCACGCGACTTGGACTACGTGATGCCGTTTGTGATGGACTACATACAGGGCAGCGGAACAGTCGGCGTCTACTTCCGACAGGAAGGTCGCGATCGGCTCCTCGCGGGGCTGCACACCAATGACGTCGGTCTCCACGAAGTAGTCGATCCTGACGACTACTCGCGTCGCAGCGATGACGATGTCCTCGAAGAAGTCGGCGAACAGATCCTCCGATTGCTGCCCACGCTCGACGATGCCGGCCTGCAGGCAGGCTACGCGGGAATCTATCCCCATAGCCCAGACGGTCTTCCGATCGTCGGCCCGTTCCGCGCAGACCCCTCGATCGTTGCGTGTACCGGCGGCGGCGGTGTGGGAGTGATGCTTTCGCCTGTCATGGGCCGCTTGGCGGCAGAGTACGCGGTTGGCCACGCCGATCACTGCGTCGGCAGTTCCGATCTCTTGCTACCCGATCGCTTTGTGTCCTGATTGGTGCATCACGCATGCCAACGTGGCTTCGGACACAACTCGCCACCCATCGTCTCGTCGTCAGGACAATGGTGGATCTAACTGGGCCTCTCTAAATTTCGCGGTATGAAACACTCGAGACTGCCAGGTGGTTGGAGCCGGTCAAGCCTATTTGTCGGTGGACCCGTTCCCCGGATCAGTCATGGTTCGGGGTACCGGGTGGTTACCGACGACGGCGCGACGTACATCGATTTGAACAACAACTTCACGACGCTGTACCTCGGACACGCGCATCCGGACACGACTGAAGCTGCCAAAAGTGCTGTTGCTGACGGAAGTTGCTTCGGACTACCCACCATCCACGAGGAAGTGCATGCCGAGGCGATAGTGTCACGGCTGGCAGGTGCGGAGGTTGTCCGCTACACCAGCACGGGCACAGAGGCGGTGATGACCGCTACCCGTCTCGCCAGGGCGGTGACCGGACGCAAGCGGCTCGTCTTTCTACAAGGCGCATATCACGGGTGGTCAGACAGTGCTCTCGTTGCTGCGAGCACAACCAACCTCGATGGCATTCCAGACGGGGTCCGTGACGACTGTGTTCTTCTGCCCATCAACGACTTTGATGCCCTGGAGCGCATTTTTGCCGACTACGGTGACTCCATCGCCGCGTTGACGATCGACCTGCTCCCTAACCGGCTAGGACTCGTGGCGGTGGATGCCGAGTGGGCGTCCACGGCACGAAGGCTCTGCTCTCGATATGGCGCCATGCTGATCGTCGATGAGGTCATCAGCTTCCGACTCGCGCATGGCGGGCTGCAGAGCATCTACGGTCTCAGACCCGACCTCACTGTGCTCGGCAAGACCATCGGTGGGGGATTCGCTATCGGCGCTGTGGCGGGTACCCGCGATGCCATGGCGCCGCTCGACCCGAGCGGTCAGGGAGCCATCGAACATGGTGGCACGTTCGCGGCGAATCCTGTCGCGTTGAGGACGGGCACCACGGCGTTGAGGTTGATGACTGCCGCTGAGATCGCCCGACTCAACGGACTCGGTGACCTGCTGCGTGACAGGCTATCGAGCGAGCTTGCCGGGCACGGATGGGACGTACGGAGTCGAGGTTCTCTGTTCCGGCTCGTCCCCACCGATGCAGTCAGCGCCGTCGGGAAGGCCAGGGTTCGAAAGCTATGGCACGAGGCTCTTCGGCGCAATCTACTTCTCCAGCCAACGGGGGCAGGATGCCTCTCAACGCCAATGGACTCCGGCACCGTCGACGAGGTCGTTGACCTGCTCGTTGAGTCGGCCACCGCCAGCACGGAAGGATGGTCCCCAGATCATGCGGTGGCCATCGCAGCAGAACCTACAACCAGGAGGCGCGGAAATGAGCGGTGCTAGGTCGTCGGCAGCTTTGCGAGTGGGGATGTATGGCTGCGGCGCTATGGCTTATGAGATCGCCGATGCAATCGTGCGCCGAAACCACTCTGTAGTAGCAGCATTCAACCCCCGTCTGCCCAAGGCTCCGCTTGCGGACGTCTATGTCGACTCGGTCGACGGCCTGTTAGCGGCGAAACCTGATGTGATCGTCCACGGGACTCCGCGCGACGGTGATGTCACCGGCCAGGTGTTGAACATCGTCGACGCAGGCGTACCGGTCGTTAGCATCAGCGGTTTGACGTACTTGCGGGCAACGGACCAAGCGGGGGCCGACGCCATCGATAGAGCGGCCCGCCAGCACAACGTTGCGGTGATCGGTGCTGGCATCAACCCGGGATTCGTCCTCGATCTCGTGCCAATCTTCTTCTCCGGCAGCTGCGTTGAGGTCACTGCAGTACACGCAAGCAGGACGTTCGATATCGCGCCCTACGGCGACTCGGTCATGCAGATGTACGGCATCGGGCTCAGCGAGGCTGAGTTCCACGCGGCAGTGAATGAGGGCCGAATCAAACTGCACAGCGAGATAGTGCAGAGTGCCTGCCTGGTCGCCGAGGTGCTGGGCCTGACCGTGACGACGGTCGAGGAGGAGAAGCTCCCGATTCTCGAAGATGGGAGCGCGGTGGGATTTCGGCACATCTGTCGCGCCGAACCAAACGTGCAACTGGAGATGGTCGGAGTACGTTCCCCCGTCGGCGGAGGTGACACCATCGTCAACATTTCGGGGGATCCGAACGTGACAGTACGGATGTCTGGTGGTCTGGCAAACCAAGGCGGGCGTGTAGTTGCGGCCCGCGTGGTGCACGTGCTGGATTGGCTTGTCAATGAGGCGCCGGCAGGTCTGAGGTCGCCCGCCGACCTGCCAGTCGCGCTCGGTTATCGGACGCCGACCGCGCACTAACCAGCCGCGGAAATCGGGGCGCCCGCCTCGGCGACGGCGCGGATCGCCTCGCCGTCTGGCTTACTGACGACACGCACGATGGGTAGGTCGAGCGCATCCTCGTATTGCCGGAGCCCGGCGCGCACGCCCGCGCCGGTTTCGGATGCGATTCCGACGCTGCCCACCGAGACACCGAGCGCAGCAAAGTGCTTTCGGTGTCCCTCGTCGATATCGCGGTAGATGCTCTCTGCGTCACGCAGTCGCTGCTGCGCGAGATCGCCCACCGCCACACGTACGTACGAGGCAACGACCGGCGGCGGCCGGTGGGCGGCGGTAGCGCCTTCGCGCACCCACTCGCGCGCTTGTGCGGCCTGCGTCGGCGGCATCCAGTTCAGCAGCACGCCATCGGCGATTGCTCCGGCGAGTCGCGCCATCCTCGGGCGCATGGCTGCCACCACGATGCGGGTGCTGGACGGAAGGAGTCCGCGTAGCTCGTCGACGGCCTGTTCGACAGCGGCGAGCTGTGGGCGCAACCTTCCCGCGCCGATCCCGACCCACAGCTTGGAGGGGTCGGCCCCGACGCGCTCGAGGTCGGCCGCGATCTCACGCGGCGAGTTCTGATCGAGCGGCAACACTCCGATGCCGAGGTCGAGCTGCGGTGCCGCGGCGTGGAAGTGCGCCAGCGTTTCAAAACGCGGAACACCTGGCACGAAGTTCGACCACAGTGATGAGTAGCGGAGTTCCGAGCAGCTAGCGGCGAGATCCTCGGCGAGGCCGGCGTCGAGGCCAGCCGTGACGCCCAAACCGCGATGCGGTGTCATCGTCCGATTCTCGTGTACAGCGCGCGCCAGCGCGATTCGTCCCTAGACCAAACGAGCCCGTCCCGATTCCGTCTGCACCCAATGGCAGAGCTGAGGCGGACAGCGCACAGTGACCGGCACCACACCGATCTTGCCGGCGCGATTGCACCGCAGAAAGAAGGAGCTTCACAGTATGCGTCCTGATCAAACACGTGCCGATGCACTCGAACCCGGCTTGAAGCCAGGCCTCAAACAACGACATCTCACGATGCTGTCGATCGGCGGCGTGATCGGCGCAGGGCTCTTCGTTGGCTCGAGTGCCGTCATCAACCAAGCAGGACCGCTGGCATTCGTCACGTACGCGATCACTGGGACGATCGTGTTTCTCGTCATGCGGATGCTTGGCGAGATGGCAGCCACGCGTCCGTGCACCGGATCCTTCACCGAGTATGCGCGCATGGCGTGGGGAGAATGGGCTGGTTTCGCGACCGGTTGGGTCTATTGGTACGCGTGGGTGATCATCGTCGGATTCGAGGCCGTGGTCGGAGGGCAGATCATCAACAAATGGTGGCCCGAAGTGCCGGTCTGGCTGATCGCCTTGATCCTGCTAGTGATCATGACCGTGGTGAACCTTCTGTCGGTTGGCTCCTTCGGCGAAGCCGAATACTGGTTCGCAGGCATCAAGATTGCCGCGATTCTTGCGTTTCTCACCATCTCCACGCTGTTCGTTCTCGGCATTCTGCCGGGAAGGTCGATGGACTTCTCCAACCTCTACGAGCACGGTGGTCTACTCCCGAACGGGTTGTCAACGCTGTTCATCGGCATCGTGATCGTGATCTTCTCGATGACGGGCGTCGAACTGGCCACGATCGCGGCAGCCGAGTCGAAGGACCCCGCGAACGCAATTCGGAATGCGATCAATTCGTCGATGCTCCGGATTCTGATGTTCTTCGTGGCGGCCACGTTCCTTCTCGTCGTCGTTGTTCCTTGGAACTCGATTGTTCCGGGGGAATCACCATTCGTGCTGGCGCTTGACACGATCGGGATCCCGTGGGCGGGTGACCTCCTGACGCTGGTGATCCTGGTGGCAGTCCTCTCGGTGCTCAACTCGGGGATGTACACGGCGTCGAGGCTGCTGTTCGTGATGGGCGAACGCGGCGACGCCCCGAGGTGGATGCGGTCGGTCAACCGTCGTGGTGTTCCCGTCAAAGGGATCCTGGCCTGCACGATCGTGGGGTACGGCTGTGTTCTCTTGGCGGCATTCTTTCCCGATACCGTTTTCCTGTTCCTCATCAACACCATCGGCGCGATCTGGCTGTTCGTGTACCTGATGATCTGCTTCTCGGAGCTGCGCTTGAGGCACCGTTGGCAACGCGAGAACCCTGAAGCGCTTCGCTTCAAGATGTGGCTGTATCCAGTCCTGCCTGCACTGGTGACCTTGTCGATCATCGCAGTGTTGGCGAGCATGGCAATTCGGCCTGCGAACAGGATCGAACTCATCCAGGGGATATCCGTGTGGATCATCATTTCGATCGTGTATTTGTTCAAGAACCGGTTCGCACGGAGCAACGACACGGCGTCGACGACAGAAGAGACAGCCACGTTGGAGACCACCAGATAGTCGTCTAGTGCTCACCGCCGCCATGGAGCAAATCCGCCGCCGTCACTTCGCAGCGGCAACGCGTGCCGGATCACGAGCAGTTGCTTTATCGCGCTCTCTCCATTTCGCCTGATGGCCTTCTCGCCTGTGCCACCATATGGCTCGTGCGCGCCTTCGTGGCACGTGAGCCGGACAGGAGACCTCGCATGGGCTACGCCGACGACCTCTTCGACCTGACGGACCGGGTGGTGTTGGTCACCGGGGGCAGCCGCGGCCTGGGGCGTGAGATGGCCTTCGCCGCCGCCCAGTGTGGCGCCGACGTCATCATCGCCAGCCGCAATCTCGAGTCGTGCGTGATGACTGCCGAGGAGATCTCGGCATCGACGGGTCGCACGGCGTACCCCTACCAGGTGCACGTCGGACGCTGGGACCAACTCGACGGCCTCGTCGACGCAACCTATGACCGCTTCGGCAGGGTCGACGTCCTGATCAACAACGCAGGCATGTCACCGCTCTACGACTCGCTGACGTCTGTGACCGAGCAGCTGTTCGACGCGGTGGTGAACCTGAACCTCAAGGGCCCGTTCCGGTTGTCGACGCTGGTCGCCGAGCGCATGATCGCCGACGGTGGCGGGTCGATCATCAACGTGAGTTCGACGGGGTCGCTGCGGCCCGATGAGCACATGCTGCCGTACGCCGCGGCGAAGGCCGGTCTCAACGCCCTCACCGAGGGTCTGGCCAAGGCGTACGGCCCGACCGTCCGCGTCAACACCTTGATGGCTGGTCCGTTCCTCACCGACATCAGCAAGGCGTGGGACTTCGGCGCGACAACCAATCCCTTCGCGCACCTCGCACTGCGACGTGCCGGTCAGCCAGCCGAGATCATCGGCGCAGCAATGTTTCTGGCCTCGGATGCATCGAGCTTCACCACCGGATCGATCCTGCGGGCCGACGGCGGGATTCCCTGAGTTCGCTAGGGCGTGACGATGTCGAAGCCCGGGTTCGGCCGGTCGAGGGCGCTTAGCAGCATGGGCAACGCGTTCGCGTCGCCTGCGACCTCAACCCCTGGCGAGGTGACGTCTCCCGCGGCGAACATCAGCAGCCGCGCCTTGGTGGCGAGCGTGACGGTGGCGCCGGCCGTCGCTGGATCGGCGGGCACTTTGCGGTGCACCAGGACTCCGTTGCGGAGCGTCAGCCGGTAATTGGTCGCGATGTCGGCGAACGTCACGTCGATCGCGAGATCGAGGTCCCACGCACGCGGTCCGTTGACGTTGATGGCCAAGGAGTCGAACATCTGATCCGGCGTCAACTGGCCCAGCAGCGACGGTGACGTCGTCTGGGTCGGCGTGCCGAGGTTCCCCTCCCGAAGCTCGGTGGCGCCGGACAGGAAGAAGTTGCGCCACGTGGCATTCTCGGCGCCGTAGGCCATCTGCTCGAGAGTGTCGGCGTACAGCTGCCGCGCGCCGGCGTGCTCCTGGTCGGTGAAAACGGCGTGATCGAGCAGCGTTGCTGCCCAACGGTAGTCACCCTCGTCGTAGGCGTGCTGCGCGAGTTCGACGACGCGGTCGAGGCCGCCGATGGCCTCGACGTAGCGCGGACCGATGGCCTCCGGCGGGTGCGCCCACAGCCGGGCGGGGTTGCCGTCGAACCAGCCCATGTAGCGCTGGTACACGGCCTTGACGTTGTGGCTCACAGAGCCGTAGTAGCCGTGGGTGTGCCACGCCCGCTCCAGTGCCGGCGGCATCTGGAACGTCTCGGCAATCTCGATGCCCGTGAAGCCCTGGTTGAGCTGACGCAGCGTCTGGTCGTGCAGGTATGCGTACATATCTCGTTGCAGGGACAGGAATTCGACGATCTGATCCTTGCCCCACGTCGGCCAGTGGTGCGAGGCGAACACCACGTCGGCGCGGTCGGAGAAGGTGTCGATGGCCTCGGTCAGATACCCCGACCAGCCGTGCGGATCGCGCACCAGTGCCCCGCGCAACGTCAGCAGGTTGTGCATGTTGTGGGTCGCATTCTCCGCCATGCACAACGCGCGAAACTTCGGGAAGTAGAAGTGCATCTCGGCGGGCGCCTCGGTACCGGGCGCCATCTGGAACTCGATCTCGACGCCGTCGAAGGTGTGCTTCTCGCCGGTGGTCTTGATGTCCACCGTCGGGACGATCAGCGCAACCTCGCCGGTGGAACCCACCTGGCCGAGCCCGCACCCGACCTGCCCCTGCGGTCCCCGGGCGAGCGCGGCGCCGTACATGTAGGCGGCGCGGCGCGCCATCGCCGTTCCGGCGTACACGTTCTCCTGCACGGCGTGTTCGGTGAAGTGCTCGGGCGCGATGATCGCCACCTTGCCCGCATCGACGTCGGCCTGAGTCGTCACGCCAAGCACGCCGCCGAAGTGGTCCGCGTGGCTGTGGGTGTAGATGACCGCCCGGACGGCCCGGTCGCCGCGGTGCGCGCGGTACAGCGCCAGGGCCGCGGCCGCGGTCTCAGTTGAGATCAGGGGGTCGATGACAATGACGCCGGTGTCGCCCTCGATGAAGCTGATATTGGACAGGTCGAGTCCACGCACCTGGTAGATGCCCTCGACCACCTCGTACAGGCCCTGCTTGGCGCACAGCTGCGACTGACGCCAGAGGCTGGGGTGCACTGTGGTCGGTGCGTCCCCGGCGAGGAACGCGTAGGAGTCGTTGTCCCACACCACTCTGCCGTCCGCGGCCTTCACGACGCAGGGTTCCAGTGCGCCGATGAAGCCGCGGTCGGCATCCTCGAAGTCCCGTGTGTCCTCCAGCGGAAGGGCGCTGTGATGCTCGGCATGCGCGGCTTCGATGACATCGCTCGGCGGCTGCTGCTCCATGGATACGACCATGCCACCAACGACTTCATATCGCGATGGAATGCTGGCCGGAATTTGTCGGCGAACTGGAACGCGTCAAGTCCGCCGCGGCTGCGTCGCAGGCCAGGCATACCGCGCGCCTCGACGAGCTGCGCCGTGCCGGCGAGGCCGCCCGCGGGGTGCCCGGCGCCAAACGGGGGCGCGGGCTGGCCAGCGAGATCGCCTTGGCCCGCCACGACTCCCCCAATCGAGGTGGCCGCCACCTCGGATTCGCCCGTGCGCTGACGCACGAGATGCCGCACACCCTGGCCGCACTGGAAGTCGGCGCGCTCTCGGAGTGGCGCGCCACACTGATCGTGCGGGAATCGGCGTGCCTCGACGTCGAGGACCGTCGCATCAGGGCCCAACGGGCTTGGCGAATGCGAACGGTGCAACTACGACAAGGAGGCGCCCGGCCGGACAGTCAATGCCGGGTGCGACGAAGATGGCAGCCACACAGCGGAATTCACCACGCCGACCGGTGACCGCCATCGCTCCAAGGCCCCACCACTACCGGGCCTCCCGTGGATCGAGTACAGCGAACTGGAGTACGGGATCGCCGTGGAGATCGTCCGTCTCCACGCCGCCTGACCTGTCACAGGTACTCGAACAAACCAGATATCTCGTCCTGCCCGTGCCCAGCCGCCACCGCGGCATCAGCGGTGCGCTGCAGCGCCGTCAACGCCACCGCGTCCACGCCCGCCTCCCCCGATGCGGCGATGAGATGGCGCAGCGAGGCGGCGACTGACACCACCGGGGCCTCGGCCTCGTCGTGCCGGCCGTCACGTATCCGCTCCGCGACCTCGGTGAGAATCGCGGGCAGGATGTCCACGATGCCGAGCGCATGCGGAAGGAGGTCGGTCGCGCCGATGCCATTGGCCTGGGCCACCTTCAGCGCGTTCAGGGCACCACTCATCGAGGTCCAGAACATGTTGAGCAGGGCGACGTCGAACGCGGCGGCGCGACCATAGTCATCGCCCAACCATGTCGGCACCGCGAGCACGGCGAGCACGGCGAGCTGCTCGTCGAACACCTCGCGCGGCCCAGCGCAGAGGATGCTGGCATCCGGAGTCCCGATGGTCGTGGTCGGCGTCATGATGGTGCCGTCGAGATACCGCCCCCCGGCCGCCGCCACCAGCTCTACGGTGCGGCGCGCCTTGTCCGGGGTGTCCGAGGTGAGGCTCACGATGGTGCGCCCCGCGACGGTTGGGCCCGCTGCCGCAACCAGTGCGTCCACCACCGCGTGGTCGACGACGTTGATCAGCGTGATGTCGCTGGCTGCAACGGCATCGGCGGGTGTGGTTGCCCACCTTGCGCCTCTGTCCCGCAACTTTGCGGCCTTCTCCTCGGTGCGATTCCACACCGTGACGGACAGATTCGCGTCGAGCAACGCATTCGCAAGAGCCTGACCCATCGGTCCGAGTCCCAGTACCGTCACGGTCATGCGGCCGACTCCGGGTCCTTGATGCTCTCAATCACGCGGGGGAACCCATCGCGGCCGTGCCCGGCGTCAATCTGCCGGTGAATCAGGCGCTGCACCACATCGACCAGTTCGGTACTGATCCCCTGCGCGCGGCTGGTGTCGACGATGTCGCTGATGTCGGAGAACTCCAAGCTCTGCTGACCCGGCAACGCATAGTCCCCGCCGTCAATGACATCGGCGTACAAGGGGATCGCCGACATCACGTTCTGCAGCAACGCGACTGCGCGTACACCGAAGTCCTTGGCGGGAACCCCCGCCGCACCGACCATCGCCGCGCCGTGGAAGAAGCCGGCGAACATCACATACATTCCCGATAGCAACGCCAGGTCGTACAGCGATGCCATCCCGGCGTCGTCGCCGAAATACTCGGCGGCACCCCATAACTCGAGAAGCTCACGGCAATCGTCGTAAAGGCCCTGCGACCCGCTGTACAGGACGCTGGACTGCGGTGTTCCGACCAGCGTCGGGGGCACCATGATGCCACCGTCGAGGTACTCCGCGCCCGCGGCCGACGCCCACGCCGCGAGTTCGCGGGCTCCATCGGGTGACGTCGTGGTCAGGTTGATCAGCCGACGTCCCGCGAGGCTGTCCACGATCGGGTCTAGCACGTCGTGCACCGACGCGTGGTCGAACAGGCACACCACGACCGTCGGCGCGGCTTTGACCGCCTCGGCGGCGGTGTCGGCCACCGCGACTCCGTCCAGCGCGGCCGCCTTGGTGCGGTCTCGGTTCCACACGGTGACACTGAATCCGGCGGAGACGGCGGCCCGAGCCAGGGCCGAGCCCATCTCGCCGACCCCGAGGAACGAAACGGGTGAGGAATGTGGGTTGGTCATGTCACCATCGTTGAAGGACGCATCCACCTCGGCAAGTACCCACTAATTAGTGCGGTACTTACTCAGACGAAAGTAATGGCGGTGAGCTGCAGTGACACAACTCGGCCGATACACGTGTGGTCTGGACGCGGCGATGGCTGTCGTCGACGGGAAGTGGAAGCCGCTGATTCTCTGGGAGTTGGAGGCGGGGCCCAAGCGGTTCAACGCCCTGCACCGCAGCCTGACCGGCATCTCACAGAAGATGCTGACGCAGAACCTCAAGGAACTGCAGCGCTACGGCGTCGTGCACCGCGAGAGTTATCACGAGGTGCCGCCGAGGGTGGAGTACTCGATGACCGGACCCGGCCGGCAGCTACTGGAAGCGCTTGAGCCGCTTGGCGACTGGGCCACCGAGCACATCGACCTCATCTGCGCCGCCGACACCGCCTAGCCTGTCAGAGTTCGGTTCATGCTGAGTTACACGCGAAGGCCCCGGTATCGGTGAAGACGCGTTTCGCGAAGCGTTCACCGATGAGCTGATGGGTCGTGGCATCCGGGTGGAGTTGATCAGGTAGCGGCAGTCGCTCGTGATCGGCTTCGCCGTACAGCTCGCACCCGTCGAGGTAGTGCAGATTGGGGTCCTGCCCGGACCGCTGCGCCACGATTCGAGCCAACTCCTCCCTGATGCTGCGCAACGTCAGCTTGCCGGCTGAGCGCTCGGTGGGATCTCCGGTGGCAACGAATCGCAGCTCTCCCCTACCGAGCGCTTCGAAGTCGAATGCGCCCGGCCCCGGGGTGTCCTCGTGGATGGGGCAGAAGATCGGCGAGACGACCAGCAGTGGGGTACTGGGGTGACCTTCCCGGATCGTGTCGAGGAAGCCGTGCACCGCAGGGCCGAACGCACGCATGCGCATCACATCGGCATTGACCACGTTGATGCCGATCTTGACGCTGATCAGATCGGCGGGGGTGTCGCGCATCGCGCGGGCGGTGAAGGGGTCAAGCAACGCGCTGCCGCTCATCCCGAGGTTGATCAGCTCCACGCCTCCGTGCGAGGCAGAGAGAGCCGGCCAGGTGGTGGACGGACTGGCGGCGCCGGAGCCCTGACTGATCGAGCTGCCATGGTGCAGCCACACGCGGCGACCGTCATCCGGCGCGGGTTCGACGACCGCGTCGGTACGCAGTCCGACCAATTCCGTGCTCTCGTTGTGCGGCAGCCATATCTCGACCCTCTTGATGCGGTCGGGCAGGTCCTCGAAACGGACGGTGCTGACGGGTCCCGCCTGCCTGTCCGCGGCGCCCGTCGCCATGTCGATGGTCACGGTGTTGCCGCCGGGGGCACCCGCTTGACCGACCAGTTGACCGTCGACGAGCAAGTCATACACGCCCTGTGGTCGCGGCGGGGCGCCGATGTAGATCAGTTTGGTGGGCAGCGTGTCGAGTTCGATGGTCGTCGCGCGGGTGCGGAAGACCAACCGCACCCCCGAGGGCTGCGACTCCGCCATCGCCAGTTGGCTGTCAGCGCATTGTGCGCGTGCACCAGCAGGCAGCCGGTGCGGCCGCACGCTGTGTTCGGTGCGTTCGAGTTCGAGAGCCCCGAACACGAGATCCTCGATGACGGCCGTCGTGATCCAGTCGTTCTGGATGTCCATGAGTTTCACCTGTGCATAGTTTGCGGATGTCGCGCCACGCCAACACCACGCGGCGTGCAACTCTGCGAGGCTACGCTCTCAGCGATCTGGACCAGAATCGTGCAGTTCGCCTGCTGGGCAACGGCTCTGTGGTGTCAGGGCTCACCCGCGCGAGGTAGGTCAGATCTGGTGCAGCACCACGTCGGTCAATGTGGCGTCGGCGACGGTAGCCGTCATATACGTGCAGAACGGCTGGCGACGACGATCGGTGGGCGACCCGGGATTGAGCAGCCGCAGACCGGTGTCGGCCGTCGTGTCCCACGGGATGTGGCTGTGTCCGAACACCAGGACGTCGGTATCGGGGTAGCGCCTCGCCATCCGGGCGTCCCGCCCGCCCGAGGCCCCCGTCTCGTGCGTCACGGTGAACCGCACACCGCCAAGGTTCTCGTCGGCCCGCTCGGGCAGCCGACGACGCAACTCCTCGCCGTCGTTGTTACCCCAGCAGGCGACCAGCCGTTGAGCCCGGCGCTCCAGGTCGTCCAGCAGCGACACGTCGATCCAGTCCCCGGCGTGGATCACGACATCGGCACGTGGGACCTCGTCCCACACCACGGCGGGCAGGTCTGCAGCACGTGTGGGCACATGCGTGTCCGCGATGAGTAAAAGCCTCACGCCGCCACGGTATCGCGCGGTCCGCTCGCAGAATCAGCCCGCACATTGCAAATTCATGTCCAGAGCGAGCAAGATGCTCTTGCAGCAAGAACCGGTCGACCTCGACCGGGCAGCAACGGGCGGTCGACCTGGGAGGACACAAGCTGACACCGCAACGCCGATGGGTGGCCGCAGCCGGCGGGCTCGGGCTCGTCGCCTTCGCGGGGTGGCTGCTGTTGGACCTCGGTGGACCAGCGGCGAACTCCGTGAGTGCCGCGCTGGGCGGTATCGCCTTCAGCGTGTTCGCGACCGGATGCGCGTTCTTCGCGACCATGCGTGTTCGCGGCAGACAGCGCGCCGCGTGGACGTGCCTGACCGTCGGGCTCGCCAGTTATGCGGTGGGCGACGTGCTCTGGACCTATCTGAACCTGGCGGGTTACGGCAGCTCCCCGGCCGTGATGCTGGCGGACGTCAGCTATCTGGTGTTCCCGGTCAGCATCTGCGCCGCGGCTCTCATCAGCCCCGAGGGCGCTGGTACACGCTCGGGACTGCGCCTTGTGCTGGACGGGATGATCATCGCGACGTCGACGTTCATCATCCTGTGGTCGCTCGTCCTACGCGATCTGTTCGCGGGCTCGGCGTCATCCACGATGAAGTTCGCCCTATCGGTCGCCTATCCGTTCACCGACCTCGTCGTGGTCGCCATCGCGCTCATGGTTGTCACCAAGGGCATCAACGGGTTTCGACTTCCGCTGAGGCTCTTCGCCGCCGGGATCGTCATTCTCGCGGCGGCCAACGCCATGTACGTCTATCTCGCCGCGAACGACCGCGAGACCACCGATCTGGTTCGCCTCGGCTGGGCGAGCGGGATGTACCTGGCCGGACTGGCCGGAATGTCATCCGAACCCCGGCCGGCACCCCTGGCACAACCACGCACACTGTCGAAGCTCTCGCTGTGGCTGCCCTACCTACCGCTACCGTTCGCCGTGGCCCTAGGGGTCCGTGAACTCTGGCCGCAGATCGGGTACACCGGGCCGGTCCTCGGTGCCGGCCTGCTGCTGGTGTTCACCGCGCTGTTGCGCCAGTTCCTGCTCCTCGACGAGAACCGGACCCTGCGCGTCACCGTCGCCGATATCGCGTTACGCGATCCGGTCACCGACCTTGCCAACCGTGCGCTGTTCAATGACCGGTTGACGCATGCGATGCAGTTTCGGGCTCGCAACGCCGTGCCCGTCGCGGTGCTATTGGCCGACATCGACGACTTCAAGCTCGTCAACGACAGCCTGGGCCACCCGGTCGGCGACCTACTGCTCCGTGCAGTCGGCGACCGGATCCAGGAGAACGTGCGCGACTGGGACACCGTCGCCCGCCTGGGCGGTGACGAGTTCGCGGTCCTGCTCGAGGATTCCGCGGACACCGTCCACGCTGTCACGCTCAGGGTTGTCCGCGCGTTCGACGAACCCTTTGCAGTGGACGGCCGCGAACTCTATGTCCGGCTGAGCGTCGGCCTGGCAACCGCACCGCCAACCGGTGATCCCGACGTCACCGCAGGCGAGTTGTTCAAACGCGCCGACCTCGCCATGTACTCCGCCAAGCGGGATCAGGCCAGCGGTGTAAGGGCGTTCACCCCCGATATGCGATTGGAGGCCACCCACCAACCGCTGCCGAGCCGCCGGGAGCGGACCGGCAGGCATGACGGCGTGGCGCGAATCCAACTCATCAATGACCTTCGCCACGCGATCGACGCGCGCGAACTCACCCTCGTCTACCAACCCAAGGTGAGCCTCACGACAAACGAGGTCGTTGGCGTCGAGGCCCTCATCCGCTGGCCACATCCGGACCTGGGAGTCCTGGAACCCGCCGACTTCCTGCCACTGGTCCGCCAGAACGGCCTCATGGAGGCAGTCACGGACGTCGTGCTGACACGGGCACTCGAGGACGCGGCGGGCTGGCACGCCGCGGGCGTGCGCATCCCCGTGGCGGTCAACCTGTCGGCGCCGTCATTGAACGACGAGTCCACCCCCGACCGCATCCGCATCGCACTCGCCAGGCACGGCCTGACCGCTGACGCCCTGTCGGTGGAGATCACCGAGGACCTTCTGCTGGCCAGTGTCGTGCACGCCCGCGCGGTGCTGGACCGGCTGCGTCAGTCGGGCATCCGGGTGGCGATCGACGATTTCGGCAGCGGCTACTCAACCATGACCTACCTGCACGAGCTGCCGATCGACGAGCTCAAGCTCGACCGGCACTTCGTCGCCCCGATCCTGCACGATGAGCGCGCCGCGGCGATCGTTCGCTCGGTCATCGAACTGGCGGGCACCTTCGACCTGTGCAGCGTCGCAGAGGGTGTCGAGACGAAGGCCGTCGCCGACCGGCTCCGGGAGTACGGCTGCGACCTGGCCCAGGGGCACTACTTCAGCGCCCCAGTGTCAGCCCAGGCCGTGCGGCTCAATCGTTGGGGACCGGTGCTGGACCCGCACCGGGCCTCCCCTACTGCAGCTGCTCGGCCATCCGGGGCATGATCGCCTGCAGTCCCTTGAACGGGCGCATCATGACCTTGAACGAGTCGATGCGGCCGTCCTCGTTCCACGTGATCATGTCCACACCGTTGACGTAGATCCCGTCGATCGTGGCCGCGAACTCCAGTACCGCCGAACGCTCCGCGGACCACTCGCCCACATAGTGAAAGTCGGTTCCCGCAAACACCTTCGCCGCCGCGTTCAGGTACATCGCGGTCTTGTCACGGCCCTCCTGCGGTGAGAAGACCGCAGGCGAGTAGAACACCACATCGTCGGCGAGCAGTGCATCGAGGGCATCGGGGTCATGGCCGCCGGCCAGGAATGCGTGCCAGCGTTCGATCACGGGTGCTGTCATACCAACATGTTCGCAGGCGGGGAAGAGCTGGCCTGCTGCGGGACCACCACGATGTATCCGATGTCCTTGAGGATGGCGAGTTCGATGGGGCTTAGGACCCGCACACTCAGGCCGGTCCCGGTCTTGGCGTTCATCATCTTCTCGTCGGCGCCGGTGAACGTCTTGTCGTCCAGGTGAGCCATCGAACTGCCCGACTCGTAGGGGTTGGGCGTGAAGAGCGGGACGAGTCCGCCGTAGGCGGCTACGGCGTTGGCACCGCCGAAGTAGAAGCCGCCATTGGCGCCCGTCAGATAGTCGTCATAGGCGGTGTCCCACTTGAAGTCAGCGCCGATCGGCTTGTGCCCGCCTGCTGTCACGATGAAGCTCGAGAACACCGGCCAATGCACGCGTGTGTTCACCTGCCGCACCCGGGAGGTGAAGCCGAAGGAGTGCATCAGCTCGTGCATCGCGACGGCCTTGAAGTCGTACTCGTCGTCACCCACGACGTCGCCCAGCGCCCAGTCACTGTCGAAGTTCCAGTCGATCTCGCCGTCGGCCTCTGCTCCATTCGAGTCGATACCGTGGATGAGCTTGTTCTGCACGACGGTGCCGAAGAAACCCGGTGAGGTACTGACGAGTTCGCTGGAGGCGGCCGCCAGCGTGGTCGAGGATGAGTCGTCCTCCCCCGTGACGTCGTAGGTCAGGAGGACCGGCGCGTTCACCATCAGGTACGCCGCAACCGCAGTCGCCGACGCTTGCAGCGCGTCGCGACGTTCCTGGGTCCAGTACTCGGCACCGGTCGTGTAGTTGAACGCGAACTTGATCGCGCCCTGGTTGACCAGTGTGCCCGCCCGGGTGCCGCCGCGGAACGGGTCGAACAGGTTGACGTGCAACCCCTGGTCCTGCGCCACGATGACGAAGCTGTCGACACCGTTGAAATCGGCTCCGGGCGTGTAGGTGAAGGTGCCGTCGCCGTTGAGCTCCACGGTGCCGAGCGTCGGGCCCTTGACCACGCGGTAGACGATCCGGTCGCCTTCGGGATCCACCGCGTCGACGCGGCCGGTGATCGGGCCCGTTGACTGGCCGGTCACCTGAACCGGGGCCACCGCAGGCGCCAGGTTCAAGAAGGTGCGGCGTACCGCCCACACCGCACCCTCCATGTGCCACTTCAACTCGGTGGGCACCGGCAGCGAGCCGATCCACCCCATCGAATCGGACGTCCACGCGATGATCGACCGGCTGATGAACTCCCTGCGCGGATCCTGGTGTGCCTCGACCTGAAGCGCCCACGGAATGACCGGTTCGACCACGGCAACCGTGCTCAGCGGATCCGGCTCGACAACCGTGGTCTGCTCGACCTCCGGCGTTGCCGCCGCCACGAGGGAGTCGGTCACCTTGCTGTCCACCGTCGCGATCTTCGACACGGTGGACACGGCTGGCGACACGGTGGAGGACTTGTTCGAGTCGCTCGGCACAACGGGCGGCTGATCGCTCGACGGTGTCACGTCAGCCTCGACGATGACGGGATCCGCAACGCCCGTGTCAACGTCGGACTCTGCGTCGGCCTCTGCCTCGACGGTGTCCTTTACGGGGTCCTTGTCAGCGTCCTTGTGGGTGACCTTTACCGGGTCCTTGTCCTTGACCTTGACCGTGTCGTCGGTGTCGGTGTCGGTGTCTGAATCGTCCTTCGAACGCGCCGGAGACGATGCCCCAACCGAGGTCTTCGGGCCGGAATCGACCTTCGAGTTCGACGGGGACTTCGTCGAGGTGTTCGACGAACTCGACGAGGACGATTCCCCGGGGCTCGAGTTGTCCGAGCCCGAACTCGACGACTGACCGGAGTCATCGGCGAGGGCGACACCCACCTGGGGACCCGTCAGCGACAGGGCGAACAAGGCCGCACTCACACCGGCGGACGCGGCCCCGACCTGCAGCCAGCGTCGGACACCGAAATCCCGCGACCGGCGATTCGTGTGCGCACCCGCCATAATATGACCCCTCCGTCAATTGCCGTAGGGGGAAGATATATCGCGGCCACTGACCGCGCAGCTACTTGCAGCGGCAAGTTAAGAACCGTGTCGCCCGACGCAAGCCGGCAACCAAAGGAAACGACCCCCGGGCGTACCGCTCATGCCACGGGAGTCGTTGTTGGGTGATGCTGAGTGCGCCCGAAGGGATTCGAACCCCTAACCTTCTGATCCGTAGTCAGATGCTCTATCCGTTGAGCTACGGGCGCTTGCTATTCAGTTGTACGGCTTGACGCAGGTCAGCCGCGGCGGAGGCGAGAGGATTTGAACCTCCGGTCCGCTTTAAGACGGACAACTCATTAGCAGTGAGTCCCATTCGGCCGCTCTGGCACGCCTCCCGATTGATCCGAGGGCACAGCGTACACAGCCCAACGAGCGCAACGCAAAGCAGCTCCAGAGCAGGGTCGCGCGGGCCCTAGACTGAGCGGGTGACTGCCCGCCTCCGACCCGAGCTGGCCGATCTGCCCGCGTACACGCCAGGCCGAACGGTGCCCGGTGCAATCAAGATCGCCAGCAACGAGACCGTTGACGGTCCGCTGCCCAGTGTCCGCGCCGCGATCGTGGCTGCGACCGACACCATCAACCGCTACCCCGACAACGGATACATCGAGTTGCGGGCACACCTGGCCAAGTCCCTGGACGGCGGCTCCTTCGCCCCCGAGCACATCGCGGTGGGCGCCGGCTCGGTGAGCCTGTGTCAGCAGCTCATCCAGATCACCGCCTCGGTCGGTGACGAGGTGATGTTCGGCTGGCGCAGCTTCGAGATCTATCCGCTGCAGATCCGCACGGCCGGCGCCACACCGGTGGCGGTGCCGCTGACCGATCACACCTTCGACCTCGACGCCATGCTGGCCGCGATCACCGACCGGACCCGGCTGATCTTCGTCTGCAACCCGAACAACCCGACCGGCACCGTCGTCGACCCCGCCGCCTTGGCCCGTTTCGTCGCCGCCGTGCCGAGCGATATCCTGATCGCCCTCGACGAGGCCTACGTCGAGTACATCCGTGACGATCTGACGCCGGACAGCTTCGGGTTGGTCCGCGAACACAGCAATGTCGTTGTGCTGCGGACGTTCTCGAAGGCCTACGGCCTGGCCGGCCTTCGGGTGGGCTACGCCGTCGGCGACCCCGACATCATCACCGCCCTCGGCAAGGTCTACGTGCCGTTCACAGCGACCAGCGTGTCCCAGGCGGCCGCCATCGCCTCGCTGGACGCCGCGGACGAACTCCTGGCCCGCACCGACGTGGTCGTCACCGAACGCGCCCGCGTCACCCAGGCGCTGCGCGACGCGGGGTTCACCGTGCCGCCGTCACAGGCCAACTTCGTCTGGCTGCCCCTGGCCGCCGCGAAGATCGACGACTTCGTCAACAGCGCCGCCGACAACCGTCTGCTGGTGCGGCCCTACGGGCAGGACGGCGTGCGCGTGACGGTGGCCGCCAGGCACGAGAACGACGCCTTCCTCGAATTCGCCACCCGATGGATCGGAGACCAATGAGCACCTTCGCGAACCTGGTCGCACGCACCGACGTGATCGCCGACGCCGACCTCGACGCGTTCTGGGCCACGCTGGAACCCGCGAGCATCGAGGACATGCTCGGCGAGTGGAAGGGCGGCGAGTTCAACACCGGCCACCGCGCCAACGGATTCATGAACCGGCTCAACTGGTTCGGCAAGACGTTTCACTCCGCCGACGACGCCAAGCCCCTGGTCTGCCTCGACGCCGACGGCAACAAGTTCTCCAACACCGAGGCGATGAACGGTGAGGCCAGCCTCTGGATGGAGGAGTTTCGCGGCGAGGTGACGGCGTCGATGGTCTACGACGGTCAGCCCGTCCACGACCACTTCAAGAAGGTCGACGAGAACACCGTCATCGGCATCATGAACGGGAAGAAGGCGGTCGACACCACCTCGGGTTCGCCGCGCTACCTGTACTTCTACCTCGAACGGGTCCAGGGCCTATCGTTGCCCACATGAGAACCCGTGTCCCGGTCGCCCTGGCGGCCCTGCTCGTTGCGGGTGCCCTCGCCGGGTGTGCGCGCACCGTCCCGGGCACGGTCGCCATGACCACCGAACCCGGGTACAGCCCATCGACATCGAGTCCCCGGTCCTCGCCGGGCGTGCCTGCGCCGCCGGACTCGCAGACGATGACGTGTGCGGAGTTCTCGGCGCTCGACCCCGAAACCCAGACCGCGGTCATCACCGAGATCCTCGGTGAATTCGGGCCGATGATCGGCGACCAGGACGGCGAGAGCATGCGGATCGCGGCCGACGCGTTGTGCCAGTTCATGCCTGGCGACATCGTGCTGAGCGAGATCCTCATGGGAGGGTCTCCCCCGTAACCGCTAGCCTCTGAAGCATGGGCAATAGCTACGAGTCCCTCACCGTCGAGGTGTCCGACCACGTCGCACAGGTGACGTTGATCGGTCCCGGCAAGGGCAATGCCATGGGGCCCGCCTTCTGGGCCGAACTCCCCGTTGCCTTCGAGGCTCTCGACGCAGACCCAGACGTCCGGGCGATCGTGCTGACGGGATCGGGCCGCAACTTCAGCTACGGCCTCGATGTGGCCGCTATGGGCAACACCCTCGGACCGATAATGGCCGACGGTGCGCTGGCCAAGCCGCGCTCAGATTTCCACAAGCACCTCAAGGGGATGCAACACACCGTCACCGCGGTCGCCGACTGCCGCACACCCGTCATTGCCTCGATACACGGCTGGTGCATCGGCGGCGGTGTCGACCTCATCGCGGCGGTCGACGTCCGCTACGCCAGCGCCGACGCGAAGTTCTCGGTGCGCGAGGTGAAGCTCGCGATCGTCGCCGACATCGGCTCACTCGCCAGGCTGCCGCAGATTCTGTCCGATGGCCACCTGCGTGAACTGGCGTTGACGGGCAAGGACATCGACGCCGCGCGCGCCGAGCGGATCGGTCTGGTCAACGACGTCTTCGACGATGCCGAGGCCTCGTTGGCGGCGGCGCACGCCACCGCCAAGGAGATTGCCGCCAATCCGCCCCTGGTGGTGCAGGGCATCAAGGACGTACTCGACGAGCAGCGCACCGCACAGGTGTCGGCCAGCCTGCGCTACGTGGCCGCGTGGAACTCGGCGTTCCTGCCGTCCAAGGACCTCACCGAGGGCATCAGCGCGATGTTCGAGAAGCGGGCACCCGACTTCCAGGGCGAGTGAGCCCTTGTCGCGCAGCTAGATCGCGTCTCCGGGGACGTTCGTGCCGACGTCCATGCCACCCTCTGCGATCCCGCCACCGCCGCGGTATGCGCCAAGATATTCGGCGTGCCAGCGCGGCCAGTCGAGGAAGGTCGCACCCGCGGTGGCCCGGTAGCGCCGGTACTGTCCGCGAGCGGTGCGCAGCGAGCGGCGAGCCTCCTGCGCGGCACGCCGGGCCGCGTGCCTGGCGGTCGACTCCTGCGCTGTGGTCAGCGCAACGGCGGCGTCACGAAAGAGCTGCCGGCTACCGAACATGAGCGGAGCCTACGTCCGCGCACCCAGCACCGCACCGCGGTGGCGGAGGGATTTGAACCCCCGGACGGTGTTAGCCGTCTCTCGCTTTCAAGGCGAGTGCATTAGGCCGCTCTGCCACGCCACCGCGGACCATCGTAAGGGGTTCGCGGTGGCTGCTCGTACAGGGCTCAGACCCGACCGAACCTCGCGGGTGCCGATGTGGACCTCAGCCCTGCCCCGATGCGACGACAGTTCTCCCCCATCGCGGCGATCTGCGTCCGTGACAGCCGGGCGAGGAAGTGCGTCCGCACACCGTCTCCGTAGGTCGCCATCGCCTGATTGAGGATCATCTTGCCGTGGGGCGTGATGGTGGCCAGCACGCCCCGTCCGTCATCCGGACTCGAACAGCGAGTCACCAACTTCTGCGCCTCGAGTCGATGGATCTGACGCGTCACCCGACTGGGCAGCGACGTGAGTTCCTCGGCCAAATCCCCCATACGCGCCGAACCGGTCGGTGACCGATCCAGCACGTCGAGCAGTCTCACGTCGTTGAGTGTCAAATGATGCGATTCGACCAACGACTTGTTCAGCGTTGCGTGGAGCCGTAGCGCAGCATCAAGAAAATTTTGCCACGACCGTTGTTCCGCTATGTCTAACCCCGGCATGGCGCTAGCGGTGCGCCCTGCGATCATCCCCTCCATTGCGTCATAGTAAAACGCGGAACCTCGGGTAGTAGCGTTATCGCCATGCGTGCCATCGTCGCGAATCCCGACTCCGGGCTCATCTGGCAGGAAGTCCCTGACATCGCAGCTCAAGCTGGTGAGATCGTCATCGATGTGACAGCCGCAGGGGTCAACCGCGCCGACCTCCTGCAGGCCTCAGGCAACTATCCACCCCCTCCGGGGGCCAGCGAGATCCTCGGCCTCGAGGTGTCCGGGCACATCTCGGAGGTGGGACATTCGGTAGCGGGCTGGTCGGTCGGTCAACCCGTCTGCGCTTTGCTATCAGGCGGTGGATACGCAGAAAGAGTCGCCGTTCCCGCCCCACAGGTGCTGCCCGTTCCCCCGGGCGTGGACCTGCACGCCGCCGCCGCACTGCCCGAGGTCGCCTGCACCGTCTGGTCGAACCTCGTCATGACCGCCGGCCTCGCCCCCGGACAGCTGCTCCTGCTGCACGGCGGCGCCAGCGGCATCGGAACCCACGCCATCCAGGTGGCGCGCGCACTCGGCGTCCGCGTCGCGGTGACCGCGGGTTCGACCGAGAAGCTGGCGCTGTGCGCAGATCTCGGCGCCGACGTGCTGATCTGCTACCGCGACGAGGATTTCGTCGAACGGGTCAGGGCATCGTCCGACGGCCGCGGCGCCGACGTCATTCTCGACATCATGGGAGCCTCCTACCTGGACCGCAACGTCGACGCACTCGCGCCGGACGGCCGGCTGGTCGTCATCGGATTCCAGGGCGGGGTCAAGGCCGAACTCAACCTCGGCAAGCTGTTGTCCAAGCGGGCCGGCGTCATCGCGACGGCACTGCGGTCACGGCCGGTGGACGGTCCGTCGGGTAAGGGCGCCATCGTCGACGAGGTGATCGCGCGGGTCTGGCCGATGATCGCCGACGGGCGGGTCCGCCCCATCGTCGGCGCCGAACTGCCCATCACCGAAGCCGCGGCCGCCCACGCACTTCTGAAGTCCGGCGAGGTCACCGGCAAGGTACTTCTGCGCGTAGCGGACTGACGCCCCTCAGCCCAGCGAGGCGAGCGCGCGGACCAACTGATCCACCTCGGATGTCGTGGTGTAGTGCGCCAGACCGATGGTGACCGCGCCCCCGATGTCGTTGACGCCGATCACGTCGAGCACCCGCGACGACGGATTCGACACAGCAAGCACACCGTTGTCGGCGAGCCGCTGGATCACCCGCTCGGCGGGCACCCCCTCCACCGCCAGGCTCAGCACGGGCACCCTGGAATCGGGCGCCCCGAGCACCATGGCGCGCGGCAGCGAACGCAACGACGCCACCAGGTAGTCGAACAGCCGGTCCATGTAGCTGGCCGCTGATTGCATTGACACCATGAGTCTTTCGCGACGCGAGCCCTTCGCGGTCTCGTCCAGCGAAGCCAGGTACTCCACACTGGCCACGAGTCCCGCGAGCATCCCGTACTGGTGGTTGCCGACCTCGAGCCTGGCCGCGCCGGTGGCCAGCGGGTCCAGTGACACCGAACCGAACGTGTCGATCAACGACGGGTCCCGGAACACCAGCGCGCCGATCGGGGGGCCTCCCCACGCCACGGCGTTCACCGCGATGACATCCGCCTCGACCTCATCGATGTCGATCAGGCGGTACGGCGCCGCGGCCGAGTGATCCACCACGACCAGCGCACCGTTCTCATGCGCCAGCTTGCTCACGGGACGCAGCTCGGTCACCGTGCCGAGCGATGCCGATGCGGACGTGATCGCCACCAACCGCGTCGGCTTGGTGATCAGGCTCTCCCACTGCCAGGTCGGCAGCTCTCCGGTCTCGATGTCGACCTCGGCCCACTTCACCTTGGCGCCATACCGATTCGCGGCCCGCAGCCATGGAGCGATGTTCGCCTCGTCATCCAGGCGGGTGACCACGACCTCGTAACCGAGACCGACCCGCGACGACGACGCATCGGCGAGTGAGGTCAGAAGAATCGCGCGGTCCGCGCCCAGCACGACACCGCGGGGGTCCGCTCCGACGAGATCGGCCATGGCCTGGCGGGCGGCGGCGAGTACCGCGGCACTGCGCAGCGCGGAGGGATGCGGACCAACATTGGTCGTCATGGATCCACGGAACGCCGTGGAAACAGTGGTCGCGACCGAGTCGGGAAGCAGCATCCCGTACTGGGCGTCGAAGTGCACCCAACCGTCGCCCAATGACGGGTGCAGCCCCCGCACCCGGGCGACGTCATATCCCATGTCAGCCACCTTTGAGCATCTGAAAACGCGACCCATAGCGTTTCGGTCGACGCCCGCGCACGTCTACGCCGTACCGAACGAGGTCGCCTGGGCAGCCATACTAGTGCAGTGACCTTGGCTGCCGGAGTGCTAGTGGCATGGTTGTTGCTAGTCATTCCCGGAGCAATCGTCGGCCGCGCCGCTCAGCTAACTTGGCCCGCCGCCATCGCGGTGGGCGCACCGGTGACGTACGGCATCATCGCCTTCGCGATTCTCCCGATGGGGGCGCTCGACATCCCGTGGAACGGGTGGACGGCGCTGCTGGCCCTAATCCTCACTGTGATACTCGTCACGGTGCTGCAGGCGGCACTGCCACGGCTTCGCGACCGCGCCGCCGAGGCTCGCGCCATGACGACCGGACCGGCCCTGGTGACCGCGGCGGGCATCGCACTCGGGGGGCTGCTGATCGGCTACGCAGCAATTCGCGGGATGCCGAACTGGCAATCGATCCCCAGCAACTGGGACGCCGTCTGGCACGCCAACGCCATCCGATTCATCCTCGACACCGGTCAGGCGTCGCCGACGCATATGGGCGAGCTGCGCAACGTCGAGACGCAGGACGCGCTGTACTACCCGTCGGTGTTCCACGCGCTCGCCGCGCTGCAGTGCCAGTTGACCGGCGTGGCCGCGACCACCTCCTACACGCTGGCCTCACTCACCGCGGCCGTGTGGCTCTTCCCGGTCAGTGCCGCCACTCTGACCTGGCGCCTGCTGCGCCCGCAAACCGACGACCAGTGGCGAGTCGCCGGCTGCGCCGCGGGTGCCGCGGCCCTGGCGGCCTCCTTCACCGCGGTGCCCTACGTCGAGTTCGACACCGCATCGATGCCCAACCTCGCGGCGTTCGGGGTCGCGGTGCCCACGATGGTGCTGATCGCCTCGACCCTGCGGCACCGTGATCGCATTCCACTGGCGGTCCTCGCCCTGCTCGGGGTCTTCTCGGTCCACATCACGGGCGGTGTCGTCACGGTCACGCTGGTCGTGGCGTGGTGGCTCTTCGATGCCCTGTGCCGACCGGTGCGTGGCAGGCTCACCGACTTCGTCACGCTGCTTCTGGTCGCGGTTCCCACCGTGCTGCTGCTGCTTCCGCAGTTCCTCGGGGTGCTGCAACAGGCCGAGATCATCACCGGGCACGCATTCGTGACGCACGAGGGCAAGAAGCGCGCGCTGTTCGACGCGGTCATGCAGCACACCCGCCACCTCAACGACTACCCCATCCAGAATCTGCTGATCCTGCTCGCCGCTGTCGGCGGCCTGATCCTGTTGGTCCGGCGGGTCTGGTGGCCGCTTGCGGTGTGGCTTCTGCTGATCGTGTCGATCGTGCACTCGTCGGCTCCGTTCGGCGGGCCGATCGGCACGCTCACCGGCACCTTCAGCGACCTGTTCTACAGCGATCCGCGCCGGCTGTCGGCCGTCGTGACGATGCTCCTGGCACCGATGGCCGGCATTGCCCTGTTCACGGTGACGGCGTTCGTCGTCGGCCTGTGCCGCAGGCTCGCGCCCCGGGTCGACGCCCGCGTCTGGCACGCCGCCACCGCCGCCGTGGTCGCGGCTGCCTGCGTCGGGCTTGCCGTTCACTACCTGCCGCGTCACGAGTTCCTCATCGGGGAGAAGTACGACTCGGTGATCGTCGATGACAAGGACCTCGAGGCGTTCGCGTACCTGGCCGCGCTGCCCGGCGCACGCGACGGCATCATTGGCAACGCCAATACAGACGGCACGGCATGGATGTACGCCGTAGCGGGGCTGCATCCGCTGTGGACCCATTACGACTACCCGCAGCAGCAGGGTCCGGGCTACAACCGATTCGTCTTCTGGGCCTACGCCGACCAGGCGGACACCGACCCGCGGGTGGCCGAGGCCGTGCACGCGCTGGGCATCCGGTATGTGCTGACCAGCACGCCGGTGGTGCGCGGGTTCGTCATGCCCGACGGGCTAGTGTCGCTAGACGAGTCACGGTCGTGGAGGAAGATCTACGACAACGGCGAGAGCCGCATCTATGAATGGCAAGGGGCATGAGCACCGACGACAACGATTTCGAGATCATCAGCGACTACCAGTCCGCCGAGAATGACGACGCGGACAACGACGGCAAGGCGCTGACCGACCTCGTCGAACAACCGGCCAAGGTCATGCGGATCGGCACGATGATCAAGCAGCTGCTCGAAGAGGTCCGGGTGGCACCTCTCGACGACGCCAGCCGCACCAAGTTGCGTGAGATCCACCGCACCAGCATCCGCGAGCTGGAGGAGGGCCTGGCCCCCGAGCTCCGCGAAGAACTCGAGCGCCTCACACTGCCCTTCACCGACGACACGATTCCCTCGGATGCCGAACTGCGTATCGCGCAGGCACAGCTCGTCGGCTGGCTCGAGGGGCTATTCCACGGCATCCAGACCGCGCTGTTCGCCCAGCAGATGGCGGCGCGCGCGCAGCTCGAGCAGATGCGCCAGGGCGCGCTGCCCCCCGGCGTGCCCGGGCCCGGCCACCGCGGTACCGGGCACGGCACCGGCCAGTACCTGTAGGTCTGGCGCGGCTACGTGGAACCACTCATCTCGACCCACAACGCGTGGGTGGAGTTTCCGATCTTCGACGCGAAGTCACGCTCGCTGAAGAAGGCCTTCCTCGGCAAGGCCGGCGGGACGATAGGTCGCAACAACTCCAACGTCGTGGTCATCGAGGCCCTGCGCGACATCACGATGTCGTTGAAGATGGGCGACCGGGTGGGCTTGGTCGGACACAACGGCGCCGGCAAGTCGACGCTGCTGCGCCTGCTGTCGGGTATCTATGAGCCCACTCGCGGCTCGGCGACCGTCACCGGCCGGGTGGCACCGGTCTTCGATCTGGGCGTCGGCATGGATCCGGAGATCTCCGGCATCGAGAACATCATCATCCGGGGGCTGTTCCTCGGGCAGACGCGCAAGCAGATGCTCGCGAAGGTCGACGAGATCGCGGACTTCACCGAACTCGGCGAGTACCTGTCGATGCCGCTGCGGACATACTCGACCGGTATGCGGGTGCGGCTGGCGATGGGCGTTGTCACCAGCATCGACCCCGAGATCCTGCTGCTCGATGAGGGTATCGGCGCCGTCGACGCGGAGTTCATGAAGAAGGCCCGCACGCGACTGCAGGATCTGGTGGCGCGGTCGGGAATCCTGGTGTTCGCCAGCCACTCCAACGAGTTCCTGGCTCAGCTCTGTGACACCGCCATGTGGGTCGACCACGGCACCATCAAGATGAGCGGCGGCATCGAGGAGGTCGTGCGCGCCTACGAGGGCGAGGACGCCGCCCGGCATGTCCGCGAGGTCATCGCCGAGAACGACCGCTGGGACTCGCCGGATGAGTGAGGCCGCCGGGCACGACGCCGACGAGCGGGTGTTCGCGGTGGTGGTGACCCACCGGCGCGTCGACGCCCTGGCGCGGTCGCTGCAGGCCGTCAGCACCCAACACCGGGCCCCCGAACACCTCATCGTCGTCGACAACGACAACGACCCCGCGGTGCGCGACCTCGTCGCGAGCCAGCCTGTGCCGAGCACCTACCTGGGCTCCGCGCGAAACCTCGGCGGCGCAGGCGGTTTCGCGCTGGGCATCCTGCACGCACTGGCCTCAGGGGCCGACTGGGTGTGGCTGGCCGACGATGACGGCCGCCCCGCCGACCAGTCGGTGCTGGGGACCCTGCTGGGCTGCGCGGCCCGGCACGCGCTGGCCGAGGTGTCGCCGATGGTGTGCGACCTGGACGACCCGACCAGGCTGGCCTTCCCCCTGCGGCGCGGACTGGTGTGGCGACGCCACGTCGCCGAGCTGAGGGTCGACGGCGCGGGTGACCTCTTGCCCGGTATCGCGTCACTGTTCAACGGCGCACTGTTTCGGGCGGCCACACTGGAAGCCGTTGGCGTGCCGGATATCCGGCTGTTCATCCGCGGCGACGAGGTGGACGTGCACCGCAGGCTGGTGGCATCTGGCCTGCCGTTCGGCACATGCCTGGACGCGGTGTACCTGCACCCGCAGGGCTCCGACGAGTTCAAGCCGATCCTGGGCGGCCGGATGCACACCCAGTATCCCGATGACGCCACCAAGCGCTACTTCACCTACCGCAACCGCGGTTATCTGCAGTCCCAGCGTGGCCTGCGCAAGCTGGTGCCCCAGGAGTGGATCCGGTTCGGGTGGTTCTTCCTGGTGACGCGGCGCGACCCGGCCGGGCTGGCGGAGTGGATCCGGCTGCGACGGCTGGGGAGACGCGAGAGGTTTTCTAAATGACGTTCACCGACGCGGCCGCGCAGTCGCGGACCTTCGCGCGCGCCTGGGGTGATCTGGCCGAGGGGTTCGCCAAGCGCGAGCTGTGGCTGCACCTGGGCTGGCAGGACATCAAGCAGCGCTACCGGCGTTCAGTGCTTGGTCCCATCTGGATCACCATCGCGACGGGCACCATGGCCGTGGCGCTCGGTGGCCTGTACTCCAAGCTGTTCAAACTCGAGCTGTCCGAGCACCTGCCGTATGTCACGCTCGGATTGATCATCTGGAACCTGATCAACGCGTCCATCCTGGAGGGCGCCGACGTCTTCGTCGCCAACGAGGGCCTGATCAAACAGTTACCGACACCCCTGTCGGTGCACGTGTACCGCATGGTGTGGCGACAGGTGATCCTGTTCGCGCACAACATCATCATCTTCGTGGTGATCGCGATCATCTATCCGCAGCCGTGGAAGTGGACCGATCTGACCTTCATCCCGGCGCTCGCCCTCATCGTGCTGAACTGCGTCTGGGTCGCACTGTGCTTCGGCATCCTGGCCACGCGTTACCGCGATATCAGCCCGCTGCTGTTCAGTCTGGTGCAGCTGCTCTTCTATATGACACCGATCATCTGGAACGACCAGACACTGCGCAGTCAGGGCGCAGGCGGCTGGGCGAAGATCATCGAGTTCAACCCCCTGCTGCACTATCTCGACATCGTGCGCGCGCCGCTGCTCGGCGCCGATCAGGAGCTGCATCACTGGGTGGTGGTGATCGTGTTGACGATCGTCGGCTGGACCGTGACGGCGTTCGCCATGCGCCAGTACCGAGCGCGCGTGCCGTACTGGGTGTAAAAACCAAACTGTGTCGTCCTCGCCCGCCCCGTTGGTCGGGCGTGCGGACGAGGTGCACGCGCTGCGCACCCTGATCACCCGTGCCCGCAACGGGACGGGCGGTGCGCTGGTGGTCAGCGGCGACCCCGGCATCGGCAAGACCGCTCTGCTGGAAGCCGCGACCTGCGACCAGGCAGGCGTCACCGTCATCCGCTCCGACGGGTTCGAGGCCGAACTGGCGATGCCGTTCGCCGCACTGCAGCGGATGGGGATTCCACTCACCGAGCACGTCGACGCCCTGCCTGCCCGCCAGCGGCAGGCACTGGCCGTCGCGTGGGGTATCGAGGAGGGCCCAGCACCCGATCGGTTCCTCGTCGGGCTGGGCATGCTCGGCCTGCTGGCCGAGGCGGGCGGTACGAGACCCGTGATCTGCGTCGTTGACGACGCCCACTGGCTGGACTCCGAGTCGCGTGACGTCCTGGCATTCGTCGCGCGGCGACTGCAGGCCGAGTCGACCGCCCTGTTGTTCGGCGCCCGCGACACCGACGAGGCCACGTCACAGTTGGCCGGAATCCCAGCCCTGCGGCTCGGCGGCCTCGACACCGCCTCGGCCGTGTCGCTGTTGAGCACCACCGCCCCCGACTTGATCGATCCGTACGCCGCCACCCGGATCGCCACGGCAACCGGCGGCAATCCCCTTGCCCTGATCGACCTGGCCCGCGATCTGAACATCCGACAGCTCACCCACTTGTCGCTGTCCACCGAACCTGTCCCGATCAGCAGCCAACTGGAGGCGCACTACCTACGTCAGGTCCGCGAACTGCCCGACGATGCCCAGGTGTGGCTGCTCCTGGCCGCCGCCGAGCCCGCCGGACACCGCACGCTCATCATGAGTGCGGCTGCGGCCCTTGGCCTCTCACCCGACTGCGCGTCGGATGCCGCACATGCTCAGTTGATCGCCATCAGCGACTCCATCACGTTCCGGCACCCCTTGGTGCGCTCAGCGGTGTACGGCGCGGCGCCCGGGATGGACCGTCGACGCGTTCACGCGGCTCTGGCGTTACGGGCCGGTGCCCTCGGCCTGCTCGACGTCGAGGCCTGGCATGCCGCGGAGTCCACCACCGGTACCGACGCCGCTGTCGCCGACAGGCTTGAGGCCGTCGCCGAGCGCGCCGCGCGCCGCGGCGGCCTGGTCTCGCAGGCTCGGCTGCTCACCCGCGCCGCCGATCTCACGCCTCGCGGCGCGAAACGCAACGATCGCCTGCTGTTCGCCGCCGAGGCCGCCGCCGATGCGGGAGCGGCACAGCTGTCGAAGGATCTGCTCGACAGCATCGATCCCGATGACCTCGTCTCCGTTCAGCACGGACGGATGATCAAGTTGCGCTGCGAAATTGCCCTCTTCATCGCCGATCCCGCACCCATCATGCGGGCTCCGGCGGACCTGCTGTCGGCCGCCGACCAGTTTCATGGCAAGGACCCCGACCTGGAGCAGAGAGCACTCCTGCGCGCCTTCGAACTCGCTTTCGTCGCCGACGCCTTGATGCAGGGCACCACATTGGACGAACTCGGCCGCCGCGTATTGGCCGGCGCCGATCTGCTGGAGGGCCCGCGAGCAATCATCATGCGGGGGCTCGCGGCGCACGCACTGCTGCCGTACGCCGAGGCGGTGCCGCTGATGCGAACGGCGCTGGACACCCTCGCCGCACTCGACGATCGGGAGGTGGCCTCCTACGGCTACGTCGGGATAACCCTCAGCACAGCGCTTTTCGACAAGAAGACAGGTGTGGACTACCTCGACCGACTCGCAGACATCGCTCGGGAGGCCGGCGACCTGCGCACCCTCGACACGGTGCTGTGGGTGCGGTCGCTCCTGGAACTCGATGCCGGTGATCCCGCCGCATGCGGTGTCTTCGTCAAACAGGTTCGCGAATTGCGCCAGGCCATCGGCTACGAGGCTGAGAACGTCGTCAACGTCGCCCATCTGGCGTGGACCGGGGCCCCGCGTGACCAGGTGGAACTGATCTCCGATGTGGTGCGCACCATGGGTTTCGGCGGCGTACACACCTCCGCCGTCACCGCGCTCGCCATCCGCGACCTCGCCGAGGGCCACTACCTCGACGCGCACACCCGACTCAAGCCCATCATCGAGGCGCCACTGCTACAGGTGACCTACATCCGATTCGCCGACTACGTCGAGGCGTCGGCCCGTAGCGGCCAGGCCGAGGACGCCGAGCGGACGGCAGGTCGGATCGCCGCGATGGCGGCCGCCAGCGGCACGGCGGCACTACGCGGACTCGATCAGCGGTGCCGCGCACTGTTGGCCACCGACGACCAGGCCGAGATGCACTATCTGCAGGCGATCGAGTTCCTCGACGTGGCGGACACACCCGCCGATCTGGGTCGTGCGCACCTGCTGTACGGCGAGTGGCTGCGGCGGATGCGACGCAGGCGCGACGCGCGCACGCAGCTGCGCACCGCCGTCGAGATCTTCGACCGGATAGACGCGCCCGCCTTCGCCGCGCGGGCCCGGACCGAACTGGCTGCCACTGGCGAGACGATGTCGCATCGCGAACTGGTGGCCGGTGTCGAGATGTCCCCCCGCGAGGCGTCCGTGGCGCGCCTGGCCGCCGACGGGCAGACCAACGCCGAGATCGGTGCCGCCCTGTTCATCAGTGCCAACACCGTCGACTACCACCTGCGGAAGGTGTTCGGGAAGCTCGGCGTCTCATCCCGCAGGCAACTCGGCGAGCGGTTCGGCCGCGGCGACTGACCGTCGCGACTACGTGGTCCACGTGGTCCGGTGACGACGGTGGTGCCGGAGGCTTCATCGCATGCCGCATGTGACGACCGAGGACGCCACGCAGATCTTCTTCAGAGACTTCGGCTCGGGCAACCCCGTCGTCCTCAGTCACGGCTGGCCGCTCAACGGCGATGCGTGGGAGGCCGCCGCGGTCTTCCTGGCCACCAACGGACACCGCGTGATCGCGCACGACCGACGCGGGCACGGCCGGTCGACACAGACCTGGCACGGCAACGAAATGGACACCTACGCCGACGATCTGGCGACGCTCATCGACACACTGGACCTCACGAACGTCACGCTGGTCGGGCACTCGACGGGTGGCGGTGAGGTCGTCCGCTACCTCGCCAGGCACGGGTCGCGGCGCGTGGCGCGACTGGTACTGGTGTCCGCCGTCCCACCGCTGATGCTGCGCACCGAGGACAATCCCGAGGGACTGGCATTGGCGACGTTCGACGCGTTGCGCACCGGGGAGGCGACGGACCGCGGACAGCTGTACCGCGACCTCGCCGACGGCCCCTTCTTCGGCAACAACCGCAGCGGCCCCGAAAACGCTGTGTCCCAGGGTGTTCGCGACGCCTTCTGGCACCAGAGCATGACCTGCGGGCACCGCGCGGCCTACGAGTGCATCGCCGCGTTCTCGGCCACCGACTTCCGGGCTGACCTCCGGGCCGTCGACGTCCCCACCCTCGTGATCCACGGCGACGACGATCAGATCGTCCCGTTCGACGTCGGAGGGAAGCGCTCCGCCGACCTGATCGACGGCGCGGTCCTCAAGGTGTACGAGGGTCGCCCGCACGGCCTTCCTGACACCGACCGCGCGCGTCTGCACGCGGACCTGCTCGCCTTCATCAACTCCACCGAAAGGAACTGAGATGACCGCCAACCAACCACCCTGCGACACCATCGTCCTGGTGCACGGCCTCTGGATGACGCCGCGCAGCTGGGAGGGCTGGAAGGCCCGCTTCGAGGAGAAGGGCTACCGCGTCCTGACCCCGGCATACCCGGGCTTCGAGATCGAGGTCGAGGAACTGCGCGCCAACCCCGACGTCATCGCCAAGCTCACCGTCCCCGAGACGGTCGACCATCTGGCGAGCGCCATCGAGTCCGTCGAGGTGCCGCCGATCATCATGGGCCACTCGTTTGGCGGCACGCTGACGCAGCTGCTGTTGGCGCGCGGGCTCGGCGCCGCCGCCGTGGTCGTGGACTCCGCGCCGACCGAGGGCGTGCGCGTGAACCCACTGTCACAGGTGAAGTCGCTGTTCCCGGCGCTGAAGAACCCGGCCAACATCCACAAGGCCGTGGGCTTCACGCAGGAGGAGTTTCACTACGCCTTCACGAACACACTGTCGCGAGAGGACTCCGACGCGGTGTGGGAGCGCTATGCGATTGCGGCGCCGGGCAGTTGGGTCTGGCACTACGGGCTGATCGCCAACTTCCAGCCCGGACACCAGGAGACGTGGGTGGACTACAAGGCGGACCGGGCGCCGCTGCTGTTCATCGGCGGCGAGAAGGACCACATCATGCCGCCGTCGGTCAACAAGTCCAACGCCAAGCACTACGCGAAGTCGCCGGCGGTCACCGAGTACTACGAGTTCGAGGGCCGCGACCACTGGACGTGCGCCGCACCCGGTTGGGAGGCCGTCGCCGACCACGCGCTGGACTGGGCGCTGGCGTACGCCGACACCAAGCCGCGGGGCAAGCACGTCGTGTGACCCGGGCCCGCCGAACGTGAACTAGATGTCGATCTTCGCGCGAGAGTTGACCATCTACTTCACGTTCGGCGGGGGTGGGTGGTGGCTCTCAGGCACTTCCCAGGATGTTCGGACGTTGGCGATACATGAGCATCCCGCCATATGAGCCGCCGAAGTCTCCGTCGATGCCCAGCGTGGGCAACACCCTGCTGTGTCCGAAGTGCGCCGGGGTCATGAAGACCTATGAGCGCAACGGCATCCACCTGGAACAATGCGATACCTGCAAGGGGATCTTCCTCGACTTCGGTGAACTCGAGTCGTTGACTCAGATGGAGAGCCGGTTCGCGCAGGCGGCACCGCCGCCGCCACCGGTCCAGCAGGGCTACGCGCCGGGACCCGACTACGGATACGGCCCGGGCTGGGGCAACCGCGGTAACAAGCACTACCGCAAGCAGGGCTTCGGCCGACTGTTCTTCTCGAGCTAGTCCTCGAGCGAGGACATCTGCTCGCATGCGGCAACCAACACGTCATCGTCAGGGTGGTTGGCTGCCGCCGCGATGACCGCGGCGCGGGCGAACGGCTCCAGCGTCGGCCACGGGTCACCGTCGGTTAGCGCCGGCCCGCCCGCCCCGCGGTACCCGTCGAGGAACACATGCCAGTCGGCGTCGGGCACCAGGCCAACCGCCCAGAACCCGGCGGGCCGGGCCAGGTCCCATGCGGGGTCTCCGACGCCCAGGTCGTCAATGTCGATGAGCACCCAGCGGCCATCGTGGCGGCCGAGTTGACCGAGGTGAAAGTCGCCGTGCACCAACGTCTCCCGGCCCTGCGGCGGAGGTGGCAGGCGAAGCCCTGACGCGGCGGCGCGGATGACGGCGGCACGCGGTCCCCCACCGAGACGGTCGATGGCGCGGCGCAATCGCTGCAACGCACCGTGGCCCAACGTGACGTCCTCGACGGGCTCGCGGTGCAGGCGCGCCAGCAGCTCGCCGGCCTCACGCCACGGCAGGTCGCGCGGTTCGGCTGTCACGACGTCGACCCGCGGCCAGCGGGTGCGCCACCGGTCGCCCACCCGCTCGGGCTCGGCGCTGCACGGCGACAACAACTCCGGAAGACGCACGGCGACCCGCAGGCGTCGTGCCAGTGCCTGCGGGTCCGTGCCCCATCGGTGGGTCTTGATGACGGTGTCGCCGTCGACGACGACCTCCGCGCCGGACGGGGTGGTCAGAAAGCGCTCACTAGCGCCGCGGGGCCTTCATGCGGGTGGCCACGTTGAACCGGTTCCATGCGTTGATGGTGACAGCCATGCCGATCACCTGCGCCAGTTCCTTCTCGGTGAAGACCGCGGCGGCCTTGGCGTAGACCTCGTCGGACACGTGGCCGTGGTGCAGTTCGGTGATGGCCTCGGTCAGCTCCAGGGCGGCACGCTCCTTGTCGGTGAACAGCGTGCCTGCCTCGTCCCACGCGGCGATGAGCGCCAGACGCTGCTCGGTCTCACCCAGCTTGCGGGCATCGGCGACGTGCATGTCGAGGCAGAACGCGCAGTGGTTGATCTGGCTGGCACGGATCTTGATCAGCTCGCCGATGATGGGGTCGATGTCCTTCGCCGACGCGGTGCTGAGCTTCATCATGCCGTCGTACAGCTCGGGCGAGACCTTGTAGATGTTCAGCCGGTCGATCGCGGTGGGATGTTCGAGTGTCTGTGTCATGCCCACAACGCTAGACCGCAAAGAACCATCCACATGGTTCAATCTAGGGGTGACTTCGAGGGCCAATTCTGGAAGCCGCGATCTGCACCTCGACCTGCGCGCCGCGATCACACCCGGCGCGCGAGGTGCCAGAGACCTGCTGCTCAGCGCGCTGCGCGACGCCGTGCGCACCGGCCGACTCGCGCCCAACACCATGCTGCCGCCGTCGCGCACACTGGCATCAGACCTGGGATTGGCCCGCAACACCGTCGCCGAGGCCTACGCGGATCTGGTCGCCGAGGGCTGGCTCGCCTCGCGACAGGGCGCGGGGACGTGGGTGGTCAACACCCGTGCCACGCCGCTGCCCAGCCAGCCGCGGGCCGCACCGGGCACCCCGATCCACAACCTGATGCCGGGCTCACCCGACGTCGCCGAGTTCCCGCGCAGCGCATGGCTGGCCTCCACCCGGCGCGCGCTCGCCACCGCTCCCACCGAGGCGCTGCGGATGAGCGACCCACGCGGGCGCATCGAAGTGCGCGAGGCACTCGCCGAGTACCTCGGCAGGGTCCGCGGCGTCCGCACGTCACCCGACTCGATTGTCATCTGCGCGGGCACCCGCCACGCCGTCGAGATCCTCGGCCGGGTGTTCGCCGATTCCGGGCCCATCGCCGTCGAGGCCTACTCGCTTTTCGTGTTCCGCGAGGCACTCGCCGCCATCGGCGTGCAGACCACACCGCTGCCCATCGACGAGCACGGCGCCGTCATCGCCGGCCTGGACCGTACCGACGCCGCCGCTGCCCTCCTCACCCCCGCCCACCACTTCCCGCACGGTGTGCCACTGCACCCCACCAGGCGCACCGCGGTACTCGACTGGGCCCAGCGCAGCAATGGCTACCTGTTGGAGGACGACTACGACGGCGAGTTCCGCTACGACCGCCAACCCATCGGGTCGGTGCAGGGACTGGACCCCGACCGCGTGGTCTACCTGGGTTCGGCCAGCAAGAGCCTGTCGCCGGTGCTGCGGCTGGGCTGGATGGTGCTGCCCGAGGACCTCATCGATGCGGCCATCACCGCCATGGGCGGCCAGCAGTTCTACGTCAGCGGCATCGCGCAGCTGACGATGGCCGACTTCATCGCCAGCGGCAACTACGACAAGCACGTCCGACGCATGCGCCTGAGCTACCGGCGCCGTCGCGACCGCCTTGTCGAGGCACTCGCACCGTTCGACGTCGGGATCAGCGGGCTGTCCGCGGGGCTGCACCTGATGCTGACGCTGCCCGAGGGCACCGAGGCCGAGGTCATGCGGCGCGCGGGCGAGGCGGGTATCGCGCTGTCGGGCCTCGCGCTGCTGCGCCATCCCGACGCGGGATCGCAGACACCGGCCATCGACGGGATCGTGGTGAGCTTCGGAACACCTGCCGAACACGCCTTCGGCGCGGCCGTCGACGCCCTGTGCGGTGTCCTCGGCGCCGTGTGTAGGTGAATCCGGCCGACGGCTAACCCCTAAGCTTCCTCAGGTGGCCGAGCCCCCGATGTCGCCCAACCTGAGCCTGACCACCCAGATGTGGCGATTCCTCGTCACCGGCGGGTTCTCCGCGATCGTCGACTATGGGCTGTACGTCGGGCTGCACGCCCTTGGACTGCAACGTGACCTGGCGAAGGTGATCAGCTTCATCGCGGGCACCACCACGGCATATCTGATCAACCGAAGGTGGACGTTCCAGGCACCGCCGAGCAATGCACGCTTCATCGCCGTTTGCGTGCTGTACGCGCTCACCTTCGCGGTCCAGGTCGGCATCAACCACGTGCTTTACACGGCATGGGCCGACAAATCATGGGGCGTGCCGGTCGCGTTCGTCATCGCCCAGGGCACGGCGACAGTGATCAACTTCGTGGTGCAGCGAGCGGTGATCTTCAAGCTCAGATGAGCGAGGGCGGTACCCTTCATCACTGATATGTCTACCGAATCTGGCAGGACCCTGCCGCTGACGTCGCGTGCCCTGACCGGTTTCGGTCGTACCGCGCCGAGCGTGGCCCACGTGCTGTCGACCCCCGACGTCGAGGTCATCGCCGCCGCCGTCCGACGGGTCGCGGACGCCTCCGCCAGCGATCCGTCACACTTCCACCGCGGCATCATCGCGCGCGGACTCGGGCGCTCCTACGGCGACCACTCCTGCAACGGCGGCGGCATCGTCGTCGACATGACCGCACTGAACACCGTGCACTCCATCTCTGCCGACACCGCGATCGCCGATGTGGACGGCGGCGTCAGCCTCGACCAGCTGATGAAGGCCGCGCTGCCCTTCGGTTTGTGGGTCCCGGTGCTGCCGGGCACCCGGCAGGTGACCATCGGCGGCGCCATCGGCTCCGATATCCACGGCAAGAACCACCACAGCGCAGGCAGCTTCGGCAACCATGTGCTGTCGATGGACCTGTTGATGGCCGACGGCGACGTCCGCACCCTCACCCCCGATGGCCCGGACAGTGAGCTCTTCTGGGCCACCGTCGGCGGCAACGGGCTGACCGGCATCGTGATTCGCGCCCGAATCGCCATGACCCGCACCGAGACGGCCTATTTCATCGCCGACGGTGTAGCCACCGCGGACCTGGACGAGACCATCGCCGTGCATCAGGACGGCAGCGAGGACAACTACACCTACTCCAGCGCCTGGTTCGACCTGATCAGCCCGCCCCCGAAATTGGGCCGGGCGGCGGTCAGCCGGGGCAGCCTGGCCAGACTGGATCAGTTGCCTGCGAAGCTGGCGAAGAATCCGCTGCAGTTCGCCGCGCCGCAGCTACCCGCCGTGCCGAACCTGTTCCCGGTCAGCGTCATGAACAAGCTCTCGCTCAGCCTGGTCGGCGAGGCCTTCTACCGGATGAGCGGCAACTACCAGAACAAGATCGTCAACCTGACGCAGTTCTACCATATGCTCGACATCACCACCGGATGGCAATACGCCTATGGGCCAGCGGGTTTCGCGCAACACCAGTTCCTGGTGCCACCGGATGCCCTCGACGAGTTCAAGGCCATCATCCGCTGGATCCAGACACGCGGCCATTACTCGGCTCTGAACGTGTTCAAACTGTTCGGCCCGGGCAATCCAGCACCGCTGAGCTTCCCCATGAAGGGCTGGAACGTCGCGATGGACTTCCCGAACAAGCCGGGTGTCAACGAGTTCCTCAACGAACTCGACACTCGCGTCATGGAGTTCGGCGGACGCATCTACACCGCCAAGGACTCCCGAGTCAGTGCAGAGAACTTTCACAAGATGTACCCGCGCGTTGATGAATGGATCGCGGTGCGCCGCAAGGCTGATCCACACGGCGTCTTCGCCTCCGACATGGCGCGCCGCCTCGAACTGCTTTAGAAAGGCTCTGCCCCTACATGATTGACGCCACCGGAAACCCGCAGACCATCCTGCTATTGGGCGGCACCTCCGAGATCGGCCTGGCCATCTGTGAGCGCTATCTGCGCAACGCGAAGGCCCGGGTGATCCTTGCCGACCTGCCCAACGCACCCAAGCGGGACGCGGCCATCGCACAGTTGCAGGCCGCCGGCGCCAAGTCGGTGGAATACCTGGACTTCGACGCCGTGGACACCGCCTCCCACCCGGCCGTCATCGAGGCCGCCTGGGCCAACGGCGATGTCGACGTCGCCATCGTGGCGTTCGGCATCCTGGGTGACGCCGAGGAACTGTGGCAGAACCAGGCCAAGGCGGTGCTGACGGCTCAGGTCAACTACACCGCCGCGGTCTCGGTCGGGGTGCTGATCGGCGAGCGGATGCGGGCCCAGGGTTTCGGGCAGATCATCGCGATGTCCTCGGTGGCCGGCGAGCGCGTGCGCCGCTCCAACTTCGTCTACGGCTCCACCAAGGCCGGCCTGGACGGCTTCTACCTCGGACTCGGGGAGGCGTTGCGCGAGTTCGGCGTTCATGTGCTCGTCATCCGACCGGGTCAGGTCCGCACCACCACCACCCTGGACCACTGGAAGGCCACCGGCGCCAAGGAGGCGCCCTTCACGGTCGACAAGGAGGACGTCGCCGAGCTGGCGGTGTCGTCGGCAGCCAAGGGCAAGGACCTGGTCTGGGCACCGGGACCGGTGCGGTACCTGATGGCCGTGATGCGGCACATCCCGCGGCCGGTCTTCCGCAAGCTCCCGATCTGACGCCCGGTGGGCAGGAGCGAAGCGACCCGGGGGATGTGGCGCGTGGATCGCACCATCAGGACGGCGGGCCAGATGCTGGCTGCCGCCGTCGCCGCGGTGCTGATCTCCGTCGTGGCTCTGGCAGCCATCTCACGGGTGGAATGGCCCGCATTCAACTCCAGCAACCAGCTGCACGCCCTCACCACCGTCGGCCAGTTCGCCTGTCTGGCAGGACTGTTGGCGTCCGGCTGGCTGTGGCGACGAGGTAGGCACCGACTCGCAGGGGCCGGCGCCGTGACGTTCCTGTCGGCATTCTCGCTCGTCACGCTCGCCATGCCGCTTGGCGCCACCAAGCTCTACCTGTTCGGCGTCTCGGTTGATCAGCAGTTCCGCACCGAGTACCTGACGCGGCTCGCCGACTCGGCGGTCCCCCGCGACATGACCTACATCGGCCTGCCGCCGTTCTACCCGCCCGGCTGGTTCTGGCTTGGCGGACGGATGGCCGACCTCACCGGGATGCCTGCATGGGAGGCCTTCAAGCCCTGGTCGATCATCTCGATCACCGTCGCCGTTGTGGTCGCGTTCGTGCTGTGGGCCAACATGATTCGCTTCGAGAATGCACTCATCGTGACGACGGCCACCGCCGCGGTCACGTTGGCGTACACGTCGACTGAGCCCTACGCGGCGATCATCACCGTGCTGCTGCCGCCGGTCTTCGTGCTGGCGTGGTCCGGCCTGCGGGGACGCACCCGGAACGGTGGGTGGGCCGCGGTGATCGCCACCGGATTGTTCCTAGGCCTCGCCGCACTGTTCTACTCGCTGCTGCTCGGCTACGCGGCGTTCACGCTGGCGATCATGGCGCTTGTGCTCACCGTTGCGCGGCGCAGTCTCGAGCCGCTGCTGAGGCTGCTCGTCATCGCCGCGATTTCGGCGGCCATGTGGCTGATCGGCTTGGGCCCGTGGCTGCTCGCCGCGCTCAAGGGGACACCCTCCGACAGCGGCACCGCGATGCACTACCTGCCTGCGGACGGCGCCCAGCTCACGTTCCCGATGCTGTCGTTCACCCTGCTTGGCGCGCTGTGCATGCTCGGCACATTGTGGCTGGTCGCCTACGCCCGCAGCTCCACCCGCGCCGGTGCGTTGGCCGTCGCGGTCCTCGCCGTCTACGCCTGGTCGCTGCTGTCCATGCTGACCACTCTGGCGGGCACCACGCTGCTGTCGTTCAGGTTGCAGCCGACCCTGAGCGTGCTGCTGACGGCCGCGGGCGTGTTCGGCTTCATCGAGGCCACCCACGCATTGGCGGCCCGATACCAACCCGCCACGGGGCGACGCGTCCTGGCCGGCGCGACGATCATCGGCGCGATCGGCGCCATGACGTTCAGCCAGGACATCCCCAACGTGCTGCGGCCCGATATCGCCGTCGCCTACACCGACACCGACGGCTCCGGACAGCGTGCCGACCGCAGACCACCCGGCGCGGAGCGCTACTACGCCGAGATCGACGAGCGCATCACCGCGACCACGGGACGGCCGCGCAACGAGACGGTCGTCATGACGGCCGACTACAGCTTCCTGGCCTTCCACCCGTACTACGGCTTCCAGGGCTTGACGTCGCACTACGCCAACCCGCTCGCGCAGTTCGACGAACGCTCGGCCGCGATCGAGGGCTGGGCCACGCTCACCAAACCCGATGAGCTCATCGCGAACCTCGACGGGCTGCCGTGGCAACCGCCGACGGTGTTCCTGATGCGCCACGGCGCCAATGACACCTACACGCTGCGGCTTGCCAGCGACGTCTACCCCAATCAGCCGAACGTGCGGCGCTACCAGGTCACCCTCGACGCCGCCCTGTTCGACGACCCGCGCTGGGACGTCACCGACATCGGGCCGTTCGTGCTGGCGATCCGAACATGACCGGCAAGGGATCGCCGCAGGCCGGACCACTACCATCTAGGCCCGTGGTCCAAGACGCGGTGCCGGTGCGCAACCATCGAACCGCGCGCATCATCGCGATCGTCGCCGGCCTGCTCGGGGCGGTGTTCGCGATGGCGACCCCGATGCTCCCGGTCGAGCAGACCACCGCCGAACTCAACTGGCCGCAGAACGGCGTCCTGAACAGCGTCGATGCGCCGCTGATCGGGTACGTGCCCACTGCGCTCAATGTCTCGATCCCGTGCAGTGCCGCGGCCGAGCTGTCCGGCACACGCAACGTGCTGCTGTCGACCGTGCCCAAGCAGGCACCCAAGGCCATCGACCGTGGGCTGCTCATCGAGCGCGTCGGTGACAACCTGCTTGTCATCGTCCGCAACACCCCCGTGGTCAGCGCACCGCTGGACCAGGTGCTCAGCCCCGCCTGCGAGCGCCTGACGTTCACCGCGCACGCCGACCAGGTCACCGGCGAGTTCGTCGGCCTTGTCACCGGCCCGGACTCCGACAAGCCCGGTCAGCCCCTGCGAGGCGAGCGTGGCGGCTACGACTTCCGGCCGCAGATCGTCGGCGTCTTCACCGACCTGTCCGGACCCGCGCCGCCGGGCCTCACGTTCACCGCCACCATCGACTCCCGCTACAGCAGCACCCCGACGCTGCTGAAGACGCTGGCCATGGTGCTTGGCGTCGCCCTGACCATCGTCGCGCTCGGCGCGCTGCACGTCCTGGACTCCGCGGACGGCGTCCGGCACCGGCGCTTTCTGCCGCAGCGGTGGTGGTCACTGTCCGCGCTGGACGGAATCGTGGCGACGGTACTGGTGTGGTGGCACTTCGTCGGCGCCAACACCGCCGACGACGGCTACATCCTGACCATGGCCAGGGTCTCCGACGGCGCCGGCTACATGGCCAACTACTACCGCTGGTTCGGCACCCCCGAGGCGCCGTTCGGCTGGTACTACGACCTGCTCGCACTGTGGGCACACGTCAGCACCGCCAGCGTCTGGGTGCGGCTGCCCACGCTGGTGATGGCCCTGGCCTGCTGGTGGGTGATCAGCCGCGAGGTGATCCCCCGCCTCGGACATGCGGTCAAGCACAGCCGGGCCGCGGCATGGACCGCGGCGGGCATGTTCCTCGCCTTCTGGCTGCCGCTGAACAACGGACTGCGGCCCGAGCCGATCATCGCGCTGGGCATCCTGCTCACCTGGTGCTCGGTGGAGCGCGGTGTGGCCACCAGCAGGCTGCTGCCGGTGGCGATAGCGATCATCATCGGCGCGCTGACACTGTTCTCCGGGCCCACCGGCATCGCCGCCGTCGGCGCCCTGCTGGTCGCGATCGGTCCGCTGAAGACCATTGTCGGACAGCACACCTCGCGTTTCGGGCACCTCGCACTGCTGGCGCCCATCCTGGCGGCGTGCACCGTCACCGTCATCCTCATCTTCCGCGACCAGACGCTTGTCGGCGAGCTGCAGGCCAGCACCTTCAAGTCGGCGGTCGGCCCCAGCCTGGCGTGGTTCGACGAGCACATCCGCTACGAACGCCTCTTCATGGCCAGCCCCGACGGGTCCATCGCGCGCCGCTTCGCGGTCCTGGTCGTGCTCCTGTCGCTGGCCGTGTCGGTGGCGATGATCCTGCGCAAGGGCAAGATTCCCGGCACGGCACTGGGGCCCAGCCGACGCATCATCGGCATCACCGTCATCTCGTTCCTGGCGATGATGTTCACCCCCACCAAGTGGACCCACCACTTCGGCGTGTTCGCCGGTCTCGCAGGCTCACTCGGCGCGCTGGCCGCGGTCGCCGTGACGGCGGCAGCCATGAAATCCCGGCGCAACCGGACCATCTTCGCCGCCGCAGTGTTCTTCGTCTGCGCACTGTCGTTCGCCAGCGTCAACGGCTGGTGGTACGTGTCCAACTTCGGCGTGCCGTGGTCGAATCAGTTCCCGGAGTGGACGTTCGGCTTCACCACAATCCTGCTCGGCCTGTCCGTGCTGGCACTGCTCGTCGCCGCGTGGTTCCACTTCACCGGCCGCGACAACACTCCGCCATCGAAACCCAGGCGCTGGTCGCGAGTTGCCCAGGCCCCGTTGGCCGTCGCCGTGTGGGTGGTCGTCATATTCGAGGTGGCCTCCCTGACGCTTGGCATGATCGACCAGTACCCGGCGTGGTCTGTCGGCCGGTCCAATCTCGAGGCGCTGACCGGCAAGACGTGCGGCCTCGCCAACGACGTGATGGTCGAGCGCGACCCCAATGCCGGTGTCCTGCAGCCCGTCGACGTTCCGGTGGGCGCCGCGCTGGGAGCCGTGACCGCGCGCGGCTTCACCCCGAACGGGATTCCCGCCGACCTGTCGGCCGACCCCGTCATGGAACCCGAGGGCAGCGATAACTTCGCCGACTCGGACGGCTCCGTCGTCACGGGGAGTGAGCCCGGCACCGAGGGTGGCACGACCGCCGCGGCCGGAGTCAACGGTTCGCGCGCCCGGCTGCCGTACGGCCTGAACCCCGCGCAGGTACCCGTCATGGGCAGCTGGCGCTCGGGTCCGCAGCAGCCGGCCGCCTTGCGATCCGCCTGGTATCGGCTGCCGCCCAGTGACGAACGCGGACCCCTTCTCGTCATCGCCGCTGCGGGCCGATTCGACCCCGGCGAGGTCACCGTGCAGTGGGCCACCGACGAACAGGCCGCGCGCAACGAACCCGGTGGCGGCATCGGCTTCGCCGACGTCGGCGCCGCACCCGCATGGCGCAACCTTCGCGCGCCCATGGGCGCCATCCCGGACGACGCCACCGTGGTGCGCGTCGTCGCCTCCGACGATGACCTCGCACCCCAGCACTGGATCGCGGTGACACCGCCACGCATCCCGTCACTGGAGACCCTGCAACAGGTCGTCGGCTCGAATGACCCGGTGCTGCTGGACTGGCTCGTCGGCCTGGCCTTCCCGTGCCAACGTCCGTTCGGCCACGTCAACGGCGTCACCGAGGTGCCCAAGTGGCGGATCCTGCCCGACCGATTCGGCGCGGAGGCCAACTCGCCGGTGATGGACTACCTCGGCGGTGGACCGCTCGGCATCACCGAGCTGTTGGTGCGGGCCACACCGGTGCCGACCTATCTCCGCGACGACTGGTTCCGGGACTGGGGCGCTCTGCAGCAGCTGACGCCGTGGTACCCCAACGCCGAACCCGCACGCATCGATCTGGGCACGGCGACGCGCAGCGGGTTGTGGAGCCCAGGGCCACTGCGGCTGTCCTGACCACCGTGTAGACAAATGATCTCGCCAGCGGCCGCATGGCACCGCCACGCTCTCATGGGCGTGGCATACCCTTGACCGTCGTGCCCGCCCCGACCACTCGACTAGTCGCGATCATCGCCGGTCTCGTCGGATTTCTGCTCTGCGCGCTGACGCCGCTGATGCCCGTCAAGCAGGACACCGCGACCATCCTCTGGCCCCAGGCCACCGGGCCCGGCGGCCTGGTCACCGATCTCACCGCGCCGCTGGTGTCGGGCGCACCCCGCGCCCTTGACGTGACGATCCCCTGCGTGACGACCGCCACGCTGCCGCGCGACGGCGGCGTCGTGTTCTCCACGATCCCGGCCGGCGGCATCGAGGCGGGCCGCAACGGCATGTTCATCCGCGCCAACGCCGACGTCGTCTACGTCGCTTTCCGCGACACCGTCGCCGCCGTGGCCCCGCGTGCCGCCGTGGACTCCGGCGCGTGCAGCGATATCCGCGTCTGGGCCAACGTCGGCGCTGTCGGCGCGGACTTCGTCGGCATCCCCGGCGCAACGGGCACGCTGCCCGTGGACAAGCGCCCCCAGGTCGCGGGCGTCTTCACCGATTTGCAGGTCGCCCCGCAGTCCGGCGTGAGCGCGCGCATCGACGTCGACACTCGCTTCATCACCACACCCACGGCGCTCAAGACCGCCGTCATGGTGCTCGGCGTGCTCTGCGTCATCGCCTCGATCCTGGCGCTGATCCTGGCCGACCGTGTGGCCGGCCGCCGGCCACCGCGTGGCCGACGCCGCGTCGGCCTGTGGACCTGGCTGGCCGACGTCGGCGTGATCGGCACCCTGCTCGCCTGGCACGTCGTCGGTGCGCTGTCATCGGATGACGGATACAACCTGACCATCGCCCGGGTGTCCGGAGAGGCCGGCTACACCGCCAACTACTTCCGCTACTTCGGTGCGACCGAGGCCCCATTCGACTGGTATCAGAGCGTGCTGGCCCACCTCGCGTCGATCAGCACCGCCAGCGTCTGGATGCGCGTGCCCGCCACCGCGGCCGCGATCGCGACATGGCTCATCATCAGCCGCTGCATCCTGCCCCGCATCGGCAGGCGTGTGGCGGCCAACCGGGTGGCGGTGTGGACCGCGGGTGCGGTGTTCCTCGCCGCGTGGCTGCCGTTCAACAACGGCCTGCGCCCCGAACCGCTCATCGCGTTCGCCGTTGTCGCGGCGTGGATGCTGGTCGAGAACGCCGTGGGAACGCGGCGACTCTGGCCCGCCGCGGCGGCGATCATCATCGCGATGTTCTCCGTGACACTCGCCCCGCAGGGCTTGATCGCGTTGGCACCGCTGCTGGTCGGTGCGCGGCCCATCGCCCGCATCGTGGCGGACCGCCGCGCTGCCAACGGCATCCTCGCGTCGCTGGCCCCGCTGGCGGCATCGGTGGCGCTTGTGTTCGTCATCATCTTCCGCGACCAGACGCTGGCCACGGTCATGGAGTCGGTGCGCATCAAGTACGTCGTGGGACCGACGATCCCCTGGTACCAGGAGTTCCTGCGGTACTACTTCCTCACGGTCGAGGACAGCGTCGACGGCTCGCTGACCCGCCGGTTCTCGGTGCTGATCCTGCTGCTGTGCCTGCTCGGTGTGATCATGGTGCTGCTGCGCCGCGGCCGGGTGCCCGGCGCCGTCAGCGGACCGGTGTGGAGGCTGGCGGGCACGACTGCGATCGGGCTGCTGCTGCTGACGCTGACGCCAACCAAGTGGGCGGTGCAGTTCGGTGCCTTCGCCGGACTGGCGGGCGCGCTCGGCGGTGTGACGGCATTCGCGTTTGCCCGCGTGGGGCTGCACAGCCGCCGCAACCTCGCGCTGTACGTGACAGCGCTGCTGTTCGTCCTCGCGTGGGCGACGTCGGGTATCAACGGCTGGTTCTACGTCGGCAACTACGGCGTGCCGTGGTTCGACAAGCAGCCCGTCATCGTCGGCTACCCCGTCACCACGATCTTCCTGGTGCTGGCCATCGCCGGCGGCCTGCTCGCCGGCTGGTTGCACTTCCGGATGGACTACGCGGGCCATACCGAGGTCGCCGACACCGGGCGTAACCGCGCGCTGGCGTCGACGCCGCTGCTCATCGTCGCCTCGATCATGGTGGTGCTCGAGCTGGGCTCCATGCTCAAGGCGACGGCAAGCCGCTATCCCGTCTACACCACCGGTGCGGCGAACCTGGCGGCGCTGAGATCGGGACTGTCAGACGCCAGCTGCGCCATGGCCGACTCCGTGCTCGTCGAGGCCGACCCCAACGCCGGCATGCTGCAACCTGTCCCGGGCCAGCGCTTCGGGCAGTACGGCCCGCTTGGCGGTGAGGACCCCGTCGGCTTCACCCCGAATGGCGTCAGCGACACCCTGGAGCCTGCTGAACCCGTGGCCGCCAATCCCGGCACCGTCAACTCCGATGGGCCCATCGACAAACCCAACATCGGCGTCGGCTACGCGGCGGGCACGGGCGGCGGCTACGGACCCGAGGGCATCAACGGATCGCGGGTGTTCCTGCCGTTCGGCCTCGACCCGAAGCGCACCCCGGTGATGGGCAGTTTCGACGAGAACACCGTCGCCGCGAAGGCCACGTCGGCGTGGTACCAGCTGCCACCGCGCACATCGGACCGGCCGCTCGTCACCGTCGCCGCCGCGGGCGCGATCTGGTACTACGAGGAGGACGGCTCCTTCAACTACGGCCAGTCACTCAAGCTCCAATGGGGCGTACAGCGGCCGGACGGCTCGTACCAGGCACTCAACGAGGTGCAGCCGATCGATATCTTCCAGCAGAAGGCGTGGCGCAACCTGCGCTTCCCGCTGACCACCGCGCCGCCGGAGGCCAACGTCGCGCGCATCGTCGCCGACGACCCGAACCTGTCGACCGACCAGTGGTTCGCGTTCACGCCGCCGCGCATGCCGGTGCTGCAGACCGCGCAGCAGTTCCTCGGCAGCCAGACTCCGGTGCTGATGGACATCGCCACAGCGGCCAACTTCCCGTGCCAGCGCCCGTTCGCCGAGCACCTCGGGGTGGCCGAACTTCCGGAGTACCGCATCATCCCGAACTTCAAGCAGATGGTCGCCTCGTCGAACCAGTGGCAGTCCGCCCAGGACGGCGGACCGTTCCTGTTCATCCAGGCACTGCTGCGGACTGAGGCGATCCCGACGTATCTGCGCGACGACTGGTACCGGGATTGGGGCGCCATCGAGCGCTACATCCGGGTGGTACCGCAGGAACAGGCGCCCAACGCCGCCATCGAGGAGGGTTCGACACGAGTGTTCGGCTGGAGCCGTGGCGGACCGATTAGGGCACTCCCGTGAGCGGGGCTGATCGCACCGTGGTGAGCGGTACCGACCGGACTCCCGCGAGCGGGACTGACCGCACTGCGATGAGCGATGTGAAGGTGGCCCGCTGGGTCGCCACGATCGCCGGCCTGCTGGGCTTCGTGCTCGCGGTCGCCACCCCGCTGCTGCCCGTCATCCAGACCACGGCGACGTTGAACTGGCCGCAGCAGGGTCAGCTCAGCAATGTCACCGCGCCGTTGATCACACAGGCGCCCGTGAGCCTGACCGCGACGGTGCCGTGCGCCGTGATCGGCGACATGCCCGCCGACGGCGGTCTGGTCTTCGGCACCGCGCCTGCCAAGGGACGCGACGCGGCACTCAACGCCATGCTGGTCACGGTCACGAACTCGCGTGTCGACGTGATCGTCCGCAACGTCGTGGTCGCCAGCGTGAATCGCGATCGGGTGGCCGGAACCGGCTCCGCCCCCGGTTGTTCGAGTATCGACATCACCTCGAACATCGACGGAACCTTCGCCGACTTCGTGGGCCTGACCAAGGCCGACGGCTCACCGCAACGCACCGGCTACGCGGACCCCAACCTGCGGCCCGCCATCGTCGGCGTCTTCACCGACCTCACCGGGCCTGCGCCACAGGGACTCTCGATGTCGGCGACAATCGACACGCGGTTCACCACCCAGCCGACGCCGCTGAAGCTCGCGGCGATCCTGCTGTCGATCGTCTCGACCGTCATCGCGCTGCTCGCGCTGTGGCGACTGGACCGGGTCGACGGGCGGCGGATGCACCGCCTCATCCCGACACGCTGGCGCACCTTCACACCGGTCGACGGTGTGGTGATCGGCGGGTTCGCGCTCTGGTACGTCATCGGCGCCAACTCATCCGACGACGGGTACATCCTGCAGATGGCCCGGGTGGCCGACCACGCGGGCTACATGTCGAACTACTTCCGCTGGTTCGGCAGCCCCGAGGACCCCTTCGGCTGGTACTACAACGTGCTCGCCCTGATGACCAAGGTCAGCGATGCCAGCATCTGGATCCGGCTACCCGACCTGATCTGCGCGCTGGTCTGCTGGCTGCTGCTGTCACGCGAGGTGCTACCCCGACTGGGACCCGCCGTGTGGTCGAGCCGCAGCGCCATGTGGGCAGCCGGCCTGGTGCTACTGGCCGCGTGGATGCCGTTCAACAACGGCCTGCGCCCCGAGGGCCAGATCGCCACCGGCGCCCTCATCACGTACGTGCTGATCGAACGCGCCATCACGTCGGGCCGGCTGACCCCGGCCGCCCTGGCGATCATGACGGCCGCGTTCACGCTCGGCATCCAGCCCACGGGCCTGATCGCGGTGGCCGCACTGCTGGCCGGCGGCAGGCCCATCCTGCGCATCATCATGCGCCGCCGACGCGTCGTCGGGACCTGGCCAGTGATCGCACCGCTGCTGGCGGCGGGCACGGTGATCCTCTGCGTGGTGTTCGCCGACCAGACCCTGGCAACGGTGTTGGAGGCCACCCGGATTCGCACGGCGATCGGCCCCAGCCAGGAGTGGTGGACCGAGAACCTGCGCTACTACTACCTGATCCTGCCGACCACCGACGGCGCGATATCGCGGCGGGTGGCATTCGTCTTCACCGCGATGTGCCTGTTCCCGTCGCTGTTCATGATGTTGCGGCGCAAGCGGATTCCAGGCGTTGCACGCGGCCCGGTCTGGCGGCTGATGGGCATCATCTTCGCGACCATGTTCTTCCTGATGTTCACGCCCACCAAGTGGATTCACCACTTCGGACTGTTCGCCGCCGTGGGCGGTGCGATGGCAGCCGTCGCCACCGTGCTGGTGTCGCCGCTGGTTCTGCGGTCGGCCCGCAACCGGATGGCATTCCTGTCGCTGGCGTTCTTCGTGCTGGCCTTCTGCTTCGCCTCCACGAACGGGTGGTGGTACGTCTCCAACTTCGGTGCGCCGTTCAACAACTCAGTGCCCCAGTTCGCCGGCATCTCGGTAAGCGCGGTGTTCTTCGCGCTGTCGATCATCACGGCGCTGTGGGCGTTCTGGTTGCACGTCTCGCGCCGGGGTGACTCGAAGGTGGTCGACCGGCTCACGGCGGCGCCGATTCCCCTGGCCGCCGGATTGATGGTCGTGGTGATGATGGCGTCGATGGCGATCGGCGTCGTCCGCCAGTACCCGACCTATTCGAACGGGTGGGCCAACGTCCGCGCACTCGCCGGTGGCTGCGGTCTGGCCGACGATGTGCTGGTGGAACCCGACTCCAATGCCGGTTTCCTGACGGCCCTGCCCGGCAACTACGGTCCGCTCGGTCCGCTCGGCGGAGAGGCCCCGACAGGGTTCTCCCCCAACGGCGTTCCCGACCGCATCATCGCCGAGGCAATCCGGCTGAACAACCCGCAGCCCGGCACCGACGTCGACTGGACCCAGCCCATCAAGCTGGCCCGGCCGGGTATCAACGGTTCGACCGTGCCGCTGCCCTATGGTCTCGACCCCGCGCGTGTCCCGGTGGCCGGAACGTATTCGACTGCGGCACAACAGGAGAGCAAGCTGGCCTCGGCGTGGTACGACCTACCCGCCGCCGACGACGCGCACCCGCTCGTGGTGATCACCGCGGCGGGCACGATCTCGGGCATCAGCGTCGCCAATGGTCTCGACTCGGAGCAGACCGTCGAACTCGAGTACGCCCGGCGCGGTCCCGACGGGGCGCTCACCCCGGCGGGCCGGGTGAAGCCCTACGACGTGGGCCCGACGCCGTCGTGGCGCAATCTGCGCTACCCGCGTGCGGAGATCCCGGCCGACGCGGTGGCCGTGCGGGTCATCGCCGAGGATCTGTCTCTGAGCCAGGGCGACTGGGTCGCGGTCACGCCACCACGCGTGCCCGAGGTGCGCTCGGTGCAGGAGTACGTCGGATCGCAGCAACCCGTGCTGATGGACTGGGCAGTCGGCCTGGCCTTCCCGTGCCAGCAGCCGATGCTGCACGCCAATGGCGTCACCGAGGTGCCCAAGTTCCGCATCGCACCGGACTACAACGCCAAGCTGCAGAGCACCGACACGTGGCAGGACGGCAAGAACGGTGGCCTGCTGGGCATCACGGACCTGCTGCTGAAGGCATCGGTGATGTCGACCTATCTGTCGGAGGACTGGGGTCAGGACTGGGGCTCGCTGCACCGGTTCGACACCGTCGTGGACGCCGAACCCGCCGAACTCGACCTCGACTCGGCGACGCGCAGCGGGCTGTGGTCACCCGGGCAGATCCGGATCAAGGCCTAGGCTCGAGCGCATGAGCGGCGAGCGAGAAGCGGAGCGGGATCGCGCATGAGCGGCGAGCGAGAAGCGGAGCGGGATCGCGCATGAGCCAGAGAGCCAGGCTCGGACGGGCCACCCTGACACGCGTGGTGGAGCACGGATTCATGGTGCCCTCGGCCATGTTCGCCCAGACCCCGCCCGAGGCCTGGGTCGATAACGCGGACCTTCTGGTGCCGACCTTCTACGATCCCGAGGCCGATCGCTGGCGGGTGTCGATACAGACGTGGGTCATCGCGGTCGACGGTCTGACGGTGCTGGTGGACACCGGTGTCGGCAACGGCCGTGAGCGCCCGCACATCCCGGGGCTCGCCAACCTCGACACGAGCTTCCTGGCCTCGCTCGCGGCAGCCGGTTTCGAGCCCGCCGACGTCGACGTCGTCATCAACACGCATCTGCACACCGACCACGTCGGCTGGAACACCAACCGGGTGAACGGGTCATGGGTGCCGACATTCCCCAACGCGCGCTATCTGGTGCCCGAGGCGGACTACCGACACTTCTCCCCCGATGGCCTCGGTGACGACGAGGGTGCGCGGGTCGTGTTCTCCGACAGCGTGTTACCGATCGCCGATCAGATGGAGCTGTGGTCGCAGGACCTCGTGCTCAGTGAGTCGCTGCGACTGCGTGCAGCGCCAGGACACACACCCGGGTCGTCGGTGCTGTGGCTCGACGCGGGTAAGCCCGCCGTCTTCGTTGGCGACCTCACGCACTGCCCTGTCCAGATTCCGCGACCCGATGATCCGTGCGGGTTCGACGTCGACGCACGTGCGGCGGCGGCGACACGCCACCGGGTGTTCACCGAGGCGGCGCGCGCCCGCGCGACCGTCATCCCGGCGCACTACCCCGGTCATGGTGGCGCGACGATCGTGGCGCGCGGCGACCGGTTCGAGGTCGATGACTGGCTGGAGATTGACGCGATCTAGGTGGCTGCGTCAGTGCGGTGTGCCGAGATACGGGAACTCCGCCAGCGTGTCGGTGTGCGGCCTCAGCCCGGTCGGCGGGCAGTCGCCCTTCGTCAGAAACGCCAGCCGATAGTCGATCACGTCATCGGTGAACACCCGACCGTTCGGGTACTTGGCGGGCCTGCTCGGGTCGAAGGTGAGCATGTCGGGCAGGGTGCCCTCCTCGTCGATGGCGGCGATGGCCTCATCCCTTGAGTAACCACCGGTGTGGCCCATCAGGTGGACGAACATGTCGATCCACTGTTCGCGGTCATCGGCCGGCTCGGACGCGTTGTACCGCTCCTTGGTGTCGTCGGTGTTGAAGAAGCTGCTCACTGACGGGTGCCCGGCCCGGTCGACGTGCAGCAGTTCACCGTCGCGGCGCACACTGCAGCGGCCCCAGATCCGCATGTCGGTGTGCACCCCGAGTGCGCTGGTCGGCAGCTCGAGCACCATCGAGAACACATTGGCCTCGGTGTTGGAATCCACACCCGTCCAAGGGGATTCGGAACCCAGATGAGGCGCGGTGAAGTTGCGGCCACCGGATGTGTCGAACAGGTTCTTGATACCGTCGAAGTCGAAGAAGAACGCGTCGCTGCGGGCACCCGCGAAGAACGTGATGCCATTCGATGTGACGACGTTTGGCGTCTTGCCGAAGGACACCTCGACACCCTCGAAGATCCTGGCCCCCACGGCTTCGGGGTTCAGCGCCTCGTCGTCACGCGCCAGATGGACGTCAACGGTCTGACGTCCATCAGCCGGCTCGGAGAAGACGAAGCTGAACGCGATGTCATTGAGCAGATCGCCGTCGTTATCGATGGCGAGCCGGTAGATCGCGTCGGGGTGCAGCGCGTCAGCCGTGGGGTTGGCGTTGAGAATCAGCACCGTCCGGCTGGGATCAGCCGGAGACTGGAAAGCGTAGAGATCGCACAGATCAAGGCGTTGGTCGCCAAGTGGTGGCCCGAGGCTCAGCCCGGTGAAGTGATTTGACACAAGGGCCAATTGAACGCGCGTCAGGCCCCCCGCGTGGCACGTTCACCCGAACCGGGCCCTAGATCGGGGTCAGGCCATGCTTACGCTGCACGCGCGAGATCTGCTTGTCGGCCAGCAGTCGTATCGCACTGCGCAGCAGCAGGCGGGTCTGGTGCGGTTCGATGACCCCGTCGATGTAGCCGCGTTCGGCGGCGATCCACGGCGTCGCCAAGTTGGCGTTGTAACCCTCGATGAAGTCGGCGCGGATCTTCTGCACCTCGGGTGCCGTCGGATCCGGGAACCGCTTGACCAGCAACTGGGCGGCGCCCTCGGCACCGATCACCGCGATGCGCGCGGTGGGCCATGCGAAGTTCAGATCGGCGGTCAGCTGCTTGGAGCCCATCACCGCGTAGGCACCGCCGTAGGACTTGCGCACGGTGATGGTGACCTTCGGTACATCGGCCTCGACGACGGCGTTGAGGAAGCGGCCACCACGCTTGATGATGCCGCCCTTCTCCTGCTCCACGCCCGGCATGAACCCGGGGGTGTCGACCACGAACACCAGCGGCGTGTTGAACGAGTCGCAGAACCGGATGAAGCGGGCGGCCTTGTCAGAAGCCTCGTTGTCGATGGCACCCGACATGTACATGGGCTGGTTGGCGATAACACCCACCGGTCGGCCCCCCACCCGGGCGAAGGCGGTGATGATCGCCGGGCCCGCCTGCTCGGCGACCTCGAAGACGTCACCGTCGTCGAAGATGCGCAGCAGGATCTCGTGCATGTCGTATGCCGTGTTGTCGGCGTCGGGCACGATCGCGTCGAGTTCCAGGTCGTGCGGGGTGATCTCCGGTTCGAGACCTGGGTTGACGATGGGCGGGCCGTCAAAGGTGTTGGCGGGCAGGAAACTCAGGTAGTCGCGCACGTACTGGAACGCCGCGGCCTCCGACTCCACCACCTGATGGATGTTGCCGTACCTGGCCTGCGCATCGGCACCGCCGAGTTCATCGAGCGACACCTCCTCACCGGTGACGTCCTTGATGACGTCAGGACCCGTGACGAACATGTAGCCCTGATCCCGGACGGCGACCACCAGGTCAGTCTGGATCGGCGAGTACACCGCACCACCGGCGCACTTGCCGAAGATGAGCGAGATCTCGGGAACCAGTCCGCGGAGCAGTTCGTGGCGTCGGCCCAACTCGGCGTACCAGGCCAGCGATGTCGCGGTGTCCTGGATGCGCGCGCCCGCGGAGTCGTTGATGCCGATGATCGGGCAGCCGACCATGGCGACCCACTCCATCAGCTTGGCGACCTTGCGGCCGAACATCTCCCCGACCGAGCCCTGGAAGACGGTCTGGTCGTGGCTGAACACACCCACCGGGCGGCCGTCGATCATGCCGTGGCCGGTGACGACGCCGTCACCGTAGAACGCGTTGGGATCACCCGGCGTCTTGGCCAGCGCGCCGATCTCGAGGAAGGTGCCCGGATCCAGCAGCGAGTGGATGCGCGCCCGCGCCGACGGGATACCTCTCTTGTCGCGCTTCGCCCTGGCCTTCTCGTCGCCGGGATCCTTGGCGAGTTCCAGCCTCGCCCGCAGGTCGGCTAGCTTCTCGGCCGTGGTGTGCGGCTTGGCGGGGGTGGGGGCGTCCGCTGTCACTTGGGCTTCTTCTCCTCAGCCTCAACCTGGTTGATCGCCTCGCTCATGTGCGCGCCGACCTTCGCAATGTACGGCTCATCGATCGCCTGGATGTGTTCGCCCCCGATGGGCACGACCTCCAGATTCGACGCGAACTCCCCCCACCCGCCGTCGGGCTGACGGGTGGCGTAAGAGGGCTCGAAGACGATGGCGTCATCGTGGTAGCGATCGGCCATGTAGAGCGTGACATGTCCGTCGTAGGGCTGGATCTCGATGGTGTCCAGCGCCCGGTTATCCAGGTACGAGGTGCGCTGGTGCTCGATGATCCCGCCGGGGATCTGCACGCCGCTCTGAGCGACGATGTCCAGGACGTACTTCACCTGGCCCTCGTCGTCGAGCTTCTCCAGTTCCTCATAGGGAATCTCAGGGACCTCGACGTTGAACGTGCGCTCGGCGAACCGCGCGTAACGATCCCAGCGCGCACGCATCCCGGCCTGGGACTTGTCGATCGGCACGCCCGGACGCACGCAGTCGATCAGGCCGACGAAGCGGACATCGGCACCGGCCTGCTTGAGTCCGATGGCGCAGGCGTAGGCCAGCGCACCGCCCAGCGACCACCCCGCCAGCACGAACGGGCCCTTGTGCATCTCAAGCAGTTTGGGCACGTACTCGGCGGCCCGCTCCTCGATGGAGCCCTCAACCCGCTCGATGCCGAACACCGGGATGTCGGCGGGCAACCGCTTGATCAGCGGCTCGTAGACCACCGTGGATCCACCTGCCGGGTGGAACACGAACAGCGGCACGCCATTCGAGCCCTCCGATGCGGCGCGCAGGGTGCGGACGAAGCCGTCCACCACGCCGTCCTCGAGCTGGTTTCGGACGTGGGTGGCCAGTTCCTCGATGGTCTTGGCCGATGTCACGTTCTCGACAGTGATAACGCCCTCTGCGCGCTCGGACAGCCGGTCTGCCATCTTCTCCGCAACAGCGGCGTCCAGCGACGGCAACTCGTTGAAGATGCCGCCGGGTGACTTGCCGGTCACGATCGCCCAGGTGGCGAACGTGACGCGCTCGGCCGCGTCACGCGGAGGAACGTCGGCGCCGAGCGCCTCAGTGACGGCCTCCTGGGTGAGCACCGCTGCTGCCGCACCGGCGGCACTGGGACCCGCCGGGTTCGTCGGCGGGGGCGGTGGCGGGACCGCCGGGCCCGCCGGATTGGTCGGCGGGGCCGGGATGTCGGCCGGCGCGGCCGCATCCTTCTCCTGCGCGTCCTTCTCCTGCGTGTCCTTCTTCTCCCCGAGGGGGTGTCCGGCCTCGGCCAGCTTCGCCTCGAGTTCGGCCACGGTGGTGGCGCCACCCAGCAGCTCGGCCTGGGCCGCGGCGATCTCCTCGGCCGTCTGACCCTTCTGCTGCTCGGCGAGCTCGCCGACCTCATCGCGATGCTCGATCGCGTACTGGATCAGCTTCTCGACGGCGTATAGGTTGGCGTCGCGCACCGCGGTCAGCTGAATCGGCGGAAGGTCGAAGTCGTACTCGACGCGGTTCTTGATCCGCACCGCCATCAGCGAGTCCAGACCCAGCTCGATCAGCGGCACCTCCCACGGCAGGTCCTCGGGCTCGTAGCCCATGGCGCTGCCGACGATGGTGCCCAGCCGCTGCGCGATGGTCTCGCCGGAGTCAGGAGACCACTTGGCGAAGCCCGAACCGAGGTTCGCCCCCTTGGTCAGGTTGTCACTCAGGATCGCTGCGTCATCTGAAGGCGCGTCATCCGGCGTCACGTCGGGCACGCCCTGGGCGGCCACGGCGTCGGTGGCGACCGCGATGCCCGCGCCGACTGCGGTCGGCAATGTGGTGGCCGCGCCGCCACGCGAGACGATCGCGTCGTAGACGAGGGTGAACGAATCGCCGATGCGGGCGTGCACCTGCACCGTCGCACCGCCGGGGTGCCGGGTCAGCGACGTCACGAGACGCGCGTCGTCGGACGGCACCGCGCGATGCTCGAACGCCGTCAGCTTCGCATCCGGGATCACCTGCACCGCAGCGGCTCTGACGAGCGAGGCGAGGTCGGTGGCGTCGCGCGGGGCGAACTCCCACACGTGCCGACCGTCGGGCATCGCCACGTGGGCACCCGGCATGATCGCGCTGCCGTCGCCGGCGAACCGCACGTCCAGCCAGTGCGGCTTGCGCTTGAACCGGGTCGGGGGGATACCCGCGAAGTCCAGCGCGCCGGCCAGGCCACGGGAGCGGCGCGGGAACAGGGTGCGGAAATCGAGGTCGTGGCCGTGCACGAACAGGCTCGCCATGGCCGTGGTCATCGAGTCGACCTCGTCCTGCTTGCGCGCCAAGGTGGCAATCAGCTGCGCGTCATGAAGCCCAGCGCTGGCCGTGGTGAGGCCAACCTGCATGAGCGCCACCGGATTCGGGGCTAACTCCAGGAACGTGGTGTGCCCGTTGTCGACGGCGTTGCGGATGCCGTGCGTGAAGTACACGCTGTGCCGCAGGCCCTTCTTCCAGTAGTCAACGTCGTGGATCGGCTCGGCGCCGGCCCGGATCAGGCCGCCCTCATGCACCGTCGAGTAGTACGCGACCTGCAGCGGACGTGGTTCGATGCCCTGGATCTCGGCGGCCAGTTCGCCGAGCAGCGGATCCATCTGCTGGGTGTGGCTGGCGCCCTTGGTCTGGAACTTGCGGGCGAACTTGCCCTCCGACTCGGCGCGCGCGATGATCGCGTCGACCTGCTCGGGCTGGCCACCGATGACCGTCTGGGTCGGCGCCGCGTACACGCACACCTCGAGATCGGGGTAGTCCGAGAAGACCGTCTTGATCTCCTCGGCGGAGTACTCGACGAGCGCCATCAGGCGGATGTACTCACCGAACAGCATCGCCTCACCCTCACCCATGAGGTGGGCGCGCGAGCAGATGGTGCGCGTGGCGTCCTCGAGCGACAGACCGCCCGCGAAGTAGGCCGCGGCCGCCTCACCCAGCGACTGACCCACCAGCGCACCGGGTTTCGCGCCGTGCGCCTTGAGCACCTCACCGAGTGCGACCTGGATCGCGAAGATCACGGTCTGCGTGGTCTCAATGCCGTAGTCCTGGGAGTCGTCGAGGATCAGCTCCACGACGGAGTAGCCGCGCTCGTCCTGCACGTAGGCATCGACCTTGTTGATCCACTCGGCGAAGATCTCGTCGCGCAGGTAGAGGCTCTTGCCCATCTTGCGGTGCTGCGCACCAAAACCGGCGAGCACCCACACCGGACCGTTGGTCACCGGACCGTCGGCGGCCAGCACCAGGGGGCTCTGCTTACCCTCGGCGAGCGCCCGCAGACCCTTGACCGCCTCGTCGTGGTCATGCGCGAGCACCACGGCGCGCGACCGGCCATGGTTGCGCCGCGACAGTGCGCGCCCGATCGACTCCAGCGACGACTCCCGACCCTCCGGGCTCTCGATCCAGTCGGCCAGCTCGGCCGCTGCGGCGCGCTTGCGTGAGGTCAGGAAACCCGACACCGCAAGGGGCACCAGCGGTTTCGCCGGGCCCTCGGCGGCTGCCGCGGACTCCTCGGCCGCAAGCTCCTCGCGGGCCACCTCGAGCAGGCGCAGCGCCTCATCGGTCAGGCCGGGAAGCTCGGGCTCCTCGGAACCCTGGGCGGACGTGCCGTACTCATCGGCGTCATCGTCGTCATCGTTGTCGATGAACTCGCCGTACTCGTCCATGCGGACGCCGCCGACGAAAACCGCTCCGGCGTCACCGGCATCCTTCTTGCCTTCTACCGCTTCGGTTTCCGGCTCGGGCTCTATGAGGTCGGCCGGCAGCACCTCACGAAGCACCAGGTGTGCGTTGGCACCGCCGAAGCCGAAGCCCGAGACGCCCGCGATGGCGTGCCCGCTGTAACGCGGCCAATCCGAGACGGTGTCGTTGACCTTGAGGTGTTCCCGGTCGAAGTCGATGTAGGGGTTCGGGCCCGCGTAGTTGATCGACGGCGGCAGCTTGTCGTTCTTGAGTGACAGCACCACCTTCGCGAGGCTCGCCGCACCGGCGGCCGACTCGAGGTGCCCCAGATTGGACTTCACTGCACCGAGCAGGGCGGGCTTGTCCGCGGCACGGCCCCGGCCGACGACTCGGCCGAGCGCGTCGGCCTCGATCGGGTCACCGAGAATGGTGCCGGTGCCGTGCGCCTCGACGTAGTCGACGGTGCGCGGGTCGATGCCGGCGTCCTTGTAGGCCTTGCGAAGTACCTGCTCCTGCGCGTCGGGATTCGGCGCGAGCATGCCGTTCGAACGGCCGTCGTGATTGACCGCGCTGCCCGCGATCACGGCGAGGATCTCGTCACCGTCGCGACGCGCGTCGGCGACGCGCTTGAGCACCAGCATGCCGCCACCCTCGGAACGGGCGTAGCCGTCGGCGTCAGCGGAGAAGGACTTGATCCGACCGTCGGGTGCGAGCACGCCGCCGACCTCGTCGAAGCCGATGGTGACCAGCGGGGTGATCAACGCGTTGACACCGCCGGCGACCACGACGTCGACATCACCTGCGCGCAGTGCCTTGACACCCTCGTGCACGGCGACCAGCGATGACGAGCACGCGGTGTCGATGGCCATTGATGGGCCGCGGAAGTCGTAGAAGTAGGACACCCGGTTGGCGATGATCGAACTCGTGGTGCCGGTGATGGCATACGGATGCGCCGTCGAGGGATCGGACACCGACAGGAAGCTGTAGTCGTTATTCGATGCACCGACGTAGACGCCGACGCTCTCACCACGCAGGCTCGATGCCGGAATCCTGGCGTGCTCCAACGCTTCCCAGGTCAGCTCGAGAGCCATCCGCTGCTGCGGATCGATATTGTCGGCTTCCATCTTCGACAGTGCGAAGAACTCGGAGTCGAAGCCCTTGATATCGGTCAGGTAGCCGCCGCGGGTGCGGGCCTTGGCGACCCGCTCCGCGATCCGGGGCTCGCCGAGAAACTCCTCCCAGCGACCCTCGGGCAGATCGGTGATGGCGTCGCGGCCCTCGATCAGGCCCTGCCACAGCGTTTCTGGAGTGTTGAGGTCACCCGGAAGACGGGTGCCGATCCCGACGATGGCGATATCGTCGACGTCAGCCGCGCGGGACCAGTCCTCGCCGTCGAGTGCGGCCTGGTCCACCTCGGGCTCGCCCTCGATGATCACCGTCGCCAGCGACTCGATGGTCGGGTTCCGGAACACCACGGTGGCCGTCAGCATGACCCCGGTGAGGTCCTCGATATCGCTGGCCATGGCGACCGCGTCACGCGAGGACAGGCCGAGTTCGACCATGGGCGCCGACTCGTCGATACCGTCCGGGGACTGGCCGGTGGCGTTGCCGATCCAGTTGCGCAGCCATTCGCGCAGCTCGGGGATCGTCATGTCGGTGCGGGCCACCGCGCTCCCGGCCGCCGCGTTCTCGGCCACCGGGTTCTCGGCTGCCGCCTCGGTAGCCGAATCTGCGGCTGCCGCCTCGGTGGCCGGATCTGAGGCTGCCGCCTCGGCTGATTGCGAATTATCTTGCGAGTCAGTCATTTTCACTGTTCACTTTCGCCGCCGGGCGGCCTGAGTCGACGAACGTCCGGTCAGTCGGTGGCATCCGGGAAGTCGTTGGCGATCTTCCCGTTGCGCAGACTGCCGTCAAGGTATGCCGCGCGGCAGGCGCGTCTGCCGATCTTGCCGCTTGAGGTACGAGGAATCGCTCCCGCCGAGGTCAACAGCACGTCGCGCACGGTGACGCCGTGGCGCACAGCGATCGCCGCACGGATGTCGTCGATGACGGGGGCCTGGTCGAGCTTGTGCGCGCCGGCGGCCCGCTCCCCGACGATGACCAACTGCTCGGAGGTGTCCTGCGGATCGCGCTTGAGACCTGCATGCGCATTGTCGAACACCACGTCGGGCAGCTGGTTGGCCGGCACCGAGAATGCGGCCACGTAGCCGACGCGCAGGGCCTTGGTGGCCTCCTGCGCGGAGTACTCCAGATCCTGCGGGTAGTGGTTGCGGCCGTCGATGATGACGAGATCCTTCACACGACCGGTGATGTAGAGCTCGCCGTCGTAGAAGGCGCCGTAGTCGCCCGTCGCCACCCACGTCGCGTCATCGGTCGCACCCTCAGCGTGTGACGGGGTGCTGCGCGACTTCAGGATGTTCTGGAAGGTGGCGACCGTCTCCTCGGGCTTGCCCCAGTAGCCGGTGCCCATGTTCTGTCCGCTGATCCAGATCTCACCGATCTGGCCGTCGGCCAGCTCCGTGGCCGACTCGGCGTCGACGATGACGGCCCACTCGGCGATACCGACCTTGCCCGCCGATGCCTGGGCGACCGCGCTGGGCGCGTCCTCGGGCACCTCGACGAACCGGTGCTGGTTGAGCGCGTCACGGTCCACGTAGACGATCTTCGGCGGATCGCCGGCGGGGGTGGTCGAGACGAAGAGCGTCGCCTCGGCCAAACCGTAGGACGGCTTGATCGCCTTGGGCGCGAAACCATACGGCGCGAAGGCCTCGTTGAACCTGCGCACCGTCGCCGCCGAGATCGGCTCGCTGCCGTTGAGGACCGCCTTGACGTTGGACAGGTCCAGCGGTTCCTCACCGTCCTTGGGGACTCCGCGTGCCGCGGCGTGGTCGAAGGCGAAGTTGGGGGCCACCGAGATGACGCCACCGGTGTCATCGGGCTTGCGCGCCATCTCGCGGATCCAGCGGCCCGGCCGCCGGACGAACGCCGCGGGGGTCATGAAGGTGACGTAGTGCCCGATCATCGGGGCGACCAGCGCGGTGATGAGGCCCATGTCGTGGAAGAACGGCAGCCAGGTGACCCCGCGGTCGCCTTCGTCACCGTCGAGCGCGTCGATCACCTGAATGACGTTGGTCGCCAGGTTCAGGTGGGTGATCTGCACACCCGTGGGGATGCGGGTCGAGCCCGACGTGTACTGCAGGTAGGCGATGGTGTCGAGATGAACGGCCACCGGCTCCCAGGTGACGCCGACCTCGTCGGGCACGGCGTCGACCGCGATGACACGGGGGCGGTCCTTGGCCGGCCTGCTGCGGAAGAACTTGCGCACACCCTCCGCGGCGGCTGTGGTGGTCAGGATCGCCGACGGCTGGCAGTCGTCGAGCACGGCGTGCAGCCGTCCGACGTGACCGGGCTCGTTGGGGTCGAACAGCGGCACGGCGATGCGGCCCGAGTACAGGGTCCCGAAGAACGCGACCATGTAGTCGAGGTTCTGCGGGCAGAGGATCGCGACGCGGTCGCCGGGCTCGGTGACCTGCTGCAGCCGGGCACCGATGGCCCGGTTGCGGGCACCGAAGTCAGACCAGTTCAGCTCGCGTTCGAGACCCTCGCGTTCGGTGGAGAAGTCCAGGAACCGGTAGGCGACCTTGTTGCCGCGCACCTTCGCCCACTTCTCGACGTGCTTGACCAGGCTGCCATTGTCGGGAATCTTGATCTGACCGTCCTTGAGGAACGGGTTGTGGAATCCCATGTCACTACTCTCCTGTCAGACTGCATTCACCGCAAAGCCCCGTGGGTGGCGGTGGCGCATCCGGGTGGCTCTCAACGTCTCGGGCGGGTATCGCACCCGCCGATGCCAAACCTCGTGCATCCTACCGGTCGGTGCGCGCCGGTTACCGGACCTCGGATTCGGACACCGCACGGGCGACCCACGTCCAACTCTCCCGTCGCTTCGCTCGCCCCGGGCACTCTTACGTTTCTCTTAATGTTAGGTGACGCGCGGATAGGGGCCAAATCGATTGGCCAATATTCGCCGATCTTGGCTGGATCGTGACTCATCCGTGCTTCGGGTGCGGAGCATTCTCAATCAGCCCCCTCGCCCAGTTCTGCGTCCACTGCGTGGAGGTCTGGCCGTCGAGCACCCAGAAGTCCGGCGTGTTGTAGAGGGCGTGCACCGGTTGACCGGCGCCACCGGACAGCACCTCCAGCGTCTTCGGCAGGTTGGTGATGGAGAACGCACCCTGGGGTGCGGCACAGATCAGATCACCCGCCGCGCAGATCTCATTGGTGCGGTCGTTGAGCCACCCGAAGCCGCCAGGCCGCGGGCCGGTCATCTCCAGACCGAGCTGTTTGAGCATCGGCACCTCGGCGAGCGTGATCTCCGCGCCCTGACCCGGCGGGTTGGGCCCGACGTCCTTGCCGACGCTGTCCTGCCGACGGCCGTCGGCGATCAGCGTCACGCCGAGCACCAGATCCTGGTCGACGGGCCCGCGCCCGTTGCCGATGTCGCTGGCGATGTCACCGGCGATGATGGCGCCCTGAGAGAAGCCCACCAACACGAAACTGGTCAGCGGGCAGCGCTCGTTGATGTCCTTCATCGCCTTGACCGTCGCGGCCGTGCCCTCGGCCCGACTGTCGTTGTAGGACATCTGCTTGTCGGCGGCGAACGGATTGTGGAACTGCGCGGTGTAGGGAACCGTGTACTGCGCCAGGCGGTCGGTGCCGAAAGCGTCGCGCAGCGGGTTGGTCACGTTCAGAAGCAGCGCGATGGGGAACTGCACCGGGTTGAGCGGGTCCATCTGCGGTGAGGACTCCCACGTGCCGGGAACCGAGATCAGTTGGACGTCAGGACAGCTCGCGTCCTGGAACTCCGGCCGCGGCTTGGACGGCGCCGGCCCACTGCTCGTAGGAGGAATGGCGCTCGGCGGGGTGGCCGATGGCGGGGTGGCGGGCTGGCGCAGCCACACCACCACAGCGGCGACAACCACCGTGACCAGCACGGCGACCGCGACTGCGGCGGCCAGGGCGAGGATGCGGTGGCGCCTGTTGGCGCGTTTGGTGGCCATGAAGTGAGCTGTTCTCCTGCTAGCAGAGTCGTTCGGTGGCGATGCGAATGTAGTCGGCGGTCACGGAGTTGACCTGCCCGGCGGGCAGTGCCTCCGAACTCGGATGGGAGTCGCGCACGTCATCACGCACCATCGGCAGGACGAAGTCCCACACCGCCTGATCGCTCTGGCTCGCTGCGTGGGCCTGACAGACATAGGCGCCGATGCTCAGCGCCAGCAGCTCGCTGGAAGGGGCGACGCCAGCTGAAGCCAGCGCGTCGAGGTAACTGCGCTGCTTGGGGGTGACATCCATCGCCCCAAGCGGTCCGCCTGCGAGCCCCCTGGGGGGCGGGTCCATGCCTGGCACGTCCGATGGTGATTCCACGGTCGCGGACGTGGCCATTCCGATACTCGTGATGACGTTGTCACTCACTTCGCACGCGCTCACCGAGACGGCGGCGACCGCAACCATCATCGACAACGTCAATGGGGTCAGCGAACGGCGGGACGGCACGATGACCAAGGTACCGGCTGCGATCCGGCGTCCCCTTGACCTGCGCGTCCTACTTGATCGTGGCGGTCAGCTCGCCCGACAGCGCCGCGAGCTGCGGCGCCCAGGTACCCCAGTCGTGCTGCCCGCCTGTCGGGAAGTCGAAGTGCCCGTTACTGCCGCCGACCGAGCGATAGTGCTGGTAGAACGTGCGATTGCTGCCCTGGGCCTGATCGCAGTAGCCGATCATCGCGGCCGGGTCGCTACACGTCAGCGTCGCGGGGCTGAAGACCCAGATCCGGGTGTTGTTGTCCTTCAACAGCTGGATGTGGACGTCCGGGTCGTGCCACTTCCAGCGGCCCAACTGTGCCGCACCCCACATGGCTTGGGTATTAACGCCGCCGAACTGGGCCAGGCCAGCGGTGATCGCGCCATTCAGCTGTGTGGCCGACGGGGTCATGAAACCCGACATCGAGCCCGCGTAGCGGAACCGGTCGGGGTGGAATGCGGCCATCGTCATCGCGGCGGTCCCGCCCTGCGAGGCGCCCACGATGCCGTGCCCACCGGGCGCCAGCCCCTTGTTGGCGGCCAGCCAGTCCGGCAGCTCGGCGGACAGGAACGTCTCCCACTGCTTGCTGCCGTCGGCCTCCCAGTTGGTGTACATGCTCCAGGCGCCACCGGCGGGGGCGACCACCGAGATGCCCTTGCCCGCGAGCGTGTTCATCGCGTTGCCCGCCGTCACCCAGTTGCTGACGTCGGGTGCGGCGTTGAACGCATCGAGCAGGTAGACCGCGTGCGGCCCGCCCGCCATGAACGACACCGGGATGTCGCGGCCCATCGCCGCGGACGGCACCATCAAGTTCTCGACGGCGGCGGCGCTCGCGGTCTGCGGGGTCACGGTCCAAAGCCCCAGGGCCAGCGTCAACGCGCACATCGCGCGGAACAGCACCGAAAACAGCCTCATGCCAATCCTCTTCTTCGCTCGTCTGGTACCGGTGTCGCCGCTTTGCCGGACCCCCGGTCAGCCCGCGTGTAGTGAATCACATCACGCAGTCTGGCGGCGCCGGAAATGACCGACGGCGGCATCCCCCAGGGGGATAACCGCCGTCGATTCGTCGCGCTATGACTATGTGGACCTGATCAGGCCTGCGGCGTCGCGCCCAGCACCCGCTGGATGTCAGGCTTCATTTGCTGCAACTGCGAACCCCAGTAGTTCCAGGCGTGTGTCCCGTTCTGCGGGAAGTTGAACACTCCGTTCGTCCCCCCGGCCGCGATGTAGTTCTCCTGGAACGTCTTGTTAGTTCGCAACGTGAAGCCCTCGAGGAACTTCCCGTTGAACAGGTTGCCCGTGCTGGTGCCGGCGTCGAGGTCGGTCGGGGTGCCGTCACCGCAGTAGATCCAGATGCGGGTGTTGTTCGCGACGAGCGTCGAGATGTTGACCATCGGGTCGTTGCGCTTCCACGCCGGATCGCTCGACGGTCCCCACATGGCGTCGGCCTTGTAGCCACCCGCATCACCCATGGAGATGCCGACCAACATTGGCCACCAGCCCTCGGAGAGGTTCAGGAAGCCCGACAGCGATGCCGCGTACGGGAATTGCGCCGGATGGTGGATCGCCAGCGTCAGCGCCGCCGAACCGGCCATCGACAGACCGACCGCCGCGCTGCCGTTTCGACGCACCTGGTGATTGGCGGCGAGGTAAGCGGGCAGCTCCTGAGTCAGGAACGTCTCCCACTTGTAGGTCTGGCAGACACCGGCCTTATTGCATGCCGGCTGGTACCAGTCGCTGTAGAAGCTGGACTGACCGCCGACGGGCATGACGACCGACAGACCCGAGTTGTAGTACCACTCGAACGCCGGGGTGTTGATGTCCCAGCCGTTGAAGTCGTCCTGTGCACGCAGACCGTCGAGGAGGTAAACGGCAGGCGAATCCGGTCCGCCACTCTGGAACTGGATCTTGATGTCCTTGTCCATAGCCGCAGACGGCACCATCAGGTACTCGACGGGCAGACCCGGTCGCGAGAACGCTCCCGCAGTCGCCGAGCTGCCGAGCGCGCCAACGAGTCCGGGCAGCAGCGCAGCTGCCGCGCCCGCAACCGCCAAGCGGCGCACCAACTTCGAAACAAAACTCATGCGTGTGTTCATCCGATCTGTCGTGTGCCGCACGTCAGACTCGCTGCGCGCATGTGTAGTCAACCACACCAGCGGGTGGTCCTTCCCAGCGAAAAGAATCGACGCTGGTCACCCGCTCAGCCGTTTAGCGTGGCGATCAGATCGGGCTTCATCGCCTGCAGTTGCGCACCCCAGTACGACCAGGAGTGGTTCCCCTCTGACGGGAACACGAAGGTGGCGTTGGTGCCACCCGCCTTGTCGTACTTCTCCTGAAATCGCTTGTTGCTGTTGATCGCAAGCGATTCCAAGCTGTTGGCGTTGAACGACTGGCCGGGATCGACGTTCTCGTCGAGCGGGCCGCCACCCGGCGCGCAGTAGATCCACAACCGGGTGCGGTTGGCGACGAGCCGGTCCACCTGCAACACAGGGTCGTTGCGCTTCCACGCCGAATCCCATGGCGGGCCCCACATGTTGTCGACGTTGAAGCCGCCGGCATCGAGCATCGCGACGCGAATCGCCTGCTTCATGAACAGTGTCGAGGGGTTGAGGAATCCGGACAGCGACGAGGCGAACTTGAACTGCGCCGGGTGGTACGCCGCCAATGTCAGCGCGGCTCCACCGGCCATCGACAGTCCGACGATGGCGTTACCCGTCATGGACACCTGCTTGTTGGAGGCCAACCACATCGGCAGTTCCTGGGTGAGGAAGGTCTCCCACTTGTAGGTGTAGGTCTGGTTGTTGAAACTCGACGGTGAGTACCAGTCGGTGTAGAAGCTCGACTGCCCGCCGACGGGCATGACCGTCGCGACGCCCGAGTCGTTGAACCACTCGAACGCCGGGGTGTTGATGTCCCATCCGTTGAAATCGTCCTGCGCCCGCAGACCGTCGAGGAGGTAGACGGCCGGGCTCGGGGCCGCCGCGACGGGTGGCTGGATGCCGCTGCCGTGCGGGACGGGGGCGGGTGTCACGGCAGGTGCGCCGTCGGGTCCCGCGCTCGGATCTGCCGCCTCGGGGGCGACGGGTTCGACAGGGGCGTACGCGGGCTGGAACTGGACACGGATATTGCGGCCCATCGCCGTCGAGTACACGTCGAGGTACTCCACCGGCAGCCCGGCGCGCGAGAAGGCGTGCGCTGTCGGCGCGGTGGCAACAGTGGCCACACCACCGGCGAAAACCGCCGCGGCGGGCAACACCAGCACCCCGGCCGTCGCCACGATCATGCGACGTATTCCGCCGCTCACTGCACCTGCGCGTGATCTAGTTCGCATTTGCTGCACTTAATATCCATTCCGTATGTCCGGCGCCGACGTAGCGGCGATTCCGCGGCACAGCTCATGGCACGTGGTGACTCACTGACGTGCTTATCGCGTCAACATGGCTGCAGCGTTACTCTGGCGTAACCAAAGCAGACAACGTCACACCCGGACAAATCGCAGTGTGATGCGTCACGGACCGGTAGCTGGCAACCCGGTGTATGGCGGATTTCTCGGTGGCGGCGGGGTGAGCCCGCACCGCTCCAGCTCGTAAAGCGGCACACGGTTGATCCGGTATTTGCCGAACTCATACGCGTGGAGAACGTTCGACAGGAATCTGCGCGGTCCCATCGGTCCCCGCACCGCGTTGAGCATGGCGTCAGTCTCGGGGCACTCCAGTGCGACCTGAGCCTGAGCGATCCAGTCCTCGTCGAGGTAGAGCGGGATGTACGGACGCTCCTTCAGGAACGGTCCCTCAGCGACGGCCCAGTCCGGGAAGAGATTCTTGTCGTGCCCGATGCGGCCGTCCTCGATGCGCTCAGTGTGTGCGGCCAACGGGTTGGCCAGACCGATCTGATCGATCACACGGACGTCCAGTCCGAGGTTCATGGCCGTCATACCCATGTTGGTGAAGAACACCGTGTGCGGTCCGCGCTGATCCGACGGCGGCTCACCGGGCGCCGGGGGTGGCGGCGGTATGGCGGGCACCACGTCCCATTGGTCGTAGTTGCCCGACGGCAGCAGCAATGCACCGTCGGGGGTGTTGTCGATCGCCTGCAACATCGACCGCATCCGCGGATAGTCGAGGTAGTCGGCGGCGGTCAGTGGGTGCGCATGCCCGGTCGCCTGGGCGTAGAAGCGGCGCTCATCGACGATGCCGCTGTGGGTCACACGGGTGGCGTCACTGCCCATACCGGGCGAATTCGCCGCCCACAGTGACCATCCCACGATCGCGAGCCACATCGCCATCGTCGACCCGGCCAGCAGATAACCACCGACCCGGGTGAACCGGGTGCCGTCGGGCAGCACCACAGGGATCACCGCGATGGGCATCAGAACACAGAACAGCGGGGTGAGCAGAACCCGGCCGTGCATGAAGTCGCCGCCCTGGCGCACCCAGTACACCGCCTGCAGGACACCGCTGAGAACCATGAAAGCGACTACGGCGGGCGGACTCTGGACCGTCCGCGCCAACCGGCCCACACCCTCAGGCGGACGGTGCGTGGTCCACCACGGCATGGTCCTGGTCGCGAACATCACCAGACCCACCGCCGCGAGCAGCATGATCGGCACCCACAACATGTAGGGCTGGTTGAAGTTGGCGAGATAGGTGAAACCCTGCGCCCACTTGGAACCGGTGGCGTCCTTGGCAATCGCGGTGCCCGGAACCAGGAGACCGTAGTAGCCCATCCGGAACACCTCGTAGGCGACCGGCAACAGCCCGCCCGCGGCGATGATGAGCAGCCGGCGCTGCCGGTCGCGGGCGGCGATGAGCATCATCACCAGCGCCAGGCCGCCGATCAACGCGAGCTCGGGACGCACCAGCACCGACAGGCCGGCGACGAATGCCAGCGTCATCTCGAAGGGGCGGCTGACGGTGTTGACTCCCACCGACCCGCCCGCGTTGACGCCCACCGACCCGCCCGCGTTGACCCCCACCGACGTGCCCGGATCAGCCCGCAGCGCCTGCGACCAGCAGACCATCATCCACCACAGCAGCCCGAGATAGGCCAGCACCAAACCATTTTCGAGACCCGATGTGGCGAAGTCCCTGGCCGGCGGGATCGCGGCGTACACCAGCACACCGGCGGGCAGAAGCAACGCCCGCTTGCCGCGTAGACCCGGTGCGTACAACCTGCCCGTGCCCAGCATCGCGAACACCACACCAGCGACGCTCAGCGTCAGCGCCAACGTCAGGACGACGTACTCCATCTGCAGCGAGCCACCGAGCCAGCTGAAGAATGTGACGAGGTAGGTCCACAACGTCGAGGTGTTGGCCTCGACCCGCTCGCCCTTGTTGAAGACGGGACCGTTGCCCGCCAGCAGATTTCGGACGGTGCGCAGGACTATCAGACCGTCGTCGGCGATCCAGCGGCGCTGCCAGGCGCCCCAGCCGAACAGTGCGGCCACCACCACCACACTCAGCCAGAGGCTGATCCGGACGCTGGCGTGATAGGGAAACGCCGCTCCGCGCGCCATCCGGCGCGCGACGGCGGACATCAGCCGGTCAGCTGAAGATGACTGCAGCACCGATGGTTCCGATCCACGCCACTGCGAGCAGCTGCAGCACCCGGTCGCCGAACGCGATCTCCTCGGGCTCGCCGGCCTGACCGCCGTCGACGTCGACGGCGTAGCGCAGGATCGCGATGGTGAAGGGAATCATCGAAACGGCGAACCACGAACCACCCGCTGGGCCGTCCCGGTAGAACGCCCACAGGCCGTAGCAGACCACCACGGCGGTGGCCGACAACGTCCAGACGAACCGCAGGTAGCTGCTCGTGTAACTCTCCAGCGACTTGCGGATCTTGGCGCCGGTGCGCTCGGCGAGCTGCAGTTCGGCGTAGCGCTTGCCCGCCGCCATGAACAGCGACCCGAACGCCATCATCAGCAGGAACCACTGTGACAGTGGGATATCCGCCGCGACGCCACCGGCGATGGCGCGCAGCAGGAATCCCGATGACACGATGCAGATGTCGAGGACGGCCTGGTGCTTGAGACCGAAGCAGTAGGCCAGCTGAACCGCGATGTAGATCGCCATGACGATCGCGAGGTTGGGCGTGGCGAGGAACGAGATGGCCAGTGATGCCAGCGCCAGCACCACGGCCATCGTGTAGGCCAGTCCCACCGGGACCACGCCCGCCGCGATCGGCCGGAACCGCTTGGTGGGGTGTTCCCGGTCGGCATCGACATCGCGGGCGTCGTTGATCAGATAGATGGACGACGCCGCGAGGCTGAACGCCACGAACGCGATACCGACCTTGATCAGCACGTCGAGGTAGTCGTAGGAGGCCTCGACGCCGAACGCCGCCAACGGCGCGGCGAGCACCAGCAGGTTCTTCACCCACTGGCGTGGGCGCAACGCCTTGATGATCCCGCTGAACAGATTCTTGGGTGGGCCGACCACCGGCGCGGCTTGCTCGCTCACTTACCGGGCTCCTTCGACGTTCTCTCGACGCGGTCTCCCACGGCACCGACCGTGCTGGCAACGGCGGCGCCGACCACCATGCCCGTGAGCACGTCGGTCGGGTAGTGCACCCCGAGCACCAGGCGGGACACCGCCATCGGCGGCACCACCAGCAGGGGCAGTCTCGACCGCGTGGCGCGAGCCAACAGCAGCGCCGCGGCGGTGGTGGAGGTGGCGTGAGCGGACGGGAAGCTCAGCTTGCTTGGCGTGCCGACGTTCACCGAGATGTCGGGGTGCTCTGGGCGGGTCCGCTTGACGACCCGCTTGATCACCACGGCGGCCGCGTGCGCGATGAACGCGCCGACCCCAGCCGTCAACCACGCGCGGCGTCGCCGAGGCTGCGCGAGGGCGCCGAGCAGCGCTACCCCCACCCAGCCCGCGCTGTGCTCGCCGAAGTGCGAGAGTGCCCGCGCGCCCGGGAGAACGCCTGGGCGGCCAGCGATTCCGTGCTGCACGGCAACCAGCACCGCATCCTCGCCCCGCGGTGCCGTGTAGCCGCCGAGGCTCACGACTTGGCTTCTGCGCTGGTCGGCAGGACGGTTTCCCACTTCTGCTTGCTGGACAGCACCGGAAGTGCCTCGCGGTAGACCCGGCGCATCCGGTTGAACTTACGCAGCAGCTGCACCTGGCGCTTGAGCGAATCGCGAAGCAGCTCGAACATCTTCTCGCGGTCACGCTGGCGGTAGACGACGCCGCGCCCGTCGGCGGTCGTCACCGTGACACCGTCGACCCGCGACAGCGAGAACCACCGCGCGTCCTGGGTGGCGACGTTGATCTGCGGGCGACGGTGATGCTCGGGGTCGTGCGGCTTGAGCTGGTGAACGACACCGCGGACCAGCCGCACCGCGATCGACACTGGGCCGACGGGAATCTGCACCTTCTTGCGCCACCGCTTGTCCGACGGCGTCGGCAACGCGCTCGCACTCGACAGCACCACCGCATCGGGGTAGTCGTTGCGCATGCTGCGCACCTCTGGCAGCGCCGACTCCAGGATCGAGAAGATGTGCTCGGGTCCGGCCAGGAAGTCGTCCATCGCCTTGTTCTGGATGGCGACCGTCGAATACTCCAGGCACAGAAGGTGTTTGATGGTTGCCTTCAAGTGGCTGGCCACCAGACCCGTGACGCTGCCGTCCCAGTGCAGCGACGCCACGACCAACCGGTTGCGCAGGTGGAAGTACGCCTGCCAGTCGATCGCGTCGTCCTTGTCGCTCCACGCCATGTGCCAGATGGCGGCGCCCGGCAGTGTCACGGTCGGATAGCCGTGCTCACCCGCGCGCAGCCCGTAGTCAGCGTCGTCCCACTTGATGAACAGCGGCAGGGGCTGGCCGAGCTCCTCAGCCACCTGGCGCGGGATCATGCACATCCACCAGCCGTTGTAGTCAACGTCGATGCGGCGATGCAGGAGCCGGCTTCGGGACTCCTCCTCGTCGTTGAGGGGGTACTTGGCGAAGTCGTGGTCGTACTCCGTGTTGATGGCGCCGGTCCACATGAAGTTCGCCTGGTCGACCATCTCGCCCATGACATGCAGGTGCGATGGCTCCTGCAGGTTCAGCATCTGGCCACCGACGAGGGTCGGGCTCTTCGCGAAGCGGTTCAGCGCGAGTGCCCGCAGGATCGAGTCGGGCTCGATGCGGATGTCATCGTCCATGAACAGGATCTGTTCGCAGTCGGTGTTCTTCAGCGCCTCGTACATGACTCGGCTGTAGCCACCGGAGCCACCGAGGTTGGGCTGGTTGTGGATGGTCAACCGGTTGCCGAGGGCCGCGGCGGCCTCGGGGAAGTCGGGGTGATCGCAGGCCTTGTTGTTGCCCTGATCGGAGACGATCACCGCGCTGATGACGTCATCCACCATGGGGTCTGACGTGAGCGCCGCGAGCGCGCTGACGCAGTCCGCGGGCCGGTTGAACGTCGGGATGCCGACGGCGACGTTGGCCCGCCCCGGCGCCGGTTGCGGCGCGTACCACCCGGCGCTGTGCACGGTGACCTTGGAGTCGGTGGTGATGTCGAACCAGATCCAGCCGCCGTCCTCGAACGGGTCGAGTCCGATCTCGAACTCGGTGACAGCAGGAGCGTCCGGGTCCGCGCTGGACGCCGCGGCACCGCCGACGGTGATGCGTGCGCCGGTGGCCTTGGAGCGGTAGACGTCGATGCGTGCGCTGCCGGTCAGTTCGACGCGCAGCACCACGGACTCGAGGATCGACCAGCGGCGCCAGTAGCTGGCCGGGAAGGCGTTGAAGTAGGTCGCGAACGAGACCTCCGACTCGGCGCCGATCTCCAGCGTGGTGCGGCTCGGCGCATGGGCACGCCGGGAGTTGGTGGACGACTCCTCGATGTAGAGCTTGCGTACGTCCAGCGGCTCGCCCGGGCGCGGCAGGATGACGCGCGACAGCAGGCTGACCGCTTTGGACTGTCCGGCATCAAGTGCGCCAGACGGAATGTCACTCATGGTGTGCTGCTTTCGTCTTGGACCAGCGCCGCTCCGTCGCGCAGATGCGGTACCAGGGTGTTGTCGTACATGTTGAGCGCGCTCGCGATCGCCATGTGCATGTCGAGGTACTGATAGGTGCCCAGCCGTCCGCCGAACAGCACTCCGGCCGAAGCCGTCTCGCCCTTGGCCAGTTCACGGTAGGCCGTGACCATCGCCCGATCCTCAGGGGTGTTGATGGGGTAGTAGGGCTCGTCGTCGTCCTTGGCGAACCGCCCGTACTCGCGCATGATGACGGTCTTGTCGGTCGGGTAGGCGCGCTCGGGGTGGAAGTGCCGGAACTCGTGAATCCGGGTGTAGGGCACGTCGGCGTCGTTGTAGTTCATGACGGGCGTGCCTTGAAAGTCGCCCGTGTCGAGGACCTCGGTCTCGAAGTCGAGCGTGCGCCAGCCGAGTCGGCCCGCCGAGTAGTCGAAGTAGCGGTCCAGCGGCCCGGTGTAGATGACGGGCGCGTCGGGGTTGGCCGCAACGAGCTCGTCTCGCACGTCGAACCAGTCGGTGTCCAGTCGCACCTCGATGCGCTCGTCGGCGGCCATGTTCTGCAGCCAGGCGGTGTACCCGTCGACCGGCAGCCCCTCGTACGTGTCGTTGAAGTAGCGGTTGTCGAACGTGTAGCGCACCGGTAGCCGGGTGATGTTGCTTGCCGGCAGGTTGGTCGGATCGGTCTCCCACTGCTTGGCCGTGTAGTGCTTCATGAACGCCTCGTAGAGCGGGCGCCCGATGAGGCTGATCGCCTTCTCCTCGAAGTTCTGCGCGGCCTTGGAGTCGAACTCGGCGGCCTGCTCGGCGATCAGGGCCCTGGCCTCATCGGGAGTGAAGTAACGGCCGAAGAACTGCGACACCAGGCCAAGGCCCATCGGGAACTGGTAGGCCTGACCGGCGTGCATCGCGAAGACGCGATGCTGATAGCCGGTGAACTCGGTGAACTGGCGGACGTAGTCCCACACCCGCTGGTTGGAGGTGTGGAAGAGGTGCGCACCGTAGCGGTGCACCTCTATACCTGTCGTGGGCTCGGGTTCGGAGTAGGCGTTACCGCCGATGTGTGGCCGCCTGTCGACGACAAGCACACGCTTGTCGAGTTGAGTGGCTACACGCTCGGCGATCGTCAGGCCGAAGAATCCGGAGCCGACGACGAGCAGGTCGTACGGGCCGGCGGACGGGACCGGAGCGACCCGGGGATCAGCGGAGGTCATCGGCAGCAAGGGTATCCGACCCGGCCTGTCGGACCCGAATTCTGCATGCCAATGGGTGAGCCGAACGCCCTCGAACAGCAGGTCGCAATTCGCTCACGATTCCGCATCGTCACTCCAGACACTCTTGTCACATCCGTACCATCGACCAGGTCGGTATTGACGGATTCGCACCCGAGTCTGACGACCACCGACGGACCGAAGACCTAACACAAAACACGTAGTCGAATATTTGAGGAGACTTCCGTGCCGAACCGACGTCGACGCAAGCTCTCGACAGCCATGAGCGCAGTCGCCGCCCTGGCCGTCGCAAGTCCAGTTGCAGTGGTTGCCATGTCCGACCTGTCTCAAGACGCCGCAGAGCCGCAGCACCGTGAGTTCGTCCAGGCCGCGCTCATCACAGATCTGCCCACCGAACTGTTGGGGGCCCTTTCCCAGGGCCTGTCCCAGTTCGGGATCAACCTGCCGCCCATGCCGACAGGCCTCCTGACCGGGTCGGGCGCCTCGTCATCGCTGACATCGCCTGGCCTGACCTCGCCTGGCCTGACGGCACCTGGCCTGACCTCGCCGGGGCTGACCTCGCCCGGACTGACGGCACCCAGCCTGACGTCGCCTGGCCTGACGGCTCCTGGTCTGACCTCACCTGGCCTGACCGCACCGGGGCTGACGACTCCGGGGCTGACCACGCCCGGCCTCACGACGCCGGGGCTCACCACGCCCGGCCTCACCACGCCGAGCGCCACCACCCCCGGCCTGAGCGTGCCGCCGGTGACGGCGACGGGCCCGTCTCTGACTGACGCAGGCCTGGCCAACCCCGCGCTGACGAACCCAGCGCTGACCAGCCCCGGGCTCACCACGCCGGGACTGACCACGCCGATCTCCAACAGCACCGGACTGGGAATCCCCGGCGCGAGCGAGATCCCGATCAGCGATCCGATCGGCCTCGACCCGTCGGCCGGCATGTACCCGATCCTCGGCGACCCGTCGCTCGGGATGCCCGCCGCCGCACCCGCGAGCGGAGGGCTGCTGGGCGACCTGTCCAGTGCCGCGCAGACGCTCGGCGCCGGCCAGGCGATCGACCTGCTCAAGGGCATGGTGATGCCCGCGATCACGTCGGCGATGCAGAACGCCGCTCCCGCGGCGGCCGCAGCGGCCCCCGCGGCGGTTCCCACCCCCTAGACCCTGTGCGAAACGGCACCGCAGAGGCCCAACAGGCTCTGCGGTGCCGTTACAGGAAGGCACCGACAGAATTGTCGCGCCGCCAGGCCGTGTCGAAACTCTGGTAACAACTGACACATACGTAACATCAGGCCGTGCTGAGTAGACGCGCAGTGCCATCGCTGCTCTTCTCTGCCGTGGCAGCGACGGTCGTCATCCTGCCGTGGGCGGTAGATGGCCTGCCGGGTGACCATGAATCGCAGTCCACGGCCAGCACACTGCTGCTCGTCGAGAAGCCACTGACCGATATCGGCGGCGGCGAGACCATCCGCGATATCACCCAAGACACCCCCTTCTCGATGGTCGCGCTCACCGCGGCCGACTTCACCGGCACGACGGCCCGGGTCCGCGCGCAACAACCCGATGGCTCGTGGGGACAGTGGTACGAGGCGGAGCCACTGGACGGCGTCGGCGAGGAGAACTCGCCGAAGGACGGCACCGAACCCGTCTTCGTCGGCCGGACCAACCACGTACAGATCGCCGTCACCCGGCCAGTCGACGCACCCCGCAGTGGCACTCAGCCCACGGGCGCACCGAAGTCGAAGCTCGGCTACATTCCCGCCAGCGTCGAGCAGTCGACGGTCCCGACATTCAACGCAGTCTTGATCAGCCCGCCCACCGCACCAGCCAACGTGCAGTGGGAACCACCGACGGCGGCGACCATCCCCGGCCAACCGCCCAACGTCATCGGCCGCGCTCAGTGGGGTGCCGACGAGGCGATGCGATGCGGAAACACCGTGTACGACAACAGTGTTCGCGCGGGCGTGGTGCACCACACGGCAGGCAGTAACAACTACAGCCCGGGCGACTCCGCCGGCATCGTCCGATCGATCTACGAGTACCACACCCGCACACTGGGCTGGTGCGACATCGCCTACAACGCACTGGTGGACAGGTACGGCCAGGTCTTCGAGGGCCGCGCAGGCGGTATGAACCGACCGGTCGAGGGCGCCCACACCGGCGGCTTCAACGCCAACACCTGGGGTGTGGCGATGATGGGCGATTTCACCATCGAGCCGCCCACACCGATCCAGTTGCGCACCACCGGACGCCTGCTCGGCTGGCGCCTCGGCCTCGACCACGTGGACCCCAAGGGCACCGTCGTGCTGACATCGGCCGGCGGTAGCTTCTCCACGTTCCCGCGGGGGGCCACGCCGACGCTGCCCAGCATCTTCACCCACCGCGACGTCGGCAACACCGAATGTCCCGGCAATGCCGCGCTTGCCGTGATGGACCTGCTGCGCGATACCGCCGCTCGGTTCAACGCCCCACCCGGACCCATCTCGCTGGTCGACTCGCTGCGCGGCGGCGCCATCCACGCCAAGTGGTCCGCGATGGGTGGCGACGCGAGCGCTCTCGGGGCCCCCACCTCGCCGGAGGCCTCCGGTGACGGCAACAGCCGGTACGTCACCTTCCAGAAGGGCGCGATGTACTGGTCACCGGAGAGCGGCGCAGAACCGGTCACCGGGGCCATCTACGACGCGTGGGGCTCGCTGGGTTTCGAGCGCGGCGCGCTGGGCCTGCCCACCAGCGGCGAGATCCAGGAACCGCTGTGGATCGTGCAGAACTTCGCGCACGGCACGCTGAACTTCGACCGGGAAAAGGGCACCGTGACGCGGGTGATCGACGGCGTGCCGATCGAACTCCCGCCCCCGGCCCACCCCGGCACACCCGTTCAGCTGGAGCGCTTCACCCCCATCGACTACTTCAGCTAGAGCCACCAACGCTCGAGCACACGCGCCAGCCCGTCGTCGGTATTGGGCGCCGTGACCTCGTCGGCCGCGGCGATCGCCTCCGGATGCGCGTTGCCCATCGCGACGCCCAGTCCCGCCCAGCGCAACATCGGTATGTCATTGGGCATATCCCCGAAGGTCACCACATCCTCGGCCGTGATGCCCAGCGGGCGTGCCACCTCCTCGACGCCGGTGGCCTTGCTGATACCAAGCGGCACCACCTCGATGAGGCCGTTGTTCGTCGAGTAGGTCAGATCGCCGAGCAGCCCCACATGGGGCTCCAGCACCGCCAACATGTCCGCACTTGCCGCTCCCGCTTGGCGGATGAGGAGCTTGACCGCTGGTGCGGCCAGCAGGTCCTGCAACGACACCTCGGTGTTGTCGGGGTTGAGCCAGGCGTGCTCGTAACCGGGCGAGGAGACGAACTGCGGCGTCGCAGCGTCGTGGGCACTTCGTCCCACCCGCTCGACGGCCAGTCCTGCGGTGGGGATCAGCCGGGTCGCCAGTTCGGCCAGCTCACCGAGCTGGTCCGTCGACAGCGTGCGGGCCGAGATGATGCGGTCGGTAGCCGAGTCGTAGATCACGGAGCCGTTGGCGCACACCGCGATAGGTGCGAAACCCAGCCCGTCGACCACCTGGGCGATCCAGCGCGGAGGTCTACCGGTGGCGAGCACGAACTGCGTGCCCGCGTTCACCGCCGCCCATACCGCGGCCCGGGTGCGGGGTGTGACGTTCTCGTCGTTATCGAGCAGCGTGCCATCGACATCGGTGGCTATCAGTGCGGGAAGCACTAGGCCCCACCCGTCCGCCTGCGCGCACGCTCCGCGAGTTCCGCCGCCTCGAGCGCACGTGCCTCCTCGAGGGTCGGCGCACCGCCGCCGAGCCGGCGCGGCACCCAGGGGGCACCTTGCGGATGCTCGTAGTCGTCTTGCGCGCGATAGAGAAGATCATTCATCTCGGCGCGCAGATCGTCCATGACCGTCTCGACGGGGCCGGTGGCGGCCATCGGGGCACCCACCGACACGGTGATCGGAAACTTGTTGCGGCCCAGGCTCTTCGGATTGTCCTTGGTCCAGATGCGCTGAGCGCCCCACACGATCATCGGGATGATCGGCACGTCGGCCTCCTTGGCCATGCGTGCGGCACCTGTCTTGAACTCCTTGAGTTCGAAGCTGCGGCTGATGGTTGCCTCCGGGTAGACGCCGACGAGTTCGCCGGCTTGTAATCGCTCGACGGCGATGGGGTAGGAATCGCCACCCGCGCGCCGGTCGACGGGAATGGCCTGAGTGTGCTTGATCAGGAAGTCAACCGCCTTCACGTCAGCCATCTCGGCCTTGATCATGAAACGCATCCGCCGCTTGCGGTACATGGCAGCCAATGCCGCGGGGAGGAAGTCGACATAACTCGTGTGGTTGATGGCAGCCACCGCTCCGCCAACCGCGGGGATGTTCTCCAAACCGTGGTAGGTGATGCGGGTACCGGTGACTCGCACCGCCGTTCTACCCGCGATCTCCAGGCTGCGGAAGATCGGTTCCATGTCATACCTGCCCGGGCGCCCCGCCCGGCTCGGGTCGTTCCGCGCGGTTCGCTGCCTTCTCGGCGGCTTCCTCGGCGTCGAGCTGATTGGCCTCGGCCAGCGTCGGGGCTCCCCCACCAAGACGGTGTGGCACCCAGAACTCACCCGCCGGATGACGACCGTAGGCGTCCTGCACCTCCGTCAGGAGGTGCTGCATGCGCGAGTGCAACAGCGCTGTCAGTTCGGCGGCGGGAAGGGTCGGATAGATCGGTTCACCGACCGCGATCGAGATCGGCACCTTCGTCCGCCCCATCCTGCGTGGATGCCCTTTCGTCCAGATGCGCTGAGCGCCCCACACGATGTGCGGGATGATCGGCACGTCGGCGGCGATCGCCATCCGCGCCGCACCCGACTTGAACTCCTTGATCTCGAAGCTGCGGCTGATGGTCGCCTCGGGGTAGACGCCGACCAGCTCGCCCTCCTTGAGCCGCTGGCACGCCTCCTCGAACGACGCCGCGCCGCTGCCGCGATCCACCGGGATGTGTCGCAGACTCCGCATGATCGGACCGGTCAGCTTGTTGTCGAACACCTCCTTCTTCGCCATGAAGCGAACCTTGCGGCCGCGTCCCTGACGAAAGGCCGGTAGGCCGGCGAAGGTGAAGTCGAAGTAGCTGGTGTGGTTGATGGCGATCACCGCTCCACCGGTGACGGGAAGATTCTCCACACCCGTCACGGTGAACTTCAGGCCCTGCAGCCGCCACACCAGGCGGGCGGCCGTGATGGCAGTGCCGTAGACAGGTTCCACGTGGTCCAGCCTAGTGCGGGCGCAACACCGTCCCGATGGAAAGGTCGTTTGGGTGAGCTACCCCAGTACCCCTGTCCCCGTGCCCGATGTCGTCACAACGATCGCGGCGGGTCGCGATGTGGGTTCCGTGTGGCTCAACGAACTCGGCGGTGTGACGTTCTCGGTGGGAACCGCGGGTTCGGTGACGGCCGAGTTCGTGAAGGTCTATCCCGATGAGCACGCCGCCCTGCTGGTGACCGAGGCGCAGCGGCTGACCTGGGCGGGCCGCTTCCTGGCGGTGCCGCGCGTGATCTCGTCAGGGCCCGGATGGCTGCACACGGCGGGGGTGCCAGGGCTCTCAGCTGTCGATCCGTCCTGGGTGGCGCGGCCCGTCGCGGCGGCCCGCGCGATCGGCGCCGGTCTGCGCAGGATGCACGACACACTGCCGGTGGCGCAGTTCCCGTTCGGCAGGCCCTCCTGGATTCCGGCCGACGCACCGCCCGCAGACCGCCTCGTGGTCTGCCACGGCGACGCGTGCGCGCCCAACACACTGATCGCCGACGACGGTTCGTGCGCGGGGCACGTCGACCTCGGCGACCTCGGCGTCGCCGACCCGTGGTCGGACCTGGCGGTGGCGACGATGTCGCTGGCGTGGAACTTCCCGGACGACGGCACCCTGGAGGCGGCGCTGCTGGACGCCTACGGAGTGGCACCCGATCCGCCGCGGATGGCCTACTACCGGGAGCGCTGGGAGGAGTAGCGCCCGCTTTCCGGCTAGAATTACCCGTGGTCGCCGGTCCCGTCGACCAGGCTCAGAGAGGTTATTCGTGCAGGTCACAAGCGTCGGACATGCCGGTTTCCGGATCGACACCGCCGCAGGCAGCATCCTGTGCGACCCCTGGGTGAACCCGGCGTACTTCGCATCGTGGTTCCCCTTCCCGGACAACACCACCCTCGACTGGGACGCACTCGGTGACTGCGACTACCTCTACGTCAGCCACCTGCACAAGGACCACTTCGACCCGGCCAACCTCGCCGCGCACGTCAACAAGGACGCCGTCGTGCTGCTGCCGGACTTCCCGGTGCCCGATCTGCGCCGTGAGCTGGAGAAGCTCGGCTTCCACCGGTTTTTTGAGACCACCGACTCGACCAAGCACCGCGTGAGCGGGCCCAAGGGTGATCTCGATGTGATGATCATCGCTCTGCGCGCGCCTGCCGACGGGCCGATTGGCGACTCGGGTCTGGTGGTCTCCGACGGTGAGACGGTGGTGTTCAACATGAACGACGCCCGTCCCGTCGACCTTGACGTGCTGGAGTCGGAGTTCGGGCACATTGACGTCCACATGCTGCAGTACTCGGGCGCGATCTGGTACCCGATGGTCTACGACATGCCCGCGCGGGCCAAGGAGACCTTCGGCACCCAGAAGCGGCAGCGCCAGATGGACCGCAGCCGCCAGTACATCGCGCAGGTCGGTGCGACGTGGGTGATTCCGTCGGCCGGGCCGCCGTGCTTCCTGGACACCGAGCTGCGCGACCTCAACGACGACCACGGCGACCCCGCGAACATCTTCCCCGACCAGGTGGTGTTCCTCGAGCAGATGCGCATGCACGGACACGACCGGGGTCTGCTGATGATCCCCGGCACGACCGCGGATTTCACGGGCTCGCAACTGGACTCGCTCACACACCCGGTGCCCGAAGACGAGGTGCAGGCCATCTTCACCACCGGTAAGGCCGACTACATCGAGGCCTTCGCCCAGCGCATGGCGCCGGTGTTGGCCGCGGAGAAGGCGAGCTGGGCACCCGCTGAGGGGGAACCGCTTCTCGAGCCGCTGCGGGCCAGGTTCGAGCCGATCATGCTTGCCACCGACCAGATCTGCGATGGCATCGGGTACCCGGTCGAGCTGCGACTCGGGCCCGAGATCGTCGTGCTCGACTTCCCGAAACGCACAGTCCGCGAGCCGATTCCGGACGAGAAGTTCCGCTACGGCTTCGAGATCGCCCCAGAACTGGTCCGCACCGTGCTGCGCGACGACGAACCCGACTGGGTCAACACCATCTTCCTGTCCACCCGGTTCAAGGCCTGGCGGGTCGGCGGTTACAACGAGTTCCTGTACACGTTCTTCAAGTGCCTGACCGACGAGCGCATCGCCTACGCCGACGGCTGGTTCGCCGAGACACATGACGACTCGGCGTCGATAACCCTGGACGGCTGGGAGATTCAGCGCCGCTGCCCGCACCTCAAGGCCGACCTATCGAAGTTCGGCGTGGTCGAGGGGTCGACGTTGACCTGCAATCTGCACGGCTGGCAGTGGAACCTCGACAACGGACGCTGCCTGACGTCGAAGGGTCACGAACTGCGGAGCGCCAAGGCGTGAGCGATTCGAACCATGAGGCCCGCTATGACGACGGCCTGATCCAGCTGGACCGGCACGCGATCACGTTGCGCCGCTACCACTTTCCCTCGGGCACGTCCAAGGTCATCCCGCTCGACGCGATCCGCGGCTACCGCGCCGAGTCGCTCGGGTTGTTCATCAACCGGTTCCGCATCTGGGGCTCGTCTGATTTTCGCCGCTGGCTGCCATTGGATGTGTGGCGCCCGATCAAGTCGACGTTGGTGACGTTCGACGTGCCGGGCACCCGGCCGCAGCCGGCCTGCACACCGTTGCGCACCGAGGAGTTCCTCGCCGTTCTCGACGAGCTGTTGGCGCGCTAGGCGCCCGAAACCGTCTGCCGCAGTTCGGAGAACACATCGCTGGCGGTGTCGTAGACCCGAACGAGGGCCTGGTCGCCGGGCTGCAGGAACGTCGTCTCGCCGAGTTCGGTGTAGCGCGTCGCGCCGATCCCGATCAGCACCCGTTCGGGCTTGCCGCTGGCCACCATCAGTGCGCCAACGTCCTCCAGCGGCGTGTCGGGCGAACCCTTCTGGTTGGCGAGGCGCTCAGTGATCCAGTCCAGCAGCACCTCCCCGTAGTAGGAGTAGCCGAGCAGTGGGCTGTCGACCCCGTACTCGTGCTCCTGACCGTCGGCCGTGCGGAGGTGGCACACCAGTCGTAGCGTCGAGGTCGGTCCGTCGGGCGTGAGGTCACTGACGTCGAAGAACTGCGCTGCAACACCTTTCGATGCCGGTCCCCAGTTCTTCTTGTGGCTGATCTTGGGGGCGTTCGGCCTACGGATCGAGCAGTCGTTGAACGCCCCGAGCGCGAACGGCCGAAGCGAGGACACGGTGTCGCCCTGCCAGCTCACCTCGCAGGCCAGACCCACCTCGGGCTCGATCTGCAGGTTGAGCGGAGTGTCGCTCTGAGGAAGCTTGATCGTGTCGTGCGACAGCGGGAACTCACCGAGGAAGCTGTCGTAACCCGGTGCGTACCAAGGGAAGATGCCCTTGGGCGCAACCCCTTCGGAGGTCACATTGACGAAGTCGGCCGCCTCCCCAGCCTGCTCGAGGTGGCCGGCGAAGTTGCCTGCCACACCGAAGCCGAACCACGTTCGCAGCTCATCGAGGTCCAGGTCGATCATCGTCAACTCACGCTCCTTCATGATTCGCTCGCAAGCTCGCTCATGGTTCCAGCACCGACCTTCCGACGTAGGGCACCAACGCGTCGGGCACTCGAACACTGCCGTCGGGTTGTTGGTGGTTCTCCAGGATGGCAACCAGCCACCGAGTGGTGGCCAGTGTGCCGTTGAGGGTGGCAGCGATCTGCGGCTTGCCGTTGTCGTCGCGGTAGCGCGTCGAGAGGCGGCGGGCCTGGAATGTGGTGCAGTTCGAGGTCGACGTCAGCTCACGGTAGGTGCCTTGGGTCGGCACCCAGGCCTCGCAGTCGAACTTGCGCGCCGCTGAGGATCCGAGATCGCCTGCCGCGACGTCGATCACGCGGTAGGGCACCTCGATCTGCGCCAGCATCTGGCGCTCGAGGTCCAGCAGGCGCTGGTGTTCGGCCTCGGCGTCCTCGGGCTTGCAGTAGACGAAGCCCTCGACCTTGTCGAATTGGTGCACGCGAATGATGCCGCGAGTGTCCTTGCCGTAGCTGCCCGCCTCGCGGCGGAAGCACGACGACCAGCCGGCGTAACGCAGCGGCCCGTCGGACAGGTCCAGGATCTCGCCGGAGTGATAACCCGCCAGCGGAACCTCTGATGTACCAACGAGATACATGTCGTCATCGGCAAGGTGATAGATCTCGTCCGCGTGCGAGCCCAGGAACCCGGTACCCGACATCACCTCAGGCCGCACCAGCACCGGCGGGATCATCAGGGTGTGCCCGTTCTCGGTCGCCAACCGGACCGCGAGTTGCAGCAGACCCAACTGCAACAGCGCGCCGAAGCCGGTGAGGAAGTAGAAGCGCGACCCGGACACCTTGGCGCCGCGCTCCATGTCGATCAGGCCCAGTGACTCGCCGAGTTCCAGGTGGTCCTTCGGATCGGTGATGGCGCGTGGCTCGCCAACCGTGTCGAGAACCACGAAGTCGTCCTCGCCGCCGGCGGGCACGCCCTCGATGACAACGTTGCTGATGGCCATGTGCGCGGCGGTGAAGGCGGTTTCCGCCTCGGCCTGGGTGACCTCGACGGCCTTGATCGCATCTGAGAGTTGCTTGGCGTGCGCCAGTAGCGCCGGGCGCTCCTCTGGCGACGCCGAACCAACCAGCTTGCTGGCCTTCTTCTGCTCCGCGCGCGCGTTATCGGCTTCCGCGATGGCCGCGCGGCGCGCCGAATCCGCGTCGAGCAGCGCGTCCACGAGCGCCGGGTTCTCGCCGCGGGCCCGCTGCGAATCGCGGACCAGGTCTGGGTCGTCCCGCAGGAGCTTGAGGTCGATCACGGGCGCAACCCTACTTTCGCGGTGCGGCCGCCGACAGCGCGGAGGGGGCCGCAGTTGACGTCGACGCAAAGCACAACCACATAACGTTACAACTGCATCTCTTGTCACAGCACTCGGCGCGCCTGTCACAATGGAGCCGATGTTGGAAGCACCAGATCGCGATGACGAACCCACCGACGAGCCCGCCGCAGGGGCGCCGGCTGGACGCGCGTGGTGGAAGAGCCTGCAGTCCAACTCCACGCGTCGCGGGTTGCTGCTGACCGCGCTGGGCGGCCTGTTGATCGCCGGGACGGTCACCGCATTTCCCGGCGGACCGGGCCAAGGGCCCATCGGGCTTGCCACGGGCACCGCGCTGGGCGGGCGCACCAACGCCACCTTCGACTCCGCCAAGGCGGGCGACTGCCTGAACTGGCCGGAACGCACCCCCGACGACGCCGAGGTGGTCGACTGCAACGACGAACACCGCTTCGAGGTCGCCGAGTCGATCGACATGCGGACGTTCCCGGGCAGCGAGTACGGACCCGATGCCGCACCGCCGTCGCAGGCGCGCATCCAGCAGATCAGCCAGGAGCAGTGCGGCGCCGCCATTCGGTCCTACCTCGGCCCGAAGTACGACCCGAACGGCAAGTTCACCGTCAGCCTGCTGTGGTCGGGCGACAAGGCGTGGCGTCAGGCCGGCGAACGCCGGATGCTGTGCGGTCTGCAGCTGCCCGGCCCGAACAACCAGCAGCTGGCGTTCCGCGGCAAGGTCGCCAACCTCGACCAGTCGCAGGTCTGGTCCGCGGGTACCTGCCTCGGCATCGACCCGACGACCAACCAGCCCACCGACATCCCGGTCGACTGCGCGGCACCGCACGCCATGGAGGTCACCGGCTCGGTCAACCTCGCCGAGAAGTTCCCGGGCGGACCGCCACCGGAGAACGAGCAGGACACGTTCATCAAGGACGCCTGCACCCGGATGACCGACGCCTATCTGGCCCCGGTCGCGCTGCGCAACACCACGTTGACGCTCATCTACGGCACCATCTCGCTGCCGAGCTGGTCGGCTGGTAGCCATCAGGTGTCGTGCAGCATCGGCGCGACGCTGGGCAACGGCGGCTGGTCGACGCTGCTGAACAGCGCCAAGGGCCCACTGGTGATCAATGGCCGCCCGCCGGTGCCACCGCCGGACATTCCCGAGGAACGCCTGAACCTGCCGCCCATTCCGATGCCGTCGGTCGACACGTCGAGCCAGCAGTCGGAGATCGATCTCAGCCAGCAGGGGCAGAGCCAGGGCCAGCAGAGTTCCTCGCAGCATCTGCCCGGCCAGCAGCAACAGCAGCAGCAGACCTCCACGGCGCCCACCAGCTCCCCGGCGCCCGAACCACCCGTGCAGGGCAACACCTTCCTCAACGGGCCCCCGCCACCGCCTGGTGCACCGCCGCAGGACGGCCCGCCGCAGGACGCCCCGCCGCCGCCCGGCGCCCCCGTCCCGCCACCGCCGCCCGGCGCACCGCCACCGCCACCGCCCCCGGGTCCGCCTCCGGGCGAGCCGGCACCTGGTGCTCCGCTGCTTCCACCCGCCTGATCACGATGCCCGTGGGGATGAGCCCGCAGCGATTCGACGAGCTGGTGTCCGACGCGCTCGATGCGATTCCGCCGAAACTGGCCGCGGCGATCGACAACGTCGTCGTGCTCGTTGAGCCGCGGCATCCCGAGGAGCCCTCGTTGTTGGGCCTCTACGAGGGCATCGCGCTGACCGAGCGCGACTCGTCCTACGCCGGGTCACTGCCCGATGCCATCACCATCTACCGGGATGCGCTGCTGGACATCTGCGACACCGAGGAGGACGTCGTCGAGGAGGTGGCCGTGACCGTGATTCACGAGATCGCCCACCATTTCGGAATCGACGACGAGCGTCTGCACGAACTCGGCTGGGCCTGATCCCCAAACCTCGGTGTGCCGATCCGATTTCGTCGGCCAATGGTGCTATGAACGGATCATGAGTGGCGACTGCCGGGAGTGCGCGCGGGGGCTGGCGCACTGCCATGGCACCGTCATCGCCCACGCCGCCGCGCGTGCGGAGTGCACCGAGCCGGACTGTGTGCAGCCCGAGTCCGAGCACTCGCTCACCATCGACTGCGACGCGGTCGGCTGCGCGTGCTCCCAGGACACGGCCGCGGCAGACCTCGCGATCTGAGGCTCACCCCATGGGGTCGGCGCCCGGCACGTCGTCCTGCCCGGGGTGCGGGTCGGGCTCCGGCAGGAACGGCGGCAGCTTCGAGCCCCATTGCACGCAGCTCCAGCGACCATCGGTGATCGGGCTCAACACCACGCACTCGGTGTTCGCGAGATGGTGTTCGAGGGCGAAGCCGCCGTCCACCCCGGCAAGCGACGAGGCGACCAGACGGATTGCCGCGCCGTGGCTGACGACGACGATGTCGCCGCGCCAGGCGTGGTCGTCGAGGTGCCGCAATCGGAGTTCGGTGACGCCGGGCACGTAGCGCTCGAGCACTTCGTGGCCGGACTCCCCACCGGGCACCCGTTGGTCGAGATCACCCTCGAGCCAGCGCCGGTACACGTCGTGGAAGAGGTCGATCGACGCCTCGTCGTTGCGATCCTCGAGATCGCCGGCCTGCACCTCGTGAATACCGTCGATCTCGGTGGTGGGCATCCCCAGCCGTTCGCCGATCTGACCCGCCGTCTGCACGGCCCGCAGCGCCAGTGAGTGCGCGATCATTCCGACGGGATGCTGCCAGTTCTGCGCGAACTTCTGCGCCTGATCTAGGCCCTGGTCGGTCAACGCGGCACCCGGGGGCCGGGTGTCGAGTCTGCGATCCACGTTGGCGATCGACTGGCCGTGCCTGACGAGGACGAGCCGGCCCGTCACGACTCGACTCCGGTACGCCGCGCCCCGCCCGCACGCAGCTGTTCCAGCCAGCGCGTCGCCTCGTCACTCGGCGGTGGTACCGCCCCTAACGCCGACCCCGTCGGCCATGAACCCAGATATCGCACGTCCCTACAACGACGGTGCAGCGCCTTGAGTGCCTGGGCGACCGAATCGTCATCGATGTGGCCGACCCAGTCCAGGATGAACATGTAGGTACCCAGCTCGGTACGGGTGGGCCGTGACTCGATACGTGTCAGGTCGATGTCTCGGATCGAGAGTTCGGTCATGGCGGCAACCAGCGCACCCGGGACGTTCTCGAGGCGCAGAATCACCGAGCTCCGGTCAGCCCCGGTGCGCTCCGGCGGCTGCCCCGGTGGCCCGGCGAGGACGAACCTGGTTCGCGCGTTCGGTTCGTCGACAACGCCTGCCGCGAGTGCGTCCAGACCCAGTTGTCTGCAGGCCAGTGCGGTGCTGACACCGGCATCGGCGCGGCCGTTGACCACCTCGTGAGCGGCCCCGGCGTTCGAGCTCGCGGGAACCAGCGTCGCGGTGGGCAGGTTCTCGGCCAGCCAGCGCCGCACCTGCGCGGCGGCGACGGGGAACGCCGCGACGGTTGATATGTCCGCCGCGTCCGTTCCAGGTTTGACGACGATGGAGAACGCCACGTCCAGTGTGTGCTCGGCGTAGATCTGCAGCGCGGCGCCTGTCGACAGGCTGTCGAGGGTTGGCAGCACCGAACCCTCGATCGAGTTCTCGATGGGCACGCATGCGTAGTCGGCGTCACCGGCGCGTACCGCGGCAAGGGCGGCGGCCGGGCTGTCGCAGGACATGGGCACCACGTCGGCCGGTGTCAGCGACATCGCGCCGGTGCCTGCGATGTGCCACAACGCCTCTTCGGTGAAGGTTCCCTCCGGTCCGAGGTAGGCGACGCGCGGCACGTTTCAACCATATCGGCTCAGGTGGGCGGCTCAGCCCAACCTCGGTGATCACCGGTCCGATGTCGCCGCGGAGGCCTTGCGCACTCCCGGGATCGTAGTTAAGTTAGGCTTACCTCACTATCCGGAAGGCTCCCGATGACGATGGCCCAGGCACCCGCTGCACCGACGACAGCCGAGCGAATCCGTAGCGCTTGCGTCCGCGCGGGCGGCGCCATTCTGGCCGCCGAGGGTGTCGAACCGGTCGCCACACCGGTCCATCACCTGCTCGAGGACGGCTCGTTCGCCATCACAGTGCCGGCCTACGGCAAGTTGGCCGGCATGGTCATCACCTCGGGCGCATCGGGCATGCAGGCCGTACTGGAGATGACCGACTACGCACCACTGCCACTGCGCGAACCGGTGCGATCCCTGGTCTGGACGAGCGGCCTACTGCGCCACGTTCCGCCACGCGACGTGGCCGGCCTGCTCGATCTGATCGCCACCGAGAACCCCAATCCCGCTCTGCTGCAGGTCAATACGGGCACGGTGGACGCGACGACGGGCGACACGCCCTACACGCTGGTGCGCTTGGAGGTCGAGTCAGTCGTGGTGGCCGATTCGACGGGAGCGGAGTCGGTGGGTCTGAGCACCCTGCTCGAGGCCAAGCCCGATCCGTTCTGCACCCTGGAGTCGTGCTGGTTGCAGCACCTCGAGTCAGCGCACCGCGACGTCGTCGACCGCCTCGCCGACCGACTGCCCACGACGCTGCGACGCGGCCGGGTCCGCCCGCTGGGGCTGGATCGCTACGGCGTGCAGTTGCGGGTCGAGGACACCGACGGTGATCACGACGTTCGCCTGCCCTTCGCCAAGCCCGTCGACGATGTCAGCGGCCTGAGCCAGGCAATCCGGGTGCTGATGGGATGTCCGTTCCTCAACGGCCTCCGCGCGCGCCGTATCTGATCAGAGCGCGCCGTATCTGATCAGAGATCGCAGGCGGCACTACCGTTGCTCGGTGTGACCGGGCCGGCTGACGACTTCACTGCACCTCAGCGTCGGAAGATCCGCATCGAGATCGCCGTCGTTCTCGCGGTCACCTTCGGACTGTCGGCCTACACGGCGCTGCTGCGACTCACCGAGGCAGTGATCCTCGGCCTCTCCGGCCAGACGGTCGCGCTCAACCCACGCCGCTCGCCCATCGACCTCATAGACCTCGGGCTCAACCTCGCGACGGTGTTCCAACTGTTGGCGTGGGGAACCCTCGGGCTGTACCTGTTGTGGCGCAGCGGTTTCGGCCCGCCAAGCATCGGGCTCGGACGCTTCCAGCTTCGCCCCGACCTGCTCGGCGGCCTCGGCCTGGCCGCGCTGATCGGCCTGCCCGGCCTCGGCCTCTACCTCGTCGGCCGCCTGGCCGGTATCGGCGTGTCGGTCGAGCCAGCCGAACTCAACGACACCTGGTGGCGAGTGCCCGTCCTGCTCGCAGTGGCGTTCGCGAACGGCTGGGCCGAGGAGATCATCGTCGTCGCGTTCCTCATGACGCGGCTGCGTCAGCTGCGCCTGACGCCGGTCACCGTGCTGGTGGCCTCCAGTGTCGTACGCGGGCTATATCACCTGTACCAGGGCTTCGGCGCCGGGCTGGGCAACATCGTCATGGGCCTCGTGTTCGGCTACGTGTGGCAGCGCACCGGACGGCTGTGGCCGCTGATCATCGCGCATGGCGTGATCGACGCCGTCGCATTCGTCGGGTACGCACTCATGGCGGGTCGCCTCGGCTGGCTGCCGTGATCCCAGCGCCGACGGCACTACATTCAAACGTGTGAACAGCAGCCGGCCCCCTGTCGGTGGGCCGGACCCCAGGCGGGCTCGCCCGCCCCATGAGCCGCCACAGGTGATCCGACGCGACCCGCGCCATCAGCCGCCACCCGCGCCACCTCCTCGCCAGGCTCCGCCACCTCCCCGACAGGCTCCGCCACCGCACCGCCCGCCGCCACCCCTGCGCACACCGCCACCGAGACGGCCCGCACCCCCACCCCCACCACCACCGCTGCCGCCGCCGTCAGCGCGCCGGAAGTCACCACCCCCGCCACCGCCGGCGAAGCCCGTCGCGCGGCGGGCCGCGCCGCCGCCACCACCGCCTGCCGTGCGGAAGCCGAAACGCAAGCGCCGATGGGGTCGCATCGTGCTGGTGTGCCTGCTCGTCGCCGCGGCCGCGACGGTAGGGACCGGGTACTGGATCGACACACACCTGCACCGCATTCCCGCGCTCGCCGACTACGCCGAACGGCCTGCGAGCGGCCGCGGAACCACGTGGCTGCTGGTCGGCTCCGACAGCCGCACTGGGCTGAGCCCGGAACAGCAGGCCGAACTCGCGACCGGCGGGGACATCGGAAACGGCCGCACCGACACGATCCTGCTCGTTCACGTCCCCGGCCTCGGGTCGAGCGCACCAACCACGATGGTCTCCATACCGCGCGACTCCTACCTCGCGATCCCTGGCTACGGCCAGGACAAGGTCAACGCCGCCTTCGCGCTCGGTGGCGCGTCGTTGCTTGCGCAGACCGTTGAGGAGGCCACCGGGCTGCGACTCGACCACTACGCGGAGATCGGCTTCGACGGCTTCGCCGAGATGGTCGACGCCGTCGGCGGGGTCACCATGTGCCCACCGGAGCCGGTCAGTGATCCGCTGGCGGGCATCGATCTCGCACCCGGCTGCCAGGAACTCGACGGACGGACGGCGCTGGGTTACGTCCGCACCCGCGCAACACCGCGGGCTGATCTGGACCGGATGACCAACCAGCGCGCGTTCATGTCGGCACTGATGCACCGCGCCGCGAGCCCGGCTGTGCTGGCGAACCCGCTGCGCTGGTACCCCATGGCGCACGCCGCCTCGGGCGCCATCACGGTCGACGACGACGCCCATGTGTGGGACCTGGCCCGCCTGGCATGGGCAATGCACGGCACCATCACCACCACGACAGTGCCGATTGGCGAGTTCACGGCCGGCGACTCCGGGGCTGTGGTGGTGTGGGACGACGACGCGGCGAGCCGCCTGTTCAGCGCCATCGGCTCCGACTCCCAAATTCCACCAGACGTCCTCGACGCGGCGGAGCCGTGATCGTCCAGCAAACACATTTGCGTAGTCAAGGATAGGCTGGACTCAGTTAGGGAAAGCTTGCCTGAATAAGGCATACCTTTGATGACAACCCCTTCTGAGCTGCCCTATCGTGTGTCTCATGAATGACGTCACGACACTCGACACCAAGTTCCACCACCTGCTTCAGGAACAGGTCCGCGCCGAGTTCACCGCGTCTCAGCAATACATTGGGATTGCGGTCCACTTCGACGGCGCAGACCTCCCGCAACTGGCCAAGCTCTTCTACGCCCAGGCGGTCGAGGAACGCAATCACGCCATGATGCTGGTGCGCTATCTGATGGACCGCGGCGTCGAGGTCGAGATCCCCGGCATCGATCCCGTCCGGAACTCATTCGACTCACCACGCGAGGCACTTCAGCTGGCACTCGACCTGGAGCGCACCGTCACCGAGCAGCTGACGCGACTGGCCGCGGTGGCCCGCGATGAGGGCGACTACCTCGGCGAGCAGTTCATCCAGTGGTTCCTCAAGGAGCAGGTCGAGGAGGTCGCCCTGATGAGCACGCTGGTCCGCGTCGCCGACCGCGCTGGCGTCAACGTCTTCCACCTCGAGGACTTCGTGGCACGCGAGATCGCCACGGGCACCGCAGATCCGTCGGCGCCAAAGGCCGCGGGCGGCAGTCTCTAACCCGCTCTAGGTGCCTCAGGGCTCCGGCTGATCGAGGCCGGCTCCGGTCAAACCCTCGTTCAGCCAGCCCTTGGTTCGTCCTGGATGGTTGGTGGCGACCCACGCCACACCGACGTCGCGGCAGTATCGAACGTCCTCGTAGTGATCGACCGTCCAGCAGTACAGCGCCCTGCCGTTGGCGGCAGCGCGATCCACCAACTCCGGGTGCTCGCGCAGTGTGGCGATCGAGGGACCGACGGCCGTGGCGCCGACGGTTGTCGCCGCACTACCGCCGAGGTAGCGCGATGTCTCCCCGAGGAGCACCGTCGGCAGCATCGGTGCCGCCCTGCGGATGCGCCACACGGCCGCCGCCGAGAACGACATCACCACGGCGCGGGACAAATCTGCCGACGCGGGCGACGCGATGCCGTAACGGTGCAGGATGGCCAGCACCTTGCTCTCGACGAGCGCGCCGTACCGCACCGGGTGCTTGGTCTCGATGAAGAGCTTGACGGGCCGGTTCCAGTCCAGCACCAGCGCGATGAGGTCATCGAGGGTGAGCAGGCCGGTGTCGCCGATCCCGGCACCCGCCTTACTGCTGGAATGCCATGCGCCGTAATCGAATTCGCGCAGTTGCGCCAATGTCATATCGCTGACCAGGCCAGTGCCCGTCGACGTCCGGTCCACCCGGCGGTCGTGCACACAGACCAGATGGCCGTCGCGGGTGAGCCTGACATCGCACTCAACACCGTCCGCACCTTCACGCAATGCCAGCTCGTAGGCGGCGATGGTGTGCTCGGGGCGATCCGCGGAGGCACCACGGTGCGCGACCACGAAGGGGTGGCCACCGAGGGTGCCGTCGCCCGAGTTCACGAGGCTAGGCCACCGGTTCCCGCTGCCGAGGCGGTGCCGGTACCTCCGACTGTTCGTCGGGGACGCTGTCTTGTTCGGGGGCGCTCTCCTGCTCGGGGGCACTGTCTCGCTTGGTGGCTCTGTGGTGCCCGGGGACGTTGCCTTGCTCGTCGGGGACGATCACCCACCTCTTGGCCGGCCGGTCGACCGGCTTCGCCTCGAAACCGAGGAACACCCGTCCGGCGAGCATGAGTGCGGCCAGGCCCGCGAGGTAGGCGATGATCGTGGTGACGGTGTTGTCGGCGATGCCCTGGGCGTCCCGGGTGAAGCTGGTCGCCACCGACCACACCATCAGTGCCGTGCTCAGCACCCAGACACACCACCAGACCGCGATGTCACGACGCAGCCTCGACAATCGGCCCTCAGCGCGCGCCAACTCGATGACGTAGAGCGGCGCCAGCAGCAGGTTGGCCACCGGTATCACGCAGCCGGCGAGGATCTCCCAACCCGACCGCGGGTCGATGGCACCGTTGAGGGCGTAGGCCGCCGCGCGGCGCGCTATCAGCCAGTTCGTCAACACCACCGCGCTGGCGACCACCGCGAACGAGGCCAGCACGCTCAGCGCGACGCCCAGCCAGGTGGCCACGCCTGCCACCAGCGGATGCAACAGCATCGACCGATTCACCAGCAGCAGCACATACCGGACCAGGTGGATGAACGCGGCCAGTGCGAGGAGCACGCCGGTGACCAGCAGGACGGTCCGGACCATGCTGACCGAGGGGCCGCTGCGCGCATCTGCGGCGTCGGCGGCGTGCTGATCGAGCGAATCGAAGTGATCCACCAGGCCCCAGCGCGGTATGACGGAGTAACGCGGGGTGGGCCCCAAAGGCTGCGGGCCGCGGCGTGGCGCAGGCGCGGCACCGGGGCGAACCGCGATCCATCGGAACCCCTGGGGAAGCCTCGCCGGTGCGCCACCCGCACTCGGGGTGGGCCGCTGACCCCACTGCTGCTCTGCTGGATCAGTGGTGGGTGCCTGCAGGGTGCCTTGGCACCGGGGGCACCAACTTCGCTGACGGTCGCGAACGTTCCACCGCGTGCCGCACCGCGAACAGACCTGGATCACGCGACCAGCCTACGACCCTCAGACCGTGCCGACGCCGCCGTCGTCGGTGACCACAGGCCGGCCGAGTCCGGCCCAGGCGAGCATTCCACCGCTGACGTTGAGCGCTTCGTACCCGTTGCGAACCAAATACTGCGCAACACGTTGCGATCGGCCTCCCGCGTGGCACACCACATACAGCGTCGCCCCGTTGTCGATCTCGGCGAGGCGAGCGGGCACCTCACCCATCGGGATGTGCTGCGCACCGGCCACGTGACCGCGCTGCCACTCGTCGTCCTCGCGAACGTCCAGAAGAACCACCGACTGGTCAAATGTCATCGGAACGTCGGCGACCTCCGCCTGCCCGACCTCGACGTCATCCATCAACCTCGTCCGATCCGGCCACCAGGGGCCTCATCCTCTGCGGATCCCGCGGTTGCGATCCGTCCCAACCATGCTGGCATGCGCGACGGGCGCACGCACCCGCGTCTCCTAGCAATGGTTGGACTATCCACAGTTTCCACAGGTTCATCCACAGGCCGGCGAAAGCCCGAACACGGCCTGAACCGCGGAATCCGTCGCGCATCCGAAATTGACTGTGGATAACCGGACCCACTCACGGGCCGGTGATCAACAGGTGATCAAGCCGGTGAGCGAACATGGCGGGCACGACGGAGGAACTCGAGGACTTTCGCGCACCGTGGTCGCATCTCGCTCCTCCCCTGAATAGCCCCCGTGGCCGCCGCCGAAACTGGCCGATCCGCGACCCCCGGAGGGCGCGTGGAACGCGATTTTCACGGTTGGGCAACCGGGGGCTATGATCGTCGTCACCAACGCAGGCTGTGACAGATCTCACGCGAGGGACAATATTGATCGTGCTGGTCAGGAGTTCGTGATGGCATCTCACCCGCTGGGCCCGAATCCGGCCATGCCCCCATCCGAGTGGAACTCCTCCGCGCACGTCTACACGCGCAGCCAGTTGATGGCTTTCATGCGAGCAAGCGTCATCGCACTCGTCCTGCTCGGCGTACTCGCACTCATCATCCTGTTCTAACTCCCCCCGGCCCGGGTACACGTTCGGTACGCGCACGCGTCCTTGCGGTGCGCGCAGGCATGGAGCAAGGTGGACAGCGATCTTGAGGGATGATCTTGAGGGACCGAATCTTGCGGATCTCTTGTAGGACCACGCTCCATCGAAACACCGCGCTCCACCGAAACACCTAGGGAAGGAAACCTGTGGCTGAGTACACATTGCCGGAGTTGGATTACGACTACGGTGCGCTGGAACCGCATATCTCCGGTCAGATCAACGAGATCCACCACAGCAAGCACCACGCCACCTATGTGAAGGGGCTCAACGACGCCATCGCGAAGCTCGATGAGGCGCGCGGCGAGGGCGACCACGCCGCCATCTTCCTCAACGAGAAGAACCTGGCCTTCCACCTCGGTGGCCACGTCAACCACTCGATCTGGTGGAAGAACCTGTCGCCTAACGGTGGCGACAAGCCGACGGGTGATCTGGCCGCGGCCATCGACGACCAGTTCGGCTCGTTCGACAAGTTCCGGGCGCAGTTCACCGCCGCCGCCAACGGCCTGCAGGGTTCGGGGTGGGCCGTGCTGGGCTACGACAGCCTCGGCGACCGGCTGCTCACCTTCCAGCTGTACGACCAGCAGGCCAACGTGCCGCTCGGCATCATCCCGCTGCTGCAGGTCGACATGTGGGAGCACGCCTACTACCTGCAGTACAAGAACGTGAAGGCCGATTACGTCAAGGCGTTCTGGAATGTCGTCAACTGGGAGGACGTTCAGAACCGGTACGCCCAGGCGACCTCGAAGACCAACGGGCTCATCTTCGGCTGACCCGACCCACAGTTCCTCTGCAGAAGGGCGTCGTGCGCATCGCGCACGGCGCCCTTCTCGCGTGTGCGCACATTCGCGTCGCGCTGGCAGTCGTGTCCTCTTGCGTGCCAGCCACCCCTGCCGCATGCTGACGGGATCGACCCACAGCCGTGTCGGGGCAGTCGCCAGGCGCCGAGAACGGAGGCGATATGGATACGGGTTCCGGCAAGGCCGTGGAGATCTCCCCCTTCCACTCGGGTGGGTCTCTCAAGGGTTTCGTGGTCTCCGGCCGTTGGCCGGATTCGACCAAGGAATGGGCCCAGCTGCTCATCGTCGCCGTCAGGGTCGCGTCACTTCCCGGGCTGCTGGCGACCACGACCATCTTCGGTGTTCGCGAGGAGCTGCCCGACGCACCTTCGCCCGGCACCGTCGGACTGGTCCTGGCCGAGGGTCCGGTGATAGGTGAGTTCGCCCTCCCTCCCGGATATTTCGCCGACCATCAACCGCCGGCGCTGCTGATGCTTCATCCTCCTTCGGAGACGACGCCGTCGCTGCCCGAGTGCAGCGGCGCCGCATCGGGGTGCGTGCTGCTGCCCGGGCTGCCGCACCTCGGCCTGGAGCACCGCGCCGCATGGGTCGAGGCCGAGTCGGACGGCACCATCACATCGATGATCAGTCGGGTGGGCGTCGATCCGATCAGTCACCCGGATACCGCGATCCTGGCGATGCTGCTCGCGGCATAGCGCCACCGCCGCTCGTCGCCAGAATCAATGTCCGAGGGGATTGGTTACCCGGACGCGGGACGGGCACCGCGCGCCGCGGCCATCGGGCGACCCAGGCCAGCGCACGACGGCCGCAGATACAGCTACTGCGTGCAGGAACCGTTAAGTTCGTGAGCAAATCACGACCCGGGGATCGAGGTCGCCGCAGTTCGGTAGCCGGGAGTGCACCAGGGGCCACCCCAGACCCAGTCGTCGCAGCCGTCGAGGTTGGCAAAACAACTCGCGCGTCAGTATTTGCTTGCACTCGTCCCATGTCGTCCGGAACGGCGCCCCGAAAAGCCGCAGCTAGATGGCTTTCCGGCGGGTCCCGCCGAAGGGCGGCAGCGAGTTTTCGGTGGTTTGCACTTGGCGGCAGTGCTATCACTCGCTACGATGATCAGCAAATACGTCCAGATAGACGCCCGCCTGTAACGCTAAGTGGAGGATTCACGATGAGCATGACGTTTGCCGCCCGGCTAAACCGCCTCTTTGACACGGTTTACCCGCCCGGACGCGGCCCGCACACGTCGGCCGAGGTGATTGCTGCACTCAAGGCCGAAGGCGTCACGATGTCGGCGCCGTACCTGTCGCAGCTGCGTTCAGGCAACCGGACCAACCCGTCGGTCGCCACCATGGCCGCACTTGCCAACTTCTTCCGCATCAAGCCCGCTTACTTCACCGACGACGAGTACTACGAGAAGCTCGACAAGGAGCTGACGTGGCTCGCCGGTATGCGCGACGAGGGCATCCGACGTATTGCGGCGCGTACCGTGGGCCTGTCCCCCGAGGCCAAGCAGGACCTGGTCGAGAAGGTCGACGAACTCCGTCGTCAAGAGCACCTGGACGATTAGCCCGCCGGGTGCAGACTGTTGCACCTGGCGAAAATTGACTGCCGCGTTATTTATTGCGCGGCAACCCCGACTGCCTGATCCAGCTTTCTGTACTCATCGGCGATGGCCAGGATCCACTCGCGGTCGGAATACCCCGATGGTTGACGCAGCCAAGTGGGACCGGGGAACTTCGAGTTTGCCGACTCACGTGATGCGCCACGCCCATCGTGTATCCACTCGGCCACTCGACGTGCCTGCAGCTCGGGTGATGCCGTCTCCGGGTCCACGTCGTCATACGCGCCCCGCATCGGCGTCTCATTCGCCTGCCCGTCCTCGAGGACTTCCGTCGCCTCGAGGTAGAGCGCGTCGGAGATCAGCGACATCTGCTCAGCGACGCGGAACAGCAGCGGGCCGCGTGGACGCACGCCGATGCCGATATTGGGATGCCGCACACTGAGTTCGCTGAGCAGCGGCTGGATGGTCTTCAGTTCACGGCGGGCCCCGAACCAGTCCTCGATGCTGGGCAGCAACGAGCCACCGGCCACCACCAACATGGCGCACCCGAGAAGTGTTGCCGCCGAGCCCACTCCGACGAACCGCGTGTTGCCCACGGCGCGGAGCAGGAAGAACGCGCTCGCCAGGACGATCAGGGCGATGCCGAGCGTGAACAGGAACAGGGCGCGGCCCCGTCGCGTGCGGTTGGAGTGCCGGACACCCGCCCATGCCACCAGCGTCAACGCCAGAAGCACGTAGAGCAGCGGCAGGAGCCACGACATCCCGGTCCCCCCGGCCCCGAGGTTGCGCCGCAGGTATTCCTCAGGCGCCATCTCCGGTTGTTGCGGCGAGGTGAAGAACGTCAGCAGCGACAGCGCCGCGATGACCAACGCGACGGAGTACTGCACGATCGCGATCCGCCGTATCTGAGCCGGCTTTCGACTCGACGACGCCGACGTGATCATCACGCAACTTCCGGCCGCACAGGCGATCAACGCCACCTGGCTGAACACCATGGACACGTTGGGCCACCGCAGCAGGCTGTCGATGAGCAGCGTGAGCGGCTGCCAGTTGAGGGCGGCGACAGTACCCAGGCTGCCCAGCGCGAGGATCATGGCCGCGCTGACGAGCGACTGCTTGTTGACCAGTGCCCAGCCGATGCGCAGGCCCGTCGCCAATCCGAGGAGACCGGCGATCACCCAGACGATCAACCAAACGCCTCTCCGAGCCGGACCTGGACGATCGACGAACGGTCGGACGGTAGCCGACCGAGTCGATAGATGAGCAGCGCCGCGAAGTCCTCGGCCTCCTGCTCGGCGTCCTCGCCGCTGGGGCCCATACATCCGGTGCGCTGGTTCAGCATGTAGCCGATGAGATCGCTGCTGGCGAGTTCGACGTTGTCACGCGCGGCTTCGACGATGGAGATGCCCTCATGGCCGAGCACCAGGTGGCCGAGTTCGTGGGCGAGCGTGCGATCACCGGCAGGCAGTCCCCGCTGGATCAGGAAGACGTCGTGGTCGACGTACTGACGCCACTGCCCGCACACCCCAGACGGCAGATCCGCCATCGTCAGCTCGATGGGCCGGGCACGCGATTCGGCGACGGCCTGCACCAGACGATTGAGTGACACCTCACCTCGTCTCGGGGCGAGGTCGAGTACCTCGTTGACAGCGCGCGTCACGCGGCGGCTGGCGGGCAAGTCGACCCCCTCTCAACGAGTTCACTAGGACGTGTCTACTCCCGCACTGGCAGGTGAGGGAGGTCAACCCATGAAGCGCGCCGGGCCCCCTGCACGGACGGCTCGGCCGGCTCGGGCCTGGCGGTATCCGATCAGACCTCCGGCACTCGTCAGGACGAGGATTCCGGTCACTCCGGGCACGGCGACCGCTGCGACCTCGCCCATTCCGGCGGCCCGCAGGTAATCGACGTAACCCATCCGATATGTCGGTGCAGCGAGCAATTCGTTACTCGCCGGGGATGCCGGGGGCGATGTCTGCTGCTTGACGGGCGGCGGCGCAGTCACGTGCCTGGGCGGATCCGGGGCCACCACAGGCGGCGGCACGGCGGGCGGGGTGAACCGCGGACCCTCGGGCACGGCCGTCCCCGCACCCCTACTGCCACCGCCCGCACTCATGCCGACACCAGCGTTCGGGCCCGGCGAGACGAACAGGGGCAGGGTGCTGGCGGGTGGGAACGGTAGGTGCGACGCGGCGGTCGCGAGACCCGTGACTGCCGCCTCGATCAACGGCTGCGCGATGCCGTTGATCTCATAGAGTATTTGCACGGGGATCTGCAGCAGTAGCGGAATCGGGCCGGCGGGGTACTCGGGCGTCTCTCCATTGCTACCCGGCGTCGAGCCCCAGCCCCACCACGACCAGGGCAGGCCGGACACCTGTGCCACTTCACCGCTGGGTGCCTCGACGCGCTGCTCCGACAGCGCACCGAGAAGCAGTGCGGGGTCCAGCGCCGCCGGATCGACGGGCTGCGGGGCGGTCGGTGCGGGGTGGTTGAGAGACTCCGCGGCCCGCCGTAGGGCATCGCCGATCGGATTCGATGCGGCGGCGCCAGCCCCGTCACCGGTGGCCTCGCCTGTCCCGTCGCCGATGATCTCGCCGGATCCGTCACCGATGACCTCGCCGGATCCGTCGCCGATGATCTCGCCGTCGACTGGGGCGCCCTCTTCAGGCTTGCCAGAACCGACGTCAGCTGTCGGCTCAGCATTATCGGACACATCGTCGGACACTTTGCCGGGTTGTCCGGTTCCAGTGCTGCCGGTGGGACCACCCGGTGACGTCGAGACCTCTTCGCCGGTGCGGCCATTCCCGATGGTGAACCTGGGCTTCGGTGGGTGACCAGAAGCACCCGTGGATCCCGTCACACCACCGGCTGACGCACCCGGGGTCGTCGTCGGCTCGGCTTTCGTGGGGCCCGGGGACTGCCCCGCGGGGCTTCCCTCGGTATTGCCCGAGGTGGCGCCGCCGCCTGCGGCCGCCCCACCATCGTCAGGATTGGCAAACGCCAACGATGCGCTGCCACCAGTCACGAGCAGGCCTGACGCCATCAGGCACGCTGCCGCGGCGATACGTGCTCTCGAAGCCACGGGTTCCCACCTCTCACGGCACGGTCTATTGGCGAACAATCGTCCAACAGATTGTCGCACAAGACCGCCGATCTGTTTGCTGGTGGAATGAATTCGTCCATTCGCCCGGGGCCGGAGCCAAGGCAGTTCCCATTCGGCGATACTGTGAGCCAAACCAGCGCAGCCACAATCGCAGGTTCTCGACTAATTGACCGGGAGGCAGCCGGGATGGGCCTGTTCAAGCGACGTAAGAGCCGCGCCACACGCCGAGCCGAGGCCCGCGCCATCAAGGCCAAGGCGAAGCTCGAGGCCCGGCTGGGCGCCAAGAATGACGCCCGCCGCATCAAGAACGAGGCCAAAAGCCAGACGACGGCCATCAAGGCAGGGCTGAAGGCTCAACGCGAGAGCGACCAGGCGGCGTTGAAGGTTGCTGAGACCCAATTGAAGGCGGTCCGGGAGGGCAAGCTGCTCTCCCCCAGCCGAATTCGCCGGGTGCTGACGATCTCGCGGCTTCTGGCCCCCGTGGTGGTCCCCATCGTCTACCGCGCCGCGATCACCGCGCGTGGTGCCCTGGATCAGCGTCGCGCCGACAAATTGGGCGTGCCACTGAGCCAGATCGGCCAGTTCTCCGGAGTCGGTGGCGCACTGTCGGCGCGTATTGCGGGTGCCGAGCAGTCGCTGCGCAAGGTCGCCGAGAAGAAGCCCAAGGACGCCGAGACCAAACAGTTCGTCGCAGCGATCACCGATCGCCTCGGTGACCTGTCGGCCGCCGTTGCCGCGGCCGAGAACATGCCAGCCGCGCGTCGCCGCGCCGCCCACACCGCCATCGCGGACCAGCTCGACGGTATCGACGCCGACCTGATGGCCCGGCTCGGCTTGATCTGAGCATCCCGTGACATCCCGCGCTCTGACGCCCGCAACGCGGTTGCGTGGGGGTGCGGCCGGAATCCTCACCGCGGCGCTGGCCGCGGTCGGCCATGCCGCTGCGGGTGGTGGCGCGCCGTCGGGTGCAGCGGTGGTCCAACTCGCGCTGCTCGCGGTGGCCGTCGGAGCGTTCGCGGCCACCGTTCGTGGCGCCGACCGTTTCATCGTGTTGGTCGCGGTGATGACGGCGGGCCAACTACTCGCCCACGTCCTTCTGTCGGCCGCGAGCCATCACCACAGCGGCACGTCGACCGCGGTGATGCTGGCCGCACACGCTGTCGCCCTGGTGATCGTCGCAGGGCTCGCCACGGTCGGCGAGTACCTGTGCCGCGTCATGTCGCGGGCGGTGCGCAGTGTCACCCCGCCACCGCGGGGGCCGGCGATCGCCGCGTCCGCCGTGGTGTTCCAGCGCTGCGATCATCCGTTGCGATCCACAATCGCCCTCGCGTCGTCGCTGTCTCATCGCGGGCCACCGGTCACAGCCGCACGCTGACCGAACCCCGACACACACACGACCAGAAGGCAGTCACACCAATGCGATCCAAACTGCGCGCGTCCTCGCGCGCCCTCGTGGCGGCCGCCATCACCGGCGCCGCCCTGTCGATCACCGTTGCGGCGGGAGCCCCGCCCGCCTCGGCTCACGTGCACGTCGACGCCGCCAATCCGGCGCCCGGCAGCACCACAGTTCTCACCTTCCGCGTACCCGGCGAATCCGATGGCGGTGCACTCACAACTCAGTTCAGCGTCACGCTTCCCGACGTGGCGTCGGCGCGCACCGAGGTGATGCCGGGATGGACGGCGCGCCTCGACCGCGACGCCGGTGCAGGCACCGTCCGATCGGTCACCTGGACCGCAGGACCCAGCACCGGCATCTCGGGCGAGCAGTTCGCACTGTTTCGGGTGTCGGTGACACTTCCCGATCAGCCGTCGGTGACGCTGCCCGCGACTCAGACCTATTCGGACGGCAAAGTGGTCCGCTGGGACCAGGCTCCGTTGCCAGGGGGCGGTGAACCGGAGTACCCGGCACCGGTGCTGGCCCTGACCGGAACCGCCGAGGATGGACACGACCATCCGGCACCGTCCGCCGCGCCGTCGACCGCACCGCCCGCGGCGCCCGACGTCTCGGTGACCGCGACGCCCCAGGAGTCGGCCAGCACCGGCGATGACACCGCCCGCTGGTTGGCCGGTGGCGCGCTCGTTCTGGCCGCCGTCGCGGTGGTCGCGTCGATTCTGCGCCGGAAGTCGGCATGATCCGGCGCGCACTAGCGGCCACCCTGGCCGGGTTGATCATCGCCGCGCTGAGCCTGATGGGCGCGGGGACCGCATCCGCGCACGCGGCACGCATCGCCGCTGAACCCGCTGCGGACGCCGTCCTGGAGACGGGTCCGCCGCGGGTGGCCGCCACGTTCAACGAGGCGTTGCAGTCGAATTTCGCCGGCATGACGGTGGTCGGCCCCGACGGCAACATGTGGTCGACGGGGCCCGTCGAGGTGTCGGGCGCCGTCGCGAGCGTCGCGATGCTGCCGACCGGACCAGCCGGTGTCTACACGGTGAACTACCGCGTTACCTCGGCAGACGGCCACGTGGTCTCGGGCTCGTGGTCGTTCCAGGTGACGGTCGCGGGCACCGGCTCGCCCGGGCCAGCGGTGGCGCAACAACCCGCAAACGGTGCCGACAGCGGGGTGCCCGTGTGGCCCTTCGTCGCGGTGGCCGCAGTGATTGTCGGTGGAGGCGCGTGGTGGGCGGTACGACGCAGGTCGTGATGCGCTGGCGCACGGTGGCCTGCGGCGCCGCCGTTGTCGCTGCCGCGGCGGCACTCGCCTGGGCGCTGGCCTATCCGCAGAGCCCGTTCGGATTCACGCTGGCACGCGCGGTGGTCGACGTTGCGGCGGTGCTGACACTCGGCCTGGCGGTGGTGCCGTGGCTCGACGTCGAGCGGTACCGCCGCGAACTCGCCGAACGGGCCGTCGGTCCGTTGATCGTCGCCGCGGCGGTGTGGGCGGTCGCCGAGTTCGTCCGGCTGCCGCTGTCCGCGGCTCAGGCTGCCGGTGTGCCGGTACTGCAGGTGGGCGCCGCAACCACACTCGACTTCGTCATGGACACGGCGGCGGGCAGGTCGGGCCTGGTGTGCGCGGTCGCGGCGGTGGTGGTGTGTGTCGCGGCCGTCGCGCCACGCACCCCGGCGGTGTCGGTGATCATCGCGGGCGCGGCAGCCGTCGGGCTGACCGGGCGGACACTGGTCGGCCACCTGTCGGCCGATGAGTGGGGTGGCATGGCGGTCGCCGTCCACGCGCTGGCCGCCGCAGTGTGGTGTGGCGGTTTGTCGGCGCTGGTCCTCACTGTCGACCACCGCGGTCAGTGGGCACGCGTCCTGCCGCGCTTCTCCCGCATGTCCCTGGTGTGCGTCGCGCTGCTGGTGGTGGCAGGCATCATCGGCGCGGTCGTCGCGCTGCGGGCGCCCACCGAGCTGTGGTCGACCGGCTACGGCCGGCTGCTGTCGGCAAAGATCCTGCTCACGGCGGCGCTGACGGTGCTCGCGTGGCGCAATCGGACGGTATGGCTGCCCGCGGCACGGACGCATCGCTCGACCGCCGCGGTGTCTGGGCTGAGGTCGCGAATCGAATTGGCCGGGATGGCCGTAGCGCTGACGCTGGCGGCTGCGCTGGCGGTGACGGGTTAGCCGCCCGGGGCCAATGGCATGATGGAGTCCACTGCCGACCGCGCGCCGTCGACCGTTGGACGAGAACTGCAAAGGAGCAGCTACATGGCAGACCAGCAGGATCGCCCGGAGGAGAACTCCGAGAGCCGACCCGCCGATCAGCAACCTCCTGCCGCCGCGACCCCACCGCCGCCTGCTGCCGCGCAACCTCCCGCGAAGGCTCCTGCCAAGAAGGCCACCCCGGCCAAGGCGCCTGCGAAGAAGGCGGCTCCGGCCAAGGCACCTGCAAAGAAGGCCGCCGCGAAGAAGGCACCCGCCAAGAAGGCACCGGCGAAGAAGGCCCCGGCAAGCCCGCCACCGCCCTCGGCGACCTCCCCGGCAGCCACGGCCGCTGCCGCTGCCGACACCAACGGCGGCCGTCCGGAAGTCAGCACTGCGCGCGAAGCCGCGAAGGAGACTGCCGCACAGGCGAAGTCGACGATCTCGACCGCTCCCTCCATACCGCTTCCCGTGGCCCCCGGGCCGCAGACCTCCCGGCTGCCCGTGGCCGCGGCCATCGCCGCGGGTGTGCTGGCGATCCTCGTCGTGCTGCTGGTACGACGCGGATCCGACGACGACTGACACTGCAGCCTTGACCCTGACGCGACGTCAGGGGCGATAGTTCCTGGCATGGACGCGAGGACCGTCGGCGCTGTCGCCGAACTGATCGGTGTCTCGGTGCGCACGCTGCACCACTACGACCACATCGGTCTGGTGATGCCCAGCGTGCGGACCGCTGCCGGCTACCGGGGCTACACCGATGCCGATGTGGAACGACTGCACCTGGTGTTGACCTACCGGGCGGCCGGGCTGCCGCTGGACGAGATTCGCGCCCTGCTCGACGACCCCGAGGTCGACGGGCTGGCCATGCTGCAACACCAGCACGCCCTGCTCCTGGAGCGGGCCGATGGGCTGCAGCGCACGATCAAGGCAGTGGAGGAACTCATGGACGCGCATCGCAGCGGGATTCAATTGACAGCCGAGGAACAGGTCGAGATCTTCGGCACTACCGCGTTCGGCGAGGAGTACGCGGTCGAGGCCGAGCAGCGGTGGGGCGACACCGACGCGTGGCGTCAGTCGCAACAACGGGTCTCGCGCATGTCCAAGCAGGACTGGATCGACCTCAAGGCCGAAGGTGACGCCCTGCTGGCGGCGCTGGCGCAGGCCAAACGGGACGGGGTCACGCCGGGGTCACCGGCGGCCGACGAGCTCGCGGCACGACACCGGGCGTCAATCGAGCGGTTCTACGAGTGCGGCGGTGAGATGCACCGTGGGCTCGTGGAGATGTATGTGGCTGACGAACGGTTCGCGGCGTACTACGACGACGTCGAGCCGGGGTTGGCCCAGTTCGTCCACGACGTGGTGATCGCTAGCATCTTGAGGTGACCATCGAGCCCCGCCCCACTGCCGACCTCGTCGACGACATCTACCCCGACGTCCGCAGCTGCGATCTGCAACTGCAGAACTACGGCGGGACGACGATGTTCGCCGGCCCCATCACCACAGTGCGCTGCTTCCAGGACAACGCGCTGCTGAAGTCGATTCTCTCGACGCCGGGCGCCGGTGGCGTGCTGGTGGTCGACGGCGACGGTTCGCTGCACACGGCGCTGGTCGGCGACATCATCGCGGGGCTGGCAGCCGATAACGGGTGGGCGGGTGTGATCGTGAACGGGGCGGTGCGAGACGCCGCAACGCTGCGCACCATCGCGGTCGGGATCAAGGCGCTGGGCACCAACCCCCGCAAGGGCACCAAGACCGGCGAAGGTGACCGCGATGTCGCGGTCACCTTCGGCGGTGTCACGTTCTCGCCGGGCGAGATCGCCTACTGCGATGAGGACGGGATTGTCGTTCTAGCGCAGAGCTAAACCGTCACCGGTGCACGGTGTTTGGTGAAGAGCAGCGCCTCGTCGTCGACCTTGCCCTGACGGATCATCCTGATGTCGAGGAAGTAGTTCTGCTTGAGCTTCCACGGCGTCTTCGAGCCGGCCTTAGGCAGCTCGTCGAGCGCACGCAGCACGTAACCGGGGGTGAAGTCCATCAGCGGACGCTCATCGACCGAGTCGCCCGGATGCTGTGGCACCACGGTGTCAAAACCGTTGTCGTCCATGTAGTTCAGCACACGGCAGACGAACTCCGAGACCAGGTCGGCCTTCAACGTCCAGGAGGCGTTGGTGTAGCCGATGGTGAACGCCATGTTCGGCATGCTCGAGAGCATCATGCCCTTGTAGGACATCGTCGTCGTCAGGTCGACGGGCTCGCCATTGCGACGGATCTCAGCGCCACCGAACAGTCGCAGGTTCAGACCCGTTGCGGTGATGATGATGTCGGCCTCGATCTCCTCACCGGAGGCCAGCAAGATGCCGGTCTCGGTGAAGTGATCGATGGTGTCGGTGACGATGTCGGCGTGACCCTTGCGGATGGTCTTGAAGAGATCGCCATTGGGGGCCAGACACAGTCGCTCGTCCCACGGGTTATAGCGCGGGCCGAAGTGCTTCTCGACGTCGTATCCCTCGGGCAGGCGGCGCTGCGCCATGGTGAGCAGGATCTTGCGCATCTGCTTGGGGAACTTGCGGGCGAATTGGTACCGCGCGGTGCTGATGGCAATGGCCTGCCACCGGTTGACCACGTGGGCGGCCTTCTCCGGCAGGAGCTTGTTGGCCCGCTCCGCGATGGGATCGACCTCGGGCAGCGAACCGATGTAGGTCGGTGACCGCTGCAGCATCGTGACGTGGCCGGCCCCGCTGTTGACGAGCGCCGGGATCAGCGTCACCGCGGTGGCGCCGCTGCCGATGACGACGATCTTCTTGCCCTGGTAGTCGAGGTCCTCGGGCCAGTGCTGGGGGTGCACGATGGTGCCCTTGAAGTCCTCAGCGCCGGGGAACGTCGGCGAGTAGCCCTGGTCGTAGTTGTAGTAGCCCGTGGTCGCGAACAGGAACGACGTGGTCATGACGACCTCTTCGCCGTCGTGGTCGACAGTGACCGTCCACTGGTTGTCGGCATCGGACCACTCGGCGGCCACCACCTTGTGGCGGAAGCGGATGTTCTTGTCGATGCCGTTCTCGGCCGCTGCCTCCTTGACGTAGTTCAGGATCGACGGCCCGTCGGCGATCGCCCTGGCCGAGGTCCACGGCTTGAATCGGAAGCCGAGCGTGAACATGTCGGAGTCCGAGCGGATGCCCGGGTACTTGAAGAGGTCCCAGGTTCCGCCGAGACCTTCGCGGCTCTCCAGGATGGCGTAGGACTTCGATGGGCTCCGGTCCTGCAGGTGCCATGCAGCGCTGATGCCGGAGATGCCGGCGCCGACGATCAGAACGTCGAGATGTTCGGTCATGGCGCCAATTTATCAACACTGTGTCGAATAGGTCAACGGTGTGTTGATAAATTCGACACCGAGTAAGGTGTGGTCCGTGCCCACCACCAGCCCAGCCCGCGCGGGGCGCGGCCGACGTTCGGCCCGCCCTTCCGGCGACGACCGCGAGGCCGCCATCCTCTCGACCGCCGAACAGCTGCTCGAGGAGCGCAACTTCGGCGATATCTCCGTCGATGACCTGGCCAGAGGCGCCGGCCTGTCCCGCCCGACGTTCTACTTCTACTTCCCGTCGAAGGAAGCCGTACTGCTGGCGTTGATGGACCGCGTCGTGGCCGAGGCGGACCGCAAGGCCGACGAGGCCCTCGGCGGCCGCGATGACACCCGTGTCGACCCCGCCGGAGTGTGGCGGGGTATCAACGCCCTGTTCGACACGTTCGGTGCGCACCGCGCGGTCACGCTGGCCGGAGCTTCGGCCCGCGGGAATGTGCCCGCGCTGCAAAGCATGTGGTCGACCTTCATGGAGAAGTGGATCGACTACACGACGGCGTCGATCCAGACCGAGCGCGACCGGGGTGCCGCACCGATCACCATCCCCGCCCGCGATCTGGCCATATCGCTGAACCTCATGAACGAGCGGACGATGTTCGCGGCGTTCGCCGACGAGCCCTCGGCCATCCCGGCCGACCGAATGGTCGACGCACTCGCGCACATCTGGGTGAGCAGCATTTACGGCGACCGGGCCTGATTCACTCATCATTCGAACACATGTGCGAACATGTGTAGGTGACCGGGGCTTCGATCCTGCACGCTGATCTCGACTCGTTCTACGCATCGGTCGAGCAGCGCGATGACCCGACCCTGCGAAACCGACCTGTCATCGTCGGCGGCGGAGTGGTGCTGGCGGCCAGCTACGAGGCCAAGGCCTACGGCGTGCGCACCGCGATGGGCGGACGCGAGGCCAGGAGGCTGTGCCCGCACGCGATAGTGGTGCCGCCGCGGATGGCGGCCTACTCGCAGGCCAGCAGGGCGGTGTTCGAGGTCTTCCACGACACCACTCCCCTGGTCGAGCCGCTGTCGGTCGATGAGGCGTTTCTCGAGGTGAGCGGCCTGGCCCGGATCTCGGGGACACCGGTACAGATCGGCGCGCAGCTGCGGTCGGCGGTGCGCGAGCGGGTTGGCCTGCCCATCACAGTGGGCATCGCACGCACCAAGTTCCTGGCCAAGGTGGCCAGCCAGGAGGCCAAGCCCGACGGGCTGCTCCTGGTGCCACCCGATCGCGAGTTGGCGTTCCTGCATCCCCTGCCCGTGCGCCGGCTATGGGGCGTCGGGGCCAAGACGGCGGACAAGCTGCGCATCCACGGTGTGCACACCGTGGCCGATGTGGCCGAGTTGAGCGAGACGACACTGGGCTCGATTGTCGGTGGCGCAATGGGCAGGCAGCTGTTCGCGCTGGCGCACAACGTGGACCGAAGACGCGTCGTCACGGGCGTGCGACGCCGCTCGGTCGGCGCGCAGCGGGCACTGGGTCGCGCCGGAAACTCGATGTCCGACGCCGAGGTCGACGCCGTGGTGGTCAACCTGATCGACCGCATCACGCGTCGAATGCGCAGGTCCGGGCGGACCGGGCGGACCGTAGTACTTCGCCTGCGGTTCAACGACTTCAGCCGTGTCACACGGTCGCACACGCTGCCGCGGGCGACCGCCTCCACCGACGCCATACTCGCCGCGGCGCGCGGACTTGTCGCAGCAGCGCGACCCCTGATCGCCGAACGCGGTTTGACGCTGGTCGGTTTCGCGGTGTCCAACATCGATCGGGACGGCGCGCAGCAGTTGGAGTTGCCGTTCGACGCATCGGCAGACCCGGTGGCGCTGGACTCGGCGGTCGACGAGGTCAGACAGCGCTTCGGAAACGGTTCGGTGATGCGGGGCGTCCTGCTGGGTCGTGATCCCGGGCTCGAGATGCCGATGCTGCCCGAGTAGTTGGCGCCGCCCGAACGTGAAACTAAGGCTGGCCCGAGACCTTGCGCAGCACGCGGTCGCGCACCGCAATCGGCAGGTTGGTCATCAGCGCCGCCTGCGCGCGCGGGCCCGCGCCGACCACGTAACGGGGCCGAGGCCGGCGGGCGGTCAGCGCCCGTTCGACCACCAGCGCGACCTTCTCCGGCGCGACGGCCATGCGCCGAGCCATCGGGATGAGCTTCTTCATGCCGACGACATGCCTGGCGTACAGCGCGCGCTCATCGGGACGCAGCGCCGACTCCATCTCCTCGACCATGGTGTCGGCGGTTCGCCACATGTCGGTGTCGGTCTGGGCGGGCTCGACCACGGACACCGGTATGTGCCACGGACGCAATTCCATGCGCAGCGCCTCGGCGGCCGCCTCGAGCGCGAACTTCGAGGCACAGTAGGCGCCGAGCATCGGCATGACCAGCTGGCCGTTCACGCTGGATATGAAGACGATGCGACCGTGCGACTCCCGCAGTCTTGGCAGCACGGCGCGGGTTACGGCCAGCGCGCCGATGACGTTGACCTCCAACTGATTCCGCCAACTCTCACTGGTCACGGTCTCAATCGGACCGGTCACCGCGATACCCGCGTTGTTGACGATGCCGTCGAGCCGGGCCGGCAGCTCGGACTCCAGCCGGGCCAGGTGCCCGGCGTCGGTGACGTCGAGGATGAGAGGCGTGATCCGATTCGGGTTGACCGCCGCGACCGAGGCCGCATCAGCCTCGCTGCGGACGCCTGCGATGACGTCCCAGCCACGCTCGGCGAGATGCTCGGTGATCGACCGGCCGATGCCACGTGCGGCGCCGGTCACGAGGACTGAGGGCATGGTGGCCACGCTAATCGTCTGCGGCCGCCTGCGGTGCCGGTCCGAACCAAAACAGGGCAGCACTCGCCGCGACCGCCAGCGCGGCCAGCGCGATGATCGGCGCCACCGTGAACCGGGTGAGCGTCGCACCAAGGGCCGCTCCGCCCAGCATGGTGGCCACCACCCCGTAGCGCAGCCCCTCGCGATGGCCTGTCCCCCCGGCCAGCCGGCTGTCGAAGCCTATGCCGACGATCGTCGCCGTGAGCACCGTCGTGCTGAGTTCCTGAATGCCGAACTGCCGCGCCGTTGCGCTCTGGATTCCGAAGGTCACCGCCAGGCCGGCGATCAGGAGCATGCGGCCACGGCCCTGGTAGTGCAGAACGCCGGCGCCGGCCAGCGCGGCCAGGGTCACGAGCAGCACCACCTCGATGCTCAGTGCGACCACCAGCCAGCGTCTCACCTGTGCGTCGAGGTGGCGGGCCAGCCTGCCGCCGAGCACCGTGCCCACCATGAAGCTCGCGAAGGCGACGACGGCGGCCGCCATGTCGACACCCGAGTGCGGTACGAACCAGAACCCCAGGAAGATCACGTTGCCGGTCATGTTCGCCACGAACACATGGCCGAGCACCAGCACGCTGACCGCATCGACCAGACCGGTGGCGAACGTCAACAGCAGCAGCGCTGTGACCGTGGTCCGGTGTGTCACAGGTGATTCGGTGGCCATGACCCGCCTCCGCCTAGAGTCTCGGCGTCAGATCCAACGAGGTGACCGCGGTCATCTGGGTGATCAGCCACTCGGCGTCGCGCCGCTCCATCGTCAACCGGTAGGACAGGTAGCGCAGCGAGGGAATGCCCTTGGTCACCGGGCTGGTCGCCACCGAGTTGGTGTACACCAGCGCGGTCGCCTCGGTCGGGCTCAGCGACTCGACGGCCGCGCCCAGCACCTGCGTGCTGTTGGTGACCTGGGCCTGCTTGTTGGGTTCGACGATGGCGTCGATGTAGCGCCGGTAGTCCGCCGCGAAGTCGCCGCCCAGGAACTTCGCCGACCGGTCGGGCAGCGTGTCCATATCGTCGGGGGTGTAGGTCCACAACGTGGTGATCGCGTTGGCCGCGGTCTCGGCGATCTCGAACTTGGTGTGCACCTCGGCGCGGTCCGCCAGGTAGGGCTGCAGTGTCGCACCGGCGAATGCGGCCGCACCGACGAACAGCACCCCGGCCGCGACGGCCGTCACCTTGAGCCTGCGGCCCGCAGTGCGGTGCGGCACGAGGACGGTTTCGGCTTCCGACTCCGGATCAGATTCCTGCTCCGGGGCTTGCTCCGGCTCCGAGTCTTGCTCCTGTTCCTCGGCCAGCTCCACCTCGGCGCCGGTGTCACCGTCGGACTCGTGCGGCTCATGCCGTGGCAGGCGATGCCGACGGGAAGACTTACCCTGCGGGACGCCGCCGGTGGTCAGATCACCTGAATCAGCTGGCTGATCCTCCACTGTTGTCCCTCCTTGACTGTCGTTACCACCCAACGGCTTCCACTCTCAACCGTCGACTTTCCATCCGGGGATGCGGTACCAATCTTCACGGCGACCAACACGTCGGCGCTGCCGTTGTCGTTCCACCGCTGCACTCCCGCATCGAGCACAGTGCCGGTGGTGGGTTCGGCGCGCGCCACCTGAACGAGGATCTCGTTCATCTTGCCCTTGAACTGCGTCGCGAAGTCTCCGGTGCCCTGCGCCAGGATCCGGTCGGCGTAGTCGTTGGCGTGGAAGGGATCCAGTGTCGTGTAGGCGGTCATGAAGCCACGCACGTAGTCCAGTGCAGCGGCATCCCTGGCCTGGGTGCGGTCCTGGCTCACGTGCCCCGCCACCATGAACACGCTGGCCGCGATCGCCAGCGCAGCGACGAGTCCGGTGAGCATCGCCGTGACCGGAAGGCCCCAGCGCAGCGGGCGTTTGGGCTCGACGGTGAAGTCGAAGTAGTCGCGCTCGCCCGCCTCGATCCTGCGGCGGGGGCTCATCCCGTAGCTCCCGCGGCCGTGTTCATCGCGGGCTTCTTCAGCACCGTGAGGCTCGCGACGTGCCAGCGGTCGCCCGCGACCCTGTCGAAGTCCACCCGCACCGTGGCCGTGATGAACTTCAGGTCGTTCGCGTTGTCGCCGCGCTGGCCCTGCAACGCCAGCAGCATCGAGGCCCGAGTCGCGGTGTTGCTCAGCACCGCGCTGCTCACCGCCCAGTACTCATTGCTGACCACGCCGCCCTTCTCCACCGCCTCCTGCTGGGAGATCAACTGCGGCCGGTAGGCGTCGGTGGCCAGGGACTGCGCGTTGGCGAAGTCGTCCTTCACCGTGCTCGCCCCGTAGCTGAGCATCTTCTCGACGATGCGGGGTCCCTGCTCGGCGATCTGGGTCCGCGCCTGCTCGACCGCCCGGTCGTGGCTGTAGATCTGTTGATAGGCCAGTCCACTACCCGCCGCGCAGATCACCGCGGTGATCACGAACGCCATCCCCGCGCGCCGTCGAACGTCACTGCCGGGTGGGTCGACGACTCGGACCTCGGTACGCAGCAGCAGATCGGCGAAGGTCCGGTGCCGGCTGTCCCAGAGCGGCCACAGCCAACCCAGGAGAGCCGCCGCGGTGTCGAGCACGTGCGCCAGATCGCGCAGCAGCAGCCGCAGTGCACTGGCGGCCGTGCCCGTGTCCGTCACGGCGCGGATTCCGAGAAGTGCGCGCCCGAGGGTCCACCCCGTCACCGCAGGCACCACGGTGCGGTTCAGCGCCGTGACCAGCAGCGCCAGGGCTGCCGTCGTGACGAACACCCACCTCAACAGGCTCCACTGATCGGTCATGTAGGCGAGCAGCGCCATCGTCACGATCACCGCAGCGCCCGGCGTGAAGTCGATCAGCAACGCTGCGGCCCGTGCCTGCCAAGACGCGTAGCGGATCGCCTCCTGGTCGGTCGCCGGGGAGCCGTCGGTCTCGGGCAGCACTGCTGTCACGACGTGACCTGGTCCAGCTTGGCGACCTTGTAGGTGCCGTCAACCGGGGCCATGTTGACCCGCAGACGGTAGCCCTGCTCCTGGTTTGCCGCCTCGGTGTTGGTCACCTTGGTTCGCAGCGCCACCAGGACGTCGACCGATCCGTCGTCGTGATGGCGTTCGACGGCAGCCCGCATGTCGGACACCTGCACCTGCACGTTGGCGGCCTGATAGGCCTCCACCAGGATGCTGCTGAACAGGTTGGCCTGGACTGCGAAGTCACCGGTTCCGCATTCGATGATCTTCGACTGGCTGGCCGTCATCGCCGCGGTGTCGGGTGCCTGGGTGGCCGCGACGCACTCCTTGGCGCGCTCCACGGCCAGGATGTCAGCCCGTGCGATCGCCTGACTCTCGTCGTGGCCGCGCAGCGCGAGGTAGCCACCGACGCCGACGCCAGCGGCAAGCAGGACAAGCCCCGCGGTGATTCCGGCGAACCAACCGCGGCCGAGTCGCTCCTCGCGACGCGCATCAACGACCTCCGCGGCGTTTTCCTCGGAATCGTCGTGTGCTTCTGACGGCGTAGCGGTGTCCGTCGTCTCGGTGTCGGCTTCGGCCTCGATGTCGGCGTCAGGCTCGTCGTTGTTGCCGGTGGGGTTCAGCTGGCTGGTGCCAGCATCTCCTTCCATCCGTTATCTCCTGGGTTGCTCGAGTTGGTGACGGAGTATGTGACCCCGTCAGGGCCCATGACTTCACCGCTCGATGGGCTGTAGATCGCGCTAGGTCCCGATGCCGGAGTGTAGACACACGGATTGGGCTGCTGGCCACTGCAGCTGACGGTGCCCTGGCCAGGGGCGGTGAGCGGGTCGCTCATCGGTGACGGCGGCTTCGGCGGCAACTGATCGGCGGGCAACGGGTTCAGACCGTTGTTGATCGACGGTGCCGGTATCACGTAACCGGGTTTCACCGGCTGGTCACATCGGGCACCGGCGGCCGGGCAGGTGAGGATCTGGTTCGGATCGCCGTACCAGGGGTTCGTGCCCAGTGGCTCATAGGGCTTGTCGCTGCGGCACTCCTCCGGGGAGGCGGCCCGCTTTCCCGGCACGTCGGCGCACGGATAGTTACGCGCACCACGAACGACGTTGGCCTGGAAGTCCTTCGGGATCTTGCAGTACAGGCCGTCCGGCAGCGGTTTCGTCGTGGTGTCGGCAGGCGATCGCCACTCCGAGGCCGGGAGGAACCCCGTGAGACACGGCGGGGGCTGGTTGATGGACAGACCGAAGTGCAGCAGTCCCTCGCCGTCGAAGATCGTGGCCGCCTGCGCGATCGTGGCGCCCTGCGGCAGGATCACCAGCGCCTGTTCGAGTCCCTTGTTGTAGCGCTTGAGCAGGTCGGCGACGATCGCGATATTCGCCAGCGTCTGCGGCAGCGCCTCCCGCACGTCACCGAACACCGCGTTGAGCTGGTCAGCCGTCGGCGCGGCCTGTTGGATACCGCTGCGCAGGGCCTGATCCTGCTCGGCGGTCTGGCTGGTGATCGTGTTGAGGTTCGCGGCCCACTGCGATATCGCGTCACCCGACTCGACCTGGCTGTTCAGGATCGGCGTCGAGTTCTCGATGATGTCGTTGACAGGCCCCAGGTTGTCCTTGAAGTCGCTCGCGATCGCCGTCGTCGAGTCCACCAGGCGCTGCAGGGCGGGACCGAGCCCACCCACGGCCTCAGAGGTCTCCGTCAGCAGTGCGTCGATCTTCTCCTTGGGCAGCACCGCCAGGCCCTTGTTCGCGGCGTCCAGCGCGGGACCCACTTCGCTGGGCACCGAGCTCTTGGTGATGGTGTCGCCGTCGGACAGGTACTTGCCCGGGGTGCTGTCGGACGACACGATGTCGAGGTACTGCTCACCGATCGCAGACACCGAGTGCACGTTCGCGCTCGCGTCGGCCGGGATCTTGATGTCGCTGTCGATCCGCATCGTCGCCCGCGCACCGTGCTCGGTGGGCTCGACGCTGGTGACCTTGCCGATCTGCGTACCTCGGTAGGTGACGTTGGCCGTCGCGTACAGGCCGCCCGAACGTGGCAGCTCGGCACTGAGGTGGTACTGCCCGATACCCACGACGCTGGGCAGCCGCAGGTAGTAGATGCCGAGTACGAGCAGCGCAACGATCGTGAGGATCGTGAACAGCAGCAGCTGGATTCTGATGAAGCGGGTCAGCATCGCTCACTCACCTCTCTCGACCAGCGGGCCACCGGGCGCGTTGTGCGGGTTCGGTGTGAAGCGCACGTCCGGAATCATCGTGTTCGGATCCCGTCCCCAGGCTTGCTCGAGTGCCCGCAGCATGCCCGATACGCCGGTGCCCGAGAGGAACCCGTTGTCGACGGCGGACAGCGTCAGGTCCACGTTGAGCGACACGTTGATGTAGTCACCGCGGATGGCCTTCGGCACGTTCTCGATGCTGAACGGCGCGGTGCCGATCATTTTCAGCGCACCGAGCAGGTACGGCGATGCCTTACCGAGCTGGGTGAGCGGTCGCTGCAGGTTCTGCAGGTTCTTCTGGATGTCCGGGTTCGCCTGCGACAACGCGTCATCGGTGGCGTTGCTGATCCGACCGAGCGCTGTCACCGCGTCGGCGAACAGATCCCGCGTCTCGGCGAAGTGCTTGATGAGCGGTGGGAACTCGGTCAGCACGCGGTCCAGGGTGTCGTTGCGCTGCGCCACGATGGCCAGCAGCCGGTTCGTCGAGTCGATGGCGCGGGTGATGTCCTGGCGCTGATCGTTCAGCTCGGCGGTGAACGTGTCGAGCCGGTTCAGGAACTCGCGGATCTGGTCACCGCGGCCTGTGAGGATATTGCTGATCTCGGTCTGAATGACTTCCAGGTTCGGGATGCCGCCACCGGTCAGGATGGTGCCGATGCTGGCCAGCGTCCGTTCCGTGGTCGGGAACGACGATGAGTTCTGCAGCGGGATGGTGTCACCGCTCTTGAGCTGCTGACCCGACGGATCTCGCGGCGGGTCGAGTTGCACGTGCTGGCTGCCCAGGAGGCTGGTCTGCCCGATCGCCGCCATGGTGTTCGACGGCAGGTTCAGGCCCGGCTGGACGTCCAGCGTGAGCGTGGCCACCCAGTTCTTCAGCTCGATGGCACGCACGGTGCCGACGAAGACGTCGGCCACCCGGACCCTGCTGTTGACGTTGAGCGCCAACGTATCCGGCATCTGGACGTAGAGCGTCATCTTGTCCGCACCGGTTCCGGGTCCGCCCGGCAGCGGCACGTTGGCGATGCCCTGCCAGCCACACGAGGTCAACACCACGGCGGCGACCGACAACGTCGTGACGCGCTTGGCGATCCGTCCCAGCGTCAGCGACCCCACTGCCTTCCTCATCCTCATCAGCCCGCTCCTGCTTCAGCGGGCAGCGGTGGCCCGGCCGGTGCCGGTGCGGCTACCGGTGCCGGTCCGGCCGCCGGTGTGATGGCTCCCAACGGATCGCCCGCGAGGACGCCCGGTGCGGGCAATGGCGGCGGACCCGGCTGCGGGTACCACGGCGGTGGCAACGGGTTGTTCTCCGTGTAGGCGTTCGGCGGCCCAGGCAGCTTGCCGTTGGGCTGCACACCGAATGCCGGCGGCGCGGCGGGGATCGGCACGTCGGGTCCACCCAGCAGCGCCGAAAGCGATTCCGGCGTCAGCATGTTCGCGGTGAACGGCTGCACGTCGACACCCTGCATGCCCGGCGCGACCACCCAGCCCGGCTCGTGGTTGCCGTGCGAGAACAGGGTGTCGCGGCTGAAGATGCCCGGCACCGTCGTGTCCTTGTAACCCGGCGGCGGCTGCAGCCGCGGCTCGGAGTACGCGATCTGCTTGGGCAGCGTCATCGCCGTGCTGACCTGGTTGAGGCCGAACGGCGGATGGTTGAACTTCGTCGCGTCGAGGATCGGCGCCAGGTACTCGGCACACAGTTCCGCCGACTCCTGGTACCCCAGCCGGCTACCGGCCTGGATCGAGCTGCAGAGGAACTGCATGGGGTTGGCCCAGTTGTTGATCACCGGCAGACCCACGATGCCGCCCGCGTTCGGCGAGCTGATGTTGACGATGTTCGCCGCCAGGTTGGGGTACACGTGCAGGCCGGTCTCGAGACCCTTGAGAGGCTCGGGCTGCAGGATCGCGTTGGTGACCTCGGCGAGGTTGTTGACGTCCTTGGTCAGCACGGACGAGTTCTCGTCGAGGAAGCCGCGCGTCGTGGACAGCAGCTGGTTGAGATCGTTGAGTGCTGTGGCGACCTCGCGGTCGGTGTTGGTGAAGGCGTTCGTGAACTGCGCCAGGTCGTTGTTCAGTGCGACGAACTGCTGATCGCTCTTGTGCAGCGCGTTGACGAACAGCGCGAGGCTCTTCACCACGCCGAAGAAGTCGCCGCGGCCGGTGTTCAGCGTCGTCAACGCCTCGGACAGGCTGTTCAGCGTCTTGTTGATCTCCTGGCCCTTGCCCTGCAGGCCGTCGGAGAAGGACTCGATCACCTCACCGAAGGGCCCCTTGGGCTGTTCCGGAGTCGGCCCGAGGTCGACCAGGATGCGGTTCAGCGAGTCACGCAGTTCGTCGTACTCGACCGGCACCTGGGTGCGGTCCATCGGGATGACCGCGCCGTCCTCCATGACGGGACCACCGGTGTAGGGCGGCGCCAGCTGGATGGTTCGGGACGCCACCAGGCTCGGGTTCAGTATCGACGCCGTCGCGTTGGCGGGCACCTTGTACTTCGACGCGTAGTGGAACGTCACCTTCATCTTGTCGCCGGCGGGCTCGATCTTGTCGATCTGCCCCACTCGCACGCCCATGATCTGGACCTTGTCACCGGGATACAGCGCCAGCGTCTGCGGGAACTCGGCGACCACGGTGTTGGTGGTCAGCTTCCGGTACAGATTCCAGCCCACGAAGGCGACGACGAGCGCGAGGACCACCGCGATGACCCCGACGATGACTGTGCCCTTAGTCAGCGCAGGCAACTTCATGTTGCGGACGTTGAAGATCGTTGACATCAGCTATCCCCCTATCCCTGGGATCCGGGCGGGAGGAAGGGCGGGTTGCCGGGCAGCGGCGCACCACCGCCGCCGACCTGCGGTCCCGGACCGGGAGGCGGCGGGGGACCGACGAGTGCGGGCGGCAGCGGCGACGTGCCGTCACCCTGCAGTGATCCCGGGGCGATGTATGGATCGGACGGGCCGGGCGTGACCGGAACCGTCCGGGCTCCGGGCGGACCTGGCGCAAACGGAGCGGCCGGGATGCCGTGGACCGGCGGCGCGTACTCGCCGGGGAACGCCGAACTCGGCACGCCGGGTGCCGGTGGCGGCGCATCCGGGTTGGGCGGTGCGCCAAGGACATTCGGCGGCCCGTAGGTGTTGGCGCCATACGGGTTGGGACCGAATGGCCCGTCGGTGGCCTGCGCACACGGCATCGGGTTCTGCGGGGTCGGGAAGTTGCCTGCCGCAGGCGCGTAGGAACACGGCGAGCCCGCGATGACGGCCGGGCCGGGATTCTCGGGTGTGCCCTCGAGCGGCATCGGGGCCTGCGGCGGTGCACCGTTGGGGAAGCGCTGGCCGTTGGGGTCCGGGTAGCGGAACTCGGGCAGGCCCGCGTTGCGCCAGAACTCGTTGGGATCGATGCCACGCTTCTTGAACGCCGCATCGACCCACGGCTGGATGATCTGGAATGGCAACAGGTTCACCAACATGACCTTGAAGTAGGGGCCCGACGCGATGGCCTCGGCCAGCGCTCCGGTGAACTTGCTCAGCGTCGTCAGGACGTCGACCAGGTCGTACTTCCGCTGCACCAGGACATCGCTGATCGTGTTCAGCTGGGTCAGCACCTTGTTGAGGTTCGGGTTGTCGTCGATGAAGCCCTTCACCTGAGCGGAGAAGTTGCCCACCCGCTCGAGCAGCTGGCTGATCGCGTACTGGCGCTCGTTGATCGCCGCAAGCAGGAACTGCGCATTGACCAGGAGATCGTTGATCTGCTCGCTGCGGTTGCCGAGCACGCCGGCGATCTTGTTGGCGTTGGCGAGCAGCGACTTGATGTCCTCGTCGCGCTTGCCGATCGTGTCCGAGAACCTCGCCACTCCATCAAGCGCCGCGCTCAGCTGAGGGGACGTCTGATCGATGGTCTCGGACAGGACGTTGAGCGACCGCTTGACGGTCTCGGTGTCCCAGCCCGACGCCGCCTTGGTGACGTCGAAGAAGGCGTCGTAGATCTGATAGGGCGTTGTGGTCTGACCGAGCGGGAGAATTCCGTTGGAGGCCAACGCCGTCGAGCCCTTCGGCGTGATCTCCAGGTTCTTGCGGCCGAGGATCGTGTCGGTGCGGATCGCGGCGTGGCTGTCGGTGCCGACTCGCGTGCCGTTGAGCGAGAAGCCGATGACGACCTTGTCGCCCTCGATCTCCATGCTGCGGACCTGACCGACGTCAACACCTGCAATGCGGACCTTGTCGCCCGGATTCAGGCCTCCGGTGTCGGAGAACTGGGCGTAGAACGTCGGCGTCGCGAAGATCATCGGCACGCTGGCGAAGCTCTGCCCGACTCCGATGACGAGCGCCAGGATGATGATGCCCATCAACCCGTTGCGGATGCGGTTGCCGCCTTCGATGCTTCTCATTGGGGCGTGCACCTACCGGTCGGCTGCGACGTGATCTTGACGGTGCGGACGGGGCCACCGGGCTGAAGTCCGTTGAGCTTCAACGAGATGTCACATGCGTAGAAGTTGAAGAAGTCGCCGTAGATGCCGCCCGCGCGTCCGATGATCTTCAGCGCGTTGGGAATCTGGATCAGTGTGTCGTTGAGCTGCTGCTTCTGATCCACCAACGGCTGCTGAATGATCTCGAGGCTGGTGACGGTCTTCTGGAGGAGCGGCCGGTTGTCGCCGAGCAGGTCAGCGACCGAGCCCGCCGCATCGCTGATGTCGGCCACCGATGTCGCGATCGGATCGGCGCGGTTCTTCAAGCCGGTGATCAGCTTCTCGAAGTTCTGCACCGTGTCGTCGAACTGCTGTTGATGCTTCACCGTGGTGTCGAGCACGGTGTTGAGGTTCTTCACCACCTCGCCGATGGCCTGATCCCGGTCGGCCAGCGCCGAGGTGAGCGATGCCGTCTGGTTCAGGATGTCGTTGATGGTGCCGCCCTGGCCCTGGAAGATCGTGATGATCGACTGGGCGATGTTGTTGACCTTGTCGGGATCCAGCGCCCGGAACAGCGGCCGGAACCCACCAATCAGCGCGTCGAGATCGAGCGCCGGTTCGGTCTGCGTGTCGGGGATGGTGCCACCGGCGGGCAGCCGTTGGTTGTCGTCACCACGCTTGAGTTCCAGGTAGCGATCGCCGATCAGATTCAGGTAGCGGATGGAGGCGCTGGTCCCCTGGAACAGCTCCAGCGAGCGGTCCACGTTGAAGTCGATGCGCACCCTGTCGCCGCCCTCGAGGAGTTCGACCTTGTCGACCTTGCCGACCTCCACGCCCGACGCGCGGACGAACTGCCCGGCACGAAGACCGCTGGCGTTCTTGAAGATCGCCGAATAGCCGGTCGTGCGGTCGAACCGCATCTGTCCGAACACCACGATGATGATCGCGGTGAACATCAACAGCACCAACGACATGGCGCCGAGCTTGATAGCCGTTCCGGTGATTCTCATGGGTTGATCGTGTTCTCCCCGATCTGGCGTCCCCAGACGTATTCGATGGCGATGGGCTGACCCAGTTCGATGTGGTTGTAGGGCGCGATGCTGGCGCCGGTGTCCATCACCAGGTACGGCTGCGGCCACAGGTCACGGGTCACCGGCTGCCAGCAGCCGGGCCTGCCCTCGGGGCCGCCCTTGGCGTTCACGCGCGGCAGGTTGTCCGGGTAGACGTAGGGGTTGGCGGCACCGAGAACCTCGGAGTGGGTGTTCAGCGAGTAGCCGTTGCCACCGAGCGACGAGGCGACCTTGGGCTCGACGTCGTGGAAGTTGCGGATTGTGCAGAACAGCATCGGGCTGTACTCGTCGAGCAGGGCACTGGTGGGCACCAGGTCGGCGGCACCGCGCACCAGGTACGGGCCGCCCTTCTCGAAGATCTCGCCACCGGTGTTGCCGAATCCGACCGAGGCCATCAACGCCTGATCGACGTTGTCCTGCTGCTCATTCAGCGTGCGGGCGGTCGTCACGGCGTGCTCGAGTCCGTCGAACAGATCGGGTGCGTTGTCGGCGTAGACCTCCGCCAGGTCGGCCAGCGCCCGGTTGTCCTCACGGATGCGTGGCATCTGCGGGTTGATGTCGGCCAGGATCGTGTTGCCGTTCACCAGGGACTCGCCGAACCCGTTGCCCAGGCCGTCGAGCGCCTGCGCGGTGGCGCTCAGCGTCTCGTTGAGCTTGATCGGGTCGACCTTCTGCGCCACCGACACCACGGTCTCGAACAGCGTGTTGAACTCGGTGGTCACCGATGACACGTCGATCGGGGTGGAGCTGCTGACCCGTTGCGGGCTGGGGTTCGCTGGCGTCGAGAACGCGATGTACTTGTTGCCGAACACCGTGCTGGCCTTGATCTCGGCGTCGACGTTGGACGGTATGAGGCCGACGAACTTGCGGTTGACGTCGAGCGTCACCTTCGCCCTGGGCTCACCGTTGATGTCGACGGCGTCGATCGCGGACACGCGCCCGATCTCCACCCCGTTGTAGGTGACCTTGGACCCGGGGTCCATCGACAGACCCGAGCGCGACGAGATCAACGTCAGCTTCTCGGGATTGTTGAAGTCGCCGCGGAACTGCATCCAGACGAGGGCGACGATGACGGCGACGACCAGCAGGAGCACCAGGCCCGCGATCTTGTAGGGCGGCGTCCGAGGCGCGTTGACCGGTGACTGCGTCTGGTTGGGTGCGGTCATCGCGTCACACCGTCAGGTTGAAGTTTGCATTGGTGCCATACAGCGCCAACGAGGCGAACAGGACGACCAGCACGATGGCGATGAGTGAGGCGCGCATCGAACGGCCCACGGCCTCACCAACACCCACCGGGCCGCCGCTGGCATAGAAGCCGTAGTAGCAGTGGTTGACCATCACGATCACCGAGATGATGATCGCCTGTACGAACGACCAGGCCACGTCGTCGGGCCGCAGGAACGTGCGGAAGTAGTGCTCGTAGGTGCCGGTGGACTGCCCGTAGAACAGCGTCGTGGTGACCTGCGCCGACAGGAACGACATGATGATCGCCATCGCGTACAGCGGGATGATCACGACGAACCCGGCCATGATGCGCGTCGACACCAGGTAGGAGATGGACTTGATGCCCATCACCTCCAGCGCGTCGATCTCCTCGCTGATCCGCATGGCGCCGAGTTCGGCTGTGGCGCCTGCCCCGACGGTGGCGGCCAACGCCTGTCCCGCGACGACGGGCGCGGCGATACGGACGTTGACGAGTGCGGCGAAGAAGCCGGTGAATGCCTCGACACCGATGTTGCCCAGTGATGCGAAGCCCTGGATGGCGATCAGCGAGCCGCCTGAGAGCGTGACGAAGCCGACGATCGCGACGGTGCCGCCGATGACGGCCATAGCGCCTGTGCCCATGCCGATCTCGGCGATCAGCCGCAACATCTCACGACGGTAGTAGCGCAGCGCGTGGCCGATTGAGCCGACGGCGGTGACGATGAACCAGGCGATGTGCCCGATGCTGCCCAGCGCCCGGCCTGGCGCGCCGGCCAGGCGCTCACCCCGCGAGATGGCCCGCGGGAAGCGGGAGCGAACGACGGCAGAGGTCGACATGTCAGCGCCCCGTTCCGAATCGGACGCCGATGGTGGTCAGTACGACGTTGACCGCGAACAGCGCGATAACGCATAGCACCAGCGTCTCGTTGACAGCGGTCCCAACACCCTTGGCGCCACCGGAGACCGTCAGGCCGCGGTAGCAGCCGACCAGTCCGGCGATCAGCCCGAAGGTCATGGCCTTGACGACCGAGATGAGCACCTCGGGCAGGCCCGTCACCAGAGTCAGTGTCGAGACATAGGCGCCGGCCGAGATGTTCTGGATGTAGACGCCGAACACGAAGCCGCCCACCAGGCCGATGGTGATGACCGCACCGTTGAGAAGGAACGCGACGAACGTCGAGGCGACGACGCGCGGAACCACCAGACGGTGGATCGGGTCGATGCCCAGCACTTCCAGCGCGTCGATCTCCTCGCGGATCGTGCGGGCGCCGATATCGGCGCAGATGGCCGTGGAACCGGCACCTGCGACCACGAGCACCGTCACCAGTGGCCCGAGCTGGGTGACCGCACCGAGTGCCGCTCCCGCTCCGGAGATGTCAGCGGCGCCAAACTCGGCGAGCAGGATGTTCAGCGTGAAGATGATGAGGACGGTGAGCGGGATGGCGACCGCGATAGTGGGCAGGAACGCCACCCGCATCAAGAACCAGCCCTGAAGGATGAACTCCCGCCACTGGAATGGCCGACGGAAGAGCGCCTTGGCTGTCAGCACGGTCATCTTGACGAAACCGCCGACTGCCTGCAATCCAGGCCTGACCTGGTCTCTTACGTAGCCGACCAGGCCCGTTTGCTGCGCCGTCACAGGCAACCTCGCCGGGTGCAGCCGCCATCGCTGCGGCGGATCGGAGAAACCCGTCGCACTCGTCCTCCTAGCGTCGGCCCCGACTGTGTGATATCCGTCTCCCTACTCGCGGGTAGTAAGTCGGACCACAGGACTGTACCCGATAATTGGCGGCCGTTGCATGCCATCCGCAGGATTGCGGGTTCGGCCGCTGGCAAACTCATCGGCACTGGTCAGGACTCTGCGGGCGTTGCAGAACCCGTTGGAGCAGAGGTACTTTCGCCGGCGTCAGCAGAGTCACCGTGACCGAAGCGCTCTCTCAGTTCCGTCTTGAGAACCTTGCCTGCGGGGTTGCGCGGGAGCGCATCGACGATCTCGAGCACCTTCGGGTGCTTGTACCGCGCGAGCCGCTCGGTGAGAAATTCGTCGAGATCGGCCAGCGTGAAGCCAGACGGCGGGGCCGCTCCGAGCGCGACGACCGCCAACGGCACCTCGCCCCACTTGGCGTGCGTCCGACCGATCACGGCGACCTCGACGATCGCGGGATGGGCCGCCAGGACGTTCTCCACCTCGGCGCAGTAGATGTTCTCTCCGCCGGAGATGATCATGTCCTTCTTGCGGTCGACGACCCAGATGTAGCCCTCGTCGTCCTGGCGGACGAGATCACCGGAGTGGAACCAGCCGCCGTGGAATGCCTCGGCCGTCGCCTTCGGGTTGTTCCAGTAGCCGGCCATCAGAGTGGGTGCGCGGTAGACGATCTCGCCGACCTGGCCGACGGGCACGTCGTTCATCGCCTCGTCGACGATGCGGGCGGACACCGTCGGGATGACCTTGCCGACCGAGCCGAGTTTGCGAATCGCGTCCTCGCCCAACAACATACAGGTCACCGGCGACATCTCGGTCTGTCCGAACGCGGCGAGGATCTGGGTGCCGGGGAAGGTCTCCGCCATATCGCGAAGCAGCGTGTCCGATGCCGGGGCCGCACCCCACGACAGCACCCGCAGTTTGAGCTGACGGGGGTTGGCGCGCTGCGCCGCACAGACCGCCTGCCACTGGGCGGGGACCAGGAAGATGCCGGTCACCTGCTCCTCGGACAGCACGCCGAGCAGCGCGTCCGGGTCGAACGCCCCCAGCGGGTAGAGGACCGTTGGCCGGCCCAGGAGCAGACCGACGATCATGTTGCCGATGCCCGCGATGTGGAACAGCGGCACACCGATGAAGCCGACGTCGTGGTTCAGATCGGCACCACTGGTGAAGAGGAATGTCATGCCCTGGCCGGCGATGTTGGTGTGCGTGAGCACGGCGCCCTTGGGCTGCCCGGTGGTGCCCGAGGTGTACATGATGAGCGCCGGCGCGTCATTGGGAACGTCGACAACCGGTGGCGGTGCGCCCCCCTCGGTCAACACGTCCTCGTAGCCGAGCACGTCGTCATCGGTGACACCGCCGGCGACGATCACCGTCGCGAGCGTGGCCTCAAGATCGCGCACGGCCGTCGCGACCCCCGCCAGCACCGGTTCGGTGATGACGACCGATGCCTCACAGTCGGTGACCAGGAAGGCGATCTCCGGTGGCGTCATGCGGAAGTTCACGGGTACTGCGATGGCGCCTATGAGGTTGGCGGCAAGGAAGGTCTCGATGAACTCGGTGCGGTTGAGCATCAGGATCAGCACGCGGTCGCCGAACCCGACACCGCGCCTGCTCAGCGCACCCGCGAGCGCCGTGACGCGACGATCCAGATCACGCCAGGTGGTCGTGTGGCCGAGAAACCGCAACGCCGCGGCACCCGGCTGCATCAGCGCGTGCCGGGCGAGTTGGGTGTTCCAGTTCTGCCTGCGCGCCAGGTAGGGCTGCTCGGCGGGGTGGGCAGATGTGTCAGGCGAGGCGCTCAATGGTTGGTGCTCCCTGGATACCCGCGACGCGGGTTGCGCCGCTTTGATATTTGATCAAACATGGTGTTGTCCCGGTCACACTATGGCCTCGGTGGCCCAGGGACAACCCCTCACCGGACGGACCGGCAACGACTGACAGCGGGGAACGGAGCGCCGTGAAGGCCAGCAGATCGCGACCCTCCTCGCGCGGGGCGGTCCGCCGCGAGCAACTCTCCGATGAGGTCGCCGCGCACCTTCGCGCCCGCATCATGTCGGGCACCCTGCGGCCGGGAACGTTCATCAGACTCGACGAGACCGCGGCCGAACTCGGGGTCAGCATCACGCCGGTACGCGAGGCGCTACGGACGCTGCGCGGAGAGGGCATGGTGGACCTCGAACCCCACCGCGGACACGTGGTGTCCCCGTTCACCCGCGGTGACATCGAGGATCTGTTCTGGCTGCAGGCCACCATCGCCACCCAACTGGTGCGCTCGGCGGCCGCTCGCATCACCGACGAGGAGATCAACGACCTCGAGGGGCTCGCCGCCGAGACCGCCGCGGCCATCGACGACGGCGACGCCGATGCGGTGGCATCGGCACATTTCGCCTTCCGCCGAGCGGTCAACCGAGCCGCGGGCCGAACCAAGCTGGCCTGGTTCCTGCTGCACGCGACGCGCTACCTGCCGTCTCGCATCTACGCCGACGACCCGTCATGGGGCGCCGCCGCCGTGGCCAATCACCGCGAGTTGATCGCCGCGTTCCGCCGCCGCGACGCCGACGAGGCCGTGCGGCTGACCCGCGATCAGTTCGAGGACGGGGCGCGGCGTCTGACCGCCCGCCTCGACGAACTCGGGCTGTGGACCTGACCTAGCCGGATTGATTCCCCGACGCGAGCTGCTCGGCCCGCGTCTTCAGATTTCCTGCCAGGTGATCGAGCGCGTCGTTGACGACCTTCTTCACCATCATTGCCGGCACCGGCATCGAGACCTCGACGTCGAGGTCGACCGTCAGCAGCGTCGTCGGACCCATCTCGACGACGGCGAAGACCTGTTCCTGCTTGGTGAACAGATCGCCCTGCTGCATGACGGTCTGGATCTGAGTGGGGCTCGGGTAGTAGACGGCCTGGATGTAGGTGCCGTCCATGCCCTGCACCGAGGTGTCCAGGCGCAACTGGCTCGGTCGACCGTCCTCGTAGCGGGCCAGAATCCAGCAGCCCTTGATCTCCTCGTTCCACTCCGGATAGGCCTCGAAGTCCGCGACGATCGCCATGATCGCCTCGGCGGGGGCCGACACCTCTACGGTCTTGCTCACCAACGGCATCGGGCGAGCATATCGTCGCCACACAGACACGATGGAGGCCGATGAGCACCCCAATCCGGATCGCAGTCCTTGACGACTACCAGAACGTCGCGCTGAGTATGGCCGACTGGTCACCCGTCACGGCGCGGGCGTCCGTCACCGTCTTCGCCGACCACGTCTTCGACGCCGACGAACTCGTCGCACGGTTGGCGCCGTTCGACGTGGTGTTCGTCATGCGCGAGCGAACTCCGTTGCCCCGCAGCATCCTCGAAAGGCTCCCCCGGCTGCGGATGATCGCCTCCACGGGCAACGTCAACGCCTCGATCGACACGGAGGCGGCCGCTGACCTCGGCATCCACGTGAGCACGACAGGCGGATCCATCGGATCCACGGTCGAGCTCACCTGGGCGCTCATCCTGGCCGCGGCACGTCACCTCGTCGCCGAACGGCAGTCAGTGGCGGAGGGGGGCTGGCAGACCACCGTCGGCCGCGAGCTCGATCGCCGAGTGCTCGGCGTGCTCGGCCTCGGCCGCATCGGCTCACGGGTCGCGCGCGTCGGCGCGGCATTCGGAATGGACGTCGTGGCGTGGAGCCAGAACCTGACTGCCGAGGCTGCGCAGGACGCCGGTGCCCGCTACCTGCCCCGCGAGGAGTTCTTCGCCACCGCGGACGTCGTGACCGTCCACCTCAAGCTCAGCGAACGGTCCCTGGGCCTGATCGGCGCCGCTGAACTCGCGGCGATGAAACCGTCCGCGCTGCTGGTCAACACGTCGCGTGGACCCATCGTCGACGAGGGCGCACTGATCGACGCGCTGCGCTCGGGCTCGATCGCCGGCGCGGGTCTCGACGTGTTCGACGTCGAACCCCTGCCCGCCGACCACCCGCTGCGCACCATGCCCAACGTGACGGCCACGCCACACATCGGCTATGTCGCCGACCGCCCGTACCGGATCTTCTTCCGCGACGCCGTCGCTGCCATGGCCGAGTGGCTCGACGGACAGACCTAGCCGTCAGACCTCGGCGGTGGCCAGGAGTGTCCGGACGGTCTCCGGGATCGGGACGGGTCGGCGGGTGGATCTGTCGACGTAGACGTGCACCCAGTGCCCGACCGCCGCAACGGGCGCCTGGGCCGACGAGTCGAACAGTGCGGTCCGGTAGGTGACGCTGCTGGTGCCCAGTCGGGTGACGGCTAGCCCCACCACCAGCGGGTCGGGGAACTTCAACTCCGCGAAGAAGCGGCAGCCCGACTCGGCCACGACGCCGAGCCACGGCGCGGTGACCGGGTCCACGTCGACGCTGGTGTTGATCCACGCATTGATCGCGGTGTCGAACAGCTCGTAGTAGACCGCGTTGTTGAGGTGCCCGAACATGTCGTTGTCGGTCCACCGCGTCAACACAGGCCAGTGCACCGGAAAGTCGCCTGCCCGCAGCGATCGTTCGTCGACGCTCATCGCGCCAGTCTGTCAGGCAGGGCAGTCTGGAGGTCATGAGAATCCGGGGAGCTGTTCTCGAACGCATCGGAGCACCGCGGCGCTACGCCGAGTCGCAGCCGTTGAGGGTCACCGATCTCGACCTCGCACCGCCCGGCGACGACGAGCTGCTGGTCCGCATCGAGGCGGCCGGCCTCTGTCACTCCGACCTGTCGGTTGTCGACGGCAACCGGGTCCGGCCCGTACCGATGCTGCTCGGCCACGAGGCGGCGGGCGTGGTCGAGGCCGTCGGCTCCGCGGTCGGCGACATCGCGGTGGGTCAACGGGTGGTCATGACGTTTCTGCCGCGGTGCGGCGACTGCCGTGCATGTGCCACCGACGGCCTCGCGCCGTGCAGCGCAGGCAGCGCGGCCAACGCGGCCGGCACGCTGCTCGACGGTGATGTGCGCCTGAGCCGTGACGGCACCACCGTGCTGCACCACCTCGGCGTCTCGGCGTTCGCCACCCACGCCGTCGTTGACCGGCGATCGGTGGTCCCCGTCGACGACGACGTGCCGCCCGTGGTCGCCTCACTGCTGGGGTGCGCGGTGCTGACCGGCGGCGGCGCGGTGCTCAACGCAGGCCAGCCGCGGCCGGGCCAGACCGTGGCGATCGTGGGGATGGGTGGTGTCGGCATGGCGGCGATGATCACAGCCCTGGCCCACGATGGCGTACGAGTCGTGGCCGTCGATCAAGTGCCCGAGAAGCTCTCCCGGGCAATCGAACTCGGCGCCCACGCGGCGTATGCGCCGGACGACGTGGGCGATCTGCGGGCTGAGGTGGTGATCGAGGCGGTCGGCCACCCGGCGGCCCTGGAGACGGCCCTCGCGCTGACCGCACCCGGCGGACGGACGGTCACCGTGGGGCTGCCGCGGCCCGATGCCCGAATCAGCGTGTCCCCGTTGAGCTTCGTCGCCGAGGGGCGATCGCTCATCGGCAGCTACCTCGGCTCGTCAGTGCCTGCGCGCGACATTCCCCGGTTCGTCGAGATGTGGCGGGCCGGGCGCCTGCCCGTCGAGTCGCTGGTGTCGTCCACGATCACGCTCGATCAGATCAACGAGGGAATGGATCAACTGGCCGACGGGCAGGCGGTACGGCAGATCATCGCGTTTGACTAGAACCGTGTTCTGCGCGACCTCAGGCTAGGACTTCGGGATCACGGGCAGCAGGACATATGGCCGGTGACTGGCTCGTCCGATGAGCGTGGTCTCGCCGTCGTAGACGGGATTGTCCCGGTCGCCGGGGAGTTCGTGCCAGTAGGCACCGCTACCGCGAATCTCGCGGCCGTAGGTGATCTCCGGCTCGCCAGCCAGGTCGTGGGTGTAGTCCTGGCCGCGCACCGACAGTCCGATCTGGTACCCGGCCGGGGCGACGATGGAGAACGGCCAGATCTCGACGTCGGCCTCGTAGGTCTCTCCGGGTGTCAGCGGGGCAATCTCGGTGTGGTGGTGCCACGGCCGGTACGGCAGCGACCGATCCTCGTCGAGCGCCCTGTGCGACATCCGCAGCCACCCCTGAGCGAGGGGCCCGTGGGGCTCGAACGCCGTCGGGAAGAGCACTTCGGTGCCGCTGGGGTCGAACAGGTGCATGGTGACGAAGAGGTCCGCGTCGGCGGTGGTCGACGACACGAACAGTTTCAGTGCCGCCGGCCCCGTGATCTCGATGTCGTCGTCGAACACCGGCGTCTTGAACATGACGCCCTCCGAGCGGGCCTTGAACGCCGCGTGGCTGTCGCCAGATGGCGTTGTCTCCGAGAGCATTCCGCAACTCGCGTCGAGGTAGAACCGCGTCCACTGGGTTCTGGCAAGTGGCCACTCGTTCTCCTGGCGCACGAAGAAGTCGTTCGGAGTGCGCACCTTGAGCTGCACCGGCGGTCGGCGATCCCACCCGTTGTCTTCACCCTTGAGGAAGTGGTCGAAGAACTGCCGCTGAATGGCGAGACCGTAGTCGGTGTAGAACTCGGTCCAGTGCTCCAGCCCGTGGACTTCAAGCCATTTCTGCTCCGATGCAACGCGAGAGAAGCCCTCGAAGTTCCCACGCGAGTGCAGACCCATGCCACCCCAGTTGGACGCGGAAAGAACTGGAAGCGTGATCTTCTCGAGTACGGCCGAGCGGTCGCGGTAGTATTCGCCGAGTGTCGGATTGGCGCGCAGGACGTCGCCGATGGCGATTGCGTTGTCCTCCAGCTCACGCTCGGAGCGGATGGGCTTGCCCGAGACCCGCCGCCCGGTGTGCGGGTTGAGCTGCGCATCCCCGCGGCCGTGCTGGACACTCTTCACCTGATAGGGCATCCAGCTCGGCATGAACTCGGTGGCGATGCCACCGTGGTGGGTGTACTCACGGAAGAAGTCGGAAGCACCCTCCCACGGGCAGATCGCAGCGAGGTGCGGCGGCGCCAGTTCGGCGACCTGCCACTGATTGCTTGCCAGATACGAGATGCCGAGCAACCCCACCTTGCCGTTGCTCCACGGCTGCGCGGCGGCCCACTCAATGCAGTCGTACAGGTCCTGCGTCTCACGCGGTGAGAAGAAGTCGATCGCTCCCTCGCTCGCGCCGGCCCCGCGGGTGTCGATGCGGACGCAGACGTATCCGGCAGGCACCCAACGCTCGGGGTCGGGGTACTCCCACACCTGGTACTCATTCGACGAGGACGCGGCGACCTCGGGGTGTTCGGTGAGGAGGCTGCGCAATTGGCTGGCGAAGCCCACCGCGAACGGCAGGCCCTTCCCGTACGGGCTGGCGGCCAGAAGCACCGGGTGCGGCTGGTCGTCGTCGGGGCGGAAGATGTCGGCGGCGAGCGTGACACCGTCGTCCATCGTGATTCTCACGTCCCAGTCGACGCGCATGCCGTCCCGTAGATCGTTTATCGGTGGGTAGTGCTCGGACATGTCGGACCCTTCCCTTGTTGTTGCGAATCTCGTCAGGTGAGGCTGATTCATCGGTTGCCCCCGGCCGGGGCTCTTCCCATCGCCGCCATCGCCACCAAACCGATGATGGGAATCACCGTCAGTTGGACGACTCCTGCGATCTCCCAACCGAAGCTGTCGCGCATATGGGCGAAGAAGTAACCCGAGGCGCTGGCGGGGATGTACATGGCGGCTACGAAGAGTCCGCTCACTCGACCGACGTATTTGACGTCAACAGAGCGTTGCAGCAGTGTGCTGGTGTTGGTGTAGACGATGCCGGTGAATGAGATGCCAAGCAGCAGTGAGAAGAACATCTGCACAGGCAGGGGTGTGGTGAATGCGAAGATGGCAACACCGAGACCCATGATGCCGAGGAAGCCGACGACGTTCAGCATCCGTTGGTCGACGCGATCGGCGATGGCACCACCCACGAGCGCCCCGAGTGCGCCGATGCCGAACATGCTGGCTGCCCAGCCCGCCTGCGTCGCTGTGAACCCATGTGCCTCGCGCAGATATGTGGGGTACAGGCCGAGGTATCCATAAATGGTGAAGCCTGCGGCCACAGCGGCGATCGCACCGCAGATGACGCGTCGGTTGATGAACCCCAGTGCGGTCTCGTCAGCGTTGCGCTTTGCGTCGCTCGCGGGTGTACTTCGGCCGACTTCTGTCACGGACTCGGGTACCAGCGTCAGGAGCAGAATCAAGATTATGATTCCGATGCCGCCGAAGATGACGAGTGGAACTCGCCAGTCGCCGGTGGCTGCGACGATGGCACCGCCGAGGATCGGGCCGGTGAAGGCGCCCAGGCCGAACGCCGCGTTGATGGAACCGATTGCGAATCCACGGTTGCGACTGAAATATGCTCCGACGGCGGCGAATAGCGCGGCATTCTGCATTCCCTCGCCAACGCCGGACAGGACGCGCCACAACGTCATATCGACGATGCCGAGGGCGGTGGCCTGCAGCGCAACGCTGACCGAGAAGATGGCGAGGCTGATCAGGATGATCCTCTTGCGGCCAAAACGGTCAGCGAGGTAGCCGGCCGGTATTCCCGCCAGTCCCATGCCGAGGGTGAAGATCGTCGCGATGATGCCTGCCTGGCCGCCGGTCAATCCATAGGCGGTCTTGATGTCGGGCAGCAGGATCGAGAAGACCTGGCGGTCCATCGCATTGATGAAGTAGGCGAGGTCGAGGATGAGAAGCAGGAACAGCGCGCGGCCACCCAGAGTGGCTGCGGGGAGATAGGCGCGGCTATCGGCCGCTGGTGCGGCGGCCGCGGCCGTGCTGGCATCGTGGGTTGGCATCGAAACTCCTGAGGGGGTAGCACTTTCGGGAAAGAGCGCTCGTCGGGTTGGTGTGCACGATCACAGGTTCTGGGCCTGTCGCCGGTCGTCCTTGGCACGTAGTCTCGATGTCGGTGAACGGCGAGGTCATGTGCCTGGCGGGGGTGTCCAGCTGGGGTGTACTGCGTTTGGGCACTAGAAGAGTTCTAGAAGTCTGAGGCCAAATTCCACTTCTCTCAGTCGCTGTCGTTGGACTCTCCTCGCTGACATGGCGTTGTCGAGCGAGACGGGTGTGAACTGAATCGCGTCCGGCGCCTTCATCTGCGCGATCAGGTCCAGGTCACTGGTGATGACAGTGCCGATGGTGGCGTATCCCCCACCGGTGACTGCATCGCGCAGCAGGCATATGGGCTCCTCACCATTGGGGACCTGGATAGACCCCATCGGATATCCGAGATCGACGACGTTGCTCGGATTGTCACCAGCGCCGAAAGGCGGTTCACGGGGCACGAATTCGAGTGGTGGCCCGATCAGGCGGTATCCCGTGCGGTCGGACACCGAGGAGACCGTGAAGGTCGAGGAGAAGAAGACATCAACACTATCGGGATCGAATCGGTAGTGGCACAGCCCTTCCACGACACGCACGCGGTGGACCTCACCCCCGAGAGGCGGCCGCAGGTGGTTGTCGACGGTGCTACCCACCCCGGGGCATGGGGTTGCTGAGTCACTGCCGATCGAAAGCCGGTCACCGGCTGCCAGAGCCGAGCCGCTGAGTCCACCCATGGCGGAGCTGACGTACGTCGAACGGCTCCCGAGAAAGGGAGGGCAGTCGATGCCACCGCGGACAGCCAGGTAGGCGCGGCAGCCGGTGTGCAACGCGCCGACGGTCAATGTCTGCCCCGAACGCACGGCGAGCGTGCGCCAACTGTCGTGCGGCTCGCCATCGATCCAGACCGGCACATCACCGCCCGTGATGGCCACTCGAGCCGACGTGGCGAACTCGAGTGTCGGTCCGATCATGGTGATTTCGAGCGTTGCCGCGTTGGGATCATTGCCCACCAGGAGGTTGGCGCAGCGATGCGAGAACTGATCGAGCGCCCCGGACGGGGGCAACCCCATCGCGTAGTGCCCCGCGCGCCCCAGGTCCTGGATGAGCGTGTACGCGCCAGCATGACACACGGTGATCATCGGAGGTGACCCGTGAGCGCGGCCGCATACGCGTCCGGATTCTGGAGATAGCGGGCCAGCTCGAAGGTTACTGGACGACGTCTGTACTCATAGTGACCCGCTTTCGAGCACTCACGCGTGTGCCGGTACTCATCGCCGTCGATGACGCGAAACTTGAGAAGGCTTGCCGCCCGCGTGAGCACCATGGAGGTCTCGAACCCGGGAATGCTCTGGGTCAGATCGACGACCGGCACGGGCGACCGGCCGAGGAGCTGGTATCCGCCAACCCCGCGGGTGGGATACACAACGGTGAAGGCGCCGCCGTGCGCTACGGCCCGGGCTGGGGTATCCGTGCGCGGGCGCAGGTATTTCGGCGCCTGTATCTGTCTGCTGCGCTCCACGAGTTGAACGCTCTCGGTGTTTCCCGGTTTGAAGCACGGGAAGGTCACGATGAAGGGGGCCGACGAGTGCGCCAGGACGAGCTCGTCGACCGACGAGAATCCGTTGACCCGCGCGGTGTACTGAATGTCGGTCTCGGTGTCGGATTGATGGTGGTCGCGGAAACGCATGCACGTCTCCGCTGACCACGGGTCGTCGTACCACACCGGGATCTCCACGATCTCGGTGTCGAGAGTGACGGCGTTCGAGTCGGCGAATCGCTGGTGCAGTTCCGCCATCAACCCGATCAACTGCCGCTGCTCAGCCAACTCCGGCTCGATCCGCAGCATGTAGCTCGCATTGGCGGGAACGATGTCGACCAGGCCGACGACGTCAGTCTGCGCCAAGGCAGTCGTGATCGCCTGAATCCGTAGCGCTTTAGCCAGGTCCATCGCCTCGCCGACTTCCACGAAGATGAACTCGTCGCCGCCGAAGCTCACGCGGGTGCCATCGTGAAGTATCTGATAGGGAGCGCTTCGCATGGCTAGTCGGCTTCCGTGCGGGCGTGCGAATGGACGACGAAGCCAGACCGTTCGAGTCGTTGCCTCACTGCGGCGGCGATGGCGACCGCGTTCGGTCGGTCACCGTGGATGCAGATGGAACGCACGGGCATCGCGATCGTGGAGCCCGATACGGTCGTCACGCTGCCGCGTGCCATCTCGACGGCACGATCCGACACCTGTTCGGGATCCTTGGATTCGGGGCGCGGTTCGACAATGTTGATGCCATCGTCGTCGAAGTCGAGATCGGCGGCGTTCTCCGGGATTGCGGGCAGTCCGGCGCGGCGCACGGCGTCGAACGCGGCCGTTGGGGCGAACATCAGGGGTAGCCCGGCCATGACGGCCTGCAGCTGTGTCGCGATGGCGACGGCCAGTTCGGGACTGCGACAGATCCGGCCCATCAGGGAGCCGTGCGGCTTCACGTGCGTCAAGGCAACGGATTCGGAAGCCGCCAGCGCCTGCAACGCGCCGACTTGGTAGATGATGTAGTCCACGACGTCGGAGTCAGTGGCGGGCAGCGCACGTCGTCCGAAGCCCAACAGATCGGGGTAACCGGGGTGGGCGCCGACGGCGACACCTGCATCGCGGGCCTGCGTGACGGCGACACGCATCGTCACGGGATCACCGGCGTGGTAACCGCATGCGATGTTGGTCGTGGTGACGAACTTGAACAGGGCTGCGTCGTCACCCAGGGTCCAGCGTCCGAAGCCCTCGCCTGCGTCGGCGTTGATGTCGATGCTGCGTGTGTTCACCGTTCACTCCATCGGTCGAAGGCGGCGAAGAAGGCCTCGAGCAGCCGGTCGGCATGTGCGCGACCGAAGACCAACGGCGGCCTGATCTTCAGGACGTTGCCCTCGGGCCCCGAGGCCGACACCAGGACGAAGTTACGGCGGAGGTCGTCGACGATCTGTTTGGCGAGAGCACCGTTCGGTGTTGCGGACTGCCGATCCTCGACGATGTCGACGCCGATGAAGAGCCCGGCGCCGCGGATCTCGAAGACCTGTTCGCGCGATGCGCAGCCCGACCGCAGTTCGTCGAGCAGATACGTGCCGACCGTCCGGGCATTCTCGATCAGTCGATCGCCGCGGATGACGTCGAGGACGGCTCCGGCGGCGGCGATCGGCACGTTGCTACCGCCAAAGGTGTTGAAGTAGCGCACGTTGTCGCCGAAGGCGTTGCCCACGGCGCGCTTCAGCACCACCGCTGCCACCGGGATGCCGTTGCCCATCGGCTTTCCGATGGTGACGATGTCGGGCACCACGCCGTGGCGCTGAAATCCCCACCACGCGTCACCGGTCCGGCCGAAGCCCGACTGCACCTCGTCGGCGATGTACAGACCGCCGGCCCGTCGCACTTCTTGGGCAACGGCGCCGAGCACTGACGTCGGCGTCGCGAACACACCGTCGGAGGAGAAGATGCTGTCGGCCACCAGGGCGCACAGCCCGTAGCCGTGTCGATTGAGGTCGGCGATCGCCTGCCGGACTTGCTGGCGCATGAACTCCGCGACGTCGCCTCCCGGCAGGCGGCCCCCATCCGGGGCCTCGATGAGGCGCACGTGCGGCCCCAACGGCGAGGTCGGCCCCAGCGACGGTGAGAACGCAGCGACGGTCTCGGTGACACCGTGATACGCGTTGCGGGTGACGATGATCCCTTCGGCGCCTGTGTGCGCGCGGGCGATCCGGATGGCGAGATCGTTGGCCTCTGACCCCGTGCACGTGTAGGTCACGCGGTCCAGGTCAGCGGGGAAGGTCGACAGGAGGTCCTCGGAGTAGTCGAGGATCTGGTCTTGCAGGTACCGCGTATTGGTGTTGACGACGCGAAGCTGTGCGGCCACCGCATCGGCGACGGCGGGGTGGCAGTGTCCGATCGACGCGACGTTGTTGTAGGCGTCCAGGTATTCGTGGCCGTCGGAGTCGTACAGGTGGACACCGCTCCCCCGGGCAATGTCGACGGGATCGGTGTAGAAGAGTTGATATCCGGGGCCGAGGAGCCGTTGTCGGCGTTGGATTCGAGCTCGGTTGGGTGCGGGTTGGCGGGCGAGGTCAACGGCCGCAAAACCGTTGACCATGGCTGGCTTTCGACGAGGCGAGAACTCGGCCTGGGGCGCTGGAGCGGCGGCGACCGCTTCGAGTGCATGCCAGTCCTGCGCAGCGTGCGCGAGGACGTAGTCGGCGCGTGATGGGTCGCGCCGAGCGCGCCATTGTGCGATGAGCGCTCGTTGCGCGCTGCGAGCGGCAACCGCGACGGGAAGGACCGCCAACTCGTCGGCGTCGATCTCCCGGTGAGCCCGGTAGCCAGTCAGATGATCGAGGGCTCGGTGCCATGGATCGGCGGCGTCCGGGTCTAGAAGGTTCGACATGGCGATCGCCACGTCGAATATCTCGGCGGTGCGTAGGGTGTCGCCGAAGTCGATGATCCCCGAGACGAATTCGGCCTGCCCGGAGTCCACCAGAATGTTGTGTGTGCTGAAGTCGCCGTGCACCACCTGGTGTCGCAGCCCAGGTATGCGCGGTGCCACCACTTCGTGAAAGCTGTCGAACACCTGCGACGCGAGTCGCCTATGTGCCGTGTCGTCGATGCTGTCGAGAAGCACTCGCAGAGCCGGGAAGTGGCGAAGGTCCCACACCAAACGCCGGTCCTGCCTGAAGTGGTGGAATCGGCTCAATGCGCTGGTGACGGCCGCCTGCCCGGCCCCGACTGACTGGAGCTGCCCCGGCGTGGCGGCGGTACCGCTCAGTGGCGCTCCTGACAGGAATGACATGACCCGCAGGACCCGACCACCGTGTGCCGGGTCGGCCAGACGGTACTCGTAGGCGCCGTCTGTTCCCTGGCGCATCCGTGGGACCGGCAGACGCGGGGATGCCGCCTCGATGTGCCGCAGGGCGGCCGTCTGCAGGTTCACGATACCGGGGTCCTCCTGTGCCCCGCTGACCTTGACGAGATGACGCCCGGTGTTGCCGTCGAGCTCGAAGGTGTCGTCCTTCTCGGTCGGAATCCGGGTCAACTCCCCGGTCATCCCGAACCATGTGGCCAGTGCAGACTCCACGACCTGTTCGGGCAGCGGAGGTGACGCGGCGTTGAGCCCGCTCTCCTCCACGAGGGCGGTGAACGCGGATACGTCGTTCACATCCCTGCCGTGGCGACGAGAGGTGAGGTTCGGAGAAGTGCTGTTGGGCAACATGAGTGACTCCTGCTAGGTCGAGAGCGTGGGAGACGGGCCGTGCCGCGGCCTCTCAGGAGGCGACCCACCCACCGTCGATGAGCAGGCTCGCCCCGTGGATGTAGGAGGCCGCAGGAGAGGCCAAGAAGGCGACTGCCGGGGCGATATCGGAAACCTCTCCGACCCGGCCGGCCGGCGTGGAGTCGAGCATCTGCTGCTCGTAGGCCTTGTCGGCGAGCAGGTGGGCGTTGATACTCGTCCGCACGTTGCCCGGCGACACGGCGTTGACGCGGATGCCCTTGGGCGCGAACTCCGCTGTCAGCGATTTGACCAGGAGTTCGACAGCACCCTTGGTTGCGCAATAGGCGCTCGAGTTGGGGAAGCCGACATGTCCGCAGATGGAGGATACGAAGATCACTGCGCTGCCCTCACCGAGGTGCTCCACTGCAGAACGGGTCAGGCGAAACGGAGCGCGTACGTTGACCGCCCACTGTGCGTCTAGATCGGAGTCGGGGGTGTCGGTGAAGGGTGTCGGAAGAAAGATGCCAGCTGCGTGCACCAGGATGTCGATTGCGCCGAATGCCGCAAGCGTCCCTCCGATGACCTGCTCCGGTGCATCGTCGTCGGTGATGTCAACGCACAGACGGATGGCGTCCGCGCCGGTGGAGGTCAGGTCGTCGAGGACACTGTCCAAGCGGCCCGCATCGCGACCGACCAGGGCCACCGACGCGCCCCACTGGCTGAGTTCGCGGCAGATCTCGGCGCCTATGCCCGAGCTGGCGCCCGTCACGACCGCGACCTTGCCTTTAAGGGATGTGTGCGTAGGGGCCATGGGAATCCTCATCTCGTCGATCTGAACCTGAAACTGCGTTGCAACACAGGAGATTCGGACCGTCGCGCGCTGCGCCAGGCGTGCACCGCCACCGGTCTAATGTAACTAATCCTGCATTAAGGCCAAGTATGACCCCGGTCACCCATTAATGCAAGATCTCTTGCAGTACTGGTTTCGGGCGCGATGAGATGCCGCCTGCGCACGCCAAGGATCTGCCAGGTCACCCGAGGTCGGACGTCGGCGTGGCCGCCGGCACAGATTGGGGGACGGGCGCGCCCCTACCCGCGATGCGCTGCGCTTCTAGCTGCCACTCTGCAGCGCGCGGTCAACGAGCGCTTCAATTTCAAAGTCCGGCGACGAGTACCCGAAGACTGCGCGGAGATAGATCGGGGCAAGCACGATGTCGAATATCATCTCGACAGTCGGCGCGCTGCCGCCGTGTAAGGCCTCGTGGCGGTCGATCGCGATTTGAATCTGATCCATTCTGCGACGCAGATAGGTCGTCGCATCCACAGTCGGAACGGTCCCATCCTGGACGTACAACGCGGACCGCGCCATGGCCAACGCACGAAACAGCGCGAACCCCTCATGCGTCTTCACCTGTGCTGTAACAGAATTCGCCCAATCGAGGATATCGCGTCGCAGATCGCCCGAGTTGGGGAACGGGGATTCGTCGTTGAGCTGCGTGACGGCGACGTCGAGGATGAGCGACTCAATGGAACCCCAGCGCCGATAGATCGTCACCTCGTGAACGCCGGATCGCTCCGATACCTCACGGACCGAGGGCGTGTCCTTGCCCTCGCCGAGCAGCGCCCGCACCGCGGCGTGGACCTGCGACCGAGTCCGAGCGGTGCGACCGCCAGGGCGCCGCTTGCCAGCCTGTGACTCCGTCATGTTCACCGATTGTAATGCAATACATACTGCATTAGCGCCCGACGCATGGCGACTGCTAGAACCAGTTGTCGCGCATATCGAGCGTTGTGTGATCCATGCTCTCGAGAAGATCGAATTGTGGCGCAGTCCTTGGCAGTTCGTAGCGGAAGAAGAACCGCGCGGCCTGCCGCTTGCCGTCGTAGAAGTCGCCATCGCGGCCGTCGGCGGCGATGAACTGCTCCAGCCACATCCACGCCACCACCACGTGCCCGAACGCCTCGAGGTAGACCACGCTGTTAGCCAGCGCTGCCTCGATGTCGCCGGAGGCGAACATTCCCGCCGTCACCTCGAGCAACCTGTCCCAGGAGGCACCCAATGTGGCGGCCAGGCCGGCGGCCTCGCCACCGAGCGTCGTCGCCTGCGCCAGGGTGGCCTGCACCGCGTCGCCGAGCACGGCCAGGCTCGCGCCGCCGTGCTGGGTGACCTTGCGGCCCAACAGGTCCAGACTCTGGATCCCGTGGGTCCCCTCGTGGATCGGGTTGAGCCGGTTGTCGCGGTAGTGCTGCTCGACGTCGTACTCGCGGGTGTAGCCGTAGCCGCCGTGGACCTGAATGGCCAGGTCGTTGGCCGCCAGGCACCACTGCGAGGGCCAACTCTTGGCAATCGGAGTCAGGATGTCCAGGAGGTGCGTCACGCGCTCCGCCTCGTCGTCGGACTCGGCCGTCTGCTGAAGATCGATCAGACGCGCGCAGTACAGGGCCAGCGCCAACCCGCCCTCGACATAGGCCTTCTGCGCCAATAGCATTCGCTTGACGTCGGCATGCTCGACGATCGGGACCTGCGGCGCGGACGGATCCTTGGCCGTGGGCGGTCTGCCCTGCGGGCGCTCCCGCGCGTACTGCAGTGACTTCAGATAGCCGGTGTAGCCGAGCGCAACCGCGCCCATCCCGACACCGAGTCGCGCCTCGTTCATCATGCGGAACATGTAGGTCAGGCCGCGGTGCGGCTCGCCCACCAGGTAGCCGACGGCACCGGGCTGGCCGCCGGGCTGGAAGGTTCCGTCGCCGAAGTTGAGCACGGTGTTGGTGATACCCCGTTGGCCCATCTTGTGATTCAGCCCGGCCAGTGCCACGTCGTTGCGCTCGCCGATCGCCCCGTCGCGCTCCACCAGGAACTTGGGCACGATGAACAGCGATATACCCTTGGTGCCCGCCGGCCCGCCGGGGATCTTGGCCAGGACCAGGTTGATGATGTTGTCGGACATGTCGTGCTCGGCGCCCGAGATCCACATCTTGGACCCGAACACCCGGTAGGTGCCATCGCCCACCGGCTCGGCGCGGGTGGTGATATCGGCCAGCGACGACCCCGCCTGCGTCTCCGAGAGCGCCATCGTGCCGAGAAACCGGCCAGCCAGCATCGGCCGGACAAAGGCGTCGATCTGCTCCTCGGTGCCGAAGTGCGCGATCAGGTTGGCGTTGGCGACGGTCAGCATGACGTAGCCCGACGTGGACACGTTGGCTGCGGCGATCCACGCGAAGGCCGCCTGCGCCACGGTCACCGGAAGCTGTGCGCCGCCGAGGTTTTCGTCGGCGGTCATGCCGATCAGGTCGGCGGCGGCGAAAGCGTCCAGCGCCTCCTTGACCTCACCGATGACGGTGACGCGGGTGCCGTCGAAGGTCGGCTCGTTGGCATCGCTGGTCTTGTTGTGCGGCGCGAAGTACCTGGTCGCCAGCTGCTCGCACAGGTCGAGGACGCCGTCGAACGTCTCGCGGGAGTGCTCGACGAAGCGGACACGCTTGGTGAGGTCGTCGACGCGCAGCCACTCGTAGAGCAGGAAGTCCAGGTCGCGGCGCGACAGAATCGTTGACTTCATCGACAGCAGGTCAGTCGTTGGCCGCGCTGGTTTGGCTGACGACGATTCCCAGTGGAGACTCGACGCGCACGGTCTCATCCTTGATGAGGCCGCGCAGCAGCGCGGTGCTGAACTCGACTGCGATCTCCTGTGCGCTGCGCCGGCCCTGCGGCCGCAGCCACCGGTAGGCGCCCAGCGTCATGCCGATGTAGCCGAGCGCGAGTACATGCGAGTCGCAGTCGTAGAACTCACCGCTGGCGATGCCACGGTCCATGACGTCGCGGACGTGCTCGTAGACGGTGGTCTCCGACGTGCGGATATAGGCCACCTGCTCCTCGGTGAACCACTCCGTGATGTAGGGGCCCTCCTGGAAGTAGACGGCCGCACGCTCGATGTCGCTGGCGATGCCGACCAGCAGTCGCCGGGTGAAGTTGTAGAGCGTCTCGCGCGCCGTCGCCGTCGGGTCGTCGTGCAGGGCGCCGACGGTGAAGTCGGCGGCGCTCTTGTAGATGTCCCAGAGGATCAGCGACTTGCTGGCGTAGTAGTGGTAGACCGTCGCCTTGTTCAGGCCGACAGCGTCGGCCACGTCGTCCATGCGGGTGCCGTGGTAACCACGGGCGGCGAAGAGTTTGGTGGCTACCGCGAGCAGTTCTTCCCGGCGGGTCAGGCCGTTCGCGGACGGTTCCTTGGACGTAAGGGACATGGCGACTCACTATATGCAGGCCGGGACGCTCCCCGGGGATCAATCAACTGGTTGGCCAGTCTATTCAGTCGACCCAATCCTCTGTCCGTGGACGGGGCCCGGGGGTTAGACTTCGGACAACGACGTCACTGCTGGGAGGCTTTTCACATGGATCCGAATCCGGATTACGACGCCAGTGACGAGATAGAATACTTCTTCCAGTGGCTGCCCTGGGGGCTGCGCGGGGTCTACCCGCCGCCAGCCTATCCCCCGGTGTAGCGACTCGACGGCACACCACTACCAACGCAGTGTTCGGAGCCTCCGAACACTGCGTTTGGCGTTGCACGTCGTGTGAAGCTGGATTTCGTTTGATACCGCGCGTCAGGCCGCGGCGGCCTTGACCGCGCGGCCAACCTCCGCGCGCAACCGGGTGTACTCCGGTGAGCGCCGCAGCTCGTCCGGGTCGACGCCTGTGCGCGGGAGGTCGACGGGCAGGTCGAGAGCCACCTGACCCGGCCGCCGCGTCAGCACGACAATGCGCGAGCCGAGGAACGCCGCCTCATCGGCACTGTGTGTGACAAACACCGTGGTGCGTCCGGTCTCGGCGCTGACCTGCCGGACGTCCTCCTGCAGCCGTTCGCGGGTGAGCGCGTCGAGCGCCGCGAAGGGCTCGTCGAGCAGGAAGAGCGGGGTCTCGGCGGCCAGCGCACGCGCGATCGCCACACGCTGCTGCTGTCCCCCGCTGATCTCCCAGATCTTGCGGTCGGCCGTTCCCTCGAGCCCCACGCGCGCCAGCAGCTGGTCTCGGCGCTCGGTGCGCCGATCACGCGGCACCTTGGCGTACTTGAGCGCCAGGTCGACGTTGCCGCCGACCGTGCGCCACGGGAACAGCCTCGGCTGCTGGAAAACCACCCCCGCGGTGACGCCCGGGGTGGGCGCGTCACCGGCGATCTCGACCTCGCCCGCGGTCGGCTGCTCGAACCCGGCGATGAGTCGCAGCAGCGTGCTCTTGCCGCAGCCCGACGCGCCCACCAAGACCAGGAAGGCACCGGGTTCGATATCGAGATCGACCGGCCCGAGCGCTGTCACGTCGCCGTAGCGGTGCGCCACGTTGCTGATGCGCAGGCCGCCACGGACGACGGGGGTATCACTGCGTGAGGACATCGGGTAGTCCCTTGACGTAGATGGCGTCCTGGAACGTCTTGAGCGGTGCGGCCGTTGGGATTTGGCCCTGCTCGGCGAGGAACTCCGATGCGCTCTGCAGGTTCACGGCGATGTTGCCGACGGCACCCTCGCTGCCGAGCCACTCCGGGGACGCCACCTGCTGCGGTGTCAGGTAGACGCCCTGCTTCAGCTGTCCCGCAACGTCTTCGGGTGCCAGACCGATCTCGGCGGCGATAGCCTTGGCGGCCGCATCCGGCTCGTCGGAGATCAGGTTGAGCGCGCGCGCCTGCTGCTGACGCCAGGTGTCGACGACCTCGGGGTGAGCCGAGGCGAACTCATTGGCCACCACGGCCAGGTCCAGGGTCGGCTTGCCATCCTTGGCCAGCTGGCGGCTGGTGATCAGGTCCTTGCCGGTCTTGCGCAGCTGATCCAGGGTCGGCAACCAGGTGTAGGCGGCATCGATGTCACCGCGCTCCCACGCCGCGAGAATCGCCTGCGGCTGAAGATCGATCAGCTGAACATCCTTGGGCGTCAGGTTGTTCTGCGCCAACGCAGCGAGCAGGCTGTAGTGCGCTGTCGACGCGAACGGCGTGCCGATGCGCTTGCCCCTCAGCTCGGGGATCGAGTTGATACCCGACTCGTTGCGGACCACCAGGGCCTCGTTGTCACCGGCCACGTCGAGGACGAACGCGACGCTGTACGGAATGTTCAGTGGTGCGGACAGGCCGCGGGCCACCGGGCTGGAGCCCAGCGCGCCGAAGTCCAGCTCCTTGGCGATGAACGCGGTGTTGACGTCGGCGCCGGAGTCGAACTTGACCCACTTGATGTTGTAGTCCGGCAGCGCCTCCTCGAGCCACTTGTTGTTCTTGACGATGAGGTCACCGCTGGGGAACGTCTGGTAGCCGAGGCGAAGCGTCGGCTTGCTGGAGTCCGACCCGGAGTTGTCCACCGCGCAGCCCGCCAAGGCCAGAGTCGCCACCGCGGCCGCGGCCACCAGTGCTCGAATCCTGCGAATCCTCATATTTTTCCTCTCCAGGGGACGGCGCGCCGTTCAGCGGCGCGAAGTAGACCGTCAATGACCAGACCCGAGAAGCCGATCGCGAAGATGCCGACCAGCACTACGGGGGTGTTGTTGTAGTTGCTTGCGTCCTTGACCAGGCCGCCGATGCCGGGGATGCCGTTGAAGAGCTCGGCGGCCACCACCGCCGAGTAGGCCATGCCCACCGCCAGCCGGATACCGGTGAACGTCTCGGGCAGCGCCGATGGCACGACGACATCGCGGATCACCTGGATGCGGGTGGCGCCAAGCGCACGCGCCGCCTCGGTCAGGCCGACCGGCGCGGCGACGACGGCCGCCGTGGTCGCCACCGCCGCAGGAGGCAGTGCCGCCAACGCCAGCAGCGTGATCTTGGGGGCCTCATCGATGCCCAACCAGATGACCAGCAGGAAGAAGTAGGCCAGGGGCGGCAGGGCCCGCAGGAACGTGAGCCACGGCTCGAGCACGCTGCGCACCCAGCCGACCGAACCCATCACCAGCCCGAGGAGCACGCCGACGCCGACGCCGATCACGACGCCGACCAGGACGCGGCGCAGCGTCATGTAGAGGTGCTCCCACAGCAGGTAGCCGGCATAGCCGCGCACCCCGTCGTGGGTGGTGGACACGTCGATGAAGGCCTTCCAGACCGTGGCCGGGTATGGCACGAAGGTCTGGTTCCAGACACCGCTGGCCGCGGCCACCTGCCACACCACCCCGAACGCGACCACTGACAGCAGGGGCAGTGCGGCACGGGTCAACCGGCCGCGCCACCGATTGGTGGCTGCCGTGGCTGCCGGCGAGTCGACATGCGACTCGTCGGGGGTGATGTCGACGAAAACGGACACGGGTTCCTGCGACTCTCGAAAGCTGGGTGCGACGCTGAGGCTGGACGGGACGCGTTCAGCGACAGCAGCAGTCGGAAGTCGGTGTCGCCGGCATTCAGCAATTGATACGCATCCGCCGGGGCCCTGGGAAGCGCTGCGATCACCGCGAGTTTTAAGGGGGCCCGAACGCAGCGACGCGTTTCATAACGCCTCCCGTGGGTAATAGTCCACAGTGACACTCGCGCGCTCCGTTCTCGAGCCCTCGCTTCCCGCTCATCGAGGGCCTCTGTCGATGACGGTCCTCGACCTCCTGACCGAGCGGGTTCCCGTGGGCCACCTGAACCGGATCACGTCGTCACTGAGCGACGTCGACCCCTACGGGCTGGATCTACACCTGGCCCTGTCGGTTTGCTACGAACTTCACTACCGCGGCTTCTCGGGTGTGGACCCAGAATGGGAGTGGAACGCCGGACTGCTGCACCTGCGCGGTCGCCTGGAGCAAGTGTTCCTGACCGCATTGCGTCAGGACGTCGTCGTCGGCGCCGATGAGACCGCAGAGGCCGAGATGGCACGCCTGTCGATCGAACCCACCACCGGGACGGGACCGACCCACCATCTGCGCACCAACGGCACGTGGGAACAGTTGCAGGAGTATTTCGTTCACAGGTCGCTGTACCACCTCAAGGAGGGCGATCCGCACGCCTGGGCGATTCCGCGGCTGACCGGCCAGGCCAAGGCCTCATTCGTCGCAGTGGAGTTCGACGAGTTCGGAGGTGGTCGTGCGGCGCAACTGCACCAGCAGCTGTTCACCGATCTTCTCGCCGCCATGGACCTGGACTTCGGCTACCTCGGCTACCTGAATCATGCGGTCGCGGAGTCGTTGATCCCGGTGAACCTGATGTCGATGTTCGGGTTGCACCGGGCATTGCGCGGCGCCACGATCGGCCACTTTGCCGCGACGGAGATCACGTCGTCGCCCGGATCACGGCGGATGGCGCAGGCGCTGCAGCGGCTGGATGCACCAGATGCGGCCGTCAGGTTCTATCTCGAGCACGTGGAGGCCGATGCCGTGCACGAACAGGTGGTGCGCACCGACGTCGTCGGCGATCTGGTGCGACGCGAGCCGTCACTCGAGACCGACGTGGTGTTCGGCATGAGGGCATTCGAGTTCGTGGAGGACCGCCTGGCCGACCACCTGATGGACTGCTGGTCGGCGGGGCGGACATCGCTACGTCGACCCCTGTCCTGACACAGTCTGTTCTGCTTCCTCTGGCGACTGGCGTCGCCGGTGGCTGGTGTCACAGAGTGGAAAGATCTTGCTGCGCTTGCAGGTACAGATCGCGACCATGAAGCGGTCGGACTCGACAACCGCGCCGTCCGATGTCTCGATTCGTACCGGCCCCTGCACCAGGATCGGTCCGTAGGTCGGGACGCGGACGACGCGGACGTCGTCGGTCACGGTTTCACCGCCGCGATAACCGCCAGCCTCTCGGTCCGCCGCCCCGGTTCCAGCTTGCCCGTCGACTCCAACCACGCCGCCCGGCTCATCATCACCGGACCAAACGGAATACGTTGGTAGGTAATGCAGTCCACGCGCATCCCGGACGCCAGCAATGCGGAGACCGTCTGACCGACTCCCGCGAACTCGGACTGCACAATCAGCAGCGCGCCGCCGTCGGCCAGCAGCGCAGGAGCGTGGGCACACAGCGGGTCGAGAACGAGCCGGCCATCGAGACCGGCATCGACGGCCACCGGTGGGGCCGCGTCGGCGGGATGTACCGCGGTGTCCCCGTCGGGCGCGGGCAGATAAGGCGGATTGCTCAAGATCAGGTCGAACGGCCCGAACTCGGCGGCCCGGGCCCAGTGGCCGAGATGTACGTCGACGTCCACGCCAGCAGCCGACACATTGGCTCGGGCGCACCGGACTGCGCGAGGACAGATGTCGAACGCGGTCACAGTCGCGGCGCCCCGAATCGCAGCCGCCACGGCCACAAAACCGCTGCCAGTGCACAGGTCAGCGACCCTGAGTGCCATCGGTGGCCGGTACTGGTCCATGACGTCGACGAGGAACCGAGAGTCCTCCTGCGGCGCGTACACGCCCGGAGCAGCGATGACGAGGTCACTCGGTTCGGAGTATGCAGTGGTCACACTTCGGCCTTTCGCGGAGGGTCGCCGTCGGGCTGCAGCGCTTTGATCTTCATGCCCGCTGCTCAGCGCGCTAAACCTCTAAGAGTTTGGTGCGAAGTTCTGCATCGCGCGCTCAGGCGAGTAACCTGAGGGGGTCTACATGGACACCCCGCCGTTTAGTTAGAAGCGGCGACGTCGCTCCGTCGATTGGGTAACGCCTAGCTCGTTGAGACTCCTGCGGGAGGTGGCGCCCATCCCTCGCAGTGCGACTACGGCAGATCGCCGGTTCCGTCTTCAGACGGAATGGATGCGGCGCGACCAAGTCGCGGCAGCATCGCTGGACGCCTGATAGGCGGGCCCACACCATGAATTCTTCTTTTACCGTAGTTAGTTTCGACAGCACATCCGGACACGATCGGGTGCGCCCATGACCACGCAACTCGAAGTACGGCCCGCGACAGAGACTTCGTCGCCGCCGCAAGCAACCCGAGCGCAGGACGTACGCACGGAGGGCATCGACGAGTTCGCCGACGTCGCCGACCTTTTCGTCGTACTGCGCGAAACGTCTGTCGGCACTCTGGCGCACGCTCGCGCCCGCGAGGCCATCGTCGCGCGTTGCCTGGGCCTGGCCGACCGAGTCGCCCGGCACTTCGACCGCCGCGGTGAGGATCTCGAGGATCTGGTCCAGGTGGCGCGCGTCGGGCTGGTGAATGCCGTCAACCGGTTCGATCCCGACAAGGGTTCAAGCTTCGTCGCGTTCGCGATTCCGACGATGATGGGCGAGGTCCGCAGACACTTCCGCGACCACGGCTGGTCGATGCACGTGCCACGTCGGCTCAAGGACCGGCATATCGCAGTGTCCCGCGCCACCACCAGCCTGATTCAGGTCCTCGGCCGGGCACCCACACCGAGCGAGCTGGCTGAGTATCTCGACGTCGACCGCGACGACGTCGTGGAGAGCCTCGTTGCCTCCGCGGCGTACCGCACACAGTCGATCGATGCGCCCGTCGTCAGTGGAGACGGCAGCGCCCGACACATCGCAGACACCATCGGAACGATCGATGCCGCCTTCGGCGACGTCACCGACCGGGAATCCGTGCGACCGCTGCTGGCCGCCCTGCCCGAGCGTGAGCGTGAGATCCTGTATCTACGGTTCTTCGCCTCGATGACACAGAGCCAGATCGCCGAACGCATCGGCGTGTCACAGATGCACGTGTCCCGCATCCTCGAGCGCACGCTGCGCGAACTGCGCGTTCAGCTGTCATAGCCCGCCCGTCGCCGGTGTCCTCCCTACCGGAAGGGCACCGGTGCGTCGACGTCCTCAGTTGAGTGCCGCACCAATCGCGACGCGCGAACCTGCTCCACACTCCGATGAAGGCCGCGCATCGCGGTGGCCACCACTGTGCTCCAGAGCTGGCGAAGCTCGTCGATCGCTCGACGCAACGCCTCACCGTCGTTCGTCGGCGGCGTGTACACGTACGGCTCGACGTCGGTACTGAATACCGTTGGGCCGGTGCAGGTCACCTCGATGTAGACCTCACTGCACCGGGCGCACCGGATCTCGTACCGGACGGATTCGGTTCCGCACTCGGTGAAGGAGTACTCCGCGATGCCCACACAGCGGGGACAACGGGCCACGCCCCGTTCGACCACGACGTTCATGGAGCCATCCTGCGGTGGTCAGGGCCCTGATGGACCCCATCGGCACATGTCGATGCGGTTTTGGTGCGCAATCGAGATCGGCGGCGGAGGACGGTTTTTCGGTACATGATGGCTCCATGACCGAGGTACGCGGGCGAGTGTGGAAATCCGGTGAACCGCAGGACGGATTCTCCTTCGAGGAGATCTCGACGTATCTGGCCGACGAGGAAACACTGGTGTGGGCCGACGTTTACGCCCCCGACCACGCCGCTCTCGCCGCACTCGCCGAGGAACTCGGGTTGAACATCTGGGCCGTCGAGGACGCGACGGCGCCCAAGGAGCGCACCAAGGCCACGGTGTATCGCACCCACACCTTCTTCACCGTGTACGCGATTCAGACCGTGCAGGCGCAGGACGACACCACCTCGACGTTGATCAAGCACCGCATCTCGGGATTCGTGTTACCCCGTGGGCTCATCACGGTGCGTCTCCCGCCGGAGTTCGACATGGACGAGGTGTCGGAACGCTTCGACGAACTCGGCGGTCAGCAGCACGGCGTCGGCGCGTTGGTGCACGGGCTGCTCGATGTCGTGGTGGACGGCCACTTCCAGGCCGTGCAGAAGCTAGACGACGGTATCGAGTCCCTCGAGGACGAGTTGTTCGCCGACGGCGGACCCAAGCATGGACTGCAGCGTCGCACCTTTCGGCTTCGCAAGGACCTGGTGGACCTGCGCCGGGTGGTGTTGCCGATGCGCGAGGTGGTCAGCGCCATCCAGCACCGCCGGATGGACGCCAAGACCTCCCCCGAGCTCGATCCGCTCTACGCCGACCTCTACGACCACGTGCTGCGCGCATCGGAGTGGACGGAGTCGCTGCGCGACATGATCACCACCGTGTTCGAGACGAACCTGTCACTTCAGGACGCCAGGCTGAACACCGTGATGAAGAAGCTCACCGGCTGGGCGGCGATCATCGCGGTGCCGACCGCGGTCACGGGTTTCTACGGCCAGAACGTCGACTATCCGGGAATCAACACCGTCGCGGGTTTCATCGCCAGCTCGGCGGTCATCGTGCTGGCGGTGGTGGTGTTGTACGTGATGTTCCGCCGCCGCGACTGGCTCTGACGCCACCCCACGAACGTGAACAAAATTGCGAGATCTCCCGCGAAGCTCGAACACTTCTTCACGTTCGGCGGGCTAAGGTCTCCGACGCGCTGCCTTGCGCAGCACGGCGCGGAGCTGCGCTGACTCCTCGCCGCTCATTTGCTCGAGGAAGAAGTTCAGGACCAGGTGAGTATCACCACCGGACTGGAACGCATCGCGCATGAGGTTCGCCGAACGCTGTTCGCGCGTCATGGCTGGCCAGTAGCTGTACGCCTTGCCCTCGCGCGTGCGGTCCAGCCAGCCCTTGCGGTGCAGGTTGTCCATCGTGGACATGACTGTGGTGTAGGCGATCTCGCGCTGGGTGACGAGATCGGCGAAGACATCTCGCACCGTCACAGGGTCGTCGGCCGACCACACCCGTTCCATCACGACGGCTTCCAGGTCACCGAAACCCCGGTTCTCAGGCACGGTTCGCGCTGCCCTTGAGCCAGACATCCCAGGGGACGCTCCAGTCGCCGTTCTGCCACTGCTCCAGTGGCGGGCCACCGGTGTTGCGCACCTCGACGACGTCGCCGGGCTGGGCCAGATCGAAGAACCACTTCGCGTTCTCAGCGCTCAGGTTCAGGCAGCCCGCCGAGACGTTGCTATTGCCCTGCGCCCAGACCGTGTCCTCGAGTTGGTGCAGGTAGATGCCGTCAGGGCTGATTCGCGTGGCATACGGGACGCTGATCTTGTACCCCGCTGCGGAGTCCACCGGCAGGCCGTAGGTCGAGGAGTCCATCAACACCGGGTTCGCCTTCTCCATCACGGTGTAGACCCCGCGCTGAGTCCAGAAGTGAATCGGCCCGCTTCCCGCCGTGGTCGTTCCGCCGCGCCCCATCGACGTCGGCATGGTCCGCACGAGTTGTCCGTCGACGAAAACGCTGACCTGCTTGGTCACATCGTCCGCGATCGACACGTGCGACCGGCCGATCTGGAAGCTGACTCGCCGGTCCTCGTCACCGTAGAGGCCGCCGCCCAGATTCGCGCCGTAGACGTTCGCCTCGACGGTCACCCGGGTGCCTGCGGGGTAGTACTCGCGGGGACGCCAGTGCGCCTTGCGATCGTTGACCCACGACCACGCGCCCTCCACCGCGGGTTGGGTGGTGACCTTCATTCGCTGTTGTGCCGCAGCGCGGTCGACGACGGGTGCGTCGAACTGCGCGACGATGACGGTCCCGACGCCGTAGGTGCCGCCCTCGGCCAACGGGGCGACCGCGGTCGTCCGCAGCGACACCCCGGTCTGGGTGTCGGGAACCACCGTCGAGAAGCTTGAGGTCTGGGTCTGGACCGTGGCGTCGGTGCCGCGACCCGTCGCGCTCAGCACGTAGTCGCGTCCGTAGCCGAGGGGTTCGGTGGGCTGCCATGCGCGCCTGTCCGGCGTCATCTGGCCTGCGACCACACGCCCCTGTTCGTTGGTCATCCGCACGTCGGTGAGCGTTCCCGACGTGGCGGTGACGCGCACCGCGTCGACCGTTCCGACGTCCTGTGCACCGGAGGCCGGGGTGATGGCGATGGTCGGCGGCACGAGTTCCACCTGGGTGCCGAACTTGGATGTCGTGACTGGATCAGCGACAGACGTTGCGGATGAACCACTTTGGGATACCGCAACGAGTGCGATGACGCCGGCGACGGCGGTCGACACGAGGAGCCGGTGCCGACGTTGGACGGTCAAGGACGCCTCCGGGTTCTGAGCGTGAGCGATCTACGTATCAACATCGTAGATGAAATTCGGCGGTGGTCCGCTCCCAACGCGGCCTATCGCAGCGGCAGGACGGCAGCCCCGCGTTGGTGCAGCATATCGGTCATCAGCGCGCTCTCGGATGTCTGTGTGGCCAACATCTGTCGAGCGAGGTCACGCACGTAGCCGACCTCCGCCCCGTCGGCCGCCGCGGCGAGCATGTCCGTGCCGCCCTGATGGTGGCGCAGCATCAACTGCAGGAACAGCACGTCCCGCTCGGCCGGGTCGGCGCGCCGCAGCCTGGCCAGATCGTCGGCGCTGGCCATGCCCGGCATCGCGGCGACAGCGCCAGCCGAGCCGTGCGTGCCGTGCATGTCGTCGCCGTGCGAATGCTGCATGTCATCCCCATGCCCCATCCATGCCATGTATCCGTCGGTCGGCAGCAGCGGTTCCCCCCACGACGTCAGCCAGCCCTGCATGCGCCCTATCTGGCTCTGCTGCGATGTCAGGATGTCGAACGCCAGGTTCTTCACCGCGGGATCGGCCCCGCCGAGTAGTTCAGTGGTGGCCATGTCGACCGCCTGGGTGTGGTGGACCGACATGTCCTGGGCGAAGCCGATATCGACGGCCCCTGGGCCCGCACGCTCGGCACGGTCCCCCGCGAGAAGGCCGACTCCCAACCCCGCCGCCAGCAGGACGACGGCCCCCAGCACGACGAGCGCCGCGCGCCGGGCCCGGCCGCTGACGTGCACCGGTTACTTCCTGACCGGAACCGCGTCGGGTCCCGGCGGTGTCGGGTCGAACGCCGGCGGATTGTCGACGTCGAAGTAGGGCGAGGCGCAGCTGGCGCCCGGTTCGGGGTAGGCGCTCTCGTTGAGACGCAGTGCCTCGATGAACTCGACGAGCCGCGGGTCCTGGGGGTCCTCAAGCTTGAGCTGGTGACCCCATGACTGCACCGACAGCGGGGTGTCCAGACCGGGGTAGGGCGACATCATCGTGTACGGCTGGCCCTCGACGATCATCGCCAGTCCGTCGATCTGGTCGGCCGTCAGCCGCTCCGGGTCGTAGGTGATCCAGACCGCGCCGTGTTCGAGGGAGTGCACGGCGTTCTCATTGCGAATCGCGGTGGGGTAGACGACCCCGGTGCACACCGCCCACACGGCGTCGTGTGCGCCGCCGAACGGTGGCGACTGGTCATAGGCGACGCGCTGATCACCGGTGACGTGGTCACCGGCGGGGTACTCGGCGCGCACCACGCCGGGGATCTTCAGCGACGGGTCGCTGCTGCTCGCATCCGGTGGTGCGGCGGCGTCGTCACCGCCGAAGAGCCGCGGCCCGAAGACCGCGCCGATGACGACGACGGCGATCACCGCGACCGTGGCGATGATGGTGCCCCAGGGCATGCCGGCGAACATCCGGCTCACGTCGGGTCCGCGGCGCTCGGTGGACTCTTCCGGTTCACGCTTGTCATCTGCCATGTGTTCAGTCACTCCGCCGTCGGATCAACGCGCGGGTCCCTACCGACCGCGCCGTCGTGCATTGATGTCACTCTATCCATCGCTTACCAGAGCACCCCGCGGCTGGGCGAGACCACGAAACCGTGTGCTCCGCCGACGGTTTCGCATGTCACCGTCTCACCGGCGCTGACGGCGCATCGGGTGGCGCCGTTGGTCAGCCGGTGCCCCTCGGGCAGGACGTCGACGGCCCGGGTGAACGTCGGCGTGTCCGACTTGCGGTAGACGGCGGGGCGGTTGCCCTCGATCGCGGTCTGGTTGGTGCCCGCCGGGGCATCGGACGGAACGGCATCGCACCCCACGATGCGGCCCACCGGACCGATCCCGCAGGAGATGCCGGAGGCGGTTCGAAAGTGAATCCACCCCGGGTCGCTCTCGAGGACGTAGTTGCCCTCGCCCAGCGGGTACTTGTCCACTCCCGGGTCCCGGTCGGGCCGCGCTACCGAGGCCTCGGCCGAAGCCTCGATTGCCGTCGAATCCGTTGCGTCGCTGTCCCTGTCGGACCCGCCGCAGCCTGCCAGCAGGACTGCGGTCACCGCGAGGACCGGCACGCCCCAGATCGCCCTCATCACCGGCGTTCCGGCGCGCCGACGACCCTGACGTCGTCCCCCGCGCTGCTCGGGTCGATGAGGATCTTCGCGTGCGTGTCCGGATGACCCAGCGCATCGAAGGCCACCTCGACACCGTCGAGTCCCACGGTGCCGGTGACCAACGCCGAGGCGTCGACCTTGCCGTCGGCCAGCAGGTGCAGGGTGTCGCGGAATTCCAGCGGTGTGTAGCCGAACACGAACCGCATGTCGATCTCCTTGCTGATCGCCAGCGACGGGCGCAGGCGGTCCTCGCCCATACAGACGCCGACCACCACGACCCTGGCGTTCAGCGGCGCCGCCGCGGCCACGCCGTCGATCATGCCCGGGACACCCACGCACTCGAAGATCACGGGGCGCTTGGGCCCGGCGGCGCCCAGCTTGTCGGCGGCGCGGTACAGGTGCACCCAGCCGGGCAGCTTGCGCATCTTCTCCATCGAACTCATCCCGAGTTCGTAGAGCGCGGGGGCGGAGGTCATCATGCCCCGCTGCGATTGCAGGGCGGTATAGGGCGACTCGTCCGCCGGGTCGACGACGACGTCGGCACCGCACCGCTGTGCCAGCGCCCGTCGGCCCGCCGAGAAGTCGCTGGCGATGATCGTCGACACGCCCTGCGCCTTGAGATGGCATATGACGGCCAGCCCGACGGGGCCGCAGCCCACCACCACTGCCACGTCACGCTTGCCGATCTCGCTGCGCCGCACCGCGTGCAGCGCGACCGCCATCGGCTCGGTGAGCGCGGCGGTGTCCACGTCTAGTCCGTTCGGCACGACGAAGCTCATCGAGGCCTCGGCCAGCACCTGCTCGGCATAGCCGCCTGGCGCCAGCGGCGAGAGGCCCGTGAGGTGAACGCCACCGTGCGAGCGCACCAGCGGGAAGGCGACCACCGTGGTGCCGGTCTTGAACTCCTTGGCGGCGCCTCGTCCGCGTTCCAGCACCTCACCGCAGAACTCGTGGCCCATCACCACCGGGGTGTCCCCACGCATGAAGTCCTCGTAGCCGACCGCGGTCATGACGTCAGTCAGCTCGTCCGAGTGGTCCTTGGCGTGCAGGTCCGAACCGCAGATGCCGCAGCGTCGCACGCCGAGCAGCAACTGCCCCTTGTCGGGCTGCGGTGACGGCAGGTCGATGACCGACAGCGTGCCGTGCACACAGCTGACCGCCCTCATCGAGGACGGGCTTGCGTTGTGATCTCGGTCATTCGGCCAGTATGCCTCTACCGCGGCGGGCCTCTGGAGGCTTACGCCGCCGAGGATTGCGGCTCGCCGTCACCCAACGGGGTGCGGGGCAGCGCACGAATGGCGATGCGGATCGCCAGAAAGATGAGCGTCGACGTCACCACGAACACGGGCCAGCCCATCGCGATGCGCGCGACCGCCAGAAGCCCCGACTGATTGGTGTCGTACAGGTAGTACTGGACCATGAACCGTGACCACGACACCGCGGCCATCACGGCGGTGACCAGTGCGAAGACACGGCGGACCCGTGCCACACTCCGCCACGTCTGGTCGCGCCCGGTGAGCCACGCCCATCCGACACCGACGAGGGGCCGCCCGACGAGCAGCGAGATCGTGAACACGATCGCCATGACGAGATAGGCCCAGATGCCGGGCAGATAGAAGTCCTTGGCCTGCCCGGTGACGAAGGCTAACCCGCCGGACACCGCGACGCCGGCGAATCCCAGCAGCGCGGGGCGGGTTGACTCGCGCCGTACCAGCTGCCAGATCGCGATGATCGCCGCGGTACCGAGGGCGGCCACGATGGCGGGCACCAGGCCCGACGCGGTATTGGTCGCCGCGAAGACGGTGACCGGCACCGCGGTGTAGACCATTCCCCGAATCCCGCCGGCGCGCGCCAACAGCGCCTCGTACGGCGTGTGAGTGTGTGTCACGGGCGTCGCGTTCCCTCGGGGTTGGACCGGCGTGCGGTCGGGGGGCGGTCCCAATCGAGCGTACCGATGCGGACGGATACGAGCCCCGCGCCGATTACTCGGTCGCCGCCAGCTGCGTCACGGGTGCGGCGCCACGGTCGTTGATCCGCGCCGCGACGAAGTCCGCCGCCTGGCTCGCGAGTCCCGTCTGCACGTACTGGCTGTGGGCGGGGCGATCGTCGCCGGTGGAGCAGACAGGATCGGCACCGTTGCACAGGTCGATCGTCCTGGGCCCGTACACCGGGCTCAGCGCTGTGAGCGGTTGGCCGATCCGGTTCGACGGGTTGCCGAAGACTGCGACCGCTGCGACGTGGTCAGCGACGTTGGCGGGCATGGGATTTGCGAATCCGAAGAGCGATCCCGCTGGCGCGGTGATGAAGTCGACGACGGCCGCTCCCTGCGAGTAACCACCGAGCACGATGCTGGTGTCCGGGCACGACGCCGCGATGCGCTGCACGTAGGCGCTGGCGTCATTGGCGCCGTCGGAGGCCTTCAGGAAGTCGTAGGAGGCGGGGTAGTTCACCGCGTACACGCCAACGGTCTTTCCGTTGAGATCGCTCTCAAGGGCGTCGACGAACGCCTGACCGACAACACCGACTCCCGCGGGTTCGGCCGTGCCGCGGGCGAACACGACCTCGACGTCCGAACAGCTGTCGGCTGCCGATGCGGTGGGCGCAAGGGTCAGCGCGCCCGCGACTGCGAGCAAGCCGCCACCCAGGGCCGCCATCACCCGCCTGGCCACGGCGGGGATGCCACGGGTGTTCTCAGTCAGGTCGGCGCGCATGGCTTCTCCTCGGTCGGGGCTTTCTTGTGGCTGCTATCCGTCGAACCCCACAACAGCCGTTTGAATTCCACTCCATCGCCGGATTACGGCCAATGTGGCTACCGCCACGTTCTTCTACCGGCTAGCAGGAAGAACGTGCCAGTTCGAATTTGCTTCCACCGCCAGGATTCGAGTGGGTCAGATGCGGGAAGCCACGTCACATCAACACGCCACACACACAAGGAGCTGTCACGATCATGACGATGCAACAGGTGAAGTCCCGGTCACGCGACGAATCCGGCTGGCCAGCGATGCGCCGATGGACGGCGGTCGTTGGATTCAGTGCGGCACTGGCGGCCACTCCCCTGCTCGCGGCGTGTGGCTCCAGTGAGGAAGCGCCCTCGGACACCACCACCACGACGACGACGTCGATCAGCGTGTCCACCGCTCCGAGCACAACGGACATCAGCCCACCGGCGCCTGCCACTGGCGGCCCAACTGGCACGGGCGGTCCCGAGGGCGGCGGCGGCTCCGTCCCCGGTGGCCCGACCGGTGGCGGCGGTCCCGAGGGCGGCGGCGGCTCCATCCCGGGTGGCCCGACCGGCGGCGGAGGACCCGGTGGTGGCGGCGGCGGCATCCCGGGCGGACCCAGCGGATCGGGCGGTCCCGGTGGCGGCGAGGGTTGTGTTCCCGGAGTCGGTTGCATCACCGTCCCCGCGCCCTAGCGCGTCTGGGATCAGCCGCGACGCAGCGTCAGCAGGGTGATCTCACTGGGCGCGAAGACCCGGAACGGCGGGCCCCAGAATCCCGTACCCCGGCTGGTGTAGAGCTGCGTTCGAGCACCGTGCCTGCTCAATCCAGCCACCACGGGTTGGTCGAGTCTGACCAGGAAGTTGAACGGCCAGATCTGCCCGCCGTGGGTGTGCCCGGACAGCTGGAGATCGACGCCGGCCTCGACGGCCTGCGGCACCTGCTTGGGCTGGTGCGCGAGCAGTAGCACCGGCAGTGCGGCGTCGGCGCCCGCAAGTGCCCTCTCGAGGTTCGCCCCGTGCCCGTCGACGCCCGACGCCAGCGCCGTTGCGTCGTCGACACCCGCGACGACGAGCTTCGCTCCGTCGCGTTCAACGACAATATGACGGTTGTGCAGGACGTCCCAGCCGATGTCGGCCATGTAGTCGAGCCAGCCCTGCGCCTCGTGGAAGTACTCGTGGTTACCGGTGACGTACACGCGGGCGAGCCGGGCTCGCACCGTGGCCAGCGGCGCGGCCTGTCGTTCCCGCACGGCAGGGGTTCCGTCGGCGATATCGCCGACGTGGCACGCGATGTCGGCATCGAGCGCGTTGACACGATCCATCACCGCCGACGACCATCGGGTGCGATCGATCGGCCCGTAGTGGGTGTCGGTGATCATCGCGACGCGCACCCCGTCCAGCCCCTGGCCGAGACCGGCGATCGCCACGTCGACGTGTTTGACGCGCGGCACGCGCATCGCCTCGACGTATCCCCATGCGAGCAGGGCGAGCACGACCACCACCACCGCGCCGGCCACCACGCGGGAGCGCACCGGATCGTCGACGCCGAAGATGAACAACGCCAACCGCAACACCTGGGCCAGAACCGACCAGACGAACAGGACCCAGACCGCGCCCAGCAGCGCGTCACCGATCGCGGCGGCCCGATCCCGGTGGCGACCGTGTCCCAACACCAACAGCGCGGGCAGCGCGACGAAGACCGCCACCAATGTGCCCGATGCGGCGATGACCACCGCCGCCGGCCACCGGGTGCCCGCTGAGAGCAGCGTCCACCACGGCACCGAGAAGAGCAGCAGCAGGATCGCCGACACGATGAGCACCCGCAGCCAGTTACGCGGTCGCCGGGTCGGCGCCTCGGGTTCCACGACGGCGGCGGGAGTTTCTGTCATCGCGGAGTGTCTCGATCTGGTCGGTGGCGTTTGATCCCTCGACGGTACCGGCGTGTCAGTCGGCGTCGCCGTACTCGTCGAACCAGTGGGCGAGCTTGCCGCGGCGGCTGACGGCGCGCAGCCTCGACTCTGCGGCCGCCCGGATCTTGCTTGTGGTGACGATGAGCAGCTCGTCACCCGCCTCGATCCGGGTGTCGGGCAGCGGGACGAACGTGTGCCCGTCGCGGATGATCAGCGTGATCACCGCCGGATCGGGCAGCCGGAGTTCGAGGATCGTGACGTTGTGCAGGCGCGACGTCGGTTGCACCGTCATCGTCAGGAGTTCGGCGTCGAGGACGTCCAGCGGTGCCGCCTCGACCTGAATCTCGCGGGTGGACTCACGGGTGATGAGGCCCAGCGCCTGTGCGATCGGACGCAGGCTCGGCCCCTGCACCAGGGTGAACACCACCACGAGGAGAAACACGATGTTGAGCAGCCGGGAGCTGTCGGGCACACCGGCGACGATCGGGAATGTCGCCAACACGACGGGGACCGCACCGCGTAGGCCCGCCCACGACAGGAAGACCTGTTCGCGCCACGGAATGTTAAACGCGGCAAGCGATCCCACGACCGACACCGGTCGCGCGACCAGGAGCAGAACGAGGCCGACGATGATCGCGGGCAACACGGCGGAGCCGAGTTCACTCGGGCTGACCAGCAGGCCAAGGAGCACGAAGAGGCCGATCTGCGCCAACCAGCCGAGCCCCTCGGCGAATGACCGCGTCGCCGACCTGTGCGGCAGCCCGGAGTTGGCCAGCACCACGGCGGCCAGGTAGGCGGCGATGAACCCGCTGGCATGGACGGTGCCCGCTGCCGCGAAGGCGACGAGACCCAGGCCGAAGGTCGCGATCGGGTACAGGCCGGAGGCCGGCAACGCGATACTTCGCAGCGCGAACGCCCCGACGAATCCGACCGCCAGACCGATCGCCGAGCCGGCAAGCAGTTCGAACACGATGCCGGCGATGGCGCTCTCCGGCTCGAAGACGAAGGGCACCACGCTGAACATCAGCACGAGGATCACCGCGGGCGCGTCGTTGAACCCCGACTCGGCCTCGAGCAGACCGGCGACGCGCCTGGGCAGCGGGAGAACACGCAACACCGAGAAGACCGCCGCGGCGTCGGTGGACGACACGATCGCGCCGAGCAGCAAGGCGAGCTGCCAGTCCATTCGGAGCAGCACGTGCGCACCGGCCGCGGTGATCAGCGTGCTGATCACCACGCCGACGGTGGCCAAGGCGGCCGCGGGTGCCAAAACCTTGCGGATGTCAGTGAACCGGGTGGTCAGACCACCTTCGACGAGGATCACGGCGAGCCCGGCGGTGCACACATTCCTGGCCAGTTCGACGTTGTCGAAGGCCAGACCGAACCCGTCCTCGCCGAGCACGACACCGACCAGCAGGAAGAAGAGCAGGCTGGGAAATCCCACGCCCGTCGCCACGCGCGTGCCGACGATGCTTGCCAGCAGCACGAAGCCACCGATCAGCAAGGCCAGATACAGCTCGTGCAAACTCATTTCGTTCCCGTCCAGGCAGAGCCATCAGTAAATCAGTAGACGGCCCCGCCAGTAGGCGTTGTCCGTCGCCGCGGAGCCCACGCGCGTCGCCTCCCGATGCGACAAGATGAACCCATGGCGGAGCGCAGAATGCGGGTGGGCATTGCCGGTGCCGGCAATGTCGGGCGCTCCGTCGCGCGTGAATTGCTCGACTACGGCCACAAGGTGCTGTTGATCGAGCGGGAGCGGCGGCGCTTCGAGCCGCAGACGGTGCCGGGCGCGGACTGGCTCAATGCCGACGCGTGCGAGCTGTCCGCGCTCGAGGAGGCGGGCGCGCAGACATGCGATGTGTTGATCGCCGCCACGGGTGACGACAAGGCCAACCTCGTCGTCGGCCTGCTCGCCAAGTCCGAGTTCGGCGTTCCGCGGGTTGTGGCACGCATCAACGACGTCCGCAATGAGTGGCTCTTCAGCCAGGAGTGGGGCATCGACGTCGCCGTGTCGACTCCGGGCGCACTGGTGGCGGGTATCGAGGGCGCCATCGATGTGGGTCACCTCGTCCGGCTGATGGGGCTGCGGGAGGGCCGCGCCGATCTGACGAAACTGACGTTGCCCGCAGACAACCCGCTCGTCGGGCAGCGCGTGGACGAGCTGGCGCTTCCGGGTGACACCGCGCTGGTGACCCTGATCCGGGACGGCCGGGTCATGGTGTCGCAACCGGATCAGGTCCTGGAGGCCGGTGACGAGTTGTTGTTCGTCGCCGACAGCTCCCTGGAGCAGTCGATTCGGGCGGCCATCCACAGCGCGGAGCCCCCTCGCGTATCTGTCAAGCACGACCCCTGACGCCCGTTCTGCCGTAGCGACGCGCCGACAAACCTGGCACTACGGTTCCGACGATGAACGACGCGCAGAGCTCCCGACCGTTCCCCAGGGGCATGGCCCTGTTGGTGGCCGGCGCATTCTTCATGGAGATCCTCGACGCGACGATCATCGCCCCGGCGATCCCGCTCATCGCCGACTCATTCGGCGTCGCGGCCGTCGACGTGAGCGCCGCGATCTCGGCGTACCTGGTCACGGTGGCGGTGCTCATCCCCGTGAGTGGCTGGCTGGCCGACAGGTTCGGCATCCGGCGGGTGTTCATCACCGCGATCGTCGTGTTCACCATCGCCTCCATCGGTTGCGCGGCGAGTGTGTCGCTGCCGATGTTGGTGGCCATGCGGGTACTGCAGGGTGTCGGTGGCGCGATGATGGTGCCCGTCGGCAGGCTCGCGGTGCTGCGCAACAGCGATAAGTCCGACCTGGTCCGCGCCATCGCCCTGCTGACCTGGCCAGCGCTGGCCGCACCCATCATCGCCGTGGCGCTTGGCGGGGCGATCGTGACCGTGGGGTCGTGGCGGTGGATCTTCCTCATCAACATCCCGATCGGCATCGTCGGATTCCTGTTGGCGCTCAAGTTGATCCACGGTGCACCCACCCCGACCGTCCGGCCGCTGGACTGGCGCGGGCTGCTGATGATGGGCTCGGCGATCACCGCGGCGCTGCTCACCCTGGAGCACATCGGCCAACCCGGTGCCGCACCGACGGCGGTGATCATCGGCATTGTGTTCGCCGCAGTGTTGTTCGGCGCGACGGTGTTTCATCTACTGCGTTCGCAGTACCCGCTCATCCGGCTTCGTGTGCTGCGCATCACGACCTTGCGCATCACGGTGACGGCGGGCTCGCTGTACCGCGCGGTCATCGTCGCGGTGCCGTTCCTGCTACCGCTGCAGTTTCAGCTCGAGTTCGGATGGTCGCCGCTGGCGGCGGGACTAGCGGTGTCGGTGCTCTTCATCGGAAACCTGGCCATCAAGCCGGCGACCACACCGCTGATGCGCCGATTCGGCATCCGCCGCGTGCTGCTGGTCAACGGCGTGGCATCGGTGGCCTGTTTCGGGCTGCTCGCGGCACTGGCCCCGGGACTTCCACTCGTGGTGATTCTTGGCGTCCTCCTGGTCAGCGGTGTGCTGCGCTCGACCGGTTTCACCGCCTACAACAGCCTGGCGTTCGCCGACGTCGACGGCGACGATCTGACGCACGCCAACACACTCAACGCCTCGGTGCAGGAACTCGCAGCGGGTTTCGGCATCGCGGTGGCCGCCCTGATCGTCGCAACGCTCGGGTCCTACTCGCTGACCTATCTCCTGCTGGGCGCGGTGATGGCCGTGACCATCATCGAGACCCTGCGGCTGCCGCGCACGGCCGGGGCGCACGTGAGCGGTGCCCGGTAGAGCGGTGCACGGCAGGCCTCAGAAGGGGCTGCTGTTCTTCTGCCACTTGGCTTCCTCGGGCCGCGGCCCGAAGCGGCGTTCGTAGTCCTCGTGCATGTGCGCGTCACGCTTGCGCTTGATCACGTCGACGAGGTTGGGGTCAAGGCCGTGCTTGGCCAGCCGGTGCCGACGCCATACCTTGTTCAACGCAATCGCCATCAACACCGCCCAGATATAGATCGGCGCCGTCATCTCCAGGTGGACGTAGAACGTCGTCGGGATCAGCCAGAGCGGGGCGAGCGCCAGCAGCGGCGGGATCGCCATCCGGATGATGTGGCGACGGACCGCGCCCTGACCGGCGAGATCCTCTGCGACCCAACGCTGCATCGAATCGGGCAGCCTGCGCCCGTAGCAGTAGGTGATGTACTGCCAGAGGTTTGGCTTGTCGGCGGCCATGGTGACTCCTGTGGGTCGGAGGGTTCAGGGTTTGAGTGCGCCCGCTGCCAGGGCGGCGACGTTGATGCGGGTCAACGCCTTGTGCAGTCGCTCGAGTTCTGGCAGGTCCACGCCGAGACGCGCGACGACGGTTGGCGGTATGTCGAGCGCCTTGTCGCGCAAGGCGATTCCGGCTTCGGTGAGTTCCACGTCGGTGGCGCGCTCGTCGGTCGCACTTCGGGTACGGGTGACGAAACCGAGCGCCTCGAGGCGCTTGAGCATCGGCGACAGCGTCGCCGAGTCCAGTTGCAGAGCCGTCGCGATCTGCTTCACCGATAACGGCGACCGCGACTCAGTGGACACCTTGCGATGATCCCAGAGCGCCAGCATCACCAGGTACTGCGGGTGAGTCAGGCCAAGCGGCTCGAGCAGCGGGCGGTAGACGGCCAGGACGGCCCGATTGGTGACGGCCAGGGCGAAGCACACCTGCTGCTCGAGAGCGAGCGGATCGACGTCGGGGACGGTCGGTGCGGCCATGTTTTCATCGTACCCACTTAATTAGTGCACTAACAATGTCGCAGGTGTCACAGCTGCCGCTTCGCTCTAGGGTGGGGCCATGACCGCCGGGGAGCAGCGGCACGGTGTTGAGCTGACCAACCTCGACCAATCGCTGGGCGCTGAGTCCAATGCGACCAAGCGCGACCTGGTCGACTACCTCGACGCGGTGGCCGATCACATTCTGCCCGGCCTGACCGGCCGTCCACTGACGGTGCTGCGGGTGCTGCGCGGACGCGCATTCATGCAGAAGAACGTGCCCGCCTACACCCCGGAGTGGGTCGCGACGGTGGCGATGTGGGCCGAGACCTCACAGCGAGAGGTCCACTATCCGCTGTGCGACGACCTGCGGACGCTGATCTGGCTGGCCAATCAGCGCGCCATCGAGTACCACCCGACCCTGGGCTTGGCCGATAACGTCTACCGGCCCACGCACCTGGTCCTCGACCTGGATCCGCCCGCCGACGATGACTTCGCCGCCGTGGTCACCGTGGCCCACCAGGTCCACCGGACGCTGCGGGACGCCGGCCTGGCCGGTGTGGTGAAGACGAGCGGGGCCAAGGGCCTTCACGTGTTCGTGCCCGTCGATGACGCCGTTCCGGTCGACGACGTGGCCGCCGCCACCCGCGCGCTGGCCGCGCGAACCGAGGCACTCGATCCCGATGTGGCCACGACGGCGTTCATCGTGGCCGATCGCGGCGGCAGGGTTTTCGTGGACTCAACCCGCGCCGGTGGCGCCACCGTCGTCGCGGCCTACAGCCCCCGCTTCCGCCCCGGCACACCTGTTTCATTCCCCGTCGCCTGGTCGGATCTGGACCGGATCCGCCCCACCGACTTCACGGTGCGCACCGCGATCGAGGCGCTGAACGGCGGCGATCCTTGGGCGGAGGCGATGCCTGCCCCGCAGCGATTGCCCACCGATCTCATCGAGCACGGCCGGACGATCCCTGTCGCGCGGGTGGCGGCGATGCACGAGGGCAAGCGACGCGCCCGGGCTCGGCGGGCCGAGGACTGCACGGGGTAGAACGAGCCCATCCCGGGTCTACTAGGCGTTGTAGTAGTGGCGGCGGTAAGGTGCGGCGGGTGAGCACGCCGAAGTCACGCGCCCGCTGGGTGCGCGGCGCCCTGGTCGGGGCGTCTTCGGCGGTCGTCACGACCGGTGCCCACTCGGCGGCTGGCGGCGGGATGCCGCGCGGTGCCGCCCTCCTCATTGCCCTGCTGGTGTGTGCCGCGGTGGGCGCCCTGTGCGGCTGCGCCCGATTCGACGGACGCGCGAGCCGGCCGCTGAGCACCGCCGCCGCCCTTGGCGCCGCGCAACTCCTGGGCCACGTGTCGCTCGCGATGGCGGGCGGCCACCACCACGGCGGCGACTGGCTGGGGCTGAGTCCCTCGATGCTCGCGACCCACGCCGCGGCCGCCGTCCTGCTCGCCGTCGCCATCACCGCCGTCGAGCACCTTTACGTCGTCTGCTGCTCGGTGCTGTGCTGGCTGCGGCTTTTTGCGATATCGGCCGCCGAGCCGGTCTCCCGGCCGTCGTGCCGCATGACCAGTGTCGTCGTCGCGCGACCGGTTCTGCACTTCCCTGGCCTGGGCATGCGGGCTCCGCCTCGGCTGGTCTCCGCGACCGCATAGCGGTCGTCTCTACATCTCACTCGCCGGGCCCTCGCCGAACACGCGATCGCGCCCCGATCGAGCACGCCGCCGCGCGGCTCATCTCGCAGCTCAACGACTGCAAAAGGCTTGAGAAACATGACCATTCCCAAAGACACAACCATTTCCAAAGACACCTCCCCTCCACCGCCGACCCAACGCAGTTGGCGACCGCTGATCGCCCGCCTGCACTTCTACGCTGGCGTCCTGGTGGCCCCGTTCATACTGGTCGCCGCAGTGACCGGCGGGCTCTACGCGCTGGCCCCCACGATGGAGAGGTTCGTCTACGACGACGTCCTGTTCGTGGAGCCGACCGGGGAACCACTGCCGTTGCGTGACCAGGTCGCGGCGGCACGTAATGCGTTCCCGGACCTGACGATGACCGGCATGCGGCCGCCGGCCACCGGTACCGAGTCCACGCGCGTCTACTTCAGCGATCCGACACTCGATGATGAGTGGTCGCGCGCCGTGTTCGTCGATCCGTACACGGGACGCGTGCTCGGCGACGAGGCGACATGGCTCGGCTATCTGCCGCTGAGCACCTGGCTCGACGGACTGCACCGCCACCTGAATCTCGGTGAACCCGGCCGGATCTACAGCGAACTCGCCGCATCGTGGCTGTGGGTGGTGGCACTCGGCGGCCTGTATCTGTGGCTGGTCAAGGCGGCCGGTGAGCGACGCCGCAACCGCGCGGGCCGGGTGCTGTCGGTGGATCGCAGCGCGACGGGCCGAGCACGCACCCTGAACTGGCACGGCACCACGGGGATGTGGCTGCTGGCCGGCCTCTTGTTCCTGTCGGCGACGGGTATCACGTGGTCGACATATGCCGGTGCTCACGTCACCGATATCAGGACGGCGTTGAGTTGGCAACGCCCGCAACTGAACACGGCGCTGGAGCACGTTGGTCACGGCGGCACCGCGCCGGTCCACGCGACGGGTGATCCGGCATCGATCAACTACGACGCCGTGCTCGCGGCCGCGGCGGGCGCAGGCGTGCACGTCCCGCTGGAGCTCACGCTGCCCACCGAGGGGGGTCAGGCCGTCGGGTTGACCGAGATCGACGCGCCGTACCGCTTGACCACCAACGCCGCATCGATCGATCCCGACCAACTCACGGTTTCCGGCGAGATCGATTTTTGGCGGGACTACTCGCTGGTGGCCAAGCTGGCCGACTGGGGCATCCGCGCCCACATGGGCCTGCTGTTCGGACTGCTCAACCAGCTCGTGTTGCTCGGGGTCGCGGTCGGGCTGGTGACCGTCATCATCCGCGGCTACCGAATGTGGTGGCAGCGCCGTCCCACTCGCGGTTCGGCATGGGCCGTGGGCCGACCACCGACGCGCGGCGGAGTCCGACGGCTCTCCCGGCCAGCCATCGCCGGCCTGGCGGTCGCCGCGGTCGGCATCGGCTGGTTCCTGCCGCTGCTCGGACTCAGCCTGGCAGCATTCGTGGCCGCTGACATCGCCATCTCAATGATCAAGCGGCACAGGACATCCAACGCGACAAAGGAAGAGGGCAACGATGCGTGACGCGACGAGGCGGGCACGGTGGTACATCTCGATGGGGTTGGTGGCGTGGACGGCTGTTGGCTGTACGTCCCCCGCGGGTCATGACGAGGCGCCGATGGCGGAGTCCGTCACCATCGGTGAGCAGTGGGCGAGTTCGGCGGATATGGGCATGACATCGGTGTTCGGCACGTTCACGAACTCGGGTCATCACGATGCCCGCATCGTCTCGGCACTTTCACCGGCTGCCGACCGCGTGGAGCTTCACGAGGTGACCACCGACGGCGCGGGCGCAAAGACCATGCGCCCCAAGGCCGGCGGTGTGTCGATTCCGGCCGGGGGCACGCACGACCTGGTGCCCGGTGGTGATCACCTGATGCTGATGGACCTGGTGGCGCCGCTGCCACCCGGCGCCGACGTCACGCTGACGGTCGAGTTCGAGGACGGCTCGACGCTGCCCTTCACCGCGCAGGTCCGCGACTTCGCGGGCGCCGGCGAGGAATACCATGGCTGACCCGGCGCGACGCGGGTTCGCGGTCAACCGGCGCAGGCTGCTCGCCGGGAGTGCCGCCGCACTGGCCGCGGGCGCTGCCGTGACCCAGTGTGGTGCCGCCCGATCCGCCACGGCGGTAGACGGTTTCGGTAGTCGGACTGAACCGTTCTTCGGCGCGCATCAGAGTGGTGTCGCCACGCAGCCGCAGGCGCACGCGCTGTTCATTGGGCTCGACTTGACACCTCAGGCTCACCGCAGCCGGCGTGAGACGCTCGCCGCGGTACTGAAACTGTGGAGTTCGGATGCCGATCGGCTGACTCAGGGCATGCCCGCCCTGGCCGACACCGAGCCCGAGCTCGCACGGCGTCCCGCTCGGCTCACAGTCACGGTCGGCCTCGGCCCGGGCGTGTTCGACAGCATTGGCCTCGGCGCTCGGCGACCCGCATCGGTCGCCGAGCTGCCGAGCTTCACCACCGACCGCCTCGAGCCTCGGTGGTGCGGGGGCGATCTGCTGTTACAGCTCTGCGCGGACGATCCCGCCGTCATCGCCCACGCCAGCCGGGTTCTGCTCAAGAACGTGCGCGCGCTGACGTCACAACGGTGGCGGCAGAGCGGCTTTCGCAACGCTCACGGAGCCGACCAGTCCGGCACCTCGATGCGCAACCTGATGGGTCAGGTCGACGGCACCGTCAACATCCGCGACTCGGCGGGGCTGGATCGCAACGTGTGGGACGACGGGACCACCCAGCCCTGGTTCGCCGGCGGCACCGTGCTGGTGTTGCGGCGCATCCGCGCCGAGATGGACACCTGGGATGAACTGGATCGCGCAAGCAAAGAGTTCACCGTCGGCCGGCGACTCGACACCGGCGCGCCGTTGACCGGCCGACTCGAGTCCGACGAACCCGATCTCTCCGTCACTGCGAACGGGATTCCCGTCATTCCACCCAATGCGCACATCGCTCTGGCGCGGCACCGCACCGCCGACGAGCAGTTCCTGCGCAGGCCCTACAACTACGACGATCCCCCGGGCACGGGTCAGACGACCGACAGCGGTCTGATATTCGCTGTGTACCAACGGAACCCCGCGGCGCAGTTCACACCGGTGCAGCAGCGGCTCGCGGCAGCCGATGCGCTCAACCGCTGGATCACCACGATCGGTTCGGCCGTCTTCGCGATACTGCCCGGTGCCAGCGACGGCGGCTACCTCGGTCAGTCGCTACTGGAGGGATCGGGGTGATATCGAGGCGTCACCTGCTCACAGATAGGGATCCACCCAGGCGCTGATGATTCTGGCTGCCCGGGCGGCCTGGTTTTTGCCGGTGAGCAGGTGGTCGGCCCCCTCGAGTGAGACGAAACTCCTTGGGTGCCGTGCGGTTCGGAAGATCTCGCTGGCGTTCGCGATGCCCACGGTGTTGTCGGTCGGTGAGTGCATCACCAGCAGCGCACGGCGCAACGTGCGGATCAGCTCCGTCAGATCGGCGGCACGGACGTCCTCGACGAAGTGCCGCTTGAGTGTCAGGGCCTTGCCACCGACGGGGAAGGGTGCCTCACCGTCGGCCTCGATCCGGTGGATCAGCGCGTCGTAGTTGCGTTCGACGTGGGCGGGGTCGTAGGGCGCGCCGACGCTGACCACCGCGGCGACGGTGTCGCAGTGGTGGGCTGCGGCGATCGCCGCTGCCCCGCCGAAGGAGTGCCCGACGAGCAGTCGCACCTCGCGGCCCGACGCGTTCATCACCTCCACTGCGCGCACGGTGTCGGCGACCTTGTGCGAGAACGAACCGTCGCCCCAGTCACCGTCGGAGTCGCCCAGCCCGAGGTTGTCGAAGCGCAGCATTCCGACGCCCTCGCTCGCGAGCTGTTTGCACATCCGGTTCGCCGCAGGGCAGTCCTTGCCGAGGGTGAACCCGTGGGCGAAGACACCCCAGCCACGGAGTTCCCCACTCGGCGGTTCGATGACACCCGCCAGCTCGGGGCCCGTCGTGCTGGGAAACCTGATGCGCTCGGCCACGAGCGTCATTTTGTCACCGACACACTCCCCGGATTAGTCCTTGGAGTAGTCGGTGCTCAGCCACTGCTCCGGGCGCATCCGGATGATGACGGAGTTCGACCCGAGGTTCTCGTCGGTGAAGGCGTTGCCCTCCTCCTCACCGAGATAGCGGATCGCGATCGCGCGCACCGTCGCGTCCTCGGCGGGTTCGATCCCCGTGACCGGCCCCTCCGCGGTGACATAGCGATATGGCGGCGTCTCCACCTGGACCGAGATCGCGAATCGTCCGGCGGCCCGGATCAACTTCTCCTTGACGGTTCCGGCGTCGGTCCACAGCAGCACCTCGCCGCCGGGCTGGTAGCCGTACCAGATGGGCACCGCCAACGGCGCCCGGTCCTGCCGCTCCACCGCGACCACACCTACGTGTAGATCCGCAAGGAACGCTTCGCGCTCGTCGGCGTTCATCTTCGCCATTGAGGAGATCCTTTCGACAGCTCGGGTTCCCCGGGTGCAACCCACACCCGGTCCGGCCGATTCCCCGAGGGCATCAAACCGACCCGACGAGCATCGCGGCGCCCGGACCGTCGAGCGCGTCGACGGGGACCGGCCGGCCGGAGACTGCCATGAGGAGATCGATCGACCGTCCCCTCACCTGCGGTCCCTGTCCAAACGTCAGTGCCGAGTCGGTGGCGACCAGACGGAGGCCATCGATGCGCTCGCGTCCGCCGCCCATCACCGCACCCGTCCTGGCCTGGTAGGTCAGGGCCGTCACCACCGCGTGCAGCGGGTAGGCGGCCGCGATCCCGAGGGGCCGCCGGATGTCCTCACCGTGGACGAATGCCTCGACGAGACGCGTCGCCAACGGGGCCGGAGGCGTCAGCGTCCAGTCGGACACCGCGCGCAACGCCTCGAGTGTCGTGCGCGGGTCATCGGCCCGCCGTCGACGAACGCCGAGATCGTTGTCGCGGTCGAAGTCCAAGCGCGCCCGAATCATCCGCGCGATGAAGCCGAACCGCGATGTCTTCGCACTGTCCACGAGGTGTGCCACGACGTCGTGCACGTTCCAGCCGTCACACAGCGACGGTGTCGCCCACGCCGTGTCGGGAATGCACCGCAGGTCCGCCACCAGCCGTGCGCGTTCGGCGTGCACTATTGGCCACACCTCCGATCGGTTCACCATCGCCTCTGCTCCCGCCCCGTCAGCCGCTGAGATCGTCGGAGCGCCCAGCCGCCAGGCGTGACCACTGCGACGTCGGTCGACCGTTCAGCCGGAACTGTTGTCCCGCAGTCGCATACGACTGTGGCCAACCCTCCGGCGAGTCCTCCCACGTCTCCTGTCGCCCGTAGACGGTGAGATCAAGGAGGTGGTAGCTGTTGGCGCCCGCCTCGGTGCCGCGGCCGGTAGACCAGTAGGTCTCGAACACCCGGTCGCCGTCGCGCAGGTAGCAGGCGTAGAAGCCGACCGATCGGCCCGCGAGCAGCTCAGTTGCCTCGGTCAGCGAATACCACGGCATCGTCCATCCCATGAAGTCGCGATACCGCGCGCTCTCGGCATAGGGGCCCTCACAGAACGTCGCGTACGTGACGTCGCGACTGTGCAGGTAGGACAGCTCCTGGGCATGACCGGTGAAGAAGGTGCAGCCCTCGCACTGGTCGGTGGCCGGTTTCCCGTCGTGCCACATGTGCAGGTAGACGAGCAACTGTCGGCGTCCCTCGAAGACGTCCACCAATGGCACCGGTCCGTCTGCCCCGATCAGCGGAATCCGGGCGTCGACCTCCACCATCGGCAGCCGTCGTCTCGCCGCGGCGATGGCATCGCCCTCCCGTGTGTGCGCCTTCTCGCGCTCGGTCAGCCGATCGACTTCGGCCTGCCACGCTGGCCGGCCTACGACGGCGGGCAGCGGGTACGTCGCCTCCCTCGCGATCATGGTCACCTCCTGGTCCTGGGCGCCGCGTTCGGTGCGGTCTGAATGGGTAGACCGCGAAGGCGAGCACAACTCATCGCCACAATCGAGCGTTCCAACGTGGGATGGCGGCGTTACCCTGCGCGCAGGGCGGTCGGCTGGGGAGGTCGGATTGATGGCTGGTTCACTGCGCATTCGCGTCTGCGCCGCGGCGATCGCGGCACTGACGGTGGCGGCGACCGCGGCATGTACGGACACGCCGCCTGCGGAGCCTCAAGCGACCGAGCGTCCGTTCTGTGAGGTGGCAGTCCCCGCGGCCTGGCAGTCGGCGATCGACGCGGGCAGAGTCGACACGGGCGGCGTCTCGACGCTGCCGTTGGCGGTCAGTCGGGTCGGCGAGGTCATCGCGGTTCGCGACAACGGCGACACCCGCGACGTGCTGTTGGTCGGTGCCGACAGCTCGGCCGCCGAGATCTACCCCGTCCCCGACCCCGACAAGAACGACGTGGGTTTCGCGGCGGTCGACGACCGCTGGATCGTCATCGGCGTGGACCGCATCCCACGCGGATCCAACGGGGTGCTACCGGGGTTGATCAGGATCGACGTGGTCGATCGACAGGGTGGGCCGGTGCGGACCATCGCACAGCGGAGCATGGCCGACTACACGACGGGCCGCAACGCCATCGACTCGGTCGCCGCGTTCGACGGCAAGGTGTACTGGCTCACCCACGAGTCCCCCGACGATGACACCACCACGCTCAGCTCCTACGACCTCGCGACGGACACGGTCGACGAGGTGCGGTCTGACTCCGCGCGTGACCTTCGTACCTCCGCAGCCGGGCTCACCTGGTCCCGCGAGGGCCCGGGAATGCCGCAGATGAAGATCGACGGCACGCTGCCGCCCGCAGTCGCCGAGTCGGTCGGCCACGGCCAGGACCGGGTGTCCGTCGCGTCGGATGGCACCGCCTACGCCTGGCTCACTGGGCTCGATGAAGGCGGCACCGGTGTCGCGTGGTGGTCACCTGATTCCGGATTGGTACGTGTCACAGGCGAAGTCGTCGCGCCGATCAGGCTGAGTGTGCCTTCGGTGTCGGTGGCGGGACCGTACGTGGTCATCGACCGGGGGCCGCGTGAGGGCAGTGCCCGCGATGCGTACACGGCCGTGGTTGACACACGCTCGGGGGCGGTCACCTACCTGGCCAACCTCACGCGCGGTGCCGACGGCGGCACCATTGCCGTTGACGTCGGTGTTGTCCTCAACAAGTTGGTTCCGCCGAATCTGAGTGTCGTCCGAGGCGACTCGCTGCCCGGACTGTCCTGCTGACGCCCGGCCGCTACCGCGTCTCCATAAGCAGAGTTCGGTGTTGACGTGACGCCCTCGATGCCCGAGTGTTGACGTGGGGGGTAATTAATGCCGAGCAGAGATATCGCGACCATCCGTCAGATCAAGCGCGTCGCCGGACATGGGGGGCACGTCAGCTACGACGTCGAGGTGCAGACCGACGACGGACGCATTCAACAGCTCACCTTCAGCGGCAGCATCTTCGTCGGCCCGGTGATCCTGTCGATCCGGAGCCACGACGGCCAGTGGAGCCGCGAGGCCATCGACGAACCGCGGCGATTCGGTGAGTTCGCCTCGGCGGACTGGGTCAGCCACTACTTGAACTCGGGGAGGCGAGCCGTTACCAGCGCCTACGCGTCGGACTGAAGGGTCAACACCGAGATGTCCGGGGGCGCGCCGACCCGGACCGGTGGCCCCCAGAACCCTGCACCCCGCGAGACGTAGAGCTGAGTGTCGCCCACCGTTGACAGCCCGGCAAGGGACGGCTGGACAGCGCCGACGACGTAGTGGAACGGCCACATCTGTCCACCGTGGGTGTGCCCGGACAGTTGCAGGTCCACCCCGCGTGCGGCGGCGTCAACCACCTGAACCGGTTGGTGTGCGAGCAGGACTGTTGGCCCCGAGAGATCCACTCCGGTCAACGCTCGCTCGAAGTCGGGTGGAGTTGATCGCGAGTCGCCCGCGATGTCGTTGACGCCGACCAGGTCGAACGCGGCGCCACCGCGCCGGATCGCGGTGTTCTCGTTCTGCAGTGGCTGCACGCCGAGCCGCTCCAGCTCGCGCAGCCAGGAGGACGTGTCGTCGACGAAGTACTCGTGGTTACCGGTGACGAAGAACGTCCCCTCACGGGAGTTCAAGTCCCGCAACGGTTCCGCGGCTGCACCGAGCTGCTCGACGGTGCCGTCGACCAGATCCCCCACGATCGCCACGAGGTCCGGCTCGGCCTCGTTGATCATCCTGACGATTCGCTCAGTGTGCGCGCGGCCAGACAACGGACCGAGGTGTACATCGGACACCACGGCGATCCGGAATCCGTTGAACGCCGGATCGAGCCTGCGCAGTCGTACCGGCACCCTCAACAGGTCCGGTGGACCGAGGGCATTGGCGGCACCGGCGGCGACCAGACCCACCGACGCCGCGCCCGCGGCGACAGCGCTGGCTCGCGCGATGAAGACCCGCCGGTTCACCGCAGGCGCGGGCTCGGGGGCCGGCTCGGGCGTGGTCGTCGGGGCAGCCGCGACGGCGTCGGGTCGCGTGCGCTTCAGCTCCGATGTGTTGTCCTGCTTCTCTAGATTTGGGAAACCGTTGCGATTGGTCTGTTTCGACGTCGTCAACGACGACTCGGTCTAACAGAGACGCTCCGGTGGGGCGTCGAAGTCTGGGCAGGTTTGAGCCCACAGGTGGAATGACCCGTACCCGCGTCCGCCGCGCACGTCGGAATAGAAGGACCACAGCTCTGTGTCGGGCCCAGGTGCCTTCGACGCCGGGAATGTGATGCGGTAGCCCCTCGGGTCCGGTTTGGGGGGAACGAAGCTGAACCGGGCCAGGCAGTACTTGCCGTCGCCGTCAACACTCTGATCGAAATCGTTTTGGACGTAGGACGTCGAGACGGTTGCGGAAGTGACTTGCTGAAGACTGAATCGTCGGCGATCTGACAATCCGCGAACTTCGGCTATCGCACCCTCATGGACGCCGTCGTTGTCACGCCTTCCTGCGCACTTGGCGGCCGTCACCACGTCGAACGAATCCATGAGCGCCAGGGTCACCTCGACGTGCCCGTGCGTCGGGGGCGGCGGAGAGGTCGGTGCACCGGCCACCACCCGGGCAACCGTACAACCCGTCATCGAAGCGATGAAGGCACCACACAGCAGCACAGCGGCGGAACCACTGACCCACCGTTTTGTTGCCACAGCTCCCCTCTCCAACCCCACACTCTGTCACGACTCGAACCGCGCATCAGGCCGCCGCGCATCGATCACGCATCCGCCCGAAACCCCGTCACCAGAGTCCTATTGCAGTCGACGGGGGCGGGCTCAATATGTCACGGTTGAATCATGTCGTGGGATGCGCCGGATCGGTGCTGGCAATTCCTCATCGCAGATGACCCACCCACTGATTTTCCCGCCGCGTGGGCCACGGCGACCCGCGCGGTGACCCGCGACCTGGGCTGCCGTCGACATGGCCGGCCCGTCAACTTCGCCAACCTGGGGTGGCATTTCCTGGTCTGCGACGAGTGGGTTGCCGTGGGTTTCGAGCTGGCCGGTGACGCCGACGTAGGCGCTTATCAGCGGTGCCTTGGCTACCGTCTGGAGACCACGGCGGTACAGGCGACGGTGTGGCTGGCCGACGATGTTCAGTACGAACTGGCCGGTTTCGAGTTCGTTCAATGGCCCATCGCGGAACAGCGCATCCTGATTCCGCGGATCATCGACGACCAGGCGGTGTGGGTGGACCCCCGCATCGACACCGTCATCGCGCCCATAGGTGAACTATGCGGGCCCCCGGATTAATCCCCCGTGTCGGCTCCGAGCCGACGCTTCATCGATAGAGCGGCTGGACTGGGAATCGCCGTCTGCCTGTGATGCTGCGCAGCAGTGTCGCCGTGGAACCGGCGTCAACCGAAGGGGCTTGATACGTTTGCTGCTGAGGGGAGTCAAGTTGAATGTGTTCCCTGACGCGGGGCGGTGTCGACGCTCGGTTTATGCCGCTATCGTCGTCGGAGTCTTGTGCATCGTTGCCGTCGCCGTGGTTGCCGCGCGGCCCGATGAACGAGGGGTCGCGGCACTGCGTCACGCCGTGCCCCCGGGCGATGAGTGGGCGGGGTTAAATCGCGTCTCGCAATGGCCGGCTGACTGGACATCGGCTGTGTGCAAACCACCGGTGTACTGGTTGAAGGCGCAAAACAAAGCCCTACCGCATGCAACTCGACGAGGAGTGTGCCAAGCCAAAATCGCCCCGGCAGGTGAGTACTTCGACATCACACTCGCGCGTTTCAACAACGAGCTTGAGATGCAGGTCGACCTGCAGAACCACGGGTGTGAGGCGTACGCGTTCGCTTACGATCAAGGAGGCTTGCTGGCGTACGCCATCTTCGGGTCAGTTCAAAACATGGACATCACGGCAGTGTTGCAGCCCCTGCAGAGATACGGCTTCAACGTTTACCACGACCCCGGTCCATAGCCTCCTGCCGGGTCCGCTGGCGGCGGGACGGTTCAACCAACTCCGAAGTCCGAGTGTCCCCTTGCCTGTTGTGCTGGCCATTTCAGTGCAGGGCTCGACAACTTAAAGCCGCGAGGTTAGAAAGCCTTATGAGACGGGGAATTGCTGCGATCACCGTGGCGACGGCACTGCTCAGTACTGGGTGCGCCGTCGAGGGAACAGCTCAGGTAGCCATTCGCGTCATTCCGGATGTCATTGGAATGCTCGAGCAGGATGCCCTGCATGTGCTGTCCGAACAGGGACCGTGGCCCTATGTGTTGAGGTCGGAGATCAGCGATACCGTGATGCCAACCAAGGTGATCAGCGTCGGACCAGCACCGGGAACCCCTTGGCCGCTGACGATGGTGATTGACGTAGTCCTGTCGTCGGGTCCACTGCAGGGCCCGTAGGTTCCAGCCAACGCTCCGGTGGGAGATGGTCGCACTGCACTCGTGGCCGCACCTTCTCACGGGCATCTCGCTACTCGGAGTCACTCACCCAGTGAGCATCGAAATCGGGATGATCCGCGTAGACCATGGCCAACCGCCCAAGGACGCGCTGCTTCGCGTGGACGTCGCCGTCTTCACCCTGTGCGAAGTTCCAATTGACGCGCCGTAGCGCATCATCAGCGAGCCGGCGCTTGAACGCCGCCTCACGCAGACCACGCGTCGACAGACCGCGCGTCAACCCTGCGCTGCGGCGCATTGAATTCAGCGCCACCCGCTCATCTTCTGCTATTCGAGCAAGAACGAAACTCACGACGTTCATCTCACCATTGTGTCAATCCGGCGCAACGCCGCCCTGTCCCTCCATCTGCGATGCCGGTCGGCACCATCGACGTCCGCGGCATCAGCGAAGGCTCTCAATGTTGGTGTCAACCTTCGAAGGTGCCGAGTCCGGTTGAGCACAGAGGCGTTCGCACTCGGAGCGGACAGCTGTTTGAAACTAAGTAGAAACGAGACACTCGACGTGAAGTGTGTCTGGTGCGGCATGGTGGAGGTGTGTCTGCTCATCTTGATCGGCGCCGAGCCGGGGCATTTGGTTCTGCCGCCGAGGAATATGACCGTTACCGGCCGCGCTACCCTCAAGGGCTGGTTGACAGTCTGGTCAGTACCAGCCGCCGCGATCGGGTGCTCGACGTCGGTGCAGGCACCGGAATCGCTTCTGTCCAATTTCGCGATCGCGGTGCTCAGGTACTCGCCGTGGAGCCTGACCCTGCCATGGCGAAAGTAGCTGCCACCAAAGGCATCCCCGTCGAGGTAGCAACATTCGAGAACTGGAAGGCAGCGGGACGGCAGTTCGATCTCGTCGTGTTCGCCCAATCGTTCCACTGGGTCGACCCGCAGATAGCACTAGGCAAGATCTCATCCATCCTGACTCGGCGTGGCCGGTTCGTGCTGCTCTCGAATCGCATTACCCCGGTCTCCCCCACGCGCCAAGAACTCGACGCGGCCTATACCGGCTACCTCGGCACTTGCGAGCGGCCCGCCATCGACGCCGTGTACGACGGCACGTTGATGACGCTGATCCGACAGCAGGGCTACACAATCAAACGACGAATCGTCACCGAAACCCTGCACTACACCGCAGAAGCTTGGGCCAATATGGTGACCACGTACTCCAGCGTTCTGACCCTTACCCCGGAAGCACGGTCGGGGTTGCGTTCAAGCCTCCTCGCGTTCATCGGCGCGGCTGGCGTTGAGGCAGAAAACACCGCCACGGCCATTCTCGGCGAACTTGCCGAGCGCCCGGCAGAGCCGCAAAACGACACCGGGCAACGAGACACGAAGTGAACTGCCTCGTTTCTCTAGAACGAGACGCCGTTTGGTCTCACTCTTGTGTCCACTTCTAAACGCAGGCCGTTGACAGACGCAGGGAATGCGACAAGAAACGAGACACCGCGACGCGGAGCTACGAGGCCCCGCGGCATGTCGCGCACCCTGTCTCGTTTCTCTACAAACGAGACTGCGTAGCGCGGCAATGGAATGATGCCAGTGTGGCTCCAAGACTCGCCGCTGAGACAGCTGCGCTCAGCGCAATCGCTAAAAACTCTCCGGCGGTCAGCCTGTTGTCCCGCATTCTCTTGCCCCGACCGGGTGAGCCGCTCGACGTTCGCAAGCTCTATATAGAGGAATCGGACACCAACGCCCGCCGCGCGCATGCGCCCACCAGGATGACGCTGGAGATCGGCACCGAATCCGAGGTGTCGTTCGCGACGTACTTCAACGCCTTCCCTGCCAGTTACTGGCGCCGGTGGTCGATCCTGGAATCGGTGGTGCTGCGTGTCGAGCTGACCGGTAGCGCGCGGATCGACGTCTACCGATCCAAGGCCACGGGCGCGCGGATCACGGTCGCGGGCAGCAAGGTGTCGAGCGAGGACTCGGACCAGCCTGCAGTCGTCGAGTTCGAGGTCGGTCTCGACCCGTTCGAGGACGGTGGCTGGATCTGGTTCGACATCACCACCGACAGCAAGGTGACGGTGCACAGCGCGGGCTGGTACGCGCCGGTGGCCGCCCCGGGCCGGGCCCACGTGGCCGTCGGCATCCCAACGTTCAATCGGCCGTCGGATGCCGTCAGCGCGCTGGCGACCCTGGCGTCGGATCCGCTGGTGAATGAGGTGATCACCGCGGTGATCGTGTCCGATCAGGGCACCAGCAAGGCGAAGCACCACCCCGACTTCGCCGCGGCCGCGGCCGCCCTCGGGGACCGGCTGACGATTCACGATCAACCGAACCTGGGTGGCTCGGGCGGTTACAGCCGGGTGATGTACGAGGCGTTGAAGAACACCGACTGCGAACAGATCCTGTTCATGGACGACGACATCCGCATCGAGCCCGACTCGATCCTGCGGGCGCTGGCGTTCAACCGCTTCTCCAAGATCCCGACGCTGGTCGGTGGTCAGATGCTCAACCTGCAGGAGCCGTCACATCTGCACGTAATGGGCGAGATGATCGATTCCACGAACTTCATGTGGTCAGGCGCAGTGAACACCGAATACGACCACGACTTCGCCAAGTACCCACTTGCCGACGACGACCAGTACAGGAGCAGGCTGCTGCACCGCCGCGTCGACGTCGACTTCAACGGTTGGTGGATGTGCATGATCCCGCGTCGGGTCGCCGAGGGGCTCGGTCAGCCGCTGCCGCTGTTCATCAAGTGGGACGACGTCGAGTACGGCCTGCGCGCCAGGCAATACGGTTATCCCACGGTGTCGTTGCCGGGTGCCGCGGTCTGGCACATGGCGTGGAGCGACAAGGACGACGCCATCGACTGGCAGTCCTACTTCCACTTGCGCAACCGGTTGGTGGTGGCCGCGCTGCACTGGGACGGCAGCGTCTCGGGCCTGGTCGCCAACCATCTAAAGGCGACGATCAAACATCTTCTGTGCCTTGAATATTCGACGGTTGCCATCCAGTACAAGGCGATGGACGACTTCCTCGCCGGACCCGAGCACATCTTCTCCATCCTGGAGTCCGCGCTGCCCGCGGTGCGCAAAATGCGCTCGCAGTTCCCCGACGCGGTGGTGCTGCCCAGCGCGACCTCGCTGCCGACCCCGTCGGACAAGCGGTGGCGCAAGAAGGTGTCGATCCCCATTGGACCGGTCGCGATCTTGTGGCGCCTCGGCCGCGGGGTGGTGCACCAGCTCACCACGCACGACCCCGCGCACCACGAGCGCCCGCAGATCAACATCGCCACCCAGGACGCCCGGTGGTTCTCGCTGTCGCGGGTCGACGGCGTCACCGTCACCACGGCCGACGGCCGCGGCGTCGTCTACCGCCAGCGCGACCGCGACAAGATGTTCGAGCTGCTGCGCGAATCGCTCAAGCGCCAACTGCTGCTTTTCCGCAATTTCAACCGGATGCGCAACGTCTACCGGGGCGCTCACGCACAGCTGTCCAGTCGGACCACCTGGAAGAGTGCCGTTTTCGACGAACTAGTCGAACCAGCCCGCAGATAATCGACCACTGCCGCCCATCCACCACGCGAGACAAGAACTGAGCCGTCCACATTCTCTAGAAACGAGACATCGCCCGGCCGATCACTTCTCTGGCGGCTTTAGTGGGTGCCGGTGCGGCAGAATCTCGTTGTATGGCTGTGCTGATGGTGGACCTAGACGACACGTTGGTCGATCGGCCGCAGGCGATGCGGGAATGGGCCGCCCAGACCGCGAAACACCACCCGGACGACGGGGGCCTTGCGGAGTGGCTTGTCGAGTGGGACTGCGACGGCGACGCCGTGCGCGACCGACACGATTTCCTTGATGGTGTGCGATCTCGGTTGGGGATGACACAGTCGGTGGACGAACTGCTCCAACGCTGGCCGTATGAATTCGGTGGCCACTACCGCCTGGACGGCGCCACCCGAACCGCTCTGCGCAGCACGCGGCGGTTAGGCATTCCGGTCGTCATCGTCACCAACGGCGTCACCGCGCATCAGGAAGCCAAACTTGATGCGATGGGTGCCTGTGACGTGGTCGACGGGTGGGTCATCTCCGAACAGGTCGGCGTACGCAAACCGGATCGGCGCATCTTCGAAGTTGCCGCCGAATCGGTGGGGCAGGCGTTGGACGGGTCCTGGATGCTGGGTGACAATCCCACAGCGGACATCGGCGGCGCCGCGAAAGCCGGGCTGAAAACGGTTTGGGTCAACAGGTACCGCCGGATCTGGGCGGGCGATGTTGATCCGCCACCGACGTTCGAGCATCCGGCGTCGGCGATTCGAGTACGCGGCGTCCAAGATGTCAACTGCAGCGGCAGCGTCCAGGTCATAGCCTGACCAGTGATCGTCGCCGTTGAAGGGCCGAGTGCGGCCGGTAAGACCACTTGGTGTGGGCAACAGCCTTGGCCAGTCGTGGCCGAGTACGCCCCTACGGACCGAGAGCCTGATGGTGCCGACGAAGACCAGCAGGCCTTCTACTGGGTGCGGGTTAATTCTGCGCGCTGGCAGCGGCCCTTGAGCTGGAGGCCAACAATCGAGTCGTCCTCTGTGACAGCGATCCACTCAAGCTGCATTACTCATGGTGTCTGGCACGTGTCGGAGCAGCGCCATGGTCGAGGTTCCAACTCGAACTACGTTATGTACGAGAGGATTTCGCATCCTGCCACCTCGGGTTCAGCGATGCAATGTTCGTTTCGATCCCGTCCTTCGATGTGCTGCGCGACCATAGGGCAGCCGACACAACGCGCCGGCGGCGGTCTCTTGACGTGCATGCGCGATTGTCAGCGCCGTTGCGCGAGTGGTATTCCGCAGTGGGGCGGGCCGATCCGGGCCGAGTTCTATGGTCATGGCCGGTAACCGGGGTTCCGATGAACCTAGAAGAGCGGACCACCCAGCGCTGCGATCTGGCTATGCTCGATCGTGTTATTGAGAACCTGCCAGAGTATGGCGGTGTGGATGAGTAAAGCCGCAGTCGGGCGTCTAGCCGGGACAGGGTTTGATCGTCGTTACTTCTCTAGAAACGAGACACCGCAGTGGCCTGCGGTGGCTCTGTCATTCCAGGTCAGTGGCACAATCGTGCGATGACAGCTGTCAGAGCTGCCCATCACCAGAGAGTCTCGGCGTTGCTGGGGTCCCGCAGCGATGTTGAGCTCGCTGAGCTGGTAGGCACCGGTCGAGCCATAAGCGTGGGTGTGGGTGGTGGTTCGGAGCTTATCGACGTCGACAGCGTGCCGGTGTTCTGCAAGCGGATCCCGCTGACCGACCGGGAGGTCGCCGACTCTCGCTCCACAGCGAACCTGTTCGATCTGCCGATGTTCTGCCAGTACGGTATCGGCGGACCAGGGTTCAACGCCTGGCGAGAGCTGGCCGCGAACATCCTCGTCACCGACGCCGTGCTGGCCGGCGAGACGCAATCGTTCCCGATCCTCTACCACTGGCGGGTCCTACCTGGCCGGTCGCCGGTCGCCGCCGAACACGCCGACATCGACGCCGTCGTCGCCGCCCAGGGCGGTTCCCCGGCCGTGCGGGCCCGTCTCGAAGCTCTGGCCGCCGCCACGTGCAGCCTCGTGCTGTTCTGCGAATACATCCCACACCCGATCACCGACTGGCTGCGAAAGAACCCGGCTGACAAAGCTGTCGCAGTCGAGCGGCAGCTTTCCGAGATCGTGACGTTCCTGCGGGATCGGAAGTTGCTGCACATGGACGGGCACTTCGGCAACATCCGCACCGACATGGAGCGGATCTATCTCAGCGACTTCGGGCTGGCCACATCGCCGCAGTTCCACCTGTCACCCACTGAACGCGACTTCACTGCACAACACCTCACGCATGACGCCGGCTACGCCGCCATGCGACTCGTCAACTGGCTGGTGACTGATGTTTGCGGAGTGCCCAGTGGCGGCCCAGTCGCCCACAACGAGTACGTGCTCCAGTGCGCCGCTGGACGCATACCGGATGACGTGCCACCGACGGTAGCCGCGATCTTGACGCGGCACGCGCCCGCCGCCGCGAAGATGGACGCCTTCTACGGGAGACTGTTCCACGGCGACCTCCACGCCGAGTACCCCGAAATATGAGGAAGATTGAGCCGATGCGCCCATCTTCGCCTCCTCAGCGGCAGATTCTGACTGAACAAGTCCCCGACGCCGGTGCGTCGTCGGGACGGCTACCCAGGTGATCCCAGCTGCCGACAAGATCGTTGAGTCCGGCACGGTCAGCCGCAGGTCCGGTCCTCACACTTTGGGGGCTGAAACTGAAATTCTCATCGAAATGTCGAATTGGAGCCCATCATCATCGACAGCAGCAGCCAGCAGCTCCCCTGCTCGACGCCACAGCCCAACAGCTGTGGCTTCTCACGTTTCATGACCAATCGTGGGTCGCTGAGCCGCGGCAATGCAGACTGTCTCACGACGCGACCAAGGGATTTGTCCCAAGTCCGTGTTTCGGGGACCCAGGATCAGGTGCTGCGAGAGCAATCGAGCAATGACTTATGGGTTGGCTGGTTATTGGGCATCGTCGGCGGTGCGGCTATTGCGATCTTGGAGCAGGTTCTTCCGGGGACACCGGACGGACCGTCTGCTCGTCGTCGGGATCGTTCCTCCAGCGTTTAAGTTGGACCATGTGGCACAGGAAACTGAGTTGTTGGGCCTGGAGTCAGTGTTGACCAAGCTGAGACACGCTTTTGCCTTGCGCGACCAATTCCGAGATGTTCTGGCCGAGCTGCAGAGTGCTCGACGATTGCGGTCACGTAGGGACAATTGCCGTGATTCCTCGAGTCGAACTGCTTGGGTCGAGTGGGTTCTGGAGTCTGAATCTGACTACACCGAGGCGTCGCTGCTGTTGGGTGACGTCGTGCACAACCTACGAGCTGCCATGGATTATGCGGTGTGGGCGATCACGCCGGCAGAGATTCAGGAGCAGCGTCCCACTGACGTCGCGTTTCCGCTCTACTCGACGCCGAAGCAGTTCCGGGACTGGGTAAAGAAGCGAGTCGACTGGTACGGGCCAACGGTGTTCGCTGTGATTGAGGCCAATCAGCCGTTCAACACCATCGGTTCCGGGCAGCTCGACCCGCTGCATATCCTGCAGGTTCTGTCGAACACCGACAAACATCGTCTGTTGAACATTGTTATCCAGAGCCAGGTTGATCTAGGCGGGGTGACAGTCGATCCGATGCCGCCTGGCGGTTTTCGCTCGAAGGTGACCAGTGGCCCTGTCAGCAAAGGGTCGGTACTGGCACGTATTGAGTTCGAGCGGCCGCCGGGAGGGAAGTTTTCAATCGACCTGAGGGCTCCGTTCGGCTACGAACAGGTGCTCCGGTATGTGGACCAGGACAACGTTGAACACTGGCTTCCGATTGGCGATGCTATGAACTCGATTGGTTCGCAAGTCAGAGATGCCGCAGGTTTAGTTCTGTCCGCGCACGCCAAAGATTCGGGTGAGGTCGATGACAATTCGTAGCTGTTCAGCGTGCACCCTTGACGATGTATTGGTGGGTGCGGATCCGTGCTGGCAGGTACGGCGTGGCTGCTCGACTGCGACTGATCGGTGACATCTCGGTCATGAAATCTCTTGCGGTATCGGGTCGGTGGTCACCGGTTGGTCGCTGGCTTCGCACTTGTGCGCAAATCGACATGCTGGATCTGCAAGCACTCGGTGCGCGCAGACTACAACCGCGATCCAGGCACCTCGAGCGTCGCCACCACCCCGCCCTCACCCTGAACACAGCCCACCACGGCGGCCAACACATCTCCGCCGAGAGAAATCGAAGTCCCATCAAATATCCGGTGATGCAGGCCCGTTCACAAATCCAAGGGCTTCGAGATCCTGCCAGAGCCAGCAGATCGCGAGCTGGGTGGCCGGTGTCCGGTGAAGCACGTCCATACGACCGTGCGTGCTCATGAATGGACGAGCAAACGGCTCGTATTCGGGATGCGCCTCGATGTAGTCGCTGAAAGCGGTGTAGAGCCTCGTCTTTTCCGTTGTCATCTCATCGGAGCGAGCATCATCGTTGATAGTCAACGAGATACGGTTGTCGGCGTGGTCAACGACGTACCCCGGCGCGGACCCCAGCGCGGACCCCAGCGGCCGGAACAGCCACAAGAATGCCGGCTCCTGCGGCCCATAGAAGTCATACGGGCTGCGCTCACGATCAGGCTCGTAGAACATCGTCCCGAAGAACTCCACCGGCATCAGACCCCGAAGCGGTAGCGCACGACCTAACCGCGGCGTCACCCAACTGCTGAGTTCGAGGTAGCAGCGCATCGCAGCATCGATGACGGCAACCGAGTAGCGATACATCGTCTCGGTGCTGTACCCGCCGTACGGATGAGGCGGCGACGGTGGGATATCGGTTGCAGGATATGGTCGTTCAATATCCAGATTTCCGGTGAAGCCCGGCGGCGCCTCGTCGAAGGCCCTCGCCGCGGCCCGGTAAACCCGTGCCTCCTCGCTGGCAACACCGGAGTGTTGCAAGGCGATCCGCAAGGCACTGCACGCGAGGTACTTCGTGAGATCTGAGGCGAGCTGATCACGGGTAATCTTCCAGATCCCGTTGGCAGCGGTGGGTAGCTGCACCGTGGACATCTTGGTGCTCCGGCGCGGCCAACCAGTAAGCACGCTGCCCTCGACAACCCGGGCAGTGGCTGGTCGGGTATCTGAAACCGCGGCATCCACACGACCGTCAAGCGCGGCGCACCTATCCGCACCGCGACGGCGATATCGTCAAACCCCACACCGAATCCGCTGGAGGGCCTAAAGCAATCGGCAACCGGGCCCAGGCCGTCGAGCCAGGCCTGTGTCGCAGTCCGAGCACGCTGTCCGAACGCTTCCCAGTCGCCCGGCCCAACATCGGGCAATGCCGGGCTCAGCCCACCCGACTGCATCTCGTCGACGACCCATGAGGCTGCACCGGGATTCCAACTCGCCAGCGCCGCCAACATCGCATCAGCACGGTCAGGATCACCGGTGGCGGCAATAATGGCCAATACGTAACGCCCACTCCTGGCGCTTCGACTCGCTGTTGGAAGCTCGGGTGATCATCGAATACTGGCGCTGCGACTACAACGCCAACCGGCCCCACTCCGCCCACGGCGCACTCACCGCAGCCGAATTGGCTCTACAGCGGACCACGACCCACCAACCCCGAATCGCCTAGCGACTGGACCACCAAACGGGGCCCCCTCAGCGTCCCCACCGCTTCATCGAGGCGCTTTTCCCGACCACGTTCGGTCCGGTTAAGGACGATCACTTCTTTAGCTCCCTGTGGTGACGCCGGGTTGGAGCGAATGGTGTTTGTCATTGCACTGGCACTAGCGGTCAGTTCCTCGGTCTGTACGTAGTGGTGCTCCAGCCAATGGCGTAGTTGGTCGACGTGGGAGTTGCGCTGCTGATCGGAGAGATTCCTAACCTGCCTCAACGTCAAGGCCTTTGCCTCCCCCGCGCATCCGTTGTGCAGTAGCGGCGCCACGTGCTCGCGTCCACGGTAAGTCGTCCCCATTGGAGAAGTTGGGCCACGGTCCTTGACCCGATTGCCCGAGCCGGCTCATTCCATCGATTCATCCTTCGACGGTGTGACCGTGTATCGCACTCGCCGCGGGTATGTCCAGCGCTCCGCTGGCAACCATGCTTGATAGCTGGCGGTTGTCCATAGCGGTAGCCCAGCAGGATGGCCAGACACGGCATCGCTTCGAAGGGGCTGTCCTCACTGTCCGACCAGAAGGTACGCGCGCTGCCAATAACCGGCCGCCGCGGAGGCCTTAGCCGAAACTCGGGCGGAGAGCAAACGTCTCGAACCGCCCCGCGCGCTCATGCCTATCCAGGGTGGCACCCCGACGACCAACACATTGGTTTGTACGAAACTGTCGATCCCTGCGCTGGCGCTTTGGTGGTTGCTGTCGTTCGCTTCACGAACAGCGACCCGATGATTGTCACGAAACAGGTGAGAATCACGATGATAACTGCGGGCACGTACGAGCCGTTTGCCTTTGCGACGAGCGATGTGACCAACATGGGCAGAAGCCCGCCGCCGAGAACCGCGGCCGTCTGAAAGCACAACGGGTGAGTTCTAGTCAACGTCGCAACACGGACGGACCATTCGAGGCTAGCAATGCGGCGAATAGGTCGGCGGGGCAACGGTCTTGAAGGACCATGCGCGGACGGTCGTTGAGTTCGTCCTCAACGGCCAGCAGATGCTCCGGAGGATGGTTGATGAGCGTGACGCCCTTGGGGAAGTAGTCGCGCAGCAGTCCGTTCGTGTTCTCATTCGTGCCGCGTTCCCAGGGAGATCTGAAGTCGCAGAATTAGACGGGCGCGCCCAGCTTCTCTGCGGTGGCGAGGTGGCGGGCCATCTCGGTGCCCTGGTCCCAGGTGATCGACCGCATCAGCGCCGGCGGCAGGTCCTGCATGCGGGACACCAGAGCAGCGTGCAACGAGTCAGAGTCAGCGCGGGCCAGATGCACCAAGCGCAGCATCCGCGTTTGGCGCTCGACCAGCGTACCGATCGCTGAGAGGTGGTTGTCGCCGATGATGAGATCGCCCTCCGTAAGCCCGGCCTGCGATCGGTCGACTGGTGGGAATGGCCGGTCGTGGATGGTGAGCATCGGCTGCTGAAACCGCGGCCGCCGGCTCTGCGTGCGCTACTGTGCTCGTCGGTGATCCCGACCGGTACGCAGCGGTGAGCGACGGTGCGGCGCCAACCGCGACGGTCGCATGAAGCGTGAATTCGGTTGATAGACAACTTTATAGATACTTTCGTGGCAATACCACATGGACGGATCCTCAGAGAACCGTTGACGCAGGTGGCGGCTGATCTGTTGCGGGCTCCACCGACGACCAAGCAGCTCCATGACCAGGCCGCCGAGCTGATCATTGGTGTCGACCCGGCGGCGGTGTTGACGTGCTCGTCGCCCGGTCGCTCGCCGATGCGCATCGAAGGGTCGATACTCGCGGCTGGCCGGCGCGTTACGCCGCAGCTCCCCCGAAATCGTCGACGGCTCGACCGAGACGGTCGGCGATCGCGCGCGTGCTCAACCCAGAACGGCGCAGATCGGCAATCTCGATTCGCTCTTCCTGGGACAGGTAGCGCGGGCTGATCTGACGGACCTCGAGTGGATCCAATGGCGGGACGATCCCGACCACGACGCCGTTTCGGTACTTCTTGTGACCGCTCGACCAGCTCGTACCGGAAGACCGCGACACGCCGACTTCACGGGCAACGGCACGAATGCTCCACCCGCGAGCCCGCAACTCATGAAGCGTTGGCGTTTGGCCGACTGCGGACGACGCCCCGGCCCCTTCTTCACCCGACGAATTGATGTCAACACAACCTCCAGAACCTAGAGAAGTTGTTGCGACGACGCCTGGAAACCACCCGAAGAACTGATGTCGTAATTAGTGGGCAGAGCCACTAGCCCCTACAAATGCCAGTGATGAACATCTTGAGGCGGCTCGCCGGTGTCGCTGGGACCATAGATGGCATACATCCGTGCGTAGACTGGCGCCCAGTACCGGCCAACATGGTTGGCCGGTACGGTGACGGCATCTCCGGTCCGGGCGATTACGGTCCTGCCTTGGCATTCGACGTGCAGCTCGCCCTCGACGACGATATTGGTCTCGGTGTGGTCGACGTGGCGGTCGGCCGCTCCCGCACCTTCGAGGACCCATTCCGACAGGGCGAAGTCTTTCCAGCCGGCGCGGTCGGGTGGATAGATCCAGCGTCCGCGCTCACGCGGGCAGTCTTCGTGTTCGATCCCCAGTCCGTTGTTCACGACCAACGCCATACCGTGTTCGTTGGCTGCAGAGGGCCGCAGAGCCATCCTGCCTGTTCCTTTCGTTGGGCTCCGGCGCCGGGTCCGGGTCCGGGTCCGGGACTCAGTCGTCAGTGGTGGCGTCGAGGGGGATAACTTTGATGGCGGTGCGGTCGGCGGAGACGACGACGTCGTCGCCGACCACAGGCACCGTGCCCGATGAGTCGTGTGTCACGACCAAGCTGTAGTCGCCGCAGTCGATGGTCAGCTGCGTCGAGGAACCGTGGAAGGAGCTTCCCGCCACGATGCCGGAAACGCCTGTGCCGACTGCCCTTTCACCACGTAGGACGCGCAGCTGCTCGGGCCTGATGACCGCGCGCCAGTTCGACAGCGACCCGCTCACGGTGTCATCCAAAACGGTGCCGAGCACCCGGATCTGGTGCGGGTCACCTTCCAGCTCAAGGATGTTGGAGGTACCCAGAAAATCGGCAACCCCGGCGTCGATCGGTGAGTGGTACATCTCCTGTGGCGTGCCGACCTGGATCAGTCGGCCGTCGCGCATGACACCCACGCGGTCACTCATGGCCAGTGCTTCTTCCTGGTCGTGGGTGACGTGGATGAAGGTGATGCCTACCTCCTGTTGGATGCGTCGCAGTTCAACCTGCAGCGTCTTGCGGAGTTTGGCATCGAGTGCACCCAACGGCTCGTCGAGGAGCAACACCTTGGGACGCAGCACCAACGCTCGGGCCAGCGCGATGCGCTGCTGCTGACCGCCGGAAAGTTTGGCCGGCTTGGCCTGCGCGCGGGCGCTCATCGCCACCAGTTCGAGTGCTTCGGCGATGCGTCCCTTACGTTCGGCCTTCGTCAACTTCAGGAACCTCAGCCCGAAACCCACGTTGTCGGCAACACTCAGATGCGGGAACAGTGCGTAGGACTGGAACACCGTGGTGATCGGTCGCTTTTCCGGCGGAATTCCGGTGACGTCGGCTCCGTCGATGGTGATGCTGCCGGAATCAGGCTGCTCGAAACCACCGATCATGCGCAGGCTCGTCGTCTTGCCACAGCCCGAACCGCCCAGGAGCGCGAAGAACTCGCCAGCCTCGACATCGAGGGAGATGCCGCGCACGGCCTGGTGAGCACCGAAGGCGAGCGCCACCTCACGCAACGACACCCTTCCGCCGTGTTGGGTCCCGCCGGCGAGCGAAACACGGCTGGGTGTCGTACTCACAGACCGTCCTGTGCTGGGGTGGCTGCACGTGTCTTGAACAGCTTGATAACTAACCATGCGATTCCGATCATCAAGAGGGTGGCGAACAAGGTGATGGAGCCCAGAGCATTGATGGCAGGCGAGCCACTGGCCCGGGCGGTCGAGTAGAGCTTCATGGGGACGGTCTCTGAGTCTGCCCCCGCCGACAGGAACGCCGAGACGACGAAGTCGTCCAGTGACGTGGCGAAGGTGAGCACTGCCGCGCCGACAATCGCGGGTAGCAGCAAGGGCAATAACACCAGGCGGAAGGCCTGCACTTGGCGAGCACCCAGATCGCGGGCGGCTTCTTCCAGCGAGGAGTCGATGAGCAGCAGGCGACCGCGGACGATCACGACGACCACGGTCACGGTGAGGGTGACATGTCCCATCAGCTGCGCCGGGAACCCGCGCGGGATGAAGGTGAACGCCTGGGAGAACACCAACAGCAACGACGCGCCCACCACGATCTCGGGAGTGACCAACGGCAGCAACGTAATCGCGTTGACGGGGCCTTCGAGCCGGCCGCGCCAGCGACTCAGCGCAATGGCCAGGCCCGTGCCGAGCGGCACCGCGACCAGCACGCACACCACGCCGAGTTGCACACTGTTCCACAGGGCGCCCTGCAGTGACGCGTCGTGCCACACCGAACTCTGATCGCCCCAGTACCAGCGGGTCGAAAGAGTTTGAAACGTCGACCGGCTCTTGCCCTCGTTGAATCCGATGCGCACGGCCACCAAAATCGGCAGGAGCGACCACGCCAGGTACAACACGGTGATGGTTGCCAGGATCGGTGCGCGGCGCCGCGTGCCGCCGGGGGGTGCGGTCGTGGTCATCGCGTCAGCTCTTTCTCGGTAACCCGTACGGTGCGGATGTAGTAGGCCATGAACACCAGCAGGACCGCCATCAGGATGAGCACCAGCGCGGCGCCGCGCTGCGGCTCGCTGCTCCCGAGCAGGAAGTGTTCGATCTGGTTGCCGATCATCTCGGTCGAGGTGGCGCCGCGGGTGAGGAAGGTATTGGTGTAATAGTCACCGCACATGGGCAGCACCACGATGGCCGTCGCGGCGAGCAGACCGGGGATCGAAAGGGGCAACGTGACGCGCAGGAAGGCCCGGCGCGGACTTGCTCCCAGATCCCGGGCCGCCTCGACGTGGCGGGGGTCGAGGCGTTCCAAGCTGGCCCACAAGGCCAGGATGAAATAGGGAACGTAGCCGTAGATCAGCCCGAGGACGACGGTGAATCCGCTTCCCCCCAACCAGTTGTGGCCACCACCGATGGGCGTATAACTCAAGATCTTGTTGAGGTAACCATCGGGCTGAAGCAGCGTGACCCAGGCCAGCATGCGAAGCATGTAACTGATCAGGAACGGAAGGACCAGGCCGGCCAGGATCCAGCTGCGGAACCGGCCGCCGTACCGGGCCAGATAGTAGGCGACCGGGTAGCCGATGAGTATGCAACCGACCGTGCCCGCCAAGACGTAGACTCCTGTGCGGACGAAGACGTTCGCCAACGGGCCACTGATGATGCTGGACAGCAGGGTGCTGAAGTCGGAAAAGTTCCACTGCAACGGGTTCCACGCCGCAACCGGTATCCGCAGAATCGGGTCGACGGTACCGAAGGCCACTGCCGCCACCGCATAGAGCGGCAGTATGACGAATGCCAGCATCCACAGCACGCCCGGTCCGCCCAGCGCCGAGTAGAAGACCCCGCCGAGTTGAGCCTTCTTGCGTTTCGGCCGGGCCGCGGACCGACCGTGGGTCAGCGGCTCTTGAAGGTCGACCATGCGTCCTCCCACTTCCTGTCGACGTCAATGTCCAGTTCCTTCTGCCGCACACCGTTGTTGGCCTTGGACTCGGTGTAGATGGCCTTGGTCAACAACGCCGGGATCCCGGCATCTTCGGCGAGCTTGGTAGGGTCGATCCCGGTGATCGGGATCTGATACCCGTTGTTGAGGAACTGGATTCGCGCGTTCTCCGGCTTGATCAGAAAGTTCATCCAGAGATGACCCAGTACGGGACTACTCGCCGTGGACGTGATGGCCATCGTGTCGGTACCGATGATGGTGCGGTCATCTGCGGGGCTCCACCAGCCGAGCACCTCGGCTGGTGTGCCCTGCGGCAGGTAGGCAGGGGCTCCGAGCATGTCGCCGCTCCAGGCCAGCGATACCGTCGTGCCGCCTTCGGGGATGTCCTGGTATTCGGTCACGTTGACCTTGACCTTGACGCGATCCGCGAGCTCGAGGAGATCCTGGAGCGCCTGGTTGATCACCGCGTCGTCGCCGCTGTTGACATCTTCGCCGCGGCGCAGCATCTGGAAGCCCAGGGTATTGCGATAATCATCGAGGACGGCGGCTTGACCGCGGAAGCGTTCGTCACCGAGGATCTCCCACCCTTTGGCGTCAATTTCCTCCGGCTTGATGCGGTCGGTGCGGTAGCCGATGCCCAGACTCCACGCGGCGAACGGCAGGCTGTGCTTGGCGCCAGGGTCATAGGACGGGTCCTGGTAGGCCTTGATGAGGTTGCCGAAGTCGGGCAGGTACGCACGATTGAGCGGTTGGATCAGTCCGCCACGGATCAGGCGGGTGGTCGCGGCTTCGCTGGCTGCCTGGTAGACGTCGACGTTGACAGCCTTGTTGGCGAGCTTGTTCAGGCCTTCTTGTTCGTTGGCGAAAGTGGTGACTTCGATCTTGACCTTGTTCTCATCCTGGAATTTGGTGATCAGGTCGGGGGCGATGTAGTCGGCGTAACTGTAGATCCGCAACGGCCCGGCTTCCGGTTTGAGACCAGCCGCGATCGCCGATTGCGTCGTCGGTGCATCCGATACCTTGGGCCCGCAGGCCGCCATCAGCGGAGCCGCGAGACCGATTGCGGCGGCTGCACCCAGAGTACCGCGCAGGAAGTTGCGTCGCGATGGGATGATGCGGTGCCCGAGCCCGCCCCAAGGAGGTGGCGTGGCACCCGGATAAGGCGAGGAGTGCGTGTTCATTTCGTCGACCTTTCGTGGGTTAGTACCGTTGCAGATCAATGGATTGCAACAAGAAGCGTGGTGGCTTTCGCGGACTCGCGATCGACCGATATCGATCGTGGCTACGCCCCCGCTGCGCGCATTCAGCGGTAGTCCCGATCGGTCGCGTGGGCGACGCGGCGCCCGCTGGTCAGTGCACTTTCTATGTAACCGAACACAGTCTCGGTGTGTTCACCCGCCAGGTAGATTCGTCCGAACGGCTCACGCAGCCGGCGCAGCGCGTCCAGATCGCCGGGCCGAGGCGCCGAATATGTAGTGCCGCTTGCCGGTTCGGTGCTCCACCAGGCCCTGACAGGCGCCTCTGTGGGCTCCGGCAGACCGGGAAACCACCCAATGAATGCGTCCAGCACCTCAACGTCATCGATGACGTCCATACTGTAGGCAGCCAACACGCCGGTGGCGCCTGATTGGTGGGAAGCGTTGTCATACACGAATTCGAAGCACGACTCGGCCGGATTCGCCGCTGGACCCCCGTTCTCCCAGACTCGATCGCGATACGGCACGAGCAGCTTGCCTCCGCGACCCTGACCCAGGCGGGGAAAGTCCGTCTCAGGTTCGATCATGATGTGCTGCAATGCCGGCAGGGGCACCGTGACGATGGCCGCATCGACCGCATAGCGATCCTTGGTGGTGCCGACGGTGACCGACGATGCGGACGTCGTGATGGCTTGCACCGGCGCATCGAGGTAGATCCGTGCTGTGCCCAATTCAGATGCCATCGCGGCAGTCAATGCCGCCGTTCCGAGCGTGAACCGCGCATAGCGGTCCCCGGCCGTGCCGGCGTGTGCGAGCACCAGGGCGGCCAGGGACAGCTCTGCCGGCTCGACCATGTACTCACCGCGGATGTAGACGGGGTAGCGCCGCCGAAGTTCCGGGTCGATATGGTCTAGGCCCGCCAGCCATTCGGCGACGTTATGCCGATCCAGCGCACGGGCAACCGGATCATTCCAGGGTTCGTCGCGGTTGGTGACGGAAGCGGCGAGTTTGTCGAGTTGTTCGTCAATTCGCGCGAATTCGTCGTCACGGTTCTCCAGCAGGCCATCGAAGGCGTAGCTCTCGAACCCGTATCGCGGGGTGAGCTCCAATCCGTAACGCTCACACAGTTCATGCACGGTCGAATCGGTGGTGTTCACCCATTCCGCACCCGCGTTGGCCCATGAACCGTTGGCGAAATGCACGGTGTGGATCCGGCCGCCGATGCGGTCGCGGGCTTCCAGAACGATGACATCGTGGCCGGCCACCTTGAGTTCCAACGCCGCCATCAGCCCTGCCGCACCGGCGCCAACCACTGCTACCCGTGACATATCGCCTTCCCCTTCCGTGGGAGTGATCAGGCTTACAACAAGAAAGGACTAGGCGAGTCTGCGTATCGAACGAAGACAGCACTATTCGTCAGAATGACGACACTGGGCAACGGTGTCGTACTTGAGTACGAGCCCCGGGGGTGATGCGGAATCCGCGCAACCTGTCATACCGGTGTACGGACACCACAGCCAGCGTTGTCAATCGGCACGATGTCGCGGACCAGGGTCGCCGTTCACACTCGGACAGCAGCACAGCTCGGCCGGCATAAGCCTGCCACCGCATTGGGACCAACGTTGTGGAAGGAACTGCTTCATGGACCGCGGCCACTCTGCCTCGAACGCCACCCGCATCGCGATCATCGGCGCGGGCTTCGCCGGCTTGTCTGCAGCTGTGCACCTGAGCCGAAACGGTTATCCGGTACAGGTCTTCGAAGCACGCGACCGGGTCGGCGGCCGGGTGTGGTCAGACACCTTGGACATCGACGCCCAGCCCGTCGTCATCGAGCGCGGCGCGGAGTTCATCCTGGCCGGCTATGACGTCTTGCGCGAACTCTGTACGGCCTACGGCCTACCCTTGGCCGACAGCGGAATGAGCTACTACGTCCGGGAAACCCCCGAACTGCCCGCAGTCACCACTCAGACGCTGGCCACGTTCGGCGCCCGTGCCATCGATGCTGCTCGGAACCTGACCCGCCCGATATCGGTCGCGGACCTGCTCGACACACTCAACGACGACCCCGAAAACCGGGCCGCCCTGCAAGCGCGCATCGAGATCTCCGCGGCCGTGGGTGCTGAGGTGCTCGACTCCAGCGGCATCCTGTTTAATGTCGGCTCTACCGAACCGGCCCAGAGCTGGCGCATCGCCGGTGGAAACCAGCGACTGGCCCATGCCCTGGCCGCTGAGGTCGCCGACCGCATCACGTTGGCCTGCCCGGTCACCGCGATCACAGCAACCGACGAAGGCGTCACCGTGTCCACCGATCAGGGCGGTCACCCATTCGATTACGTCATCGTCGCGGTCCCCTTCATCCTCCTGCAGCAGCATGCGATCGAGATCGACCTGCCGGCTTGGAAGCGAGCCGCTCTGAGCCACCTCGTGCAGGGCAACGCCGCCAAACTGCATCTACCGCTGCGTTCCGCACCGTCCACCAGCGCGGTGATGAGTGTCCGTGACCGATTCTGGACCTGGACGGCCAACGACGGCGACGCCAGGGTGTCCCCGGTCCTCAATTGCTTCGGCGGCCATCTGGGCTTTCTCAACAGGCTCCAGGTTGAGCACGGGCCGCAAACCTGGGCCCAACGCGCCCGCCAGCTTCGTCCTGACCTCGAATTCCACGACACCGACGCGACGCTGACCGCTTGGCATCTGGACCCCTGGGCCCGGGGCGCGTACGCCAATCATGCTCCGGATTTCTGCTCCGCGGACGCCGACGCACTCGAACGTCCTGTCGGCAACATCTTCTTCGCCGGCGAGTACACCGACCCCGACAACACAGGACTCATGGAGGGGGCACTACGCAGCGGACGTCGCGCCGCAGAGCAGATCCACCATGCCACCGCGGCCGGCGACTGATCCACGAAACCCGCTCAGCCGCGCAATGTTCCGCGGCTGATACGCAGCGCCACCAGCGCCATCCAGAACGATGCAATATCAGCCGAGCTTTTCGTACTGCGCCCGGTCAGCGCTTCGATCCTCTTGAGGCGGTGAGCCAGTGTCTGACGGTGGATCATCAGTTTGGCCGCAGTCGCCGACCAGCTGCGGTCCAGGGAGAGAAACGTCTCGAGCGTCTCGATCAGTTGTGGCTGGCTGGCCTCATCGTGGTCCATCAGCTCACCCAGCACCGCGCGGGCGGCGAAGTGCGCATCGGTGATCGTCCGTGGCAGAAACAATGGCGCGGCAGTGGAATATTCGGCAACAGCGCTACCGTCGGCGCGTGCGGCCTGCAGCGCCCAGCGCGCTTGACGCAAGCTGTCGGGTAGACGCTGCACCGTTGAGGTGCTGGCCGACACACCGAGGTTCGGGATGTGGGAGCTGAGCAGTTCGATACAGGGATCGCTGTCGGCTGCCGTCAGGACGACGAATCCCTCTTCGCCGATCACACAGGACAACGTCTGGGTGGCACGGTCTCCGAGCATCGTCCGCGCCCTGCGCAGATGGGTGGCGTCGAAGCTGATGGCGATCCACTTCTGGTCGGCGATGCCGGCCTGTTCCAGCCGCGGCTGAGCCGCGTCGGAACCCACTGTGCCGTCCACGATCTGCAGGAGCAGCACCGAGCCGGTCTCGTCACTGTGCTCACGTTCGCGGGTGGCGCGTTCCACTTCGATGGCGATCAGGCCTTGAGCGTGCAGTAGTCCGAACACGTCGACATCGACATCGGAGCCTCCGATGGTGACCAGCATGCAGCGACGATGGGTGGGCAGCGCCCAAGCGGTGACCGATGCCGAGCCTTCGGTGAAGGTCAGGCGCGCAGGCAACCGCTCGAAGGTGTCGGCGACGCGGCCGCACAGCTGGGCAATCACCCGCGCGCTCAACGGAGCTACCCCGCCGAGGACTTCAGTCCCGAACTCCACGTCGACGACGTGCATTTCGTACGCCAGTTCTTCCGAAAGGCGTTGGAGAAGAGTTGTTTCCACGAGCGTGGCGGATCGGGCCACTTCGTAGAGCCTACTCAGCCGTGCGATACGGCTGACCTGCTCGCTCTGCGCAGCCACCGCCACCGCGCGGCCAAGTGCAGAAAACGGGGTGGCGTGCGACACGATCAGGACGGGGAAGTCCAGGGCATCGGCCTCGGCCAGCATAGCGGGGCTCAGTGGTGGGGCCTTGAGGTCGTCGCCGATCGCGATGCCGGCTATTCCTGCCTGAGAGAGCTTTTGGATGAATTCGACTTGCTGGCGTCGGTCCGGGGGTATGCACATTCCGGTGGTCATGAGTAACTCATCCGCAGCCAGCCATTGCCACGGATCGTCGAGTTCACACGAATGAGCCCACACCACCTTGTGGTCGAGCCCACCGACCCCGGCGATGGTGCGGGACCCCAGTTGACGCATTGCCATGAGGTCGGCAACGGTGAGTTCCGAAGGCATCCCACTCCTGACCGTCCCATGCTGGATCGTCCCTGAAGATTACTGGTGATCCCGCATCGAGCCTGCGGTATCAGGGTACGGCAATAGGCATCAACTTCATACCTCAGCACTGACCCGTTGGCCGGGATGATCGTGGCAACCTGGTCGCAAGCAGCGGCCGCGGCAGGTGGCTGCGCAGCTGATATTCCGCGCCGACTCCGAGGACATTCATGGCTACCGAAACACAGATCGAAATCCGGAGATCACCGTTCACCTGGGCTGTCAATGCCGAGTACAGTCAGGCTGCGCGCATCGGCGACCTCGTCTACACCGCCGGCCAAGGCGGATTCGGCGATGACGGTGAGCTCGTGTCGCTTGAGTTCACCACCCAGACCCGCCAAGCGCTACGTAACGTCGAGGCCGCCTTGGCCGGCCACGGTGCCGGCCTGGACTCGGTGATCAAGATGACCGTCCATGTCGCGAACCCTGCGCACTACGCGCTTTTCCAACAGGTCCGTCGGGAGTTTTTCCAGGCCCCGTGGCCGGCTTCCACCGCGGTGTCCTCCCAGCTGTTGGTGGAGGGCATGCTGGTCGAGATCGAGGCGATCGCAGCCGTCGACGCCAAGCGCACCTACATCGCCTGAGGGCTCAGCCGATCCGAATGAGCTTCTTGTTGACGAACTCATCGATCCCGTAGCGGCCGAGTTCGCGTCCGAATCCGGAACGCTTGACGCCACCGAACGGCAGCTCGGCCCCCTCTGCGCCTACGGCATTGATGAACACCATGCCTGCCTCGAGCCGGTCTGCGACGCGTTGAGCCTGCTCGGCGTCAGTGGTGTACAGGTAGGAGCCCAGGCCAAAGGGGGTGTCGTTGGCGACAGCCACAGCCTCGTCCTCGTCGGCCACCTTGTATACCGCTGCCACCGGACCGAAGAACTCTTCGCGGTAGGACTTCGAATGAGGCGACACATCGGTGAGCACTCCGGGCGGGAAGAACGCCCCATTGCGTTGGCCTACCGTGGCGAGCCGGGCGCCGTCTGCGACAGCGCGGTCGACCTGCTCGGCGAGGCGCTCAGCGGCGGAAACCGACGACAAGGGGGCCAGCCCGTCCGTCTGAGCCAGTACCGCTGCGGTGAACTTGGCGAGGAACTCGTCGTAGATGTTGGCAGCGACGATGATTCGCTTGGCCGCGTTGCAGGCCTGGCCGGTGTTCTCGAGTCGGCCGGCCACCGCGGCCTGCACGGTCCGGTCGATGTCGTCGGTGGACAGCACGATGAACGGATCCGAGCCGCCGAGTTCGAGGACAACCTTTTTCAGGTTGCGGCCGGCGATCTCAGCGACCGCGGCTCCCGCTTTCTCCGAACCGGTCAGGGAGACGCCCTGCACTCGTGGGTCGGCGATCACATCGGCGATCTGGTCGTTGGTCGCATAGATATTGACATAGGCGCCCTCGGGGAAACCGGCGTCACCGAAGATCTGATGCAGAGCGGCCGCGGATTCCGGACACTGCGGTGCGTGTTTGAGCAGGATCGTGTTGCCCAGCACCAGGTTCGGTCCGGCAAAGCGGGCCACCTGATAGTAGGGGTAGTTCCACGGCATGATCCCCAGCAGCACGCCCAGTGCGCGGCGCCGCACGAATGCGCTGCCATGGCCTTCGATTAGCTCGATGTGCTCGTCAGCGAGGAAGTGTGCGGCGTTCTCGGCGTAGAAACCGTAGATCGCAGCGCTGAACTCCACCTCGCCGACCGCTTGGTCCAATGGCTTGCCCATCTCGCGCCGAATGATCTGCGCCAGTGCGTCTTTGCGTGTGCGGTGCAGATCAGCCACTCGTCGGAGCAAAGCGGCCCGGTCGTCGACGGTCGAGGTCGTCGACCACTGCCGGTAGGTGCGATCGGCAGTGGCCAGAGCCTGCTCGATGACGTCGTCGGTCGCGGTCGGGTAGTGCCTGACGACCTCGCCGGTGGCTGGATCGGTTACTTCATACACACTCATGGATTTCTACCCTTTCGCCTTCGGCGGGACGGATGTTCCGCCGTGTCCATTACCGGCCCACGATGCGCTGATTCGACCGGCCATCACAGTGCTGCTGCGACTTTGAGGCCCTCAAGCGTGGCTTCCTCGACTGTCCGCGGCGATTGGCAGTCACCGATCGCGCGCACATCGACGCCGGCTGACTTCAGTTGGTGATACAGCGAATCCTGTTGGCGGTGACCCATGGCCAACACGAGTGCGGCCGCCTCCTCGATGATCACCGGCTGTGCGGTCAGGGTGTTCTGCAGATACACCGTGTCCTCGTCCGCACCATACAGACGCACATTGGTCACGATCTCGACATTGGCCTCATACACCGCCCCCAGCATCACGTTGCGGGTGTACTGCTGGATCGTCTCCCCCGCCGCATAGCCGTTCACACACAGCGTGACGCGCCGGCCACCGCTGCGGGCAATCAGTTCCGCGACCCCGAGGCCGGTCCAATCACAGCGCCAGTCGGCGATGACGATTCGCCCCTTGGGCAGGCCGGCAGCATTGGTGGTGATCACATCCCAGGCCTCGAACACCGGTAGAGCGTCGTCGAGTTCAAGTGCTGGACGGTACGGAGTAGCCCCGGTGGCCACGATCACGACGTCGGGGCGTTCGCGGTAGACGAGGTCGACATCGACAGTCACGCGGGTGTGCACGTCGATGCCCAGGCTCGTCACCTCGGAGATGAGGTTGGTTGCTGCCCCGCCGAATTCGGCACGGTGGGGCAGGCGTTCGGCAAGCAGCACCTGTCCACCCATACGCCCGGCAGCCTCATAGAGGCTGACTCGATGTCCGCGTCGCGCGGCCACCACAGCTGCCTTCATACCGGCCGGCCCGGCACCGACGATCATGATCTTCTTCGGCATGACCGCCGTCAGCAGTCTCCCGTACTCCAGTTCGCGTCCGGTCTCAGGGCGCTGGATACAGGAGATTGGATACCCCAGATGGAAGTGGCCGATGCACGCCTGGTTGCAGGCGATGCAGGCTCGGATCTCATCGACGCGGTTCGTGGCGGCTTTGACGGGCATCTCCGGATCGCAGATGAGCGCGCGGGTCATCGCGCAGGCGTCGGCCTGTTGGGCCGCGAGCACCATTTCGGCTTCATGCGGCTGGTTGATCCGGCCTGCCACGAAGACCGGCACCGCGACTTCCTTCTTGACCAGGGCCGCCGACGCGGCGGTGTAGGCGGCCTCGAATCTCATCGGTGCCACGATGTGAGTAGACCCGCCGAGTGATGCGGAGGTGCCCGCGGTGACGCTGAGATAGTCGATGAGTCCGTCGGCATCGAGAATTCGGCATGTTTCGAGTACATCGTCTTCAGAGGTTCGGTCGAAGGAATGTTCGTCGGCCGAAATACGCACGCCGACAACGAAGTCAGGTCCGACCGCGGCTCGGACGGCCGCGATGGTCTCGCGCAGCATCCGCACCCGGTTCTGCAACGAGCCACCGTACTCGTCATCGCGCCGGTTGATGTGCGGGTTGAGGAACTGGGCAGGCAGATAACCATGACTGGCCACGATCTCGACACCGTCGAGGCCCGCCTTCTTCAGGCGCAACGCTCCGCTGGCGTAGCCGTCGATGATCTCGCGGAGCAACTCCACGTCGACAGCGCGCGGCATGACGCGGAAGCGTTCGTTCGGCACCGCTGACGGGGCCAAAGCCACCGGCAGCGCACCGTCCTGGGACTCCATGATCTCGCGGCCCGGATGAAAGATCTGGGAGATCAACTTGCAGTCATGCTCGTGGACCGCCTGGGCAAGTCTTCGATATCCGGGGATACAGGAGTCGTCGGTGATCATCAACACGTGGGAGGTGTAGCGGGCTGTTTCGTGAATGCCGGCCACCTGCATCACAATCAGGCCAACCCCACCCTCTGCGCGGGCGCTGTGGTAGGCGACGAGCTGATCGGTGACCTCGCCATGGTCGGCCATGACGGTGTCGTGCCCGGAGGAGAAGATCCGATTCTTCAGCCGCATCGGACCCACATCCAGTGGGCTGAACAGAGTGGGAAAGTCGATCCTCGTCGACATGGGAGATCTCCTTAGGCGCCGGACCCGGCCTCATGCGGCATTCACGGCGAACTCGCCGCTGACACGCCTGCTTTCGCGCGTATGCCACGTGCGGTAAGCGGTGCTGCCGGCATCAACAGTGACATGGACTACCCCTTCGAAGTCCTCGTGTGGTGGCACGAACGTCACCGCCTTGACCGTGGTGGAGTATGACGTCGGCGCGGGGTCGCCGGATCGCGATCCGGCCCGTACCGCATGTTGGTGAACTAGCAGCCGTTCGTGCCCGAGCACGATGGCGATGCGCTGTGTGCGTGGATTACCGTCTGCCGGTTCGCCGAAATCTCGTTACGAGAACGTATATCGAATCTTGGGACAAGGAGCACCGATGAGCCTGGCCACCACCATCGCCGATACCGTGCCGACCGACCTGTGGTCGGGCGGCCGGCAAGTCCAGGCCGAGGCCGGAGCGACCTTCCCCGTCTACGGCCCGTCCAGCGAGCAGATCGTGGCCCACGTCGCCGACGCGGCGGCAGAAGACGGCCTGGTCGGTACTCCGCGGCGCCCGGCGGCAACGGCCGCATCGTGGTGTCCAAGATCCCGGTGGGGCCGGTTCTGGCGACCACTCCCTGGAATTTTCCCCTGGCCATGGGCACGCGCAAGATTGGCCCCGCCCTGGCGGCCAGGTGCGCCATCGTCGTCAAGCCTGCCGAAGAGACCCCGCTGACCATGCAGTTGTTGCGCCAGGTGTTCGCCGACGCCGGGCTGCCTGAGGGCGTGCTCACGATCCTGCCCACCTCACAGGCTGCGGCGCTGACAGTGCCCTTGATCAACGATCCCCGCCTACGCAAACTGACCTTCACCGGGTCGACGCGGGTCGGCAGGATCCTGGTGGGCGATTCTGCACACCGGTTGTTGCGCACCTCAATGGAACTCGGCGGCAACGCTCCATTCGTAGTGTTCGACGACGCCGACGTCGACGCCGCTGTCGACGGTGCCATCGCAGCGAAGATGCGCAACGGCGGACAGGCGTGCACGGCCGCCAACCGCTTCCATGTCCAGCGCAGCGTCGTCTGTGAATTCACCGATAAGTTGACGGCGCGGGTTGCCATGATGATCGCGGATCCCGGCGATTCACCAACGACGAGCATCGGGCCGTTGATCAACGCCAACCAGCGCAACATGGGTGCGGCACTTGTCGATGACGCCACCGGCCGCGGTGCACGCGTTCGTACGGGCGGCTATCCGATCGACGGACCGGGCTACTTCTATGCACCAACGGTGCTCGACCAGATCCCTCGCGATGCCCGGCTTCTCAAAGAAGAGATCATCGGCCCCGTTGCGGCGGTGGTGGCATTCGACTCCGAACAGGACGGTATCGAGGCGGCCAATGACACCGAATATGGTTTGGCCGCTTACTTTTACACACAGAACATCGACCGGGCACTGCGGGTGGCGGACAGGCTGCACAGCGGTATGGTCGGCGTGAATCGCGGGGTTATATCTGATGCCGCAGCACCGTTCGGCGGCATCAACCAGTCGGGCTTCGGGCGTGAGGGCGGCAGCGAAGGCATCGAGGAATACCTCGACACGAAGTACATCGCACTGTGAGGCCAGGAGTTTCGGCGCGGCGAACCGGGCCGATCGCAACTGTCAATCACGACGTCAATGCGTCGCCCGGTTCAGGAGCTGCTCAGCCACCGCAGTAGCCACCGCTCGGGCAGCATCCGAGGTGACCAAACCGGCTTGCGATCCGATCGACATCTCGCAGCCGTCGAGCAGGGCCACGATCGCGTCGGCGATCGTCTCGTCGTCGAGAACGGGCCGGAACGCACCACTGACGCGGCCGAGCCGGATGGTGTCGAGAACCACGTCGCGCCACCGCTGGTTCACCGCGGTCAAGATTTCACGCAGTTCGGTATGGCGACAGGCGCAGGCACAGAACTCCACCCAGGCCGTGGAGCGCTCGACGGCCACGTCCTGGTTGGGATCGGCGCACGCGGCGATCAGCAGTGTCAGCCGCTGCCAGGGGTCGGCCTCTACCTCACAGATCTGGGACCATGAGTCGATCTGGTCGAGGCCGACCTTCTCGAGCGCGGCCACGAGAAACGATTGCCGGCTATCGAAGTAGTACTGGATCATGCCGGTCGTCACACCGGCCTCGGCCGCGATATCGCGCAACCGCACCGAGTCAAAACCGCTCTTGCCGATGGCGCGGATGGCCGAGTCGAGTAGACGTTGGCGCTGTTCTTCGCGCACACTGTCGTCGAGCATGCGGGCCATCGGCGGTCCTCTCGGGTCCTGTGCGGGCAGCATGCCATATCCGTTGGGCGCAGCGGCTCAGGAGACTTCGTAGTAAGCGAACTGTTTGACCAAGGCTTCCTCGACGCGGTACTCGCCGCGCCAGCCCGCTGCGATGGTGAAGGCGTCCCCAGGTCCGTAGGTATGGGAGTTGCCGGCCGAGTCGATCAGCGTCACGCGGCCCGCCAGGACGCGGGTGTATTCATCGCCGGGGTAGGCCTCGATGTACTCACTGTACGGTTCGGCGCGCCAGCTTCCGATGAGAAAGCGACCGTCCGCGCTGGCCAAGTGGGTGGTTCCCATTTCGTTCGGTGTTCCGCGGCGCAGGTTTTCCGGCGCCACGTAACTGGTCGGGGTCAGCACACCGGCCAGATCTGCGCCTTCGGGGAGTTTCGTCGTCATCACGTAGTGTTCCTTTCTGGTTAGCGGCTGTGCAGCAAGGTTTGTGCGGTGTCCCGGCCGGTGCGCACGGCACCTTCCATGTACCCGGCGACCCACTGGTCGGATCCACACACGTAGAACGGTGGCTCATGCTTGCCGTGCAGCGGGCCGACAGCGGTGAGATCGCCAGGCCGCCAGGCCGTGACGTAGCCCTGCGTGTAGGGGTCGGTGGCCCACGACCGCATGTACGCTGCGAGCGGTTGTGCCGCCTCGGAGCCGAACGCCGTGACGAGGTCATCGAGTAAATTCCGTTCGCGCAGATGCGCGGGCGTGGCCAGGTAGGCGCCGATGCGTCCCGGCGGGACCAGCCCGGACAGCACTCCGTCACCTTGCGCCCACGTACCGCCGAGGATGTTGTGCTCCATGAAGCTGGTGCCGTCGAGTCTTGCGTCCTCCCAGAACGAATTCCGATACACCGCAACAAATTTTGCAGCCATGGCGTGCTTCTGATGCCACAGGGAAGCGAGCTTCTCGTCACTGACCCCGGTGATTCGGATATCACGCAGTGGTCCGGCAGGCACTGCCATCACGACATCGGAGGCGGTCAGACGTTCCCCGGAAGTCACGTCGACGTTCACCCCACCGGGCTCAATGCTCACGCCGGAAACCACACTGCCATAGCGGATTCGGTCGCCGAGCTGCTCGGCCATCCGAAGCGCGACCGTGGCCGATCCTTCAACCACCCGCTCGTTCTCCCAGGCATCGTAGTTATAGAAGCCCTCGGCGCCTGCCGCGGACTCCTTACGGAGAATGGCCAGCAGCGAGGAACGCTCGACGGACTCCACGGCCAACGCGAGGTGGGCCAGTTCCAATGCCCGGACGACCTCGCCGGTGGCACCGGCGTCACGCAGCCATTGGCCCAGCGAGATCCGGTCCAGTGCCAACGCGTCAGAATGCGACCACGGGTCGTCGGGATCCACGGTGCCGGCAAGAGCAGCGAATTGCTGTTCAATCCTGTCGTAGCAGCGGCGGTCGGCGTCACTCATCCACGGCAGATCGGCACCGGTGAATCGGTGCCCGGACAGCACCCAGGCCGTTTCACCGTCGCTCTGCGTGAACGTGGGGCCGATGGTCAGTCCCAGCTCACCGACGAGCTTCTTGTAAGCAGTGTGGAAGGTTCCGATGATCTCACCACCGAGCTGAATGCGCCGTCCGTCGTCGGTGGTGCACTGCTCCACGCGCCCGCCGGGCCGTGTGCGCGCTTCCAGGACCACCACATCGGCCCCAGCGAGGGTCAGGTCGCGTGCCGCGGCCAGACCTGCCAGGCCAGCGCCGATCACGACCACGTCAAGCTTGCTCAAGGAAGTTCTCCGTTCCCATTCATCTGTTCAGGTCGACGTCAGTCGCGTAGTCGGATCCGCTCGCACACACCGCCCCCAATTCCGTCGGCGGGGCCCCTCACAGCCCGAGGACCAGAATTGAGCTGATTCGCAAATGCCGCCGTCGGCGCGACGAGGATCACATTATCACAATAATAATCATGAGCGCCGTCATGACTCCTTCGATGCGCAACCTCCTCGACCTGGCTCTGACCCAGAGCATCGCATCAACAATCCTGAGGACTGGCCCGCGATGACTGGGTGTTCACCGACAGCCCGCTTCGGGTTGCAACACGACAGCTCGTAACCATCTCTTGCGAGAGCTTCGTTGAACGAAGCCAGAAGTCCGGCGACGTCCTCCTCATCGGATCGAACAACGGGGCGCAGAATTTCAGCGAGGAACCGTGCACATCACTCGCGCTCACCGGGGCCCGGTTCCTCGCCGAGGAGCTGGATCGGGGTGGCAGCCACACCGCCGCGTTCGCGCGGTACGAAGCCCGGCAACGCCCGTATGTCACCTTCGCCCAGAGCCGTGTGGACAGCGGCCGCGACCGCATACTGCCCGCAACCTGGGCTGACATTTCCGCTCGTAACCAGGCCGTGCAGGAACCTCACACCCGAATGTCCCTACCCTCGCGCGATTTTCACGGTCCGGCCGCCCGGAACCGATTGGCTGCAAACGCCCCCGACCCGCAGAATCGGCTGGCCGCTTTACGTGGCCGTGCCAATCACGGGAACCCCGGGAACCCCCCCAAGTTCACCCGAAGGAAAGTGCATAGTGAAAGAGCTTCAGGATGATCCCGCCGTTGGCGGCCTCGAGCACAGCTGGAGTAGGCGGCTCGTCCTCTGGGCGGTCGTGCTCACCCTCGCCAACGTTCTGGCTGATCTGGTCATTGGATCGCCGATGATGGTTCTGCCTCAATTGATAGAACATTTCGACACCGACCAAGCGGCGTGGCTCACTGCAGGTGCGATGCTGGCCGGAGCCATCTGGTCACCGCTGCTGGCCAAAGTTCCGACATCTTCGGTAAGCGACGAGTACTTCTCATCACGCTGCTCCTCGCATGCACAGGAGCGTTGATCTGTCTCACCGCCCCAACCTCTGGATCTTCCTGGTAGGCCGCTTCTTTCAAGGAGCAGCCTTCGCCGCCATCTTCCTCACGGTGGCTCTCACACAGCAGATCTGCAGGCCGACAGTGGCGATGGCACTGGTCGGGGTCTTGACGTCCGGTTCGTCCATCGTCGGGATCGTCGAGCCGTTCCTGATGCAACCGATCATCGAATGGTTCGGATTCCGGAGCGTGTTCGTTGCAGCAGCGTTGCTAGCTGCGGCGGCCGCGCTCAGTGTGCGATTGTTCATCCCGGAGTCGCCGATCCGCACCAGTGGCCGGATCGACGTGGGCGGGGCTCTATCTTCTCGGCTGCGGCCTCGGACCGACACTCGCCTACATCAGCCTCGGTAGTGACACCGGCTGGCCCTCCGCGGGAATGCTCGCGCTATTGGCGGCCGGTGTCGCAGCGTTGGCCGGGTGGGCGTTCCTCGCGCTGCGGATCGAGGAACCCATCATCGATATCCGTGCACTGACCCGCCCGATCCTGCTCACGTTGTTGGCGCTGGTGCTGGCCGCGGGCTCCTTCCGAAGCATGTTGCAGCTGACCAGCATCACCGCCCAGGTCTCCCCCGATCTCGGCCTCGGTTACGGGTTGGGCGGTAGTGATGCGATCGCAGTGTTGCTCGGTACGGCCAATCTCGGCATCGCCGTCGGCGGCGTCGGCGCCGGTTGGATCGCTGGACGGGCCGGTCCCGCACTGCCACTTCTGGGTGGCATCGCAGTCGGGACTGTGGCGACTTTCGGGATGCTGGCGGGAGTATCGACGCTCCCGCTGGCGATTGCGTGTGGCGCCATGCTCGGTGTGGCCGCCGGTGCGATCGGCGCCTCCGGCTACAACTTGGCCACCAGCCTCGAAGCGCCTGAACGGCAAGGCATGACCGCCGGTCTGGTGTCGGTTGTTCTCGCCCTCGGCTAGCCATCGAGCATCGGTCCTGCTGGTGGACCGCTACCGCAGGGGCGGTGATGCGGTTCAACGGGTCACGGGCCGATTGCCGACCTTACGATGGCTGTTGCCAGCGGTGAGTCTCCGTCGCCGGGCCCGAGGTAAGGATTTCGCCCAGATGGGTTGGAGCACGAGGCAGCTCGCCGAGTTGGCGGGAACCACAGTGAAGGCGATACGTCACTAGCACCAGGTGGGCCTGCTCGACGAGCCCGAACGCATGCCCAACGGCTACAAGCGGTATGGGACTGCGCATCTCGTTCGGACGCTTCAGATCATCCGGATGAAGGAGTTCGGGGTTCCGCTGGCACAGATCCGCGCCATGGGCCTTGCGGAGGAGGACCCGGAAGCCGCGATCCGCGTGCTCGACGCGGACCTCGCCGCGACAATTGAGCGGCTGCAGCGCATCCGCGCGGAGCTCGAAGTCATCGGGCAGTACAGCACAGGCGACTCCTACGGCGCGATCATCCCCAAGAACTCGCCAAACAAGGATGCGCTGAATGAGGCGATCCAGACGATGGCCAATGACCACACGCTCGATCAGCTCTCAAAGGACTACCTCGGACCGGCCTTCGGGGGGCGACCCCACATCCGTGCCAATCTGGACGGCGCGGTGATGACGTCCCCGGGCCTCGTCACTGATGAACTACAGCCAAGTCCGCCCCTAAGGCAGCCCAGCGGCGTCCTGGGAAGAGCCTTACTGGGCATGGTCCTGTCCGTCATCAGCATCGCGATGACAGTATCGGCGGCCCTGCAACTGCGCGCGTACAACGGTGGCGGCCTCGTCTCTACCGCAATCGGCGGGGTATTCGTTCTACTCTCGCTGTACCCGCTCTGGCCGACGTTCCGCGCGTTCGGGAGCGCGCGCGTGCGGGCCTCCCTGCTGCGAGCCGACAAACTCGTCGCCGCGCGGCGGGCGGCTGCCGCAGGCGGCGACCAAGCCCTGGTCGCCATTGGGTACTCCGCCGGCGTTGTCATCCTTGCCGGTCTTCTGCTGATGGTCCTGGCCAATGGTGGCGGCATCGCGGAGACCTTCTTCGCCAAAAACACCTGGGAGCAGCCCTTCCCCGAGATGATCCGCGCATTCTGGACCAACGTGTGGGTGGCCTGTGTGGCGCAGGTACTCGTCCTCATGTTCGGGTTGGTGCTCGCGATCATGCGCATGCTCCCCGGCCGTGCCATGGCGCCGCTGCGGTTGATCGCCCTCGTCTACTGCGATGTCTTCCGGGCCATTCCGGCGATCGTGACGATTCTCCTCGTCGCCTTCGGCCTCCCGCTGGCGTGGCCGGTGACGGCCGACTGGCCTGTGGAGTGGCGCGGCATCCTTGCACTGTCGTTGACCTTCTCGGCGTACGTTGCCGAGGTCTACCGCGCGGGACTCTCCTCGATCCACCCGAGTCAGAGTGCGGCCGCTCGCTCGCTTGGCCTGAGCTACGGTCAGACCCTGCGCACCGTACTGGTGCCACAGGCCGTACGCCGGGTGATCCCACCGCTACTCAACGACTTCATCAGTCTGCAGAAGGACACTTCGCTGCTGTCTATGGCCGCGGTCGCCGAAGTGGTGCTCACCTCCACGCTATGGCAGAGCCAGCTCTTCAATCTCTCCGGTGACGTTGGCGGCGCTGTTCTTCATCCTCATCACGATCCCGCAGTCGAGGTTCGTCGACTTCCTGATCAACCGCGACGCTGCACGCCGAGGAGCGCACTGATGGCCTTCCTGGCAATCCACAACGTTCACAAGTCATACGGGAAGCACGAGGTGCTCAAGGGCGTCACGCTGAACGTGGAGCGGCACGAGGTGGTCTGCCTGATCGGCGGCTCGGGTTCGGGCAAGTCCACCCTCCTGCGCTGTGTTAACGCACTGGAGGGCATCAATTCAGGCGAGATCCGGATCGACGGTGACACCGTGACCGGAGCGGGAGTCGACCTCAACAGGCTGCGGCGTGACGTCGGCATCGTATTTCAGGGGTACAACCTGTTTCCGCACATGCCCATGCTGGAGAACGTCACCCTGGCCCCGACGTGGGTTGGCGGTCTCAGCAAGACTGAGGCGCGCGCCCGTGCTCTGCAGCTGCTCGACCTGGTCAATATGAAGGACAAAGCAGAGGCCTACCCCGACATGCTCTCCGGGGGCCAGCAACAACGAATCGCGATCGTCCGGACGCTGGCCATGCAGCCACGGGTGATCCTGCTCGACGAAATCACGGCCGCCCTGGACCCGGAACTGGTCGGCGACGTTCTTGAGATCGTCCGGGAGCTGGCACGCACCGGGCTGACGATGTTGTTGGCCACGCACGAGATGGGTTTCGCGAAGGAGGTCGCCGGCCAGGTCTGCTTCCTCCACAACGGATCGATCCTCGAGCGGGGATCGGCCCGACAGATCTTCGAAGATCCGCAAGAGGAGCGCACGCAACAGTTCCTGAGTCGAGTGGTCAAATCTGGCCGCTTGTAGGGGCCGAAATGGCCTCAGAGACTCGCCGAACCTAGCTGGTAACACAATGTGCACTCCAACTAACACGCTTGGCCATATCTCCCTTGATGATTGTGGCGAAAACATGCCCGCTGCCGCACCGAGGATCCCGGCCTGTTCTCCCACCCCGACGGCGAACGCGGCCACGCACGCGCCCGCCGCCAGCAGCAGGCCCGGCAGGTTTGTGCCCAATGTCCCGTAACACGTCAATGCGGTGAGCATTCGATTGCTTTCCAGGAAGCATTCGGCATCTGGGGCGGCCTCACCGAGGCGGACCGCACCACACTTCTCGCGTCAAGCGCCGTTCACATCCGTACTCACCGACGATCCGATCAGACCGACAGCACACCGCGAAACCGCTAGGGCGTGTCCCGTAACCGTTCGGCGGTTTGTTTGGCAGTGTTGAGCTGAGCCCGCTGCAGTGGTCCAGTTGATCTGGCCCCGCCGTTTCGAGCTGTGGGGCTGATGTTACCGAGGTAGCTGTGTCGGCGTTTGACGTTGTAGAAATTGTCGATGTAATCGGCCATGGCGGCGGCCAATTCGATGGTCATAGCCCACTTGCGGGTGTTGAGCAACTCGACCTGTAGCCGCGCCCAGAACGACTCCATGGCGGCGTTATCAAAGCAGTCGCCCACGGTGCCGAACGAGCCGAGCAGACCCCATCGCCGCAGGTTCTCCCCGAAGCTCGAGGACGTGAACTGGGTGCCGTGATCCGCGTGCAGAAATGTTGGGCTACTACGGTTTCGGTTGTACACGGATATGTTGACCGCGTTGTTGACCAGAGCGGTGTCGGCGGTGGTGGAGAAGGTGCGGGCCACGATCATCCGCGAGAAGCAGTCCAGGATCGCACAGCAGTACACCTTGCCATCACGCGCGGGGTGTTCGGTGATATCCGTACACCACAGTCCGTTCGGCTTAGTGGCAGTGAACCGCCGATTGACGAGGTCAACTGGGGTGTCGACACCGAACAGATTGGGCTTTCGCCGGCCTAGAAGCGGCAGCCCGTACAGACCTTGCTCGGACATGATCGAGGTGACCAGCTTGTGGTTGACGTTCATGTCGTAGTCGGCCCGCAGCACCGCGCGGACTCGTCGGCGTCCGTAGGTGCCGCGGGAACGCTGGTGGATCTCGGTAATCGTGTCAGCCACAATCAGTCGGCGTACCTCCGGGTCTGGGACAGGCCGTCGCCGGTGGTACTGCAACAATGAACGTGTCAATCCTGTTATACGACAGGCTGATCGGCCTGAATGTCCTCGCACGATCAGCCCTTCAGTGATCGCGCGACGGCGTTTTGGGGCACCACCGCCTCCTCGTCGAACAGCTCGCACGCATCGCGGGTAAAACCAGCTCGGCCTCGAGCTGCGCGATGCGCTTGTGAGCAGCGGCCAGCTCGTCGGCCCCTACCCTTGGGGTGCCATCAATAACGCCGGCGTCGATGAGTGCCTCACGTTTCCAACGGAACAGGGTCGCTTCACAGATCCCGGTATCGACCGCCACGGCGGCCACTCGTTCACCCGATCGCAGCCGCGCAACGATTTGCCGGCGCATCGACGACGAATACTGACGGGGCATGTGACCCTCCTGGTGATCACTCTGCCCTCGACTCTCACAACCGTGCACCACCAACACGGGCACAGATCAATTGGACCACCAAACGGGTCCCCCTCAGCAACACTGACAGACCATTCGGGGCTAGCAGGGCGGCGAACAAGTCGGCCGGACAATGCCTTGGGACAGCGCCACTCCGGGCAGAATACCGTGCCCCTGTGGCTCACCGGCATCGAGGTTCGCGGCGTTACGCCGACACTCAGCATCTGTGGTGCGCCGCGCTGCGGCTACACGACTGCTGTCGAGGCAGTTCCCCTGGGCTACGCCAATCAAGGTCTGGCAGCCACCTCGCCATCCCGGTAGGTCGCAGTTCCTATTGTCTCCTTGCAAAGTCGTTCTCGACTTCGGACCAGAGACTCACCCGCTTGCCACGTTCTTGGAAGAACTCCATCTCCCGCTTGATGCCCGTACTTGCCGCCCAGCCCGGCAGATCCAACACGATCAGTTCGTCCATGACGGCCATGAAGACAGCGTCGACCGGACCCCACAGTTGCCCGATCTCACTCAAGCTCTTGTTGTCGATCGCCTGATTGATCGGGTGAGACATCGAGACCTGGCTGTACACAGCCGCGCCCGATTCGATGATTCTTGCAGCCACCTTGTTGCACTCGATGAACCGACCCTCGATGACCTCACTGTCATTGTGGCTGTACGGGCAGGCCAAGAAGATCTTCCGCATGATTTCGAGTTCCTTCGACTTCGGTCTGCAGTACAGTCGCCAAGAGATGGTATATACCATCGGGATCGATCAGTACTCTAGATACAGGATGGACCGAGGTCAACCGGAGTGGCTCATCGCCGGATTTGCCCGACGCCATTCATCCTTGGTCTACATCGGCCCAGCATCCTCCGAACACAACAAGATTAACCAAGCGATCATGGCGAGTCCCCAATACCAAGTCCACCCGGAATTAGAGTCGGGTTCGTTTGATCCAGATTCAGTTGATGCTGCAGGCCATCGGGGTGTGGGTGCACCTGCAGACGCCAGCGTACTCGGCCGGCGTGCGGTAGCCCAGGGCCGAGTGGCGGTGTCGGGTGTTGTGCTCGGCCTTGAAGTCGCCGATTGCCACTCGGGCCTCGAGCAGGGTGTTCCAGTGGTTGCGGTTGAGGCACTCCTTGCGTAGTCGGTTGTTGAACGATTCGGTGTGTCCGTTGTTCCAGGGCGTCCCGGGCGGGATGTAGGACATGCCCACTCTGCGATCGCAGAACTGTTGCAGTGCTAGAGAAATGAACTCCGGACCGTTGTCCGTCCGCAGCACCTTCGGCGCCCCGCCGCCGCGGTGAACACCTTCCCGAGTTCGGCCACGAGTCGCTCGGCGGTGATCGAGCGTTCGACGATGTTGAGCAGCGAGACTCAGGTGTGTTCGTCGATCATCGACGCGATCTTGATCGCCTCACCGTCAATGGTGGAATCGAACTGGAAGTCAATCGCCCACACCACGTTCGGGGCGTCGGCCTCGATCGGCGAGATCGACGACACCCCGGCCGCTTCCGCGGACTGCGCACCCGCACCTGCAGGCCCTCCTCACGCCACAGGCGATGGATCTTCTTCTTGTTGACCTCACGGCGCTCGTCGTAGCGCAACGCCGCCCACGCGCGCCGGAACCCATGACACGGGTGCTTCGTCGCGTACGAGCGCAGCCAGGCCCGCATATCGACATCAGGATCAGCGGGAGTCTGCGACAGGAGCAGGCGACGGCAGGTGGAACGGGCCAGCCCAACGGCTTTGCACGCCAACCGTTCCGACATGCCCAGCGTGGTGGTGAGCATGTCGACGGCGCGGCGCTTGACAGCGGGGCTCAGAATTTTCCCTTCGCGACCTCCCTCAGGGTGTTTTTGACCAGCTCGTCCTCGGCGAGTAGCCGCTTGAGTCGGGCGTTCTGCTCGCGCAGTTCCTTGAGTTCCTTGGCGGCGTCGGTGTCCATGCCGCCGTAGGAGCGGCGCCAGTTGTACAACGTCGCCGGCGAGACCTCGAGTTCGGCGGCGATCTCCTCGCCGGTCTTGCCCTCTGCGGTCAGCTCATCCGCTCGGCGCAGTTTGCGCACGATGTCTTCTGCGGAATGCCGCTTCCGACCAGCCATACGATTCATCGTCCCTTCTCGCCCGACATCGGGCCACAGGACTCTAGAACTAGTTGGACTCATTCAGCGGGACACGCCAATCAGTCCGGCCGGTTAACCCGTGTCCCCCCAGCACGATCACGCGTACCGCTAGGAGCCCCACGCCCATGACGGATCGGCCTCAGACGGTAAGTGTCGGTGCCCAATCCTCGACCGTCGAGTTCCTACCGATGAACACCATCAGACTCAGTGCAACAGCGCTCTAGTACACGGAATCGTCGGCGCCGTGTCGTCGGCCAGCTCGGCGTCGCTGACCAGTGCCGGCCCACGCGGATGCAGATAGGGCAGGGGTGATTCCAGAGTGACCTCGGTGACAGGATCGATCATCCTGCCTGGAGCAACGCGATCGTCGCAAAGATCGTGTTCGCCGAAGGGCTGTGGCGTGCCCGTGCAGTTCATCTGCACGCCAGATGCGATAGCCTGCTCGGCTGTCAGCAGCGCCGACTCTCGATGACCCGAATTATCCTGGCCAATGGCCGAAATAGTCACCGCGCGTTCGAGAAAGCACGACACTAGCCGAGCACGTCAGGCCGCCAGCCTCTGACTGGATTGGTTCTTTGAACGGGCTGAATCACGGCGTCGCTGCGGTCGTCATTTTGGGCTGTGTCGCACTCGACCAGTATCGAACCTGAGACAGGAGGCCCTTCCAGATACAACACCGACCACTTCCTCCATTTCTCTGAATGAAGCTGTCGGTCAACAACCCGAATCCGTTCGACGAACTCCCCGGATTCGGAGGCGACGATTCGAATCTGCTCGGCGATGTAATCGAGAGATTTTGGCGTCGACAGTCGTGCCGGAAGGACCACCTCGAGAGGTCGCCAGCACCGGTGCATACCTCACTCCCCTCACTTAACCAGGTGATTGTCCGGTCGTGCCATATCTCAGATCGCTGCGCGCCGCTCGCAGTGAATCGCATGGGCGCACCTGCTGATCGTTGATGAGCACAGCGTCAAACGCTATGCCCATCGATCACGGCTGTGGGTGCTTCCGGGCCCCTCGTTGACGAGAGTTCTACTAAAGCCGCACCAGTGAATAAGCCGTCACGCTCCTCGATCTGCCGCTCGTTCGTAAGATCGAGCGACCGGCACAGAATCAAGTACAACACCGCGCCAACCACTATCCCCACAAACGGAGCTACATCCGCGCCTCCGATGAGTGCGGCGACCGGTCCGACATACAAACCTCCAACCACCCAAAAGGGAACGCTGGCCAGAACTGCGACGATATATGAGGTAACTCCCCGCCAAGCAAATCCCGAATAGATGCCAGACGGATTGAAGAACTCCTTGATGGCATATCGACCGCGTCGTACAAAGAAGAAGTCAACCAGATTGATGGCAGTCCATGGCGCCAACAGATACAGGATCACGACCAGCAGTTGGTTATAGTGGGAGGCGAACTGAGCGTTTCCATTGATCAGACTCGCGCCGGCTGAGCCAACGATGGTCACGAGCAGGATTCCGACGACCCGATGCCGCAGGCGTGGGCGCAGGGGTTTAAAGGAGTCCGCCATGGTAATTAGGACGAGCGCTCCGCCATACATGTTCATCGCCAGGATCATCACCAAGGTTGGGACCGTCCCTAGAACAACAATGAGTCCCCATCCCGAGAACAGCGCGTCACCAGTCGTCCGAAGTTGATCGATTACGCCAGGAGCCCCACCTCCTGCGACTACCGGCCACGCCACAGTCGCTCCGAGCGCGGTTAGCCAAATAGCGCTTATCGCCATGCCCCAGTACGTCCACTGGAAGGACGCCCGCACTCCTACCGACGCGGGAAGATACCGCGAGTAGTCAGACACGTATAGCGCCCACCCAAGGTTGTAACTCATCGCCAGACCGAAGGCGGCCAGGAAAGGCGCCGCCCTAAATTCACCAAGATCAAAGCTTCCGGTTGGAAACCCAACCGTGAAAATGAGACCGACGGTATAGAGTCCGAACAGAATGATGAACGACACCGTGAGGAACCGCTGTACGCGGTGAATGAGGTTGTACCCCCAGAGCGCCACGACGAAAGCCAGGACCGCAACAATTTGCAGCCATATGCCTTTGGGGATCGGCGCGACATTTTCTAAGGCCTCGGCGACCAGAAGCTGATTGAAGGCGTTGTAGCCCGCGTACGACAGTAGGGCGCAAGGCAGAATGAGCAGCGCAGAACCCAGCCGACCGAATTGCGGTCGCGACTGGATGAGTTGGGGCAGCCCGAGCTGAGGGCCCTGCGACGAGTGAAACGCTGCAAAGAAGGTTCCGACTAGCGTGCCGGCGACTAGGGCGATAATTGTCCAAATAAGGTTCCCGCCAAGTGTCATGGCGACGACGCCGGTCGCGAACGTCGTCAACTGCGCACCCGCAGCAAACCACACCGCGCCCACATGCCAGATCTTCCCGTGCCGCTCCGAATGCGGGACCCAGTCGATCGAACGCAATTCGATACCAGCGGATGTGGCGGCGCCTTCACTCGTATCAGCCGCTGACGGAGCATCTTTCGAACTTCTCATAGCTACAACCACTCCTTCGATGTCGAATAGTTACGGAGATGGAACTGCACTCAGGCGGGATCAATCACCCACAACGTGATTGCGCTCTGCGTAGCGTCGACCCGTTGTGGTGCTTGACAAGCACGTCAAGCAGTTGGACGTCTAGTCGGGTCCGGTCCTACTCGCGGCGCATAGGGCTGTCCGTCTGCAGGTGGGGCGGATGAGCAGTGACCGTCGGCGGCCATAATGCACTCCATGGCGACAGCTGTTCCCATGCGGCACCGGCTCGAAGAGCGAGACCATCCTCGAATCTGCGCGCGATGATTTGCATGCCTATCGGCAGGCCGTCCGAAGAGAATCCAATCGGCACGCTTAGCGCCGGTTGATTGGTGAGATTCGCTGCATAGATCATGGAGACCCAGTCCTCGAAGACCGGATCAGCGGGACGTCCGCCAACCTGATCGGGCGATTGCTGGCCTACAGGGAATGGGGTGACCTGCATCGTGGGAGCCAGCAGCAAGTCATATGTTTCGTGAAAAGTCGCCCAGCTGCGAGCAAGATCGTTCCGTTGATGCTGTGCGTCGAGGTAGTCGGACGCCGTCGGCGCCTCGCCGGACCGCACGATCTCGGCGATCCCTTCGCTCATCTGAGACCCATACTCGGCGAGAAGCGGTCCCTCAGAGGCGAAGATCTCAGGTGCAACAACCTTCCACCAGAGTCCCTGGAGCTGCTCACCATGCGGCGGGTCTGCATTAACGAGTTCACACCCTGTCTCGGCGAATCGTTGGACTGCTGCCCGGAATACACGGCGAACCTCGTCGTCGACTGGTTCGCTCCCAAAATCCTCGCTGAACGCGACGCGGAGGCCCACCAGTCCGTCCGTCCGCGTACTCTCGGCGAGGAAGTCTGTACCGGGTCCGACCGTCGACAACAAGTCGGCGGGATGAAGACCAGCGATTACCGAAAGCGCTAGCCCAGCGTCTCGGACAGAACGGGTCATCGGACCATCGGTGGAAAGCGTTGGCCACCCGCGAAATCCCGGCAGCTTCGGGATGAGGCCGAAGGTAGGTTTGAGTCCGACAACTCCGCAGAAGGACGCTGGGATCCGGATGGATCCGCCTCCGTCTGTCCCTATTGAGATGGGTGCCATGCCTGCCGCGACCGCCGCGCCGGATCCACCACTGGAGCCCCCAGCAGTGCGCCCAAGATCCCACGGATTCCGAGTCGTGCCAAACACATCGTTGTCGGTGTAACTGCGCAGAAGGAACTCGGGGTTGTTGGTCTTGCCAACGATTATCGCGCCGGCGGCACGGAGACGCTCGACGACACCACAATCCTCTGGCGCAACGAAATTGCGGAACGCGAAAGACCCGTTGGTCGCGGACGCCCCCTCCACCCAGATGTGATCCTTGATTGACACAGGCACGCCAAGTAGCGGCGGCCCATCGTCACCCACCACGCGCTCCGCCGTCCGTGCCGCTGCGCGCGCTTGGTCATGAAAGACCTCCGTGAAGCTGTTGATCTCCCCGTCCAGGCGATCAATGCGCTCAAGAGTCGCCTCGATGACCTCCACGGGCGATAGCTCGCGGGCTCGGATCGCGGCCGCAAGCGCGAACCCGTCGAGGCCGAGGATGCCGTCGCTCGCGGCGGATGTCGTTTGATTAGCCGACATGCTGCACCCCCACGGCCCCCAGTGCCGACACATTGATCAACCGTCGGGCCGGTCTGATCGTCAAGCACTCCCGCCCGCGGGCGAGTACCTCACACACAACGTTCCCCGAAACACGTGGGTGGACGTGAATGGCCACTAGACCTCCTCCTTCATTCCGTGAGTGGGTGGGCAGCCCGCTTCCTCCAAGAGGTGGCCAAGATAACACCGTGCCCGCGGTGTTGTATAGACCATGTTGTCTAGATCAACTACCTCACGTTGCTTCGGTGGACGCCGATGCGTCCAGATTGCCGACGACTGTGGGGTTCTGACACATTGTCGGTTTGCCAACGACTGGTCCCGTCGTGCGCTAGGTGGCGGACATCCGTTCGGCACGCTTAGCTGCGGGTATGCCAGATCGACACATTCCTACTGGTCACGGCCACTTCCCTTGGCCGGGGCATACCCTTGAGACGGGAAGAACACATGCGGCCGTGGTAGGCACTAACCAGGCCTGGCCGGGGCGTGTTGTTCGCCCACCAAAGTCCGCAGTCAGAACCCCATGCCCAGGTGGAATAGACCTCGCGGTTGACGATCACAGCTGATCTATGCTCGAGGGTGTGCCCGCGAAGACACGCAAGAAACTGCCGGCTACACCTCGCTATGTTGCAATTGCCACGGCCCTGCGCGATCGAATCGCCACTGAACAGTTAGGGCCTCATACCCTTCTGCCATCTGAACGTGAGCTGGCCGAGCAGGAGAACGTCAGCCGGATGACGGCGCGTCAGGCGCTGTCGCTGCTTGAGAATGAAGGTCTGCTCTATCGGAGACCGCCTCGCGGGACATTCGTGGCCGAACCCCGCGTCAGATTCCACATCGGTAGTTTCTCCGAGGAGGTATCGCGGTTGGGCATGCGCCCGGACGCGCGATTGCTCTGGGCTGAACGTCAAGAAGCAACTCAGGCTGTCAGTAAGGCGCTCGAGCTTGATGATGGTGCGATGGTGCACGTCTTTCATCGGCTTCGAACCGTCGACGACATACCCTTTGCGCTTGAAACGACTTTTCTGCCTGCCGATTTGACGCCCGATATCCTCAGGCACTCCCACGAAACTTCAATCTGGGCCGTCCTCCGCAGCGAGTACGGCATTAAGCTCGCGCACTCGACGGCGGTGCTGGAGACGATCACTCTAGAGGACGCATTGTCCGCGCAATTGCAAGTCAGAGTCGGATCCGCAGGCACGCTTCTCACCCGACGCACTATCGATACTTCCGGTCGTTGCGTCGAGTATGCCCGCGACGTCTACAGGGCTGATCGAGTCGCCTTTGAGGTCTCCGAGAACCTTCTCCGCGAATGAGATTCCGTTGGTCCACCCAGGCCGGCCGGATTTCGCGGGCGATGATCGCCAACTGAGGCGCCCCGAGTTCGCAGACAGTTAACGAGATGGCGGTCCCGCACCGGGACATCACTTACACTCTTCGCGCCAAAAGGTATGCACTGGCTGTTGACTGGCTGGTCTGCAGTGTCATGTGTGGCGCGCCTGGACGAGCTGGGGTAGGTCCGCGATGGTTTCGATGATATGAGTGTGTGGTGCGGTTTCGAGCGTCGCACGATCGTGCGCTCCAGTGAGCACGCCGGCGACTATGACGGCACCGGCCCGGGTGCCTGCAAGTAGGTCGTTGACGGTGTCACCGGCGACGGCGACGTTGCGGACCGAATCGATCTCTAGCGCAAGCATCGCGGTGAGCACGGTGTCGGGGCAGGGGCGTCCGCGACCGACGTCCTCAGGTGACAGGGCCAGGTCCACCTTAGTTGTCCAGCCGAGCTGTTCGAGCAGGATCTGTCGGAGGTGTGCGGAGAAGCCGGTTGCCAGAGCAACTTTCGCGCCAAGGTCATGCAGTCGGTCAAACGTTGTGTCCGCACCTGCTATCGGCCGGACATGACCGGAGTGGATGAGTCGTTCGAGTTCGGATTCGAACACTGTATGAGCATGTGACACTTGGTCTTCTGCACCGTCGCCAAGCAGCACTCGCAGCATGGTTGTCTTGGCGCGGCCGCGGGACTGGTCGAAGAGGGGTTCGAACTCAGGCGTGGCGGCGCGTCCTGTGACCTCTTCGACCGCGGTGAGCACGGCATGACGCACCGCACCGTTCTCGTCGGCGGTGGTGCCCGCTAAGTCAATGACGGCGAGGGTGATCAGCGGCGTGTCTGTGGAGTGCATAGTTTTTAAGGCTCCTGTCAGAGGGAGTGTTCGGCAGTGATGTCGGCCATGAGGTCAAGAGCGTCGGCAGACTCCTGCGGGCGGCGCACAGCGATGCCGACGAAGATGGCGTCGACCACGCCGAGGTGTGCGAGCCTGCTGGACATGGATTCCATCCGGAACCCCTGCTCGGGTCCCCCGGCGATGAGCGCGGTGTGCGCGATCTTGGTGAGGGGCGAGTTGCTGTAGCGCGATCGTGGAGGAACTTTGTTGCCGCCGCCTGGGCGGCTGCAAGGTCTTGGAGTGAGGCCAACGTCAGATTGAGCACCTGCGTGTCGTTGTCGAAGGCTTTCCTGTTCGAGGCGATGTCGTCCAACCGGTCCTTGGCCAGGGAGCGCTGGCCTTCGAGTACATCGAGGTCCCGTCCTTCGGTGGCCAGCAGTCTGGTGAGTCGATCGCAACGCTCCTTTTGTTCCTTAGCTGCGCGTTCGGTCCGTTGGCGATCGGGTTCGAGCTGGTCTCGTGCAGCGATGTTGGCGTCTACCGCCCCTTCGAGATGCTGAAGTTCCTTTTGGCGCAGCCAGGACCACAGCACGCTCGCACCCCTTGCGGTCTGTCGATCAATGGCCTCAAGAATGCACGCTCGGGTCGTCCACGCAGTGATCTGTGCGTGCAGTTCAACGATCTTTGACAACGTCTCGCGTTTGGCCCCCGCTTCTACGGCGGCACGATAGGCCGACTCAGTGTCGGTGAAGGCAGCGACGACGTTGTCAGCGCGTTCGAACGTTTCCGGTGTGTCGAGCACGAGTTCCTTGAACATCGTGTCGACAGATTCCATCGCCTTGCCGGATTGGATGCGCGACAACAGGATCAGCGCCTCGGAGCCTTCTCCACCAGCACCAATAGCCAGCCGTAGTTGTACGGTCGCATCGAACTCGGTGGAACGAGTGTGGCACTTAACGGGAAAGTGCGTTTCCAGGTCTTCGCGGCGAAATCCCCTGTTGGTGACGATCTTGTCGAACATGTCCGTGTCGACGTGCGTATCCGAGGTGAGACCGAGCTTGGTGATGTCGCTGTCGGTGTCGGCGGCGGTACCCACGAAGTACAGTCGGATGGCCGCAAACTTCCCGCCTGCGTCGTTGACAAAATTCGCGGCGATCGCGCCCCAGGTAGGTACTCCGTTGCCGCGCAGGAGCTTATCTTTCTTTTCCGCTGAGCCTCGCTCGCGGAACTCACCGGTCTTGCCCCGAAGGTAGGACAGGAGGGTTCGCTGCCCGGTGGTGGCGTCTCGGTTGCGGCCGGTGGTTTCGTTGGAGGCCTCGTTGAAACGCAGTCGGCTTCCGGGCATCATCACGGCCAGGTACGCGTCCAGCAGGGTGGACTTGCCGCTGCCGGGTGCTCCGGATATCAGTGTCGTGCTCGGGGAGAACTCGAGCACGTGCCCGGCGCCGTCGAAGGTCCCCCAGTTTGTCATTTGCAGGGAACTGAGCCGCCACGTCGGTTCTGGCTCACTCATCACGCACACCTTGGTGGCTGGCCGCTTGGAACGGATCGGCCCCGGGGTGGTTCCCGTCAGGACCACGACTGCCCGCTTCTGCCGGTGTGGACTTGCCGAGGGCGTCCAGCAGTTGGCGGAGCTTGGCCACCGGCAGCAGCGATTCGAGGACTGGGTTGATCCAGTAGCGGTCGTCGCCACCGGGGGCGGATTTGACGACACCCAGGTTTCCCAGCGATTCGAGGGCCGACCTGGTGATCGTCTTGGGCCGTGACTCGTCAACGTGGGCAGGGAGCAGAGTGGTCATAGCCGCAACGAGTTCCTCAAGGTCAACAAAGACCGGGTCGGACGGGATTGCCCGGAGCCGCAGCCGCTGTCGTAGAACCACCAGCAGAGCGGTCTGGTTGGCCGTCCATCGGGTCTTGCGCAACAAGCTCGGCGCGGCCACGTCGTCTGTCAAGGTCGCGGCCACTTTGTAAGCCACCCTGCTCGCGGCGTCGATGCGCAGATCCAGCAGCAGGTCATGCAGCCGACTGGTGATCACCGGAAGGGACTCCACCAGGATGGCCCACTGCTCGGGGTGTTCGGCAGCCGACAAGTACGGCTGTTTGACGAGCTTGATCAACGCAATACGCTGCGGCAATGTCAGGCCGCCGCCATCGCCGTTGAACAGAGGCCGGGCTGACTCACCGAGGACGTCGGTGTCCGTGAAGTCCTCGTCGTCTCTCGGGTCGACTCCGGTGGTCATAAGGCCCCCAGGGATTGCAGATACCAAATCTGCGCGGGACTCAGCAAGATCCGGTCCGCGATGAACGTCGAGGTATCGCCGTCAGGTCGTACGACGTGGAACTCTTCGGTGGTTTCGCAACTGCCGAAGTCGAACCCCGATGAAGCTGCAGCCTGCCACAATCCCCATAGCTCGACCGGCCGGCGGAACTCGACTGGCAGGTCGTTGAACACCTCTCCAAGGCTGGCGCTCGGCCGATGGGCTAGCTCGTCGACGACGTGGCGCACGGTTTCAGGCCGAGGGCCTCCCAAAGCTACCAATTCGGCCAGCGACGGCGGGTCCGGCTGCTCAGCCCACGTGTCGGCCAAGTCCTGCGGGTCCGGCTCGGCGATGGACAGATCGAAACGCTCACGCAAGTAAGCTAATTCGATACCTTCGGGAAGAACGTCGAGGTCGACGGCCGTGCGCGGCGTCCGCTCCAGGATCACGGCCAAGGCGGTACCTAGATCGTTGAGAACGCGCCCCAATTCCCGTTCGGAAACCAGGCCGCGGGAAACGATGTAACCCGACAGTGTCGACATCGCCCGATCCAACTTCTCTTGAACCAGCCCCATGTTCATCCGTAGCCGCCCTGGAGTATGCGCCAATGCATCTTGCTCGTCGGACCGCAGCGCCTCCTTAAACACCGCGTGCGACAGGATCGTGTCGAGGTCGATGCGCAAGGACGCCAACCGGGTCGGATCGGCCAACAACTCCCGAACACCCTGAAAGGCCTGCCCCTCCGGAGTGTCCAGGAGCAGCGTTCCCGTCTTGTCCAAGTGGTCGATGACTGCCTGGCCCGTGGATCGTTCGTCAGCCCGCAGTTCGGCGAGGGTGCGCCGATGCTCGATGTCGATCGACTCACGCACCCTGGCCAGATCGGTCGGAAGCCTGCGCACCAAGTCATCAAGGTGGGCATAGGACTCGATGAGCGCTCCATAGTCGGCCACTTCGATCTCGCCGCCGCCGGCGATGCGGTCCCGTTCGGCCACCAACTCTTCGACACGGACGCGCGCTGCGACGATGTCGGAATCCAGCTGTGCCAGGCGGCTCGCCCGGTCGACGGTGGCCAGACGTGAGAGATCGCGCGCAGCCTGCAAGATCGCGTTGAGCCTCGAACTGTTCGCCAACGGCCTATCGACGCGCAGACGCCCAATGATTTCCTGTGCTTGCACAGCTGCCGGGGTCATCAGGTAGCCGTCGGTATCCGCTGGGCGGCCTAGAAGCCGGTCCCCCATCAACTCTCGGCACAGCTCACGGCCGGTGATCCGAAGGTCATCGTCACCGTCTCGGCGCCGCGGCACCCGTTCGCCCGCGGCAACCAATTCATCAAGCAGGGCATCGACCCGCGAGTGCAGGACGTCCGCATCCACTACCGCATCAGAGTCTGGGAAGGCCGCCTCCAGAATCGCCGCAGTCACCTCCGGGTTGCGCTTGCGAAACAGGTCGAAGGTGGGCTGCTGCATGACCTCACGCGCCGCACGCAAGCGCCTAACGACATCGGACACGCTTCCCTCCCCGATCAGCAAGCTAGGCACCATAATGACCGCACTCACCGACACTCGCTCCTTCTTTAGTGTCATCCAGTGGTGGCACGGACGCTGAGATCAAAGCGCGCCTGCCTGACCGGCGCCACAGTGTGCTCGGCGTCTTGTGGAAGCGTGCAGATGTCTCGCACTGGGGAGTCCGATAGGAACTTCGGAGCCACATCGGATGTGTGGGCCAGCGAACTACATCGCCGGACCTAACGATGATTGCTCTCTCGTAGGCACGATCTTGTGAGACTCTCCGCCTAGCCGCACTGCGCCGATATCCGCCAACAAACAAGTGGGGCTGCTGAGACACCGCAGCCAGAGGCGCGGAACCAACGGAAGTGTTTACGCGCGCGGTTCGGCGTCCTGATGGCTCCAGACTTGCACACATCGCGTACGGCCCGACATGGTCTGGTGGAGGCGCGCCCGCCAGGGCCACCTGTGGCTTCTGAAGTTTCATGTCCACTCGCGATGCGCTGAACTGCGGCGACAGCGGCGTTCTCAGTTGATGTCCACCCCGAGAATTCTCACTTTCATGTCCACTCACCCCGAAGACGCGGAATGGCATCACACTGCAATCGGCTTGTCCGACAGCCCTATGCACGACGTTCTGTCACGTGACGTGGCCAACCAGCAAGGCTGCGGTTTCATCCGTTTCGGAGGGGTGGTGGTACGGGCGCGAGTAGGGGAAAGTCCCGGTAACCCCTACAGGATCGCCCGTCTGTGCAGCACCGGGATTGCAGCCACTTTGTATGCTATCTCGGGCGACGCGTCCGTCGGCGGGAACGGCATCGGAATTGTCATGGATGCACGATCGAGCACCTGGGTTCTGTGCGCGGTGACGCACGACTCAAGACGCTCCTAGCCGAGGCGGACCAGTGAACCCGCCGGCCAACTCGCCGCCCGAGAACTAGGAACCCAACGCTTGCGTGACGCCTTGACCCGCGCCGACGAAGTCGCCCAGACCGCATCAGACGCGCTTGTAGTAGCAGCAGTCAGCTGACCGACCAAGCATCGTGCCTGTTGGCGATATCGCGACCAAGCGCCTCAGCGATTTGAGATATGCGAGACAAGTCGACTAACTGTGATCGGCTGAATAGTCGTCATTCAGAGACGAGCATCTATGGCGGCCAAATGCGTCGTGCAGGACGGCGAACCGTTCACCGGCGGCGGTGAGGCGCACGTAGCGTGCGCCTGGCTCGAGCACCTACACGTTCTGTTCGTACAAGCGTCAGGCTGTCGTAGGGTGGTTACGCCAGAACTGCAGGACGGCCTGTGAGAACTCGTCGGGGCATTCTTCGGTGATGTGGTGACCGACACCGTCGAACACTTCATTGGTGACGTCAGAGCAGATTGCGCGGACGGTGTGATAGAGATTGTCGGCGTCGGCGTATTCACCTCCGAGAGTAAGTATGGGCATAGACAGTTGGTGACTACCGCGGGCCTTCCCTTCATCCAATGCCTTAGGGCTGAACGCTTCTCGGTAGTAGTTGAGTCCAGCGCGGACGGCTCCGGGGCGGGAGAAGACGCGGAGATATTCATCGAAGGCGTCTGGTTCGATTGCCCAGGTGCGAGCGAGCTTCTGCGGGCCGAAGAACCAGGCCAGGAAGATCGCTTCGCGTCCGTGTATCAGTGCTTCGGGAAGACCCTCGACACGGTTGAAGTAGAAATGCCACTGCCGCGCGTTGAGTTGAGTGTCGGGGTAGCCCGCAGGTGGCGACGGCGACACCCCGGGAATGTAGGCGTCCGACAAGACTAGGCGGCGGACGTCGTCGGGATAAATGACGGCGTGGGTGTGGGCAATCCAGCTGCCGATGTCATGACTGACGATGTCGACGCCCCCGACGCCTGTCAGTCCCAGTTGTTCGAGGAAGCGATGTAGGTCGCGCGCGCCGGTTTCGAGGTCGTAACCAGTCGGCGGGATGTCGCTGTCGCCGAATCCGCGGGGATCGATCGCGTAGACGCGGCGCCCGGCGTTGATCAGCTGCGGCATGACAAAGCGCCATGTGTACCAACTCTGGGGCCAGCCGGGCAGTAAGACCACTGGGTCTCCTTGCCCGGCAACTACATAGTGCAGGCGCACGCCGGTGTCGACGGGCACCAGCCCGTGCTGGATGTCGCCGGTGACGTTGCGTGATCGGCTCCCGGGAGGCGGTGCCGAAGTCCGACTGGGCATGCCGAGGGTCACCGGTTGCTCTTTCGTTGGTGAACGGAATGATTGAACTCTGTGAGGGGCTTGGTCAAGTCGGTGTGGGGCTCGTCGTAGGGATCTTTCAAACCCCATCCGCGGGCGGTGTTCTCCAGATAGGAGCACCAGTGCCACCCGATGAGCCAGGGTTCAGCCACGATGCTGCCGAACGCTTGTACGTAGTGGCGGCCGCGGTCGGCGTGGTCGATCAGTCCGCAGTCTCGGTCGGGATTGAGCGGTGTGGGCGCGCAGTTTCCGATGTCGGCGACGATGACGGGCAGGTCGACCTCGGCGCTCCACCCGGCCAGGTCGTCGCGCATCGTGGCGTAGCCGGCGGCGTCGTTGCCGGCGAAGTACTGCACCGACAGCACGTCGATGTAGGGGGCGGCGGCGTGTAGGACTTCGGTGGGGATGCCCATGTTCCCGTTGTAGCGATCGCCCAGGATCAGGTGGTTGGGGTCGTAGGCTCGAATGTGTCGGGTGATGGTGCTGTAGTACTGGTCGGCGATCGTAGCGAGATCGTGCGAGGTTCCTTGCAGGACTGAGTCATCGAGTCCGGTGAAGTTGCCGCCGGAGGCGTGGGGTAACCACGAGGGGATGTCGGTGAGGAAGTAGCCGATGAGATGTGGGTCGTCAGCGACGCGGGAGCAGTATTCACGTGCCAGCCATGCGCAGTGTTCGTCGAATTCGGAGGAGAACACGTCGGGCCAGCGCGGATTACCGTTCCATCCCTCGATCTCTGCAACGGTCAGTTGTTGCACATAGGGCATGCCGGTGCGCTGCAGCTCATCGCTCGACCACTCCTTGCCGTGGCCGAGGTTCAGTGGTATCACCCAGTCGATGTCGTGGTGGTGTCGAGCGCTGACCCATTGGCGGGTCCAGCCGAGGGTGTTGAATCCCCACTGCCGCAGGTCGGTGGTGGCAGCATCGATCCAGCGTCCCCGCGAGCCGTATCTGCGTTGCCAGATCTCGAAGTTGTGCGGATATCTCAGGTCGGTGTCGTCGAGGTGGTTGAGACCCACTGAGATGAAGCCGAATCCGTCCGGCGTGATAAGCCACCAGCTGCCATCGATGCGTTCCGTGCGGAAGAACCCTGTTGGCGCCGAGACTATTTCAGGGTAGCCACTGAAGCGGCCGACCGTGCCATCGTCGGTCATCGGTGTGACGTCCTCACTATGGTAGGGATGGTGCGTATCGAGCGCGCGAGCTTGACTCGCCCCAGGTGGTGATGGCGTCGGCCGCGGAAGACGAACGTCGCGAGCACTGCGTCATCTACGGATAGGCAACCCGAGGCTCCGCAATGTGGGGCAAGAGTCTGGGCGCCTCGCGGCTAGACGCGCAGTTCGTCGCGCAGAAACGCCAGCGCGTCGATGGCGAGTTGCTCCATACTGGCCGCTACCGGCCGCCACAGTCCCCCGATGTGGGCGATCTCCGTTGTGGCGATGAAGGATTCGACGACGACGGTGCCAGCGTAATCGATGTCGTCGAGCGCGGTCCAGAGGCTGGGCCAGTCGATGTTGCCGCTTCCTGGTGTGCCGCGGTCATTCTCGGACGCTTGGAAGGCGAACACGCGGTCACCGGCCAGGCGGATCGCTGCGCCGAGGTCCTTTTCCTCGATGTTCATGTGGAAGGTGTCCAACACCATGCCGATGTTGGGGGCATCGACCAGTTCGATCAGCTCGAGGGCTTGTTCGACGGTGTTGATGAGGTGTGTCTCGAACCTGTTGAGTGGTTCCATGGCGAGTTTGACGTCGCGTTCGCCGGCGTAGTCGGCGATTTCGCGTAGGTTGCCGGCCGCGCGTTGCAGTTGCCGGTGACGCTCTTGGGGCGTCTGCAACAGTTTGACCGCGACGGCGGTGAACATGGGTCCTGCCACGTACGGGGAGTCGACCGCGGCGGCGAAGTCGACGACCGCCCGCAAGTAGTCCTTGGCGTTGCGTTGGACAGCGGGATCCTCGTGTGAGATGTCGCGGGAGGGGCCGAACGCGCCGGTCACCGCCACCGACAGGCCGGACTCTTCGGCTGCGCTTCGTGTCAACGCCGAGCTGAGGGTGTCTGGGTCGTCGACGCAGATCTCGAACTGGTCGTAGCCCAGCTCACGCACGTGCGCGAATTCGTGCAGTGAGGTGTCGGAGAAGGGTGTCGACAGAATGTAGCTGCTGAGGCCCAGGGGGTAGCGGGTGTTGTTGGTTGTGGCCTTGATCGAGGTTGTCATCGCAGGGCCACCCACTGGCCGGTTGCGCTTCCCTCTTCGATGGCGTCGATGACGCGTTCGACTTCGTAGCCCTCGCGGAAGTCTGGCCAGACGGGGTGGTCGTCGACGATGGCCAGGATCAAGTCGTGGACTTCGAAGAACTTCAGGTCGTGGTTTCCGATGTTCGCCCCGTGTATCGGCCACAGGTGTCCGAAGTCGCCGTGGCCCGGTCCGATCTCGAGTGTGCGAAACCCTCGCTGCTGCAGACCATCGGAGGCCAATGCCACATCGAGTTTGTAGATGTGTTGCTGATCGAAACGCACCGCGCCCTTGGTTCCGGTCAGTGTGAACGACAGGTCCCAGCCCCGGGGGATCGCGACGCGGCTGGCCTCGATGGTGCCGATGGCACCGTTGGCGAACCGCATCAAGGTCAGGCTGATGTCGTCGTTCTCGACGGAGCGTTTGGGGGCGGTGCCGTCCGCCTTCTCTCCATATCCGAAGGCGCCGTCGGTCAGGGGCCGTTCGGGGTGCACGATCGACGAGGTGCTGGCAAGCGTGTCGATGTCTCCGACGAGGTATCGCGCGATGGATATCATGTGGGCTCCGAGGTCCCCGATCGCGCCCGCACCTGCCAGTTTGCGTTCTTGGCGCCAGGTGAACGGGGTTTCGGGATCGACCATAGCCGCGATCGAGTGGGCGCCGACGAAGGACACCGGGTCGCCGATCTCGCCTGCTTCGATCAGTTGTTTGGCCAAGGTGACGGCCGGGTTTCGGACGAAGCTGAATCCCACCAATGTCTTGACTCCAGCCTGTTCGGCGGCCTCGACCATGTCGTGGGCACCAGTCGCGGTGAGCGCTAGCGGCTTTTCGCACCAGATGTGCTTTCCCGCCTTGGCCGCTGCGATGGCGATGGGCTGGTGTAGCCAGTTGGGTGTCACGATGTCGACGACGTCCACGTCGGGATCGTTGACGGCGTCCTCCCAGGATGTCGTGTACTTCTCGTAACCGAACTGCATGGCGCCGTCACGGGCGAGGTCTTCGGTGGCGTCGCAGAGTACGACCAGCCGTGGGGTGACCGGGATGGAGCCGTAGACGGCGCCGACGTTGCGCCAGGCCATGGTGTGGGCCTTGGCCATCAGTCCGCTGCCGATGATGGCCACACCCAGCGTGCGGTCTTGTGTGGGGGTTGTTTGCATCACGTTCCTTCTAGAAGTGGGATTTCAGCGCACAAGGCCGCGCTGTTTTGTGTTGTCAGTGAATGGTTTCGGTGATTCAGCTCGTGAAGAAGTCGATGAGGATCCGTTCGAGTTCCCGGGGCCGCTCGAGGGCAAGGCTGTGGCCACAGTCGAGTTCGGCGTAGTCGACGTTGTCGGAGAAGTGCAGCATCTGCTGGCGAGCCTCCTCGGCGATGAAGTGCTCGGCGCCGATGGTGAGCACGGGCATGGGCAGACGTTCCTGTGCCCATCGTTTGGTCAGGTCGATGTTGGTCCACGTCGATCGGTAGACCTCGAAGATGGCCCGCAGCGCGCCCGGAGCCGAGCTGGTCCTGGCCCATTCGTCCACGCAGTCTTGCGTTATGGCTGCTGGGTCGTAGGTTTCGTTCTTCATCCAGGTCGACCAGAACATCGCTTCGCGGCCCTGGATGAGGCTTTCTGGGATGTCGGGGACGTGGAAGAAGCTGACGTGCCACAGGAATCGGCCCTTGCGATGGTTCTCGACACTCAGGTGTGACCAATCTTCGAGTCCGAAGCCGGGCAGCAATGATTCGGCGAAGGACAGCTTGGTGACGCGCTGCCGGTTTTTGGCGGCGATGGCCAGGGCGAAGCACGCGCCCCAGTCCTCGCCCGCGACGCTGAACTTGTCGAAGCCGAGGTGGTCGACGAGTTCGGTGATGTCGTCGGCGATGGTGGACATGTCATAGCCAGTGTGCGGGCGAAACGAGTCGCCGAAGCCGCGGACGTCTGGGCAGATGACGGTGAAGTGTTCGCTGAGTTTCGGGATTATCCGGTGCCAGTAGTACCAGCTCTTCGGCACTCCATGGATGAGGACCAGGGGTGCGCCGCTGCCGGCGGTGACGTAGTGGATTCGGGTGCCGTTGATGGATGCCCGGCCGTGGGTTACCGGTTGGCCATCGTGGCTGAGAACTGTCTGCATCGTGGGGATCCTCTCGGTTGGGCCGGTGGCGAGTCGGAGTGCGCGGCGATGGGCCGCATCGGTGCGGCGCGAAACCCCTCGCTACCGCGCCGTCGCCGAGCCAAGCTCATTTGTTGTGATGTGTAGACATTTACAGTGCCCGCGAATGGGCTCCGCGCTTTCGATGGGGTGTTTACCCGGTCGCTTCGTCGCCTGGATTGCGTTGCTCGGCCAGGGCGGCCAGGATTCCCTGGGCGAAGTTCTTGGGGGGAGTTTCGGCGATGCTCATCATCGTCGTCATGCTGGTCATGCCGGGAATCGCCCACACCTTGTCCATGAGCACGGACCGGAAGTGCGTGTAGTCCCTGGTGCGTAGTTTGACGATGAGATCCCATTGGCCCGTGATCAGTGAGACGCTTTCGATCTCATCGATTTCCGCGAGCCTCTGCATGATCACTGGAACCTTCTCGCGCTCAACGGATTCCAGCGCGAGATGGACGGTCTGGGGGTAACCGATCGCTGCCATGTCGATCTCGACGGTGTATCGGGTGATGACGCCGTTGCGTTCCAGGCGCGTCATGCGTTCTCCGACGGTGGGTGCCGAGATCCCGAGCTTGGCGGCCAGTGCGCGTTGGGAGACGCGGGCGTCGTCGACCAGCTCGCGCAGGATCGCCAGGTCGGTGTCGTCGAGCGGCAACGCCGTGAGGTCCTTGGCGGCCACGTCGCGGATCGTCAGCGGGTCTGGTGTGTCGGCCACGTCGGTCGCCTCCTTCACGCGTCGTGAACTGCGTCGCTGGTTGTTCGAGGTCGACATGTCAGTCCGGCACCGGCGTGGTCAGGTCGACCCCGTGCAGTGCATCATATCGGGCGATGTTAGCCAGTTGGCCACCGTTGACGTCGAGTTCGGCAGCTGTCATGAACGACGAGGCGTCGCTAGCCAAAAACAACATGGTCGGTGCGAGTTCTTCGGGTGTGGCGCTGCGTCGCAGCGGGATCTCCAGGTCGGCGGGGTCGTCGGCGGCGGTCATGGCGGTCTGGATGAAGCCAGGCAGGACGGTGTTGACTCGGACGCCGTAGCCGCCCAGTTCGATGGCCGCCGAACGGGTCAGTCCGCGGATACCCCATTTGGAGGCGACGTAGGAGTATGAGTGGGCGGCGCCGCGTTGGCCCATGACCGACGAGACGTTAATGATGGAACCGCGGCGCAGCGACTTCATGCCCGGGGCGACGTGCTTCATGCCGAGGAACACCCCGGTCAGGTTGATGTCGAGAACACGGTGCCAGTCTGCCAGCTCGTAGTCGGTCAGCGGGGCGTCGTGGACGACGCCAGCATTGTTGACCAGCACGGTGACGGTCCCGAAGGCTTGTTCTGTGGCCGCGATGGCCTCAACCCAGTGCGGCTCCTGGCTGACGTCGAGGTGCACATAGCGTGCCCGTTCGCCGAGTTCGCCGGCCAAGGCGGTGCCCTGCTCGTCGAGGACGTCGCCGAGAACGACGCGCGCCCCGGCGGCGATGAAGGCGCGTGCGTGCGCGGCGCCGCTGCCGGATGAGGCGCCGGTGACGAGTACGACGTCTTGTGAGAGATCCATGGGTCAGTCTCCGTTTCGTGGGTGGGAGTGTGGCTGCTGGGGTCAGGGCTGCCGTCGGGCGAGGCGGATGGCGCGGTCAAGCACGTTCAGGGCCCGGTCGATATCGTCCCGGTCGTGGTAGGGGGCGATGCCCGCCCGCAGCCATCCCCCGGCGTGGGCGACGTCGGTGCGTTCGGCCAGGGTGCGGGCATAGAAGTCGCCATGGGTGATGTAGACGCCTTCTTTGGCGCAGGCGAAGGCAACCGACTCGGGGCTCGCCGCAGTCACTGTGAACGCCACCGTCGATGTCTTGGGGATGCCGTGGGGGGCGCGGGCCAGGGTGACCCCGTCGATGGTTTGCAGACCGGCGACGAAGTGGTCGGTGAGCTCTTCTTCGCAGCGAGCGAAGTTGCCGATGGCCGAGGTGATTTGGTGTCGCAGGTCTGCCGAGACGTCGTCGCCGAAGGAGGCGACGAAGTCGATCGTGGCCGACAGACCAGCGACTGCCTCCATGTTCTGCGTACCGAGTTCGGCCTTGCCGTATCCGGTGCGCGGTGCTGGCGCGAGTTTGTGGAACCGGATGCGGTCGAGGGCGTCGTTTCTGATGACCATGGCCCCGATGTGTGGTCCGAAGATCTTGTACGCCGAGAAGAACGTGATGTCGGCGCCGAGTTCGTCAACGTCGACGGGGATGTGGGACAGGCCGTGCACGGCGTCGACGACCGAGACCGCGCCCACGCTGCGGGCGCGGTCGATAATGGGGCCGATGTCGGACGCGGTTCCCACCGCGTTGGAGGACAGCCCGACCGCCACCAAGGCGCAGTCGTCGTCGACGAGTGCGTCGAGACCGCTGAGGTCCAGGCAGTAGCGGTGCGGGTCGACGGGCAGCCAACGTGCGGCCATGCCCGCGTCGTCGGCGCAGCTGATCCACGGATCGATGTTGGCGTGGTGGTCGAGTTCGGAGACCACCACGCTCTTACTCGGGTCTGCCCAGTCGCGACGCAGCGACGAGGCGGCGTTGAACGCCAGCGAGGTCATGTTCTGCCCAAAGACGACCTGGTGGTCGGATGCACCCAGCAGTGCGCACACCTTGCGTCGCGTATCGAGCAGCAGCGATTCGGTTTCGAGGCTGGTGGGGAAGATGCCCCCGCGGTTGGCCGTGCCGACGGTGACGTACTGGTTCATCGCGTCGAGCACGGTGCGGGGCATCTGGGTGCCCGAGGGAGCGTCGAGGAAGACGGGCGCGTTGTCGATCAGCGCCGGAATAGCCTGCTTGAGGCGCTGTGTCAGATTCTCGAGGGCGGTCTCTGTCATGTGTTGTTCTACCTCACGAATAGGGGGTTGACGGGCGAGGCGCTCGCGCGGCCGAGTTTGAGCGGGCTGGCCACGTACAGTCCGTCCCACCGGCCGTCGTCTCGGCAGGCCTGGACGACGTCGGCCAGCCACAGGCCCTCGTGAAAACCAATGCCGTGGCCGTGTAGCAGCAGACGGTGCAGCGGGAAATGTCGCCCGGTGAAGGGTGAGACGGGTAGCTCGTTGGCAAAGGTGTCGCTGCCCAGGGCGGCGATACCCGACTCGGCCATCCACGTCACCAGAGCCAGTTCGTCGGAGAGTCCTGGTTCGGTGATGTCGGGCTCTGCCCCAAGGGCGCGGGCCTTCATGGATCCGGTGTGCAGGATCAACACGTCGCCGGGGCGGCTGAGCACACCCTGCTTGTCCAGCGCGGCGGTCACCTCCTCGAGGCGGATGAGCTGTCCTGCGGGAACCGCCGCCAGGCCGTGCAATCCGGCGATGTCGGCAACGACGGCCCGGCCGAATATTCCGGTCTGCGCGATGGGTTCGATGCTGCCCCAGTCCAATCCGTGCGCGGCTTCACTGGCCGGGCGGCCTGCCCACAGCGTGCCGTCGACGATGATATGACCCAGCGCGTCGATATGCGTCGAGCCGTGCGTGGGGATGGTGACGATGTCGTCGACGTAGGCATCCTCGCCGTCACGCAACACCTTTCGGCCCGAGGCGAAATCCGACCAATCGCATGTGGTGTGCAAGGCGGCGGGCTCACGTCGCGGATTGCAGATGGCGTTGGGCGGCAGAACCGGCAGACCGAGGGTGAAGACCTCGCCATCACGCACGCCGTGGGCCGCTGCGATCCGGACGGCGGCATCGACTCGGTTCAAAGCACCTATCTGTGCTGACGGTTCACGGTTTGTCGTCATGCGGTGGTGCTCATGTCCTCGACGGTCGTGGGGACTTCCGGTTCGGCGAGGTCGTGTCCGCGTGCTCGCAGGAGCCAGCCGGCGGCCGCGGCGACCAGCAGAGTGAGTCCCAGCGCTACTGGCTGCAGGTTGTAGGGGAACGGTGGCTGCGGCACGACCGACGAATACAGCGCGCCGCACAGCAGGACCAGGGCGAACACCGCCAACACGATGCCCAGTACGCGGGTGCGCGCAGCCGATCCCGAGGCGCGCACCTGCACGCGGATCCACCCAATGGCCATGAGCCCGTAGACGACCAGGAAGGCCAGCGTCGTGGCGCCGGCCACGAAGCCGATCAGCACCTGGCTGCCCGCGGTCAGACCCAACGCAACGGCCACGAACAGCGCGACCACCGCTGCGGCGCCGATCCCGACATAGGGGGTGCGAAAGCGATGGTGCAGCCGCGCCAGTTGGCGCGGCGCATGCCCGTGGCTGCCGATCTCGAACAGCGTGCGTGAGGTCAAGGTGACCAGCCCCAGTGCCGAGGACATCGCACTGATGACAACGAGCGCGTCGGCGATCTGTGCGAGCGCATTGCCGGCGTACATCGAGACGATGGTGTCGACGGGAGAGGCGTCCGCTGCCCACTTCTCGGCGTTGTCGAGGCCGTAACCGATGGCGAAAGAGTAGGTCACAACGATGTAGAACGCAGCTGCCGCAACCAAGGAGACGATGATCGCGCGGGGCACGACGTGCTTGTTCTTGACCTCGCGGCCAAGCGCTGCGGCGGCTTCGAAGCCCGCGAAACCTGCGAAGCCGTAGATCATTCCGAAGAACACACCCGACCAGCCCGTCGACGATAGCGACACGTCGACGAAGGGCCGTATCGAGTTGCCGTTGGCTCCTCCGCGAGCGATGACGAACACCGCCACGGCGAGCAGAAACGCCATCGAGGCCAGTTCGATGACGACCAGCCACCCCAGCGACAGACGAACTCCCAACAGGTTCATCGTCGTCGCGACAGCCAGGAACACCAAGAAGAACGCGAACCACGAGATCTGCATGTCGTAGTGGGCGAACAGGGCCTCAGCAGAGATGCTGGCGACCGTGAGCACCGACGCCGTGCCGCACAGCCAGGCAATGACGTAGGTCCATCCGGCGACGAAACCGGCCAAGCGGCCCAAGGCGGCGCCGACATAGGTATAGGCAACGCCGCTGGCGCCCGCGTGATGACGCGCGAACTTGACCACGACGTAGGCCAGAGCGAAAGCGCCAAGAGCACCAAGGCAATACGACATCGGCACTGCGCCGCCAGCCCCCTTCGCGGCGAACCCCGTGGCGAAGGCCATGGTGAAGAACGGGCCCAATCCCGCCAAACTCAGCGAGACCGCACCCACCGTGCCGACCGTTTTGTCGGCCGCACCGTGCGACGCCGACACATCCAGTGTGACTGCTCCATCTGACATACGTTGCTGACCTCCAGGCGAAAGACTGTGTTCCAGAACACTAACACTTTAATGAAGTAAGATCTACAACTATCTTACGTACGTAAGTAATATTCTCCATGGAGGTTACATATGCAATACCGCCAACTAGGCGCTTCCGGCCTGCGGGTCTCCACCCTGGCGCTGGGCACGATGGGATTCGGTGCAACGGGATGGGCCACAGTCGTGGGAAACATCGACATCGACGACGCCCGCCGGCAGATCGGCATGGCCCGCGACGCCGGCGTCAATCTCGTCGACACCGCGGACATGTACTCCTCCGGCGCCAGCGAGGAGGTGCTCGGACACGCCCTTGGAGATGCGCGCAAGGACATGCTCATCGCCACCAAGGTGCGCCTGCCCATGGGCGAGGGTCCCAACGACGCGGGGCTCTCGCGGTACCACGTCATCCGCTCGGTCGAAGCGAGCCTGCGCCGACTGCACACCGACCACATCGATCTTTACCAAGCACACGGCTGGGACGGTCACACCCCCCTGGAGGAAACTCTCGGCGCCTTCGATGATCTGGTGCGGTCCGGCAAGGTGCGCTACATCGGTGTCTCCAACTACACCGGATGGCAGTTGATGAAGGCCTGCCGGCTCGCCGGCGAGCGCCGGCTCGCGCCCATCGTCAGTCAACAGATCTACTACTCGGTGCACGATCGAGACGCCGAAGTCGATCTGTTGCCCGCCGCCTGCGACCAAGGGGTGGGCACGCTGATCTGGAGTCCGCTGGCCGGTGGACTTCTCACTGGCAAGTACCGACGAGACCACGAAACACCGGCAGGGAGTCGGTTCCTCGGCGACTGGGATCAGCCGCCGGTGAAGGATCAGGAGCGCTTCTACGACATCGTCGAGGTGCTCGTGGAGGTCGCGCAACGCCACGGTCGTCCCCCGGCCCAGATCGCTCTGGCCTACGCGATTGCCAAGCCTGCGGTCACATCACTGATCGTCGGTGCGCGCTCGACCCAGCAGCTCGAACAAACGCTGGCGGCCACCGACGTGCAACTCAGCGCAGACGATCTCGCCGCACTCGATGCCGTCAGCGCCTACCACCTGCCGTATCCGCACTGGCACCAAGCCATGCACAACACGGACCGGCTCAGCCCCGCCGATCTGACGCTGCTCGAAGGTCACATCGGGGAGTGAGAGGACCGAGACCCGAAGCTGGCGTCGTGCTGGCCATCACCGCCGCCGCCAGTTTCGGGATTTCCGGGCCGCTGCTCAAGCCCATGATCGACGCCGGCTGGAGCCCGTCGGCACTCGTCATCGTCCGATCACTGATCTCGGCACTGGTACTGCTGGTGCCGGGCCTGTATGCAGTGCGTGGACGCTGGTCGCAGACCTGGCACGCCCGGTATGACATCGCCATGGTCGGACTCATCGGGGTCGCCGCTTCACAGCTGGCGTTCGCGCAATCACTGAAAACGCTGCCGGTCGGCACAGCGATCTTGATTCAGTACAGCGCGCCAGTGGTCATCGTGCTCTACCGCTGGATCGCCGGCCGAGCCGCGCCCAGCGCCAGCACGATGGTGGCGTCGTGCCTGACCTTGTGCGGCCTCTTCGCGGTGGCCTCACCCAACATCGGCAACCGTCTCGACCTCATCGGCGTCCTGTGGGCCACAGTGGCGATGGTGACCGTCGCGCTCTACTACGTCACCGCCTCGCGGGTACCGCACACCGTGCCGGCAATCTCGGCCGTGGTGGGTAGCCAAATCATCGGTGCCGCTGCACTTCTCCTGTTGGGATCTGCTGGCATCATTGACATGACCACTACCACCACTTCACCCGTACTTCAGGGACAACACATACCGTGGTGGCTACCAATCACCACCGTGGGCGTCATCGCCACCGCGCTGGGCTTTTGGGCGAGTATCGCAGCGAGCCGCGTGCTCGGTTCCCAAAAGGCCGCCTTCTTCGGCACACTCGAGGTGGCGGTCGCCGTCACAGTGGCGTGGCTCGCCCTAGCCGAGACGCCCACCGCTGCACAGATTATCGGCGGCGTGTTCATCACAGCCGGCGTGGCAACCATGCGCACACGATATGAACGGTGACACGGTGCGCATCGCACCAGTGATCAATTTGTCATGAGCGTCTGGTTGCTCGAGATCTCGTCCACAGCCGTCCACGCGGCTCGAAATCACCGCCGTCGACGTTGAATTCCAACAGCTGCGAAGCCGAGAGACAGTGCAATCGACAGCCACGCAAACCACTGCCCGAACTTCCTGAAAGGCGTCCGTGAACCGTTGGTGGGGACATCGAAGATGACCGTTGGATCGTCCACGGTGGACCAGTTTTGGTAGGCGAGGCTGCGGCCCTGATAGTCGAATCCCCCGTTGATGCCGAACTCAGCGGGCCGCACAATGGAGTAGCCGTTCTCTACGGCGCGAAGTTGCGCATTCTCGCGGTGCACCGACGCAATCTCGGGCCAGTCGCGAACCGGCAGCAGCAGGATGTCGGCATCGACGCGGGCGAGGTCGACAAAATCGCCGTCGAAGCACGTGATCGTCGCTAGTCGCCCATACGGTGTGTCGACGGTCGGCACGTGGCCCGGGCCTGGAGGATAGGACTCCAATCCCGGGATGGGACGGGACTTGTCGTACTGCCATAGCTGCCCGCCTTCTGGACCGAAAAGCAACGTCTGGTTGCGCACAAACGGCGCAGTCGGCAGATACACGAACACGGCCACCTGAAGGTAGATCTGAGTTTCTCTGGCAAGCATCGACGCACGGGCCAGAAACGGCGCGAGATCAGATTGCCGAACGTTGGCTGCTTGCTCAGACCACACCACGATTCTGGCGCCTTGCTGCGCAGCCTGGCGGGTCCGCACGAAAAGGTCATCGTTGACACTGGCGAAGGCTGCGTCAACCTTTCGAGGATCAAGCTGGGGCACCCGATCAGCTTTCGGTGTGAGGCTGTCGAACAGGCTGATCAACGGTTGTGAGGCCTGCTTGCCTGGGTTGATACCAGCCACCCGAACAGTTGGCCCTGCTGGCAAAAAAGCGGTAAGCCGCACACTACCGGCGCTCACGATCACCGCGAGAACTGCCAGATAGGCGCCCACAATTTGCATGTTCGGCACGGTGATGCGCCCAGCGCTCCACACCATATTGGCCACAGTGGAGGCAGTCATCACGACGAAAGTGATGCCAAACGGACCGGTGATCGCGATGAGCTGAAGCAGCGACGTAGCACCATGTTGTGTCACAGCGGTGACACCGTAGGCAGCGCCGAACGGGTTGATCGTGGCCACCAGATATTGCATGGCTGTCGCAGTCGCCGGAAAGACGAACAGAGCACCAAGCATGCCGAGGCGACCCATCAGCAGCCGGTCAACTACATAGGGCACAGCGGAAGCGACCCCTATGCCGACCGCGCCTCCAATCACCAGTGCACTCAATGGAATCGCCATCTGCAACACCCACCACAACGCCGAAACCCCACCAATCAAACCCGCCGACAAGGCACCGATGCTGACCCGCGATGTCCTCGTCACCCGCAGCAAAAACACCGGCGCCAGCCACGCTGCCAGCGGCACATCCCAACGCCCGTGCACGGAGGCCAAAGACAACAACGCCGCACCCGAAAACACCAGGTACGGGGGAATTCTCAGCAGCGTGGCGGCTTGGTTCCCCTGCGCTCGCCGAGCTGTATCGGCACTCATCGCGTTACGATAAGACGCCCGATAGATCGGGTCAGTAACCCAATGCCGCAAATTCCGTGACCCGTCGCGTTGACCAATCAAAGCGGCGGGTTCGAAGGAGCCCGTACGTGCCAGACCATTCGATCTCTGTGCAGTTCCTCAAAGATGCCCACGCTGCTGCACAAGCGCGTGGCGACCTCGCGGGTGCCGTCATCACGAAGCTGGCGACCGAGCATCCAGCATTCACCAGCGGAGCGGAGAACGTGCCGCCCGAGCAATTCGCCGCCGTCACCGCTGCGGCCTGGCGCGCCACCGCGGACGAACTGTTTGCGCTCGGAACCCGCCCGGCCCCGATCGGTACCTCAAAACTCCTCGTCACCGCACTGCTGAGTTCAGTCGACCTCAGCGAGGCACTGGCACGGCTGCAGAATTTCTCCGCTGTGTTGCCCGCCCACCCCACCGTCACGATAAGTCACCAGTCCCCACACGTGAACGTCGTCGTGGCATGGGACGAACCGCAAGGGCCAGCAGAGTTCCTGCTGACACAGCTCATGTTGACGATGGTGCACCGCTTGCTTGCCTGGCTGATTGACACCGAACTGCCGCCGGTCAGGGCCGACTTAGTTCAGGCCCGGCCGAGAAGCGCCGAGCACATTATCTCCCTGTTCAGCGCACCGGTCTACTTTGGACAGCGACAGGCAGCTCTAGTGTTCACCGACCAGTTTTTGCGCTATCCCATACTGCGCACCGACACCGACCTAACGCAGTGGTTACCCAGGCAAGCGGAACAGCTCTACGCTCCACCTCCACTGGGGACCACTACAGCTGCGCGCGTGCGCCGCATCTTGCAAGACGCACTGAATGGAACACTTCCGGACGCCGACGATCTCGGCTCCCGACTTGCCGTCAGCACGAAACATCTAGGGCGACTTCTACACGCCGAGGGAACATCTCTGTCGCAACTACGCCAAGACGTTCAGTTGCGGGCCGCCACCGCAAGCCTGGCAGGAGGTGTGGAATCAACAAGCGAGCTATCCAAGCGGCTAGGGTTCTCCGAACCGAGCGCATTCCACCGTGCATTTCGTCGGTGGACAGGCAGCAGCGTGGGGGACTTTCGCCGGCACCTCGCCGACACCAGCTCAACTGCGGGACCAACCCAGCGCGCACAACGCGCCCAGCAGTAGTGGTGGGTTAGTCAGCCCCGATCCTTCTCAGGTTCGGGTGAGGCCTAGCGGTTGAGCCACGCACGATCAACCGAGGTTTCGACACCTCGTCGACGGCACCATTAGGTGGTGATTCAATGCGTTCGACCGCACGGGTTACGGCAAGCTCAGCCAGTCGGTCGCTGTCCTGTCCGACCGTCGTGAGGTCGACGTGCGCCAGCCCCGCAAGCGGGCTGTCGTCGAACCCGACCACGGAGATATCCTGCGGCACATGAATTCCTGCGCGGATCGTGACATCGATGAACCCCAGGGCGCACCGGTCGTTGAACGCGATGACCGCGGTGGGCAGCTTCGATCGGTCGGCCAGTAGCGCGGCGGCGGCCGTCGCACCGTCGCGTTCGGTGACCCCGCCATCGGCACTGTGTGCCGTAATGCCATGCACAGCAGCAGCTTTGCGAAATCCCTTGCGTCGCTCAGCCGCGCCGGGTGCTCGCCCGCCGTGGAGGTAGGTGATCGCAGTATGACCGAGGTCCGCGAGGTGCGCTACCGCGATTTCGGCACCGAACACGTCATCGCTGCGCACTGCGTCGATACCGCGCACCTTGCGGGCGACGACGACCACCGGCAGGTTGGTGTCGAGTTCGGCCAATTCCCGGACCGGCAGCTCGGAGCCGATCAACAGCAGCGCCTCGCAGCGGTCGTCGAGCAAGGCGCGGACGGCGCGTGATTCGTCGTGATGCGGTGTCACGCAGCTCAGGAGAACGTCGTACCCGTGCGCCTCCGCCGCCTGATAGACACCGTCCACCAGACCCGCGTGGAACTCTTGTCCGGCGGTGAACACCACGCCAAGGAGGTTCGCGCGCTGGGAGCGCAGCATGCGGGCACGCTGGTCGGGCCGGTAGCCCATCTCGTCGGCGGCCTGTCGAACCCGCAGCCGGGTGGCGTCGCTGGCGCCGGGCGCGTCGCGCATCACAATGGACACCAGCGCCCGCGATACCCCGGCCCGTTGGGCAACATCCGCAAGTGTTGGCCTGTCCCGCATGTCTGGAGTCTAGAACGTTCTAGTCAAATTCTTGACGAAAGGCACGACAACCGCTTTACTCCTCCATGTCTAGAACGTTCTAGTTGATTGGGAGTCACCATGTCGGACCAGCTTCGCTTCGGACTCATCGGAACCGGGTGGATCGGTCGATTCCACGCCGAAACACTTGCCCGACGGCTGCCAGATGCCACCTTGGTCGCTGTCGCCGATCCCAATCTCGAAGCGGCCCAAGCCATCGGAATTCTGAAGACCTACGCCGATCCGTACCAGCTGATCGCAGACCCTGACATTCAGGCGGTCGCGATCAGTTCGCCCGCTGCGACCCATACCGATCTGGTGGTGGCCGCTGCGCAGGCTGGCAAGCACGTGTTCTGTGAGAAGCCGATGGCGTTGACGCTCGACGACGCCGATCGGGCGATCGCTGCTGCCGCCGACGCGGGGGTGGCGCTGCAGGTCGGGTTCAACCGCCGGTTCGCAGCCGACTTCGTCGCCGCCCACGACGCGATCGTGGCCGGCGAGATCGGTACGCCGCAGCTGCTGCGTTCCCTGACCCGGGACCCGGGCATCTCCGCGGAGATCGCCGCGCGGGTCAAACCGTGGACGATTTTCAACGAAACACTGATTCACGATTTCGACACGCTGTGCTGGCTCAACCCTGGGGCCCGGGTCACCGAGGTCTACGCACAGGCGGCCGCGCTGATTCACCCGCAGTACGCCGAAGCTGGCTACCTCGATACCTCAGTGGTCCAGCTCCGCTTCGACAACGGCGCCTTCGGCACTGCCGAGGCCAGCTTCCAGGCCGTCTACGGATACGACGTCCGCGGTGAGATCTTCGGCTCAGAGGGTGTGCTGCTGGCGGGCAGGGCCCCAGACCAGGCCGGGCGGCTCAACACCGAATTGTTCGCCGACGCCTACACCGCCCAGTTCGCGGATTTCGTCGCGCATGTGCAGGCAGGCACCAGCACCCGGGTGACCGGCCACGATGCCCTCGTCGCCCTGGAGATCGCCTTGGCGGCAGCCGAATCCGTGCGCACCGGTGGCCCGGTCACCCTGGCCGGGACGGTGCGGTCATGACGTTCGACCTGGCGGTGTGCGCGGAGATGGTCTTCACCGAATTCGCGTTCGTCGACCGGGTCCGTCGCATCGATGAACTCGGTTTCGGTGTCGAGATCTGGAGCTGGGAGGACAAAGACCTGGACGCGCTGGCCGCCACCGGGGCCCAATTCGGGTCGATGACCGGCTATCTGCACGGTGACCTGACCGATCCCGACGGCGCCCGCGAGGTACTGCGGACCGCCGAACTGAGTGTGAAAGCCGCTGCGGTGCTCGGCTGCCCGCGGCTAAACCTGCACACCGGCGAGCTGGTCGACGGCCACGCCGCCCGGCCGCGGTATCGGGCAACCGGGTCGATGTGGCTCAGCGCGCAGCGCGGGCTGGAAGCGCTCGGCAAACTCGGGGCCAGTGCCGGTGTCACGTTCTGCGTGGAGAACCTCAATACGGTCGTCGACCATCCCGGTGTGCCCCTGGCCCGCGCGAAAGACACCCTGGCGCTCGTCGAAGCCGTCGGACATCCGAACGTCAAGATGAACCTCGACCTCTACCACGCCCAGATCGGCGAGGGGAACCTCATTGAGTTGGTCCGGCGATGCGGCAGTGCGATCGGCGAGATCCAGGTCGCCGACGTTCCCGGCCGCCGCGAGCCTGGCACCGGCGAGATCAACTACCCCGCGATCGCAAAAGCACTGCACGAGATGGACTTCACCGGGACCGTCGCGATGGAAGGATGGGCATCCGGTGACAGTGACGCAGCACTGACCGCGTTCCGGAAAGCCTTCACCGTCTGACTCACGTCCCGCGAGGATCGCTCCGATGGTGCTGTCATTCGGCGAACGGACCGGCTCGGGCATGCTCGCTTTGAGCGCGACCTCGTCGAGAAGGCTCGCTACGCCAGGTGACACGCCCAGCCGTACACGTCGCGAGCGACCGCGGTTGAACTCGCCGATCTCCGTTCACGGCTGCACATGACCCGGTGGCCAGACGCCGTCGAGGGCGCCGGCTGGTCACTGGGAACGGACCTGGGCTCTACGCGAACTGATGACCTACCGGGCCGACGAATTCGATTGGACAGCGCAAGAATCGGCGTTCTCTGAGTTGCCGAGGTTCCATTTGGAGCTATCCGGCTTGGGAGTCCACTTCATTAATGCACGGGCGCAGAATGCGCCCGGCGACGCGCTCCCACTCGTACTCTGCCATGGTTGGCCGGACTAGTTCTGGCGCTACCTGAAGGCCATTCCGCTGCTCGTCGATCCTGGTGCCCACGGTGCTGATCCCGCCGATGCATTCGACGTCGTGGTTCCCGACATGCCGGGGTTCGGTTACTCCGAGCGGGCCGCCGGAACGCCACTCGATGCGAATGTACCGGGCCAACGCCGACAATCCGGCCGCACAGCGTGCTCGGCGCGTGGAGGTTCACTCGGGCTTCTCGATCTTCCAGGGAGACATCGTCCGACCGCCACGGGCGTAGCTGGAACGAGCGGCCAATGTGGTGCGGGTGACCGAGCCCCCACGTGGTGGCCATTTCGCGCCCTTCGGGGAACCAAAGCTCGACGGGCGGAAAACCGTCCGTATGGGCCGAATTCGAGCAGCCCGAGCAACGGATGAACATGCTCCAAATCCGCGACATTGAGTTCGCGGTCGACTTGTTGTCCCCAGTCGATCCCCGGCACATCGCGTCGACGAAACCCTTTTCAATCAGCGGGTCAAAGTTCGTCGTGATGACGAGGTCACTATGGCCGGAAACCAACAGGTCACCAAGAACCCGGTGCCCGAAGCCCGGATGCGTTCCCTCAAACAACCGCTCTAAGTAGCGCTTCCGAGCCGCTTCGTCCGGGATGACCAACTCGAATACCGCGGAATAGCCATTGTCGCTGCCAAGTCGAGGCATGCCGTTCTGCCCGTTGTAATACTCCTGCACTCTCTTAAGCACTGCCGGATCTGATTCGTCCAACGTCTGCCGAACACTTTAGCGCTCAACCGCATAGCGATCGCACCACAGTCTGTCGCGAACCGCCGTCACTGTCGGCACACCCGCCGACGCTGAAATTCCCGCCCCCAGAAACCGCGAACGACGCCCGCTGAGTTGCCCATGCATCGACAAAGTCATGCAGCTCATGCACTCCGACATTCGTCCGGGCAAGCCGCTCAAAGGATGCTGCCCGCGCGCTACAGGTATTGGCGCCCTCTTCCGATCCGATCTCCGGTCCTCCTGCCCTAACGGAACAAGACACTTATCGCACACGCGTCGCAGGCGACGACGACTTTCAGGCGACCAATCAAATAGGAAGCGGCGTCGGCAGGAGCCCTGAGCCCCCTGATTCTCACTTTCATGTCCAACTGGACATCGAGTGGCCATTTGAAATGAGAAATGGCCATCAAACTTGAGCAGCCACACGTCGTACTACTGCGGTCGTGTGGCTTCTCAAGTTTCATGTCCACTCGCGATGGGCTGAACTGCGGCGACGATGGCGTTCTCACTCGATGTCCACCCCGAGAATTCTCACTTTCATGTCCACTCGCCTCGGAGACACGAATTGACATCACGCCGCAATCAACTTGCCCGACAGTCCCATGCGCTGCATTTCGTCACGTGACACACAGCTATCGAGCCCTTCTCCGCGTGCGGAAACCCCTTGGAGACATGGGAATCCCATGCTCAGGCGCGCGACGATGCTACGTCGCGTGACGGGGACGAGGACGGTCTTGGCGGCCCGTTATCGAGTTTCACGAAGATCGCCCGCGGTTAGCCTGCTGGGCAGCGGCTGCGAGGCTCAGCGGTTTGGTGCGTCCGGCGCGCACCCCGTTGGCGATGACGACGATCTCGGCGAATTCGTGCACCGCGACGACCGCCGTCAGGCCCAGCAGGCCGGTGAGGGCGAGCGGGATGAGCACGGTGATCAATCCAAGGGACAGGCCGACGTTTTGGAGCATGATGGACGGGCGCGTCGCGCGTGGGCCAGGGCTTGGATGAGGTGGCGCAGGTCCTCCCCCATCAGCGCGACATCGGCGGTTTCGATGGCCACGTCGGCTTTCTCACATCAAGCGCCGCTGGGCGACTGGCCGCTGGCGGCCCGACGGCCAACGTCGTTCCGAAGCGGCGGCGACATACGCCGCACCAGATCATCCGCAAGCTCGCCAACTGTCCGCCGCGGCTAGTCACCTAATCTCCGCACCGACCAGCCTCGCACCCTTCCCCAACTCAACCACCTTCCCACCGGGGTCAGGCTCGGCAGGCCTGCGATCATCCTCAGCCGCCTCGGCGTCAACGGCTCTAGCGTCCCGGTAACATTGGGCTCTCATTGTGGAATTCGGCGCGCAGGTCGAATTTGCGAATCTTCCCTGTGGCGGTTGTTGGCAGCACTCCACGAAAGATGATCCGTTTCGGAACCTTGAAGGGCGCGAGCCGCTTACGCGCGAACTCCCGCAGGGAACTCTCGGTTTCACCGGAGCCCTCGACGGTACGCACCACTGCGATCACCATCTCGCCCCATAGATCGTCTGGAACTCCGAGCGCTGCGGCTTCGACCACATCCGGGTGAGCAGTGAGCGCCTGTTCCACCTCGATCGTGGACACGTTCTCGCCGCCAGTGATTATGAGGTCCTTGGCCCGGTCGCGCAGTTCGATGTATCCGTCCTCATGCATGACCGCCAGGTCACCGGAATGAAACCAACCGTTGACTATGGCTCCCGCTGTCGCAGCCCCATCGCGGAAATAGCCTGACGTCACGGTGTTCCCGCTCACGATCACTTCACCAATTGTCTGACCATCGGCAGGCACGTGTCCACCGTCAACGTCGACCACTCGGATCGGCAGTGTGGCTGCGGTACCGACGCCCTGTCGCGCCCGCAGCCGAAACACTTCCTCATCGGAGAAGTCATCCCAGTCCGGGCGCACATGGCACACTGCCACGGGGCCGTAGGTTTCGGTCAAGCCGTACATCTGCGTGACCTGCACCCCGACGTCCTCAGCGCGGGCAAGAAGTGAAGGAGTCGGCGGGGCACCGCCAACGAAAACGCTCACCTGACGCCCGACCGGTCGGGCGTCGTTGTGGCTCAGCAACATCGTCAGAACAGTCGGCGCACAGCAGAGATGACTGATGCTTTTCTGCGTCAACAACTTCCAGACGCGGCCAGGTTCGAATGGCCCGCAACAGTAATGCGTCGCACCTACTGCGGTCACCGCCCAGATGAACGACCACCCGTGACAATGGAACATCGGCAACGTCCACAGGTAGCCGGCGGTGGAAGTCAACCCGGTCTCGGCGATGACGCCCAGGGACTGAAGATACGCCCCCCGGTGCGTGTAGATGACGCCCTTTGGCCGGCCGGTGGTCCCACTCGTGTAGTTGATCGACAGCATCGACAGTTCCTCGGGCACAGTCAGAACGTGGGGATCAGCATCCCTGATGCCCTGTTCGTAAGAACTGATTGGCTCCTCGTCGTCGACTACGAGGACCTTCGCCTTACTGGACGAGGCTTGTAGCGCGGCACTGACGGTATCGACCAGAGATGCCGCCGATACGACGAGCAGGGGCTCGCAGTGCCCGAGAATGTAGGTGTACTCGTCTTGCGTGAGCCGAGAGTTAAGGGGGACGATGACGCATTCTGCCGCGATCACGCCAAAGTGCAGTTCAATCATCTCGGGAGAATTCTCGAGAATCACCACGACGCGGTCCTGAGGCTGGGCGTCAAGACCGTGGAGCAACCCAACAATTCGCGATACACGGTCGCCCAATTCCGCGTATGTCCGATCGCCCTGATCGGTTGCCACCGCGGTGCGACGCGGCCAGTTTGCCACCGCGCGTGCCAGGAACTCGATCGGGCTCAACGGCGACTCACCCGTACCGCTGCGGGTCCGTGTGATGTCAAGATCACCAGGTGTGTCGAGTGCGCGCTTCACACGGCTACCTCGGTGGCGTCGCCTCGGAAGCGAAGCGGAACCTCGACCGCCGAGCGGTCATCGAACTGGCGTCCCAAAAGGTACGGCAGGTGACTCTGGCCGTCCACGAGGTCGGAAGCGACCGCTTCGTAGGTACTGGTACCAGACTTCCACTGCGCGTCTCCAATCGAGACTACCGGTACCGTGTCTAATGGGTCGAAGCCGTTGCCGCGCAGTGTCAATCTCGCCGGACCTGACAAACTCGATTCGACCTCGGCCGTCGACTTCAGGGTGACCAATCGGGTTCCCTCCTCAAGTCCCTGGCCATCGACTTGTGGGAATCCCTTGATTTCGAATGCGTAGTCGTGCTCGGTGACTGTCTCCTCCGGCGTATCGAGCCGCGCCTCGATCTCGATAATGCGTACACCGTGGCGTTGCGCGTACCCCGTGAACCACCGACCGTCACGCCGGTAGTCCACGTTGCCGAGTTTCTTGCATTCGCCCCACATTTCGCGCCCCCATGCAACTCCCATATCGGAGTTGACGATCAGTGACAGCGTGTACCAACCAGGGATGTCGCCGTACATGACGGCCAGGCATACGGCACCGATGTCCATCGCCCCGCCCCCCAGACCTTGCCAACGCGAAACCGCGGCGAAGCCGATCGGATCTCGAGTAGGTGTCAACGTCGGCGGCAGGACGGAGGCGACGAAGTCGCTGGTGGTGCTGAACTCCACACCCACCGTCTCGAATGAGTACTGCGGCCTCTTCAACAAGCCTTGGATACGAGCGATCGTCTCGCCAGATGCGACGAACGACATCAGTGGGCCTCCGGTCCTTCATTCGTGAGTGGACTTGCGTGTTGGGAACGGCTCAGCCCGGGCGCAGCTGAGGTGAGCACTGGACGATCTTCCAGTCGAGGTGCGGCCGAGATCAGAGTTCTTCCGTACGGACTCTGTTGAGTTCGGAAGAACTCCGACACTTCGCCGGACTCGGCGATCCGACCGTTCTCGACGACGATGACCCGGTCGGCGATACTCGCCACCACGCCGAGATCGTGCGATACGAACAATAGGCTGAGCCCCTCGTCATCTGAGATGGTCCGAAGCAATTCGATGATCGAGGCCTGTACCGAGACGTCCAGTGCTGATGTCACCTCATCGCAGAGGAGCAGATCTGGCCGTGCCACCAGGGCGGCCGCAATACCCACCCGCTGCCGTTCGCCACCTGAGAGCTCGGATGGATACCGTGTTCCGATGGACGGTGAGAGCCGAACGAGTTCCAAGAGTCGATCGGCCTCCTGACGAGCGGCACTAGCCGAAACCTGTTGCGTGACCTGTGCGCTTCGCGCGATGGTGGCCGCTACCGTGCGGCGCGGGTTGAGCGCCTCGTAGGGGTTCTGGAACACCATCTGGATTCTGCGCAGGGTCTCCCGAGGCCGTTGCGCGGCTGAGGACGCCACGGCTGCGCCATCGAGTTCTATGGCCCCCGAAGTGGGCGCGATGAGTCCGGCAATACACCGTGTCAGGGTGCTCTTGCCGCTTCCCGACTCACCGATCACGGCTATCCGCTCACCTCGACCGATACTGAACGACACGTTGTCCACGGCTCGCGCTGTGGATTCGGCGTACGGATACTCGACCACCAACTCACGCACGTCCAGCAATGGTCGCCCCGAGATCGCGGCTCGTGGCAGTAGCGGTGGCGGGTTCATCGGAGCCTCGAGCATGCGATGCTGCGTGCACCGGACCTCGTGGGTGGTGTTCAACGGAATCAGCGGCGGCTCCTCGCGCTGGCAATCCGGGACCTGAAATGAGCATCGGGGTGCGAACACGCAGCCCAGCCCGTGCTCGCCGATCCTGGCGGCCACTCCGGGTACCCCTCGTACTGCGCGCTTCGCCGTGTGGTCGGGAACGGCGGCGAGCAGCGCCCGAGTGTAGGGGTGTCGCGGAGATCCCACCAGGTCAGCGGTTGTCCCCGTCTCGACCACACGGCCCCCGTACATCACGGCTATGCGATCCACGAGCGAACTCACAACTCGTAGGTCGTGAGATATGTAGACCATCGCAACATCCAATTGCTTGCGGAGGTCGCCGACTTCGCGAAGGATGTGATGTTGGGTGAGCACGTCGAGACCTGTCGTCGGCTCGTCGAAGACCACCAGCCGCGGCCGGCAGGAGATCGCTACCGCGATCGCCAACCGCTGCTGCTGTCCGCCGGAGAGTTGGTGCGGGTAGCGCTGCCGGAAGTCCAGTGAGGTTGGCAATCTGACCCGGTCCAGAAGCTCGATGACCTCGGCGTCGTTGTCGTGCGCTTTCGCGTGCAGCGCAAGCGTGGACCGCAACGTCTGTCCAACTCGCATAGTCGGGTTGAGTGCAGCTCCCGGATCCTGAGGTACGTACGCGACGACTCGTCCCCGAATTCTGCGAATCTGCTTCTCTGACATCGCGGACAAACTGTGGCCGTCGACGGTGATTGAGCCACGGGCGAGGCGCGCACCCGGAGTCTGGAAACCCAATAGCGCCAATGCTGTGGTTGTCTTGCCGCTGCCAGATTCGCCCACGATACCGAGGATCTCGCCTTTAGCGAGGGTGAGGTTCACATTCTCGACCAAGGTGACGCCTGCCTCGGTCTCGATGGTCAATCTGTTTACCTCGACTACTGAATCAGTCACGTCCGACCTCTAAGTGGCTGGGGACTAGGCCCGTCCCGTGCTGGGCATCCTTGGTTTGGGTGGCTTGTCTCGGTTTCGCGGGCCCGCTCTGAAGCCCGTCGGCGGCAACGTTGATCGCGACTGTCAAGAGAGTGATCAGAGCTACCGGCGCTAGGACCGCAACTGGTGCCACGGTTAATCCGCTCATATTCTCCGAGACCATCCGCGCCCAGTCGGCATGCGGCGGTTGAACTCCGACTCCGAGATAGCACGCTCCTGCCACGAACAGAATCACGGTAGTGAAACGCATTCCGACATCGGCGTAAAGCGTGTGGGCGATGTTTGGCACAACCTCGCGCATGACAATGGAGGGCAACGTTTCTCCGCGCAGTCGGGCCGCATCGACATATCCGCGGGTGCGAACCTCCGAGGTGGCGGCGCGAGCGATCCGGGCCAGCCATGCGACATTGCCGAAGACGATGGCGACGAACACGACCGAGGGCCCCACACCGCTGGCGGCAGCGAGGACAAGCAGGAACAGCAGCGGCGGAAATGCGAGGATCACGTCTAGAACTCGCATGATCGAGGCGTCGATTCGACCGCCCTTCAGCCCGGCAATCACGCCCAACGGCAGCCCGATCGCGTATGTGCCGGCGACACCAACCAGAGCCAGCAGCACTGTTACACGACCCCCGGCAAGTAGTCGGCTGAGAATGTCGCGGCCCAGCTGGTCATAGCCGAGAGGATGTCCTGGTTCGGGAGCACCGAAGGGGGGGCCAACCAGGACGTCAGGGTCTCCAGGGGCGAACACCGGTCCCAATAGCGCCAACAACACCAACCCGACTGCCACGACGATGCCCAGGCGTGCCGAGACAGACAGGCTCCAGAATCGGATCAACGTATTCATCACCGCGTCGTCTTCCGTAGCCGGGGATTCGCGTAGAGCAACGCGACATCATTGGCAATGTTCATGATCGCGTATAGCGCAGCGATGACTGTGCTCGCTGCGACGAGGGTCGTAAAGTCGCGGTTGAGGCTCGTTGTCACGATCAATGCGCCCAAACCGGGATAACTAAAGACTGTCTCGGTCACCACCACTCCTGCGAGCAGACCGAGGAAGGTCAGGCTCGAGACCTGGATGATCGGGGCCAGGGCGTTGCGAAGCCCGTAGCGGAAGAGCACTTGACGTTCTGGAAAGCCGTTGAGCCGAGCCATCCGCACACAGTCGCTCCTCATCGACTCCGCCACGCTGCTCCTGACATATCGCATCGCGAAACCGAAGCTGATAAGGGCCAGCGAAAGAGCTGGCAGCACCAAAGTCGCTGGCTCCGAGAGTGGACCGATATCTGGATCGAACGCCGATACGACGGGCAGTAGACGTAGCCGGACGCCGAACAGGTACACCAACAGTGTGCCGGCAGCGAACTCCGGCAGTGTCATGAACACCAGACCGAGGGTCGAGCTGATGCGGTCACCGCGACTGCCCGCGCGGGCGCCAGCCCACGACCCGACCAGAATGGCGAGCGGAAAGGTTACCGCTGCAGTCACCAGACCGAGGATGAGGGTGTTGCGCAGCCGCGGCCAAACCAGCTCTGACACAGGCGCTCCAGACGCAATGGAACGGCCGAAGTCACCGTGCAGTGCAGCGCCTAGCCAATTGACGTAGCGAATGAGCATCGGACGATCGAGGTTCAACTGCTCGCGTATGAGCGCCACGCGTTCCGGCGAACCACTCTTACCAAGAACTGTCGCCACGATGTCGCCCGGTAGAAGTGAGACGGCCGCGAACGTAGCGAACGATACTGCAACGATCAGCCCCACAGCACCGGCGAGACGGGTTGCGATCAACCATGTCCATGGGTGTGCGCTGCGCCATCGCCGCAGCCCCCGGAATGAAGGCTGCGACGGCGTCGGTCTGTCGGCATCTTCGATCGCCTCAACTAGTTCTGTACCCACAGATCCTCCAGCCCGTGATACTCGGTGGAGTTCGTCGGGAGATCGAACGCCTCGGTCCCGCCGACGCGATTTGCGATGCCCCAGATCACGTCCTGGAAGCCCCAGACGATGTTGGCGCCGTTCTCCCAGAGTTCCTTCTGGAGTGCTTGGTACTTGCGGTTCCGCTCGTTGACATCGAGGGTGGCTCGAGCGTCGTCGAACTTGGCGTCGAACTCCTTGTCGTCCATGCCGAACTCAGGAAAGGGTGCGCCTTGGACCATGGCACCCGATGCGCCGCCCTCAAATGACGTCCCGGCCCAGTAGTCCGAACCCATCGGCACTTTGGTGAAAATGTTGGGCCCATAGAGTTCAGACGAAGAGACCTGTTTGACGGTCACGTCGAACCCGGCCGCTTTCGCCGACTGCTGAATCACTTGCGCGCACTCAAGCATGCCGGCGCCGTAGTCGGCTGCATACAGGGTCACCGCAACGGGGGTTGTGACACCAGCTTCGGCGAGGATCTTCTTCGCTTCCTCGGGGTTGTACTCACGCTGAGGAAGGTCTTTGTTGTATGACGGGTGGGCCTCACCCCAAAGGTCGTTCCCGACGTGGCCATAACCGTTAAGTGCAACTTTGACGCAGCGTTCACGGTCCACCGCGAGCCTCATCGCCTTGCGGACAGCGGGATTGTCGAACGGCGCAAGCTGTTCGTTCATGTAGTAGTTGGCCGCCGCCATGCCTACATTGGACGCGCGCAAGTAGATTCCCGGGTCGTTGACGAGCGAGGGAACCGCGGCGAAGTTGAATCGGGTGGCTATATCTACCTGTCCGGCCTTGAGAGCGTTGAGGGCAGCGGAGGGATCGTTGATCTCCACAAGGGTGAGTCGGTCCAAATAGGGTTTGCCCGGTTCCCGGTACTGTTTGTTGGCCGTGAGGTCCACCTGTACGCCTGGGGTGTAATTGGCGATCGCATAGGGCCCAGTCCCCGGCGGCGGCACTGTGGCCGGGTCCTTCGACCCATCCGGGATGATGCTGAAGGTGTCCGCCGCGGCGAGAACGGCTGGCAGGTCAGCGATCGGCTTCGTCAGCACCAACGTCAGCCGGGTGGGGCCGCTGGACGAACTACGTTCAAGGTCGACATGCCGCATGGTCGAGTCGGCGAGGGCGTCATCCTTGATGCGCTTCAGAGTGAACAGAACATCGTTAGACGTCAGGGGCCGGCCGTCCGAAAATAGGACGCCAGGCCGTAGTTCGATGGTCCACTCCGTGGCAGTGTCATTCGGAGTCATCGAGGTGGCCAGCGACATCTCGACTGCGCCGGATTCCGGATTGATCGTGGTCAGCCGATCGTAGACCGCAGATTTGACAAGGCCATCGATCAGGTAGCTCTGACTGTTGGGGTCCAGCGGAGTGCTCGGGCCTCCGCCGGTGACAGCAATGCGGACTTCACCGCCGCGGGTGGGGTCGCCCTGAGGGCCACCACCAGTCTCCAGCACCGCTTCCGTTGCCGTGGTGCCTGTTTCGCTTGGAGATGCGCACGCACTAAGACCGAGGATCAGTGCCATGACAATACCAGCAGGTCTTGCCCAACGACGCCGTCGCGAGTTGACGCGGCGATCGTCGGGGTCATGGTTGAGCTTTGGTGGCACCGGCATGGATGGTGTGCTCATCGAGTCGTTTCCGTTTCGTGAGTGGGACGGTTTGGGGCAAGACCTGTCGTTATGTGGTTGTGGCGTTGTCGTTCTCGTCGGGGCTCCTGCGATTCGGCGATACGAGTTGTTCTCGGCATCAGAATTCTGTTCCAGAGAACGGAAGTCGACTGGTTGCGAACAAGTCGTCAGCCTTACGCACGGCGCCCGGGTGCTGCGCCCGGGCTCGGCCGCTCATCACCAGCTGCCACCACATCGCATCACCGAGGTAGACCTGCGCAAGAGCCGCGACGTCGACCGACAGGTCTGCGGACGTTTCGGTCCTAGCCACACCGTCGGCACAAACTCGGTACTGGCCGCTGTTGGCCGGTAACTGTTCGTCGATGACCTCGATGACCACCGGAGGGCCATCATGATAGGTACGGCCTTGGAGTGCGGCCTCCACGTCGACCAGTCGCAACCAGGTTTCGTCCCGCACGCCAGTGACGGTGAACGCGCGGCTGTCGGTGAGCATGAGTGGTAACGGGTCGTCGACAGCGCGTGATGCGAACTCGATGATGTCAACCCCGTCCAGGTCGAGCAGATGGGCGATGAGGCCGCGGTGCGCGCTATCGGTGTGCGCGACGAAGTCGCTGACGCGCACCGAGCGGGTTGCGGCCTCAAACCAGTCGGCGGGGTTGATCGGCTCGTACACAACGAAGCCGTCGTTGATACCGTTTGTGCTGTGGATCACTGTGTAGCTGGTGTGATCGCCAGCGTCCCAGACTTGTCTCTGCAGCGCCCAGTATTGCCGGTGACGGGAGACCGCGCCCACCCACTGCGCTCGTTCGCAGAGCGCGGGGACCGTTTGCCAGCGATCGTTGTCGTTGTCTCCCAGTGATATTGACGATTCAAGGTTTCGCGGTCCGTACACGTTGGCGTGGCGAAGCGAGAGCCGTGCAGTCGCGGACCGCGTGGCGATCGCATATCCGAAGCGGCCATATATTGTGCCCTCGGTCGCGCGAAGGCTTGCCACGACTTCGCCGCGCGCGGCGATATCGGTGAGTTGCTCGGCGATTAGCGCCGTCATGATTCCCATGCGCCGATGAGTTGGCAGCACACCGACATGGGTGACCGCAGCGTGCGGAAGACGGCACCCTCCTGGGACGACTAGCCAACCGGGAAAGGATCCCGCGACACCTACCGGCTTACCGCGGTCCAGGACTCCAATCATCCGGCCCGGCTCGACGAGTTCAGTTAGATCCGCATCGCGGGGGACGACACCGATCAGCGATCGCAGGAACGTGCGGTACCCGGCGTCAAGAAGCTCCCGCCCCTCGAGCACCACCACACGGTGCCCGGTGCGCTCCCCCATTGAGGCGCGCTGCGGCACGAGACCCGTGTTATGCCATTGCCTTTCGTTCTCACTCTGTCCCATATACGACCTCACCGCCCACGTATGTCCTCTGGACCTGAGTCTCGGCAATTTCATCGGCCGGCAGTTCGAAGGGGTTGCGATCGAGCAGTGCGAGGTCTGCATAGGCCCCGCTGCTTATGACGCCGACGGCCCGCTCCCAACCGTTGACTCGGGCAGAGCCCGCGGTGTAAGCCGTAAGCGATTCGGACAGTGAAAGCTCTTGAGCAGTACCTAGCGCGGTGACGTGGTCCGGAGCGCCGTGCGCCCTCCGGGTGACCGCGACGTGAATCCCGCGCATCGGGCTCGCCGAGCTGACGGGCCAATCGCTGCCCATCGCGATCATCGAGCCTTCTCGGCGGAGATCCCCAAACGGATACTGTCGCGCCGCACGGCCAGCTCCGATAACGGGGCTGGCAAACCGGTCCACCTGCGCCTCGTGTCGCGCCCACAGAGGCTGGATCGTGGCGCCGACGCGCAGCTGCCGGAACCGGCGGACATCTTCCTCGTTAATGAGCTGAAGGTGCGCCAGATGATGCCTGGTGTCGGCAGTCGGATTGTGTTCACGCGTGGCAGCGATGGCATCTAACACGTCGCGTACTGCACCGTCACCCAGCGCGTGGAAATGCACGTGAAAACCTGCGTTGTCCAACTCGACCACCGAGTGTTCAAGCACTTCCCTGGAGAAGAAGGACATGCCTCGATTGAAGGTTCGGCACCCGCACGTGTCGAGATACGGGTCGATGAGCGCTGCGGTGCACGTCTCCAGCACGCCGTCCTGCATGATCTTGACGAAATCCGCGTTGTACCGACCGGGTGAGTTCGCGGCCTCGGCTCGTCGCGCGGCGAAATCGCGCACCAGGTCAGCGACGTCGGTGACGTCGATGCCCCGCGGCCACCAGAGTGCACCTTGGACGCGTGCGGTCAGCCAACCCTGCGACTGACCCCTCATGTAGGCGTCGTGCACCGAGCCGTGCGTGCCGTCGAACCTCACCATCGCGTCCTGCCAGCCCGTGATGCCCTGGGCGTGCAGAATCCCCTGCGCTTCGCGCAATGCTGCGTCGACGAGCAAGGGAGGCGGCGATGGAATGATCGACTCCACCAAATCCATGGCGCCCTCGTGCAGGAGCCCGGTCGGATCGCCCTGTTGATCGCGCTCAATGCGGCCATTGGTCGGGTCAGGTGTATGCCTGTCGATACCTGCCAACGACAGAGCGGCGGAGTTCGCCCAGCCCGAGTGATGATCGCGGTTCGGAAAGTAGGCTGGCCGGCGGTGTTCTGCCTCGTCGAGTTGGTGACGGCTGGGTAGACCAGCGTCAAAGGCGTCGATCGACCAACCTCCGCCCAATACCCACGGCTCGTTGGCGTTGTCCGCGGCGTACGTCGCGATGGCGTCGCGGTACTCGGCGTAATTCGCGAGCCCGCTGAGATCGCAACGTAGGCGTTCCAGCCCGCCCATAACCGGGTGGACATGCGAATCGACGAAGCCGGGGACAAGCAGTCGGCCGTCGAGTTCGACGACGTCAGCCGCCTGCGCCAGGTACGGCGCCACGGCGTCGTCGCTGCCAACAGCCACGATGCGATCTCCGTAAACGGCGACTGCGGTTGCCCACGGCAAAGTCGAGTCCGCAGTGAACACCGCACCCCCACGAAAGACGGTGACGGGACCCTGCAGTGTGTTTTCGATCACTGTGCGTTGCCTCTCATCGGCAATATGGAACCTCACACGATCACCGTTGTCAACGGCGAGGACATCGCTGTGGTCTACGATGTGTACATGGCGGCAGGACGGACGAATAATGGAAATGTCGACACCGGGCAGGCGGTGGTCGAGACACCTACTGAACGAACACCTCAGCTGCGGCGAAAAGCGCCCCTCAGTGAGGACACCATCGTTGAATGCGCGCTCGCGCTCGTCCAGGAGGAAGGGTCGTCAGCCCTGTCGCTTCGGCGCATCGGTCGCGAACTCGGCGTCGACGCCACGGCCTTCTACCGGCACTTCCGCAACAAGGACGACCTCGTCCTGGCCTGCATGGATAGGGTCTTGGCTATCGCCTATCAATCTTTCGTCCACAAGGCCGATAGTCTCGAAGAACCGTTGAACTGGAAGGCGACCCTCAGCTTGGCCGCTCACACGTTCTTCACCGTTAGCCAGGACTTCCCGACCGTTACCGCCCTCGGATTCTCGCGCGTTACAGGTGGCGACGGCGAGCGGAAGTGGATCGAACTCTTCGTCTCCACGCTCGCCAGCCTCGGACTCGACGAGCGAATGACCGCGCTGCACTATAGAGCTCTTGTAGACACGATGCTGTCTCTGGCCGCACTGCGTGCCGGCGTCATCGCGCTTACCCCTGATCTCGCGCTCAAGGATCGTACGGCGTGGTCGCGCATCTACGCTCACCTGCCCGAAGACAAGCATCCAGCTACACGTGCACACGCTCCGGAACTCGAAAGAGTTACCCCTGAGGGAGTCTTCAGGACTGTCATCGACGGTCTGCTCGGTGCCATCGAGGCAACCTTGGCGCCACCACCGAAGTAGACCCACCGCTAGCGACGCCGAAACCAGCTTTTGAAGAGAGTGACCACCACCGTGCCAAGATCGCGCATCACAACCTCGACCAGAAACTCGCAGGACAGCGTGAACCAACACGGAACGCGCCCTGGTCGCGTCCGCCCCAACAACTTAGTCCGACAGCACATCTGGCGCACCGCGAATGGGAGTTTGGGAGTGGAGGCAGCCAGCCCAAAGCGGGAGGCGCGAGAAGCGGTGGCGTCTTGGCACAATCTCCGCAGGAGCTGCCGCAGCGGCTAGCGGCGTGATCGAGACTAGCCGTCGCCTCGCCCGAGACGCGTCGCGGCGACTAGGCGCGATAGCCATCAGTTCCATTGCGCGATAACACAATCCGCCCAACTATCGATCGGCTCGACAGTGTCACCAACGAACCAACGAGGACACCGATGTCTTCAGCGGGGATCATCGATTCGGGCGGAACTCGGTCATGCGGCCCGGCGGGATTCCTGTCTAGACAGGTGCACCGATGGACAAGTCAGTGGGGGCGTGTCATGACACGCCCCATGCCGGATATGGACAGATTGTCAGAAGCTTTACACTCGGCTCTACCTCGCACGGAATCAGCGGCGATCATCCATGGCGACTACCGGATCAACAACACGATTGTCGATGAGCGGCAACCTGATTCCATCCGCGCAGTGGTGGACTGGGAATTATCCACTCTTGGTGAGCCACTTACCGACATCGCCCTGATGTGCGTGTACCGGCCCGCGCCGTTGAACGCCATACTAGGGTTTCAAGCAGCCTGGACCAGCACCCGGCTCCCGTCCGCAGACGCTCTGGCTCAGCAATACGCGGTCAAATCCGGCAGTGATCTGAGCGGCTGGCCATTCTGCCTAGCTCTTGCGAATTTCAAGTTGGCGGTGATTGCGGAAGGAATCGCCCACCGCGCGCGTCTCGGCGCCGCCTCACCCAACGGTGAGGCCGCAGGAGCAGCGGTTCCCGAACTGGTTGCGGCTGGTCTGCGCGCTCTGGCGCGCACCGATGGCTCCATATCCTCGGCGTCGTGGTCGACGAAGTTCTCGGCAGTGTCAGCGTGAGGCCCGATCTGGTAACGGTTCTGGTAACGGCCGTCGCGGAAGGGGCTAAACGTCCGATCGCCTCCAGAGGGTTCCCGGTGTGCGGTCGAACGAGACTCTCTTCGTCCTTGAGGCATACAAACTCGCCTATGGGTGGGGTGTGGGATAAGTCCCGTCGATGCCGGCACTGCTCTGCAGCCACGTCGATTCCACCCGACGGGAGTCTTCGTCGAGACCATCCGCCCAACCGACCAATTCTGAATTGGAGCCACTGAGTGACAGTTTTCGACAAGGCCGAGGCGACGATCGAGTCTAGGAGGATCGAGGCCGCGCTCGCCGAAGCCGCACCGACCGCCTACTGGCTCGACGATCCCACTCGCCCAGCGGCAGAACCAGCTCTGCACGGCGGTGCCACCGCCGACCTCGCCGTCGTCGGAGGCGGATACTCGGGTCTGTGGACGGCGCTGCTCGCCAAGGAGCGCGATCCCGGCCGTTCGGTTGTGCTGCTTGAAGGGTGCCGGATCGGATGGGCCGCATCCGGACGTAACGGCGGCTTCTGCGAGGCGAGCCTGACCCACGGGGCATCGAACGGCCGCGCGCGCCTACCGCACGAATTCGACCGACTCCAGGAACTCGGCCGCGAAAACCTCGACGAGATCGCCAACACCGTGCGGCGCTATGCAATGGCATGCGACTTCGAGGACACGGGACTGATCCGGGTAGCCACCGAACCGCATCAGGCCGACTGCCTACGTGAGGCCGCAAACGCGGATCCAAACCTGGAGTTCCTCGACGGCGCACAGATGCGCTCTGAAGTGAACTCGCCCCTCTATCTTGCCGGGGCACGTGAAAGCGGCGCCACCGCCCTGGTCAACCCAGCAAGGCTGGCCTGGGAGCTTCGCAGGGTCTGCCTCGAATTGGGAGTGGTGATCTATGAGCACACCCAGGTGCGCTCACTAGCAGCGGATTCGCGTGCGATCACGCTGACCACCGATGAAGGGGTTGTCACCGCACAACGAGTCGCGCTGGGCACCAACGTATTCCCAGCGTTACTGAAGTCGGCACGCAAGTACACAATCCCGGTATACGACTATGCACTTATGACTAATCCGCTGTCCGCCAGCCAGCTGACAGACCTACGATGGTCAGGCAGGGAGGGACTAACCGACCTGAACAACCGCTTCCATTATTCGCGGTTGACCACCGACGCGGACGGCGCTACTCGGATCCTCTACGGTGGATATGACGCCATCTACACCCTTGGTGGGAAGGTTGAGCCCACCCGCGACCAACGCCCGGAGTCGTTTGCGAAACTTGTGGCGCATTTCCTAGCCACGTACCCACAACTGGAAGGTCTTGGTTTCTCCCACAAATGGGGTGGAGCAATCGACACCTGCAGTCGCTTCTTTTCGTTCTTCAGCACCGGCCATGACAGCCGCGTCGCCCATGCCGCCGGCTTTACCGGCTTGGGCGTCGGGGCAACCCGCTACGGCGCCAACATCATGCTCGATCTCCTCAGCGGGCAGACCACCGAACGCACGACAATGGACTTCGTGAAGAAGAAGCCAATCCCGTTCCCACCGGATCCGATCACCTACATCGGCGCACAGGCCTCGATCTTTGAAATGGCCCGCGCCGACCGCAATCAGGGCAAACGCGGATTCTGGCTCAAGACGATGGACGCCATGGGCCTCGGGTTCGATTCATAGACACCGTCGCTCCCGTCACGCGACGCGGCCCTGCCCAACACCCGACCGACAATGGCCCTTCCCCCGTCCTTTGAATGATCCGGGTTAGTCAGCACCTGCTCGTCGTTGTGATTGAAACTGACACTCGCAGCGGAGTTCTAGACCTCGTGAGAACGATCACCTAATCGCTACCAGGCCGGCGATGCTGCCACGCCTGCTCGGGCAGCCAACGATCTCGCTTTGATCTCCACTTGGACAGCGAGTGGACATTTGAAGTGAGAAATGGACACAAACTTGAGAAGTCGCTCAAAGCCTCTGCACCGCGGACGAGGATCGAATACCAAATTGGCGAGGTTCGCCGATTAGTCGCGGATTTCATCACGTAAGAGCCATCTGACGATCACTCCAGGCCTCGATTGCAGCGCTCCCTTGCCGACGGACTTGTCTCCCAATCCTGAGGGGAAGCTCCTGTCGCCCTACCAAGACGCCGACATTTCGAACCTGCTGCCCTCGGTGAGGGAACGGAGTCCACCGGAACGTCGCTGTTAGACCGTGTCATCGTTGACGATGGTCGAAACAGGCTAGTTGCCAATGGTTTCTCAGACCTAGAGAAACGAGTGACCCCTCAGGGCGCCACTCCCCACTGCGCTGTCCCAACTCGTGCTATCTCATTTCCCATCTCACACGGGCATGCCTCGCGGCTTAGCTGCCGCGGAGGTGAGCTGTCGATACGGTCGGGAGGTCACCTCACCGAATTCTCACTTTCATGTCCACTGCTTCGGAGAGGACGAACGACTACGCGCCCTCCGTGGCACACCCACCTGAGAACCACGGCCACCGTTTAGTCACGTGACGCGGACTGAAACGATTCCATTCCACTGCCGCAGTTGAATTTGCGCGACTGCGGGATCCACTTGAGTTCGTCCGTCAAGTGCGCAGCTATCAGCGAAACTCCACGCCGCTAGTGGTTGAGGTGAGTGATGTCGGCCAGTGTGGCGACTTGCCTATTGTGGAAAAAATCGTCCTCGACCAGAGTCGTGATGCTTCCGGGCTCCGATGCGAAACTTGCGTAGCCGACGGACTCCCAGGGTAGTTCGAGCCATGCGGTGATGATGTACGTCAACGCAAATCCGTGCGTCACAATGACGATGTGTTCGACTGGGCGCGAGAGTATTTCGGCCATCACGGCATAGATCCGCTCGGCGAACGCGGCCTTGGTCTCCGCGCCAGAGATACCTTCGTGGTGCGACATTCGGTCACCAACAGCTGGCGGCGGGATGAACCGATCATCGAGCCAGGCTTGCGGGCGACCTTCAGCAACACCGTAGGACTTCTCCCGCAGTCGCGCGTCTAAGACCGGGACTTTGTGCAGCACCGTCGAGATGGCATCGGCCGTGCGCCGTGTCCGAAGGAGATCCGATGAAAACACCTCTACGTGTCGGTCGGGAAGCTGGCGGCCAAGAGCTTGAGCGATAGCGTCGGCGTGCCGCCGGCCCTGCGTTGTGAGGTCGGAGTCATGCCATCCCCCAACCACACCGTCGACATGATGTGTGGCTTCAGGATGAGTTACGACGTAGATGCTCCGCGCCATGCCACCACGCTAACTTAGGGCATCGCTGGGGCATTCATTTCCCATTGTCTCTGGCCCGGCGGGCGGAGCTGCTGTCGGAGAGCACGCGCTGATTCGACGCGAACAGGAGCCGGTCTGTGATACCCGGCCGGAAATCCTGTCCGGGCTATTGGCCGATCTCAGCAGGGGTCTGGGGCGGCCCATCCTGGAGATGGACTCGCAGCATCATCGGGAAGTCTCTCGGTGAGAACAAGACTCCATCGCGGTGCGCGGCATCGAGAGCTGGCAACGCCCACCAGCGCTGGTTGAGGATGCCCTCGCTGTTCGGGTGCCCGGGTGTGCCAACGGCAAGACCGCTCACCGGGTCGAACTTGGTGACGTCGAGGAGGAAGTAGTGGTTGATGACTCCCGCGAACCCCTGGGCACACATTTCTTCTAAGTGCACGGTCTGTAACCAGACCAGCCGAGGGCCATGCGTCGCGGTGATCCACAGACCGGTCTCCTCGAACACTTCGCGAGCCAAGGCGTCGTGCAGGCTTTCGCCGCCCTCCACCCCGCCGCCGGGTGCAACCCACACGCTCGGGCCGGCGTGGGTGCGATGCTCAGCGAGCAGAACCCTGTCCCCGTCGACCAACAGAGCGCGACTCGAACGCCGGAACGGCAGCTCAGTCATCGCAACCCCTCCCCTGTCGAGTCGACCCAGCCGCCACACAGCTGATCTGGTCTTCAGTGCGCATTTCAGAAGGCGTGGACGTCGGTGGCCAGGCGCGAGTGAACGTGCATGTCATGCCACCCATCCGCATGCAACGCTGAGCCACGCCGGATGCCTTCAGCGAGGAAGCCGGCCTTGACGGCCACACGACAAGATCCATGGTTGGCGGTCGAGTGCTCCAAGCCGATGCGATGGAAGCCAGCATCGTCGAACGCCCACCGACACAAGACCTGCGCCGCCTGCGTGCACAGACCTCTGCCCCGGGCGGCCGGGACCATCCAGTACGCCAGCCCCGCCGACCCGTCGCACAGATCCACGCCCCCTAGCGTCATCCGGCCCAGCAGCATGCCGGTCCGTTGCTCGGCCAGCGCCCAGTTGAGCTCTGTCTCGGCTGCCCATCCGCGCTGCCGAGCGGCGATCCACTCAGCGGCCTCTTCCACTGAATCCGCACGCCGCACATGCCAACGCTGAATCTCAGGATCAGCGAACGCCTCGAGAACCGCCGCGGAGTCTGCAGTTCTCCACGCCCGCAACACCACATCCGGTCCCACCGAAAGCTCGGGGTGGTCAGACCCGGAGAACAATCCCGACGCCATGGCAGGAGCGATCAAACGCGGCACACTGACATCATCGACCACAGCCGCGGCCTCTTGGCCGTTCCCACACCACCCAGGCCCGAACATTCTGGTTCCGATAAACGCTAGATCCGATGACGCTCAGGGCAGGCGGCTTCCATCCCGGATGCCATGCTTATGGGTCTAGGGTCGCAGCCAGGGGCGGATGAGAGGGCCGGCTGATGGGGGATGCTGTCACACCGGCCTCTCGCTCGGCCTTCATGCGTTTCTGGGCGGCCGCGACGATCAGCTCGTTCGGCACTGCGATCACAGCAGTCGCGATACCGGTGCTGACCATCCAGGTCCTCGGCGCTACCCCGTTGGAAGTCGGTGTCGTCAACGCCGCACAGTTTCTGCCCTACGCACTGCTCGGTCTCATCGCCGGTGCCTACACCGACCGGTGGCCACGCAAGCCCGTGCTCGTCTGGGCCAGCATCGGGCGCGCACTGGCGCTGGGCGCAATCCCGGTCCTGTGGCTGGCCGGCGTACTGCAGATCTGGATGCTGGTTATCGCGCTACTGGCGTTTGGGGCGTTCTCCGTCTTCGGGTTCGCCGCCACCCAGTCACTGCTGCCCCGCCTTGTGCCCCGCGCACAGCTCATCCGAGCCAATGCGCGCCTGGACCAAACAGAGGCTGCCGCAGCGACACTGGGACCAGGAGTCGGCGGCGGACTCGTCGGCCTGCTCGGAGCCCCGGTGGCGATCGCCGTCGACGCGATCAGCTACCTCGTCGATGCCGCACTCAACGCCAGCATCAACGTCCACGAACCCCGGGCCGACACCCATCAACGCAATCTGCGCGCCGAGATCCGCGACGGCCTGCGCTGGACCTACCGCCACCCCACCCTGGGTCCGCTGGCATTTTCCACCCACATCTGGTTTCTCGCCAACGGCGCCGCCATGACCGTGCTTTCACTACTCGCGCTGCGCTCACTGGGCTTCACCGCCGCCGCCTTCGGAACGCTGCTCGCGGTCTTTGGTGTCACCGCCTTGATGGGTGCCTCAGTGGCACCGCGATGCGGGGACTGGATCGGGCCGGCACGGACTGTCATCCTCGCCCGGATCCTGTATCCCATCGCGTGGCTGCTCGTGGCCCTCGCCCCGGCCGGGGGCCTCGGCCCCACGCTGCTGTTCATCGCAATGGGACTACAGGGCCTGGCCGCCGGTGTGGAGAACGCCAACGAGATGGGCTATTGGCAGACCCTCACGCCCGACGAGCTACTCGGTCGCGTCAACGCGGCACGACGCTCCATCAACCGCACCATGGCCGCGATTGGAGCGCTGCTGGCGGGTTTTCTCGCCGGGACCATCGGGCAACACCCCACACTCATTGGCGCAATCGCCCTATTTGCGGCCGCAGCACTCACAGTGGCGCTGTCACCACTGCGAGATGCCCCTAAAGTCATCGAGTGAGAATTTGTGCCCGCCGTACTGCGGCGCTCAGGGTCCGACGGCTGCCAACCATTCGCTGTAGAACAGCGCAACGCCGAGGCCGCAGGCGATGGCCGCGATCAACCAGAAACGAATGGTCAGCGTGGTCTCCGGCCAGCCGATCAGCTCGAAATGGTGATGGAGCGGGGAGTTTCGGAAGACCCTGCGGCCGGTGGTGCGAAACGAGATGACCTGAATGACGACCGAGGTCACCTCGGCCACGAACAGTGCTCCCAGGATGATGGCCAGGATCTCGGTGCGACTGGTGACCGAAAGCCCGGCGATGATGCCGCCCAGCGCAAGCGAACCTGTGTCACCCATGATGATCTTGGCGGGTGCGGCATTCCACCATAGGAATCCGATACAGGCGCCAGCTGTCGCCGCGGCGACAAGGGCCAGATCCAGAGGATCCCGAACGTGATAGCAGCCGGGGTCCGCGGTGATGACACATGAGTTTCGGAACTGCCACAGGGTGATGAGCACGTAGACGGCAGCCACCATGGCCATGACACCTGCAGCGAGCCCGTCCAGGCCGTCAGTGAGGTTGACGGCATTCGACCACGCCGAGACGACGATGATGCAGAACAACACGAACACCACCGGCGGCATTGCGAACGCGGCGATGTCGCGAACATAAGACAGTTCGAGGCTGCCTGGAGTGAGACCGTCGGAGTCGCGGAACTGAAGCGCGAGCACGCCGAAAAGGATTGCCGCGACGAGTTGGCCGGCGCTCTTGGCTCTTTTGTTCAAGCCGAGGTTGCGCGAGCGCCGCAACTTGACATAGTCGTCAGTGAAACCGACAGCACCCAGCGCAGTGGCCAACCCGAGCACTAGCAGCCCCGATGCAGACGGGCCATCACCACCGAGCGTGAGCCCAACGAGGTGCGTACCCAGGTAGCTTGCCCAGATCGCGGTGATGATCGCGAGGCCGCCCATCGTCGGCGTGCCACGCTTGCGTTGGTGACTCTCCGGAGCTTCGTCACGAATCTGCTGGCCTAGACCCCACCGAGTGAAAACCCGGATCAGCGCCGGGGTCAGAAGAAGCGCGACCGCCAGGGCCAGGCCCGCGGTGACAAGTATCTGCCTCATAGACCAATGCCGCCCCGCGCCGCGCAGATCGACAGACAGCAGTTGACCCACCCCGGACCCGAAACCCCCACGGGGCCAGTATGGCGGACACCTGCGCAGCCCCACCGCAGCGAATCCCGCTCGTCTCGGTGATAGCGAACTCAGAGGATCACTCTTCGTCCCGAGCGCGAGTAAGCCTATGACGCATCGGGCCGCGAGAGTGACAGCTCTGCGCGCCGCGAAAACGGGGTGTGTGCCGCACAGAGCCTCTGCCACAATCTGGCGATGGCACCTCAGCACACCGTGCTTCGCGCGGCGACGACTGAAGATGACTCTTTCGTCATCGAGATGGCACGTCACGCCTGCGTCATTGAAGATCGGCCTCTTCCCGATTTCGATGACGACGAAGTGCTTGAGATGCTCCCGCCTGATGGGGTGGTGCCGATCATTGCCGCCGATCACAGCGGCACACTCGTCGGTGCGGTGTGGACCTATTACGGCAGCCCGCCATTGCGGTGCGATGCGGCGGGTCTGCCGTTGCCCGAACTGTGCATCGCGGTTGCACCAGGGCGCCGCGGTGTCGGCATCGGCGGCATGCTGCTAGACGCGCTCTTCACCGACCTTGCAACGACCCACGACACGATGTGCACCAACGTCCACGTGCGCAATCCCGCCAAACGCCTATACGAACGCAAGGGGTTTCGCGTTGTCGGCCAAGGCAACGGCCCTCTCGGGCTCGCATTGATCAAAGACCTTCGATGAAGCACCGCAATCGATTCCGTCTCCGATGCGGAGCTGCCGGCGTTGGCTCCGACGGCGGTTCTGGGTCTCGACAGTGCGCTACTAGCTCTAGAGGTGAGGCCGCTCTACGGTCGAAGGATGTCGCCCCGGAGGTACCGTTCTGACGAGAGTCCTCGCTGCGGCGGCGAGCTTTTGATCCGCGGTGGCTAGCGCGTCGGCCTGCAACTGAGTTAGTGCAATGAACTCGGCTTGATAGGTATTCGGCCAATTCAGCTGAGCGACTGCGACGGCAGCGGACTGCAATCAACGCCGCGATGATGAGTCTCTGAAATACGACAACTGCACTGCGGCGCACAATGGCGCCTTGGTCGCGGTACGGGCCTGGTGCCACGCCTGGGCCTGAACCGCACCATGGATTAACTCAAATCCTGTGGAGCAGTGGCTATCTTCGCCACAGAGCTAGGCACTTTGACCCAGCGCGCTTGGCGGAGTGGGGCCGCGGTGCGCGTCAACGCGTTCGGCGACCCGTGCTCGGTATAGATGATGAGAGCGCTGTTGTCTTGCAGTGGCGAGATGAACGTCGTGAGTTTCGTTCTTCCTCGAATAGCAGAAGATGAGCGGGTGGCGCTGAACTCGAGGCGCCGCAGCGCAGGGTTGACGCGTGGTCTGTCGACGCGTGGGGTGAGGCGGCGTTCAAGCGCCGACTCGTTGATGATGCGCTACGGCGCGTCAATTGGAACTTCGCACAGGGTGAAGACAGCGACGTCCACAAGAAGCAGCGCGTTCTTGGGCGATTGGCCATGGTCTACGCCGATCATCCCGATTTCGATGCTCACTGGGTGAGTGACGCCGAGTAGCGAGAAGCCCGTGCGACGGTGCGGCCACGAGTGCAGTGCAACCGTCTCCGACCGGAGCGTTGACTCGGACTTATGGGCCCTGCAGTGGACTCGACGACAGGACTACGTCAATCACCATCGACAGCGGCCAAGGGGTCCCCGGTGCCGGTCCGACGCTGATCACCATGTTCGGCATCACGGTATCGCTGATCTCCGACCTCAACACATAGGGCCACGGCCCCCGTTCAGACAGCACATGCAGGGCATCCTGCTCGAGCATTCCAACCACATCCGGAATGACGCGAATGGCCACCTGAGCTGTTCCCTCGACGGCGCACCCAGTACTAAGCAGTGCCGTCGCCACGGTGATCGCAGCAATTCCCCGTCTCATAAGGCTTTCTAACCTCGCGGCTTCAAGTTGTCGAGCCCTGGACTGAAACGGCCAGCACATCAGACAAGTGGACACTCGGACGTCCGAGTTGGTAGGACCGTCCCGCCGCCAACGGACCCGGCAGGACGCTAGGGGCCAGGGTCGTGATAAACGTTGAAGCCGTATTTCTCCAGGGGTTCCAACACCGCCGTGACGTCCATGTTTTGAATTGACCCGAAGATGGCGTACACCAGCAAGCCGCCTTGATCGTAGGCGAACGCGTACGCCTCATACCCGTAGTTCTGCAGGTCGACCTGCATCTCAAGCTCGTTGTTGAAACGCGCGAGGGTGACGTCGAAGTACTCACCTGCCGGGGCTATTCTGGCTTGACACACTCCTCGTCGAGTTGCGTGCGGCAGGTCGTTGTTTTCAGCCTTCAACCAGTACACCGGTGGTTTGCACACGGCCGATGTCCAGTCCGTCGGCCATTGCGAGACGCGATTTAACCCCGCCCATTCATCGCCCGGGGGCACGGCGTGACGCAGTGCCGCGACCCCTCGTTCATCGGCCCGCAAGACAACCGTGGCGACGGCGACGATCGAACCAACGATGATCAAGACTCCGACGACGGCGATATAAACAGTGCGTTGCCGCGGCCCCGCGTCAGGGAACACATTCATCTTGACTCCCCTCAGCAGCAAACGTATCAAGCCTTTTCTGCTGACGCCGGTTCCACGGCGACTCTGCTGCTCAGAATCAGAGGCAGACGGTGATTCCCATATCAAGCCGCTCTATCGATGAGGCGTCGACGAAGACGGTGGTCGCCGAGAACCGTATCTCGCGGAAATGGTTTCAGGCGTTGCCGGAACTGTGCATCAGCGTCGCACCCGGACGCCGTGGAGTCGGCATCGAGGCTTGATCTTCGACGCGCTCTTCGCCGATCTTGCGAAGGGTTTCGCTTAGTCAATAGCCGAGGACGGACTCGACACCTGGCCGTGGCTTACGCCGGTGAGGCGCTTGAGCGTCCTCGGTCGATCAGTGCCGCGTTATCGAGAACGGCGAATAGTGCGACGCCGCCACCGGCGATGAATGCTCCGGTGCGCGAGAGCGCGTCGGCGCGGATACCGCGTACTGCAGCGATGGCGTCGAGGGGGGTCGGTGAGCAAGCCGAGCCGCAATGCGAATGAGCGCAGCGGCGGTGGAACCGGGTCGGTGATCGCCAGTACCAACGTCAGCTCTCGTGAGCCGAGTAGTTGGGTGGTGAACGGTTAGGCGCCGCGCGTCCCCTGGGCTTGACGCTACCGCGACGGCACCGGCCTATGAGCTGTGTATTGCACCGGCAGGCAGCGGTTGGCAGTGAATTGCAGTGACACCACGCGGGCCATCCCAGCAGGCTCAAAGCATGGACACCTGCCCGACAGGACATGCCTTGGTCACGGGGTTCGCCGACTTCTGGGACGCACCGTCCCCGGCCCGACTGCCCGAACTGCTGCACCCCGATGTCGTGCTTCACCAACCCCTGGCACCACCGGCAGTCGGGATCGCGCAAGCCCATCAGCCGTTCGAGCGGTTCTGCCGCTGCCTGCCCAGTCGCACGCGCGCATCGATCACTGGAGCGAAGACAGGGATCTGGTGTTCATCGAATTCACGCTGCACTCCGACTTCGGCCGCGACACACTCTGCTGGCCGACTGTCAACCGCCTCGTCCTTCGTGACGGCAAGGCCATCGAGCGCGTGACCTACTTCGACCCGCTCGCCGTGTTGCCGACACTGCTGCGACACCCCTCGGTGTGGTGGCAGTGGCTCCACCCACTGAAGGCGGCCCGTCCCCCGGTGACCCGTAATGCAACTGAACGGAGAAAACCATGCAAGACGATCTGAGGGCGCCGGAGCCGGTTCACGATGTGGTGGCCCGGTACGCCGAAGCGAAGTGTCGCCAGGACACCGCGGCGGCATTACGGCTGTGCACCGATGACTTTCTTCTTCACACCGAAGCGGTGCACAACACCACGGTCGGGAAACGCAACGTCGGCTGTCTCCTCGACGCCTTCTTCGGCATCTTTCCCGACTACCACGTCACCCTCGACGACAACGCCCTCAATGGGTACGGCTACACATGCTGGGGAACATTGCGAATGACCATGCACCGGCGAATCGGCCCGTGGCCCCCAACTCACCGCACCGCGAACCTGCCGTTCGTCTGCGTATTCACCCTCCGAGACGGACTGATCGCCAGCGAGCACTTCTTCTTCGACCGCTACGCCATGTGCGATGCTCTCGGGCTACCCGCCGCGAGGTTTGAGCGGCTAGCCAAGATCGTGGGCCGCCTACCACCACGGCTGCTGTCCGCCTTCTGAGCCGAACAGGTACTCACACACTGCACGGACAGACCGCGCCGTCCGGCCAGCTGGCTCCATGTTGCACCCCCCGACTGATCAAACGATCTGATATCAGATCACCCCTTCAGATCACCGACAGCTCGATCCAGGGTCTCAGGCGCCACGACCGCTGGTGGACGGGATCGGTGAAAGCCGTCGAAGACCGGTCCACCGAATTCGTTGAGGATCGCCAGAGCGACGCCGTGCAGCCGTTTCGGATCGCCTACAGCGGCGGCGCGCAATCCATCGGTCAGGCTGGGCGCGTACTGCGTGTCCCCGTCGCGATCGAGGGCAACGATCTCGCGCAACAGCCACTTCCCGCTTCCGCCCCACCGCCGGTTGGCCGCCAGCACGAAATCCCCCACCGCCCACGTCAGGGCCGCAGCGACGATCAGCATCTCGTCATCGCTTCGAGCGGCAGCCAGGTCAGCGAGCATGTCGGTGATCGCGTAGCGCTGACTCTCCAAATCGGGGTCGGTGGCTGCAGCTGGGCCGTCCAGGTCCAGCTGGTGCAGGGCTGCCTGCAGCCGTTGGCCAGAGCCGTCCCGGTCGATCAAGATGATGGACGAACCCACCAGACGCATCGTGGTCGGCCGACGGCGACCGCGGTCCTGCGCACAGAACTGTAGGAGCGATTCCTCGGTCTGCACGAAGAACTCCACCGGCCAACCATCGATTACTTCCGAGGACCGGAATGGCGCCGGCGGTCCGTCCAGGAGCACCGTGATGTCCAAGTCCGACGTCGAGGTCTGCTCGCCAGCCGCCACACTTCCCCCGAGCCAGGCCGCGCGAGCCTCCGGGAACCGCGCCATCACCAGACGCTCCGCGACGAGCGCCCCCCGCTCAGCCATGAAACCAGTGTCAACTCTGCCACGGCATCGCCGCGACAACTCCATCGAAATCATCGATGTGGCGCGCGATCTCGCCGCACGTCATCGATCGGCCCGCAGACATTCCGTTCAGCATTGTTGGCCGTCACTCGTCATTGGCCGTAGGTGTATCGCAGGTTGGTGTTGATCAGTTCTCCAATGCGCTGAAACATGTGCCGTGCGAGGCGGGCCTCCGGCACAGGGTCATCGAGATGCAGCGTCCATCGCAGGTCGGTTCCACCGCGCGCCGCCGCGAGATCGAAGCGCAAGCGCGCGTCGGGGCGTTCGGGCCACAGCGATGACCACACGACGTAATCAGGCCGATCCGCCTCGGTGACAATCGGAGCGACTTCGTCGTCGTGCAGCACCATCCACGGACGAACTGGCTGGCGGTGGGGATCGCACAGGTCGTCGAAGACCACCCCGGGTGGGGCGGGTTGGTTGCGCATACGCGTCCCGACCTCATTCACTGCCCCACTCCCCTTTCACGCGTGCGCCGCTCAGCGAACCGTCATCCCCTCGAAGGGGCGATGCGCGGTCCTCGACGCCCCACAAGGCCAGCACATCCGATTCTCAGTGGTCAAGGACAAAAGCAGGCGCACACACGGGAACGCTCTCCTCGAGACCAGCGCTCACCCCTCCCAGGCCATCCCTCCCCCGCCGCCGTTGCCAGTGCTCACACCCGAATACATCTGGCAGCCCTCTCGCCTGGTCAAACAGATTTGTCTCACAACGGCCAGCCTGACGTTTGTGTCATCGTGACGTCATTGCTTCGCCATCACCGGTCCAGGTGCCGAGGGGCGTGAAGCGGGGCAACTAGCCTGTTTCCCCATGACGGAGACCTTGCCGCCCGGTATCCGGTGCATTGTCTTCGATGTCGGGGAGACGCTTGTCGACGAGAGTCGGCTCTGGGCGGGGTACGCCGCTCAAACAGGTGTCCCGGTCTTCACCCTGATGGGGGTTCTCGGTGCCTTGATCGAACGTGGCGCTGACCATCGAGACCTCTGGGCGATGCTCGGCGTGAGCCGACCGGAGAGCCCGGTGCCCGTTCATCGCAATGACCTCTACCCCGATGCGATCGCCTGTGTGTCAGCGGCACACGCGGCCGGCCTGACAGTGGGTGTTGCAGGCAACCAACCCGCCGGCACAGAGACGTTGTTGCGGGACGCTGGACTCCAGGCGGAGTTCATCGCGTCCTCTGCCGAATGGGGTGTGTCTAAACCTGATCCACACTTCTTTGAGCGAATAGTCAAAGAAGCAGCTGTCGCGGCCAACGCAGTTCTCTACGTCGGAGACCGCCTCGACAACGACATCCTGCCAGCTCGAAAAGCGGGTATGCGCACCGCTTTCCTTCGTCGCGGTCCGTGGGGACACATTCACGCCCAACTCGCCCAGGCGGCACTTGCCGATATGCGCCTTGAGTCCCTCAGCGACCTCACAGATTGCCTGTATCGCCTCCGCTAGTTGTGGAGCCTCGGGATGTTGGTTATACGGTGCGAGGATGGGTGCTATGGACCAACGCCTGGCCGCCGATGTGAACGCCGCGTGCCGCCTGTCCGGTCAGTTCAAGTTGCGATCGGGCCAGCACTCCAACGAGTATTTCGACAAGTATCTCTTCGAGTCCAACCCGGAGCTACTGAAACGCGTCTCCCAGGCAATGGTCCCGCTGATTCCCTCCGGTACGGATCTACTCGGCGGCCTCGAGCTGGGCGGCGTGCCGCTAGCCGCCGTGCTCAGTCAAATAACCGGACTTCCAACAGTATTCGTCCGCAAAGAAGCGAAGACGTACGGCACGTGCCGACTCGCTGAGGGTGCAGATGTTGCTGGCCGAACGGTCACGCTGATCGAAGATGTGATTACCACCGGCGGCGCTGTCCGTAATGCCGCATTGGCACTTCGGCGTGACGACGCCGACGTCACTACTGTGATTTGCGCTATCGACCGACGCCCCGAAACCGGCTGCGTCCTCGACGCCGTGTCCGTTGCCGTATTGGCCGTCCTGACCAAGGCTGACCTTGACGACGCCCAACGCGCTCGTTCCTGACGCGGCACCAACTTCACGAGATGGGCGCAGCTAATTGTGTTGCCGCATCAGGGCGGCACGGTGGGGCAGAATTGGGCCGGTGAGTCGGATGCGCGTAGCCGCCTACGTTGTTCGCCAGGGACCCTCATGGGAGTTGCTGGTCTTCGAGCAGGTGGGAGCGCCGGAGGCCGGCTCTCAGATCCCCGCCGGTGGAATTCGACCAAGCGAAACTCCCGGACATGCTGTCCTGCGCGAAGTTACCGAAGAGACGGGCCTGGACGGGCTGAGACTCCGCACGCAATTGTGGACCGAGAACAAACCACACCCCGTTACGGGCGAATCACGCACCACCACGTTCTTCGTAGTCGACGCTCCTGATGAGACTCCAGATGCGTGGATGCACTCAGTCCTTGGACATGGTGCCGACGCCGGAATGATCTTCAAATATCGATTCGCAACCCTGCCCCTGCTGCATCCTCTGGCCGACGATCAGGACGCCTGGCTCGGCTTGATCGACGCTAGCTTCACGACCGTCGCGCGACGGTGATCGGCGACATCCCTGACGAGTCCTCCAAACGCCTAGCAGTATCAGCTGTGGCTACATAAGTTTCACGTCCGCTCGAGAGACTCCTCGACTTGCGCTGATATATGCGTTCTCACCTGATGTCCACTCCACATGTTCTCAATCATGTCCAGTAGTGAGATGGCACCAGCGCTCATCCTTCATGCCCGACTCGGTTTGCCGCCGCACCATTGACTACCGATTGACGGCAGGGGGTTCCAATGCCTCTAAGCGAAGCCGTTGGTCGCAGCCGGCCCAGAGTTCGTTGCGTTGCGTCGCACCAGAAAGCGGCTGACCCCGCCGAGAGTGATCAGCAGAACTGCGAGGTCAGTGGCGAGGGCGAACAGGCTGAGCAGCCCCTGGGCGACGTCGACGGACAGAGTGAGGATCACGATGGCTGCCGCCGCGAGGTGCAGTGTTTGAGCTGCGGCGATGGTCGCGGTGAGTCGCATGTGGGTGCGGTGGTAGGCGCATGCCTCACCTGCGGTCCGCCCGGCCTGGGTCATGTGATCGTGAACCCATTGTGGTCGAAGCCATTTGACGAAGGCTTCGGTCATGGGTTTACGCATGACCAGACTTCCCAGTACGAACGCCAGGAAGACCACACCAGGTAGATGCTGACCGAACATCACGGCGACGGGAGATCGCGCGCAGACGGCGACTGCGAGAGTGACTGCGTTGGCGAACATGAGAAAGCACGCGATGGCGTCGAACCGCCTTGACGGCGGGCACCGGTGACATCGCCCGCAGTGCCGGGTGAGCGTTGGACGCATGCGGTCAAAGGCGTGGCCCCGAAGGCGCGATGGCGTCGATGGTGCCGGCCATCATGTCGACGACGGTTGCGGCGGCCGCCGCCGCCGTGTCGACCGGGGCTCATTCAGGCACACAATGATGAGCAGGCCAACGGCGCCGAACAAGAGGTCCCCTGCTGCATTGATCAGGGTGAGGTCGCGCAGCAGTGGATTGCCGAGTACGGGTTTCGCGCCGGAGGCCAGGTCCATCGGATGATCCTGTGATCGGGCTTCACGAAAGGGGCCGAGATGCGCTTCTGATCCGTAGGACCGCCAGTGTGATTGCCGCGAAGGACACCGCGTTGATGGCGAAAGGTGTTTCCGCCGAGGATGAAAAGAACAGGTACGTCCCTAGCGGTGGGCCGAGGATAGCGGCGAGCCGTTCGACGGTTTGGGCCAGACTCGTGGCGGCGGGCCGTTCTCGACACGATGACCGGTAGTACGCACTGTTGGGCGATGAGGAACAGCACAAGCGCGCACCCGTTGATGAACGCGACCGTATAGAGCTAGGTGGCGGTGAGGACCCGCACCAGAAGGATGCGGCGATCGAGGCGCGCGCGAGCATTGAGACGCTACTGGAGGTGATCAGCACCAGGCGTCGCGGTATTCGGTCGACCAGTCCCCCGACGGGCAGGCTCAGCACGAGGAACGGCACAGCTGAGAGGCCGACCACCAAGCCTGCTTGGAATGCTGACGTCGTCAGCAGCAGCACCATCAGCGGAAATGCCACCATTACCAACTGGTCACCGGTGCTCGACGCCAGGTTTCTAGCCACCACCGCCGATAGTCAGCGTGTCCCGTAGCGGGCGTGCGCTAATCTCCTCCCCCGGCACTACATGCTCCATTGTGGCCCACACACGGACCATTCCAAGTTCCCACATTCCGAACTAACCGCGCTTTCTCGTTTCTAGAGATTCGACGTCAATCACATCTTGTCTCGGATCACCCAAACCTGACCGGTGTCTACGCTGGGTGGTATGCGGTGCGTCATGGTTGCCCTCACAGCAGCGGTGTTGACCGCAGCCTGCAGTTCAGCGACAACACCGCGGGCTTCATCGCCGTTGGTCGGGTCCCGACCACCCCCGGCTACGCCGACAGCGCACCCACCCCGCACGGCGCTGCTCTGTCGAGTGGTCGACGAGGTCAACGGGATGAAGTCGATCTACTTTCTCGAAGTGCATTCCGCCGCATTCGATTTCAGCCCCTGCAATAGAGGCATCGCAAGAACCGTCATCCGCCTCGGAGATCCCGCTCACCCCGACGAGGGACGGCCTCAGGGATTGCGTCAGCGTTGCATGTACAGCACCACCACCGACCACAGCGTCAACGGTGTCATCAAGGTCATCAGCACCGACGAGCCAGCCAACCTCGCCGCAGTTAGTGCACTATGCACGGCGCACCACGGAATTCCCTCGTAACTTCCGACTCTCAAACTCTCAACACGTTGAGGCAAAGAGCGGCAGGGAACTCCGAGGGCCGCGCGACGTGGCCTCGCTTCGGCAGCTAGACCCGGAGACTCCAGGGACTAGGTTATTCGGCGTCCCCGATGAGGTGCACAGCGTGATGTGGTGCTTGCCGGCCCCGAGGCCTAGCCCAGATCGCGATGAAGGAGCTTGCAAGACCGAGTTCGCATCGAGGTAGTGCAAGTATCGTTGGCACCATGTCCACGGTCATCTCAGGCATCCGCGTGAAGGTCGGCACGACTCAAGGCGATGTTCGGGTGACGAGCGGGGGAAAGCTCACGGCTCTTGGCGTCATCGCAGGCACGCTCACAGTGGAGTCAGGCGGTTATGCCAACATAATTGGTGTGGTGCACGGACTCGTTATCGAGCCGGGCGGCAGGGCCAAACTCCGCGGAACGTGTATGGGCGACGCCACCAATCAAGGCGGTAACCTCGAGGTCAGGGGCATCATTAAAGGTGCCTTACACGGGCGATCGATAACTCGGGTGATGCCGGGGGCGAAGATCGGCGCTTAGGCGTCCTCCGATGGGTCTCACCCATGTCGCATTCCGCTCATTGATCGAATAGGTCGGATGCTCCGTCCATCGCTCCACAGTTGACAAGATCATTGAGAGTCTTGGATGGCGATCGGCTCAGGGCGTCAGGGGAGTTGGGTGAGCACTGGGCTCATGTGGGCACCGACTCTGGCGATGTAGGGCTCGTCGATTGCTTGAATGTGTTCGCCGCCAATCGGTACCACTTCGAGATGGGGGACGAAGTCAGCCCAGCCACCGTCGTGTTTGCGGGTTCCAAAACGCGGTTCGAACTCGATCATGTCAGCGTGATAGCGGTCGGCCATGTACAGAGTGACGTGGCCGCCGTAGGGCTCGATGGTGACAGTCTCTAGTGCACGGTTGTCTAGGTACGACGTCCTTTGGTGTTCGACGATGCCGCCGGGGATCTGCACGCCGGCTTCCTTGACAGCGTCGAGCACGAACTGCACCTGAGCTTCGTCGTCGAGTTCCTCGAGCAGTTCGTAAGGGATTGCAGGGATTTGCACATTGAATGTCCGTTCGGCGAAGCGGGCATAGCGATCCCAGCGGGCGCGGGTTTCCTCCTTGGTTTGTGGGATCTCCTCTCCCGGGCGCACGGTGTCGATCATTCCGACAAACCTCACTTCGGCGCCGGCCCGCTCGAGTCCGATCGCACACGCGTAGGCCAATGCACCGCCCAACGACCAGCCGGCCAGGATGAACGGTTTGTCGGCGTTGAGCTCCAACAGCTTGGGCACGTACTGCTCAGCGCGTTGCTGGACAGTGCCCTCAATTCGTTCGAAACCGTACATGGGGGTGTCCGGCGGCAGCCGTTTGAGCAGCGGTTCATAGACCACGGTCGACCCGCCAGCGGCGTGAAACACGAAAACCGGGACCTTGGTAGAGCCCTGCGGCCGTGCACGCAGGGTGCGCACGAACCCGTCAAGCTCACCGCCTTCCAGATACTGGCGCACCGTGGTGGCCAGTGCTTCGATGGTGGGAGCTGCCCGCACGTCTTCCGTGGTGACGGTGCCCTCGCTACGTTGGGAGAGTCGCTCGGCGACCTTCATGGTGGTGTCGGCGTCTATGTCAGGCAGCTCGTCGAAGATGCCGCCTGGTGATTTGCCGGTCACGATCGCCCAGCTGGCGAATGTGACCCGCTCAGCGGCATCACGCGGTGGAATTCCCGGGTTGGCGGTCACGACCGTGAGCTTTGGTGTGGCGTGCCTGCACACAGCCGGAGTGAAACTGAACTGCCCGCGCCGTTGGCCGCGGGAACTGGCCGATCTGCCGTGAAGAGCAGACTTCTGATCTCATCGCTTGAGGCCGTCATGACCGCCAACTCTACATCTTAATTAAGGGGATCTTAAGAGCCGAGACGGCCAGACAGATTCCGCCACCCTACGTCTTTCTGTCTCGTTTCTAGAGAATGAAGACGGCTCAGTTCCTGTCTCGCACCGCCTGCGGGTGGGTACCGCGACGGATCGGGGGGCTTGCGATGCTCCACACGGCCAGCGCGACAAGCACACCGGTGTATACCGCGACGGTGCCGTGCCCTCCGAGACTGGACAACAGGAACCCCGTCGCTGCTGTCCCGATCGGCAGACTGCCCCAGGACAGCAGTGTGGTGAAGCTTTGCACGCGGCCCATCAGATCGGCAGGGGCATCTCGAAAGACTGCCTTGCGCTGAATGACCCCGACGATGGACACCTGAAACGAGATAACTGCCCAGACGATTCCGACACCGTAGAGCGGGAGGTCAAGCAGCAGCAGCGGAAATAGCGCAGCCACCAGGACATGCTTGCCGATCACGGCAGCCGGCAGTCCTATCCAGCGTTCGAGACGGTTGGTGATCAACGATCCGATCAATCCGCCGACCGCGGCCAGGGAGAAGACGACACCGATGCTGGAGCCCTGCACGCCGAGTTCGTTGAGGCGAACGATGATGAGCAACCCGACGCCGGCGAACAATAGGTCGCCCGCGGCGTTGATCAGGGTGAGATCGCGCAGCAGCGGATTGCTAAACACCGTTTTCGCGCCTGCGGCCAGGGCGATCGGATGATCCCGCGACCGAGCTTCAGGAAAGGGGCCAAGGTGGGCTTTAACTCGCGCGACAGCCAGTGTGATTGCCGCGAAGGACACAGCGTTGATCGCGAAAGGTGTTGCCGCCGACGATGAAAAGAACAGGTACGTCCCCAGCGGCGGGCCAAGGATAGCGGCGAGACGCTCGACGGTTTCGGCCAGGCTTGTGGCGGCAGGTAGCTCAGATGTCGACACGATGACCGGTAGGACGGCCTGCTGGGCGATGAGAAACACCACGAACGCGCACCCGTTGATGAACGCGACCACGTACAGCTGAGCGGCGGTGAGTACACCGCACCAATAAGACGCCGCGAGCGAGGCATGCGCGACTAGCGACACAGTGCTGGAGGCGATCAACACCAGACGCCGTGATATCCGGTCGACCAGTTCCCCGACGGGCAGGCTCAGCACGATGAACGGCAGCGCTGAGAGACTGGCCACCAAACCCGCTTGGAATGCTGACTTCGTCAGCAGCAGCACCATCAGCGGAAATGCCACCATTACTAGCTGGTCGCCGGTGCTCGATGCCAGGTTTCCTAGCCACCAGCGCCGGTAGTCAGCATTGTCGCGCAGTGGGCGCGCGTTTAATCCCTCCCCCGGCCCCACATACTCATAGTGGCCCACAAGCGGGACCATCTCAAAAATCCCGAACCCACGGGGCTTGGGGCCAACCGTGTTGTCTCATTTGTAGAGAATGTGGACGGCTCAGTTCTTGTCTCGCATGGTGAGTGAGCTGCTGACGGTCGATTGTCAGTGGGCTGGTTCGACTAGTCCGTCGAAGATGGCGCTCTTCCAGGTGTGCGGACTAGACAGCTGTGAGTGCGCATCACGGTAGAGGATGCGCATCCTGTTGAACTTGCGCACCAGCAGCGCTTGACGCTTGAGCGACTCACGAAGCAGCTCAATCATCTTGGCGCGGTCACGCTGTCGGTAGACGACCCCGCTGCCGTCCGCTGTGGTGACGGTGACGCCGTCGACGCGGGACAACGAGAACCACCGCGCATCCTGGGTGGCCACGTTGATCTGTGGCCGCTCGTGGTGTTGCGGGTCGTGCGGCTTCAACTGATGGACGAGGCCGCGGGCCAGCCGCACCGATATTGCCAGCGGGCTGTCGGGGATCGACACCTTCTTGCGCCACCGCTTGTCGGACGGCGTCGGCAGCACGGTCGCGCTCGGCAGCACCACCGCGTCGGAGAATTCCTGGCGCATCTTGCGCACGTCGGGCAGCGCCGATTCGAGGATAGAGAAGATGTGCTCGGGGCCCGCGAGGAAGTCGTCCACCGCCTTGTTCTGAATGGCCACCGTCGAATACTCAAGGCACAGAAGGTGCTTGAGGGTGGCCTTCAGGTGACTGGCGACCAGGCCGGTTACGCTTCCATCCCAGTGCAGGGCAGCCACCACCAACCGGTTGCGCAGGTGGAAGTACGCCTGCCAGTCGATGGCATCGTCCTTGTCGCTCCACGCCATGTGCCAGATCGCAGCGCCGGGCAGCGACACCGTGGGATAGCCATGCTCAGCGGCGCGCAGCCCGTACTCGACGTCGTCCCACTTAATGAACAACGGCAACGGCTGACCGAGCTCCTCGGCGACCTGCCGCGGGATCATGCACATCCACCAACCGTTGAAGTCAACGTCGACGCGGCGGTGCAGCAGCCGGCTGCGGTGCTCCACCTCGTCGTTCAGCGGGTACTTCGCGAAGTCGTGGTCGTATTCGGTGTGCGTTGCGCCTGACCACATGAAGTTCTTCGAATCGATCATCTCGCCCATCACGTGCAGATGCGAGGGCTCCTGCAGGTTGAGCATCTGCCCGCCGACAAGGGTCGGGGTCTTGGCGAACCGGTTGAACGCGAGCGCTCGTAGAATCGAATCAGGCTCGATGCGGATGTCATCGTCCATGAACAGGATCTGTTCACAGTCGGTGTTCTTCAACGCCTCGTACATGACCCGGCTGTAGCCGCCCGAGCCGCCGAGGTTGGGCTGGCTGTGGATGGACAGCCGGTCGCCCAGCGCCGCGGCCGCGCCATCGAAGCCGGGGTGGTCCTTGGCCTTGCTGGTGCCCTGATCGGAGACGATCACCGCACTGATCACCTCGTCCACCAACGGATCCAACGTCAGCGCGGCGAACGCGCTGACGCAGTCCGACGGCCGGTTGAACGTCGGGATGCCGACCGCGACGTCGGCCCGCCCCGGTGCCGCCATCGGCGCATACCAGCCCGCGTGATGCAGCGTCGACTGTTCGTCGGTCGTGATGTCGAACCAGATCCAGCCGCCGTCTTCGAACGGGTCGAGTTCGATCTCGAACTCGAATACCGCGGGCGTGTCTTGACCGGCGCTGGAGACGGCGCCGCCGCCGACCGTGATGCGCGCACCGGTGGCCTTGGATCGATAGACGTCGACGCGGGCGCTACCAGTCAGTTCGACCCGCAGCACCACCGATTCCACGATCGACCACCGGCGCCAGTAGCTCGCGGGAAAGGCGTTGAAGTACGTCGCGAACGACACCTCGGATTCGGCGCCGATCTCCAACGTGGTGCGGCTCGGGGCGTGGGCGCGGCGCGCGTTGGTGCTCGACTCCTCGATGTAGAGCTTGCGGACGTCGAGCGGTTCACCGGGGCGGGGCAGGATGACGCGTGACAACCGGCTGACCGCCCGGGAATCTTCAGTGATTACCCTGAGCGCAGCCGTCTCAGCGCCGAGTCTTGGAGCCATAGCGGCATCATCCCACTACTGTTAAGCAGTCTCGTATGTAGAGAAACGAGACACCCCTCAGGGCGCCACTTCCCCGCTGCGTTGTCCCAGCTCGTGCTGTCTCATTTGCCGTCTCACACGGGCATGATCGCGGCGTACCTGCCGCGGAGTTGAGCTGCCGGCACGGTCGGGAGGTCATCTCGCCGAATTCTCATACTCATGTCCAATTAGACATCGTGTGGACATTTCACTTGAGAAATGGACATCAAACTTGAGAAGCCACAGCGCCAAATTATTATGTGGCTTCTCAAGATCCATGTCCACTCGCGATGCGTTGAACTGCGCTGACAGCGACGTTCTCACCTGATGTCCACCCCAAGAATTCTCACTTTCATGTCCACTCGCCGAATGACGACAATGACACCCACGCGCGACCGAATCAGCCCCTAAGCCACATGGCACGCCGTTCTGTCACGTGACGCCAAACTCAGCTGCGGACCCGAGGCGCCGTGCACACCCGCGGGTAGGCGCCAGCGCAGAGTGCGCCTAGGTCGTCCGAATCGTCGATTACGACGTGGGCCAAGACGGCACCCCGCTTGCTTCGACGCCAGCCGTTCGTGAGACAGGTTGAAGTTGCAACCGACGGTCGGCGACCTATGGTTACGGCTGGGGTTGAGCCGCATTCGCGACGGCGAGGCTGTCCTCGTAGACGTGGTAGCGGGTGATGAGTCCGTCCTCGACGGTCATGTGTAGCGCGATCATTATCTCGAGGCTGCGGCCAGTTGCGTTGACTCGCTGCGAGCTCCGTCCCGTTACCACCCCGTGCGGTCCGTCGACCACGACGTGCCCGATCGCGAAACCCTGCCTGACGGGCGTCAACAGCGTCGACAGTGTCCGAAAGTGCTCTGCCATCCCGGCGCGGGTGGTCCGGTCGCGGATCCACGGCGGATTGTCACCGTCGGGCCAGGACAGCTGCCAGTCGACCGTCTCGGCGAACATCGACGCGGCGCCTTCATGGTCGCCAGATCCAAGCCGGCGCAACATCTCTCCGATGACGTGGCGGGTCTGAGTCGTCTCAGCTGGCCGTGGGGGGTTGGCAAACTGGTGTTCGCTGCGGATCCGCCCGTCCTCATCGAGGACGACCACAACGAACCCGCTCCACACGTCTGGGCCCTCGTTGGCCGGTCCCATCGTCACGGTGAAACGCACGAGGCCGTGGTGGCCCACCACGTCGCCCGCAGTACGGAAGAGCATTCCCGCCCCGCCGACGAACTCCTCATACGCAGCAGCGACCCGCGCAAGGATCTGGTCGTGACCGCGGTACTCGGTGGTTTCGATGAACTCGACGGCGTCCCGTGCCCACAGCCGGCGAATCGTGGCTGCGCGCATGTCAGGATCGGGCTCGTTCCACACAGACACGTAGTCCCGGCTGAACGAGGTCAAGTCAGTGAATGCATTGATCATGGTCATGGACGCAACGCTATGACCCTTCTGCTGACACCTTCTGTCAGTAGAAGGTGAGACCATTTGGTCATGCGCGCCGGCCGTCTGGTCTCCCTGCTCCTCCGGCTGCAACTCCTGCGGCGGGCCACCGCGCAGGAACTGGCCGAGGCGCTGGGCGTCTCCGTGCGCACGATCTACCGAGACGTGCAGGCGCTCAGTGAGGCAGGTGTGCCCATTTACGGCGAGGCCGGGCACGACGGCGGGTTCCGGTTGGTCGACGGGTATCGAACCGAGTTGACGGGGCTGACCAGCCGGGAGGCCGAGACTCTGTTCCTCACCGGCCTGCCCGACGCGGCCAATGAACTTGGCTTCGGCACCGTCGTGTCTTCCGCGCAACTCAAGCTGCTGGCCGCATTGCCGAGGGACCTCCGTGAGGACGCCGACCGGCTGCGGGGTCGGTTCCACGTCGACGCGCACGGGTGGTATGCCGACTCGGAGCACACGCCATTCCTACCGACCGTGGTGGACGCGGTGGTGTCGCAACGGCGGGTTCTCCTTCGGTACCGGCGATGGGAGGAGCCGCGAGAGGTGACTAGGACGGTGGCACCCTACGGTGTGGTTCTCAAAGGCGGCGCCTGGTACGTGATCGGCGCGCGGTCGCGTGGCCTCCGCACGTACCGCGTCTCGCGGATCAGCGATTGCCGGATCCTAGATGAGTCCTTCACCTGCCCAGAGGGTTTCGTTCTCATCGAGCATTGGCGCAGGTACCTCGTGGACCTCGACAAGCGCAGGCACCGCGGCACCGCGACGTTGCGCATCTCTCCCCGTGGCATGGACCTGTTGCCGTTCTTGCTGGAACCCAAAGCCCTGAGGGCGGCTGAGGCCACCGCCGAGTCATTGTCAGATGGCTGGTCGCGCATCGTCATTCCCATCGAGAATCATGATCAGGCGCTTCTCGACCTACTACGGCTCGGTCCCGACGCAGAGGTCCTCGAGCCCAACTCGTTACGCGCCATCATGGCGAAGACGGCCGCAGCGATCTCCGCGCACTACTCTGCCGAGACAGCAGCCGCGGTCGGCCAGTAGGTTGCTGGGCGTCGTCTGTTGCTGCCGAGCAGAAGCAGCTTCACCACAGGCGGGTGGCTCTCTCCGCCGCACTACTACTACCTACTTCAGCAGCATCACCCGTCTACTCAGCATCACCCCGCCGCCGCCTCATCATCGACCGACAACGACGGACTCAACTCATCAACTCGCGCGCAGCAGCCGCAGTCATCATCAATTGCTCCTGCAGCCCTCCAGCCTGCTGCTCCAGGGATCGCGGCGGATTGGCATCTCGCCGCACTCGGCGCGGCCGACAGTTCACTGCGCTTCAACGTGAAGATGCAGCGCTATCGGCACACGTCCTCGTATACCGAAATCTATTCCACAGAAACATCTTTCATCACTACCTAGCGCACATCACCCCCCGCCCTGTGGCTTCTCAAGTTTCGGGTCCACACGCGTTCGCCTGAACTGCGAGGACGCAAGCGTTCTCATGAGATGTCCACACCGCAAATTCTCACTTTCATGTCCACTCCCCTCGGAGACGTGGATTGGCATCACGCCGCTATCGGCTTGCCCGACAGTCCTAGGCACTGCATTCCGTCATGTGACGTAGCCACCTTCTTCATCAACGCCACCTTGATGGCTCTGTTCGTGTTCTCCACAGCCGGGCGCTGATCGGCAGTGCGAGACCCTATTCGGAGTTGGTTGCGTTGCGTCGCACCAGAAAGCGGCTGACCCCGCCGAGAGTGATCAGCAGAACTGCGAGGTCGGTGGTGAGGGCGAACAGGCTGAGCAGTCCTTGCGCGACGTCGACGGACAGTGTGAGGATGACGATGGCTGCCGCCGCGAGGTGCAGTGTTTGAGCTGCGGCGATGGTCGCGGTAAGTCGCATGTGGGTGCGGTGGTAGGCGGATCCCCTATCTGCGGTCCGCCCGGCCTGGATCATGTGATCGTGAACCCATTGTGGTCGAAGCCATTTGACGAGCGCTTCGGTCATTGGTTTACGCATGACGAGACTTCCGAGTACGAACGCCAGGAAGACCACGCCAGGCAGATGCTGACCGAACATCACGGCGACGGGAGACCGCGCGCAGACTGCGACTGCGAGCGTGACTGCGTTGGCGAACATGAGAAAGCATGCGATGGCATCGAACCGGCGCTGTCTGATTCCGGTGTATGCCGCACGGCCTGCACAGACCAGCGTACTAATGATCAGTGCATCGATAGGGCTGGCTCCAACGCCACGGGCGCCGTAATAGGCGGCCAGGCCAATGGCTGCGCTGAGGAGCCCGCGCCGCAGATCTTGATACCCCGCACCAATCTCAAGTGTCGGCGTCGACGACGCCGACACTCTGCTCGCAGTGACTGCGTCGGAGGTCTGATCAGCCTGGTCCGTGCTCATCCTGAGCCCAACTCGGGTTCAGATCCGGGTTCTTGGTCGACGGGAGTAAACGGGGCGAGCAGGAACTCGTCGACGAATCGGGTGAAGGTGTCATCGACATAGGTTGGATCGGGCGCGGTGAAGTACTCGATGAGCATGCCTTGGAACGCGGCCAGCGCGATCCGCGATCGGGTCTCTGCGACCTGAACGGGCATTCCGAGCGCGAGCAGGCGGGCCCGAGAGTTGCGAGTCAGCAGACTCAGTGTCTCCCAGGTGTACTCGCGGAAAGGGCTGTCGCGGCCGCAGGCCGCACCGAACACTTGTTCAACGATGCGAAGTGTGTCGTGGCGCTCGCCTCGCGTACAGGCATGCCAGTCCTCGAAGCACCATTGGCGATGTGCTGCAGTCGATGTCGGCAGGTCGACCTCGGATGTCTGCGGTATCGCGGCACGTTGCTGGCGGGTGAGCACCTCCAGGATGAGTTGCTCTTTGGTCCCAAAGTAGTAAACGAGCATGCGTGCACTGGTGTTCAGCTCGCTGGCCAACGCGCGAAGCGACGTGTGGATCACCCCAGTGCGGGCCAGCACGGTCGCCGCGTCGTCCAACAGTTGACGGCGCTTGTCGAGATCGACAGTGCGTGACACCACTTGACTGTAGCAAATGCTTCATATATTTCTGGAGTAGTGGAGCCACAAGGCGGGAACCGGGGCCGTTGCGGCCGCTCGATCGACTCACCAAGCGTTCACCGAACGGTGGACTGTGCGATCACGGCGTCGTCGTGATGGCGACGGCGACGGCGGCGGTGACCGCCCAACGCTCTCGTAGGCAGGAACATCGCCGCACTGTCGCCGTTCTGGCTGCGGTCTGCGGGTTCCTTGGCGCGGCGTTGGCATTGGCCGTCCCGTTCCTGCCCGTAGCCGTTGACGACGTCACCCTGAGTTGGCCGCAGCCCGGATCCGGCGCCAACCTCACCGCACCCCTGGTGGCCTACGCGCCTCTGGACCTCGAAGCCACCATTCCGTGCGCCGCGGCGACCAGCAGTGGAGATCGCGATACCGTCATCGCGTCGACGATCCCGTCGTCGAGCCCGAACGCGCAGAAGGACGGGCTCCTCGTCGTGACCGAGGCGGCAAGAAACGGCGACGCCGCCCGACTGCGGATCACCCTACGCAACATCGCCGTCCTCGACGTCCCGCTCGACCAGCTCACCGACGCCGGCTGCACGATCCGGATCGCGTCGTCGGCCACCGAGACCACCACCACCGTTGAGAGCGCATCCGGGGTAGCGGCACCGGTCCTGTCGGGCGACTACCGCCCACAGATGGTCGGCATCTTCAGCGACGTAAACCCGTTCAGCACACCAGGGCTGACGATCACCGCACACATCGACACCCGGTTCGACTCCAGCCCCACACCGCTGAAGGTCACCATCATCGCGCTGGCGATTGTGACGACATCGATGTCGCTGATCCTGCTTGCTCGGATGGATCGACGCGCAGCACGCCGCCGGTTCGACCTGAAGTGGCGCCGGTGGCCGCGAATGTCGGCACCCGATGTCATGGTCGTGGCCATTCTGCTGCTGTGGCACGTCATCGGAGCGAACACCGCTGATGACGGCTACCAATTGGGGATGGCTCGCGCGTCGAACGACGCCGGCTACATGGTGAACTACTTCCGCTACTTCGGGATCCCCGAGACCCCCTTCGGCACACCCTATTACGATCTGTTCGCTCTCTTGACGCACGTATCCACGGCGAGTGTGTGGATGCGCCTGCCGGCACTGTTCCTCGCACTGGCCACTTGGTGGCTCATCAGCACCAAGGTGCTGCCACGGCTGGGCGCCGCCATCGGCAATTCTCGCCTACCGCTGTGGGGCGCGGCACTGGTCTTCCTCGCCTTCTGGCTGCCCTACAACAACGGGTTACGCCCCGAGCCTGTCGTCGCCTTAGGGGTCTTGCTGACCTGGTGGGCTTGCGAGCGCGCCATCGCCACCCGGCGCCTGCTGCCAGTGGCCGCGGCGATTCTGGTGGCGGCGTTCACCCTTACCGCCGGACCTTCGGGCCTGATCTGCGTGGGGGCACTGCTGGCGGCCTCTCGGCCGATCGCCGCGATCATCCGGTCCAAGGCCCGCGACTACGGCTATCTGCCGGTCCTCGGACCGCTGCTAGCAGCCGGGCTCATCGTGCTCGTGGCTGTCTTCGTCGATCAGTCAATCGCCACGGTCGCGCCGATGATCGCCACACACGACGCTGCGGGTCCCAGCCTGCCCTGGTTCCAGGAGTACCTGCGCTACCAGTACCTGCTGCAAGACACCGTCGATGGCTCTCCGGCGCGGCGATTCGGCGTGTTCGTCATGATCGCCGCCGTCGTCGCCGCGACGGCAGTGCTGTTGCGTAGGCACGGCATCCCCGGCCTAGCCACTGGGCCCACGCATCGACTGCTCGGGGTGACGGCGGGCGCGATCGTGTTGATGATGTTCACTCCAACCAAGTGGACCCATCACTTCGGCGTCTTCGCCGGACTGACTGCATCCGTAGCGGCCGTGCTGGTGATCGCGATCGGCCCGAACGTCCTTCGGTCACGCCGAAATCAGGCGCTCGCGACCGCGGCCACCGCGTTCCTGATGGCACTCGTACTAACCAGCCGAAACGGCTACTGGTACGTGTCGACCTGGGGTGTCCCGTGGTTCGACAAAGCGCCCTCCATCCACGGATTCGGCGTCGCCACCGTGTTCCGAGCGATTACGGTGGCCGCGCTGGCGGCCGCGTTGTGGTTTCACGTTCACGACCGCGTCGGATCGCCCCAGGCCAACCAACCGGCCAGGCTGAGTCGGTGGCGACGAACCTCGCCCGTCGTCATCGCCGCGGCTTTCATGGTGGTGCTGGAAGTCGCCTCACTGGCCAAGGCCGCGGTAGCGCAATATCCCGCCTACTCGGTCGCCCGGTCCAACATCGACACCCTTCTCGGCAGACCCTGCGGCTTGGCCAACGACGTCCTCGTCGAAACCAATCCCAACGCCTCGCTGCTGGCACCCTTGAGCGCAGATCCCGGCACCGCACTGAATGCTGGCGGCGCGACCGGATTCACGCCCAACGGTGTCGCGGCTGATCTCACCTCTGATGAAGATCTCGGCACCGCCGGCACCGCGAATTCCGTGGCCACCGCGGCCGTCGCGGCATCTTCGCCCACAAACTCCGCCGGAACCGGGGGCGGCCGTGGGACTCTTGGCGTCAACGGAAGTTCCGTCGCGCTCCCCTTCGGACTCAGCCCCCGTGCAACACCGGTTCTGGGAAGTTTCGGCAGCAACGGACCAGCCTCGATCACCACCGACTGGTACCGGCTACCGGCGGCAGACTCGACAGGGCACCGCGGCAACCTGGTCGCTATTGCCATCGCCGGGCGCGTCCGCTCCATCGACCGCGATGGCATCTCCACCTACGGCCAGGATCTCCAGGTCGAATTGGGCAGCACAGCGCCCACCGGCAACGTCGTCGGCCGCGGCAAGGTGACCCCCATCGACATCGGGCCAGCGCCGTCATGGCGCAATCTGCGGATTCCCCTGTCGGCCATACCCGATGACGTCGACGTGATACGGATTGTTGCCAGCGACACAGACCTCGATGCCAATCAATGGCTGGCCATCACACCGCCACGGGTACCCCGCACCACCGTCCTGAACACCCTCCTCGGCCCGCAAGCCCCCGTGATGATCGACTGGGCTGTCGGTCTGAACTTCCCCTGCCAACACCTACTCACACTGCGAGACGGGGTCATGCAGATTCCCCAATACCGAATACTCCCCGACCGACGCGGCGCACAAACAACCAACCTCTGGCAAGACGCCTTCGGCGGCGGACCAATGGGCTGGATCGATCCGCTACTGACCGCCCGAACGCTGCCTTCCTACCTCCGAAACGACCTCGGCCGCGACTGGGGCGAACTCGAGCAATACACCGCCCGGATTGCCAATAGCGATATCGCGCAACTGCAAACGACGCGAATCCAGCGATCCGGTCTCTGGAGCCCTGCACCCATAAAGACAGGCTGACCCCGATGGCACGCCAGAGGTCATCAGCAGACGCCCTCCAGGATCAACTGGGCCGGCGATGTCGCAACTCAGGGGTCAAATCCCACCTCAGCCCCAGGTGTGCGCTCCGGCGCATCGAGCGCTGAACAGTTCCTGCGAGTGTCTACACATCGACCTCGTCCGGTACTCAGAAGGCGCCAAAATCTCATCTGAAATGGCCGATTGGCCACGTCGTGGCCAAGTCAAATGAGAATTGGCCATCTAATTTGAGAACCTACATATTTGTAGTTTCTCAAACTCCGTGTCCACTAGCGGTGCGCTGACGTGCACTTACTGGGGCTGTCTCACGCAATGTCCGCAGTGATTTGTCTCATCCTCATGTCCATTCTCAGGAGGAGCGCCGCTGAGGGTCGATCAAGCGAGGCGGTCGGCCGCCTCTGAGTTTGTAGACGGCGCGCGGCCGTGACGTACTGTCGTTGGCCGCGGAGTTTTAGTCCTGCCGGCTGATTTCTAGGTCATGGAGACGGTTGCACGTCTTTGACCGCGCAACGCCGCACATCCGAGTCCGGCGAATAGCGCCGCGCCTCCTCCGGTGACGGCCGCACCGCGAGTCGACAACGTGCGGCGGCGCATGCCCCGGAGTGCCCCGACCATGTCCAAAGCATCGACGAGCAGGCCGAGTTGCAGTGCACGCGTCCGCAACTGCGGGGAGGCAGAGTCCGTGATGGCCACGGCCAACGTTAGTTCGCGAGACCCGAATAGTTGAGTGGTGAACGGCTGCTGGCGATCCGCACCCAGCCCAAGGAGACGCGCTGTCGTGTCTGGGGCAAGCCACGCTAGTAGGCCGGTCGTGAACCGCAATGCGGAGAAGGTACGGATGAGAGCGCTGTTCGGTGTCGTCATACAGGCACCTTCTCCGAAGATTCGTCGCCTGTCCCGCAATCGAACGTTTAGGGGATGCGGCGTTACTGCTTGAAGTCGTCGTCAACAGTCGACGAGTTTATCGAGAAGCGCTCCCGAGATGAGCGCGGCGGCGCGAGCAACTAGGCGCGCTTCGGCAGTCTCGTCGCTCCCCGACACGTGGACGTGAGACACGCCGTGTGCGACAAGAAGTGAGACACCACGTCCGGGAACTATGCGACAAGTACGCGACCTCCGATGTGTTGTCTTGCTTCTCTAGACCTCCGATCACATTAAGAGTGAAGGGGTGGAGGCCGAGCAGCCCCAGGTTGGTTGGTGCTCGCGCGCGAGTGTCTGGTCGTCCTCGGCCTGACGCAAGACAGTCAGTGTGATTTGCTGCCACTGTGGGTGGCGCGAAGTCTTCTATCTGGCCTGTGGTGCACGCTGAGCGTCGGGCCCTCGTTGAGGACCTTATCGGGCTGGAGACCGCGGAGTGGGAGACCCCGTCATTGTGTGCCGGTTGGGCCGTTCGTGACGTCGTGGCGCATCTTGCAGCCACGGCGGACCTGTCGCGCGTCGGTTTCGTTCGGGAGTTCGTTCGGGCGAGGTTCAGTGTCGATCGAATCGTTGAAAGACAGCTGGCCCGTGCACGCGAACAGGAGGCGTCAGCGTCGTTGACAGCGCTGCGATCAGCCGTGGATTACGCTGTCTCACCCCCGCTTCCGTTGATCACACGCGTCATTGAGATCGTGGTTCACGGGGAAGACATCCGGCGCCCGTTGGGCATCAACCACGTCTATTCGACGACATCGATTGCAGAGGCGGTCGGGTATCTCTTCGGCGACCGATCGCCCGGGGGCAAAGAACGTCTCAAGGGTCTCGCTCTGACTGCGACCGATACCGACTTCTCGATCGGCGACGGGCCGTTGGTGAAGGGTCCGGCGGTTGCGCTGCTCCTCGCGGCCTCGGGTCGCGTAGCGCTACTTGACCAGCTGTCCGGGCCGGGCTCGAGTCAGCTCGTCAACCGGCTCCTTCACGCGTGAAAACGGCATTCATGCTGCGGCAGCGACAGTGGGCCCGAACGCCTTGTCCTCGCTGAAGGGCTGTCCGTGTTGGAGGCAGTAGTAGAGCTGGCCGAGGAGCTTGCCGCGGACGTTGTCAGCCTCGGATGAGTCGCGGGTGACCCAGCTCGTTGTTGTCGATCAGAATGGTGGCTCGCTGTTGTGGCTGGCATTGGTCGAAGTAGCGGCGCTGGGCGTGCACGTAACGCCTCATGTCGGGGTGATCGGGATCAGCGGGCGTACCGTCACGCAGAGCCATCCGGCGTGCCGTCTCGGTGAATGCCACATCGAGGAACACGGTGAGATCCCAAGCATCCACCAGCTCGTCGCGATGCAAGAAGATGCCCTCCACGATGAGGACGGTGCTCGGTGGTGCTAGTTGGTATGGCGGGTCGACGATGGTGTCTGTGGCGTGGTCGTAGGACTTGGTGCGGTATCGGCGTGATCCAATGGGCGCGAACGGTTCGAGGACATCGGCGCGGAAGCGCTCGTAGTCGTAGGAGTCAGCCCAAAACCCCTCTGGGGAGTGGCGGCCCTGTCGATGGCGAACCGATGTGGGGTGGTGGAAGTCGTCGATGGAGACACTCACCACCGGGTGGGACCGGTCAACGTGGAGGAACTGGGCCAAATCGTCTGCGAAGCGGGACTTGCCAGCGCCGTCGGGTCCATCGACACCGATGCACCAGCACCGTCCATCACCCAAGATGGGGATGCGGCGGGCTATAGCCTGGAAGACCTCGGGCTCACCCATCACCTGCCGCTTCTGATCGGACGCTTGAGGATTCGGTATCCAACTGGGTGGCCGCCCTGGATAGTCGACCACTCTCCCGCGTCGTCAAACCCGAGGCGGCCGACCAGATTGAGGCTGCGCTCGTTCCACGCCTGGATGACGGCGCGAAACTGCTTTTCCGGGTATGCCTCGGTGAGATACGTCAGCACGGCCTGGCCAAAGGGGACACCGTGGCCGTGACCGACCAGATCGGGCTCCATACCAAGACCGATGTCGACAACGGCAGGGTCCGCAGTCAAGCCCGGGACTCGAGCCGCTTCACCGACACAACAGAAGCCCACCAAGCGCTCCCCCGAGGTGACTGCGAAGTAGTTCACCAGATCCTCGAGAATCGGCTGCGCTGAGGACAAGTCGTAGATCGACCATCGCCCGTCGTAGCGCCAGGCCGCCACCCGGTGAGCGTCATGTTCGGTCATCGGCTGAACCTGGAACCCGCCGAGGGCTGTCACGGTCTCTGGTGGGGGGCGTCGGTGAAAGCCGTCGAAGACCGGCCCGCCGAATTCCTTGAGTATCGCCAGCGCGACGCCGTGCAGCCGTTTCGGATCACCTGCTGCGGCGGCGCGCAGCCCGCCGGTCAGGCTGGGCGCGTACCGCGTATCCGCGACGTGATCGAGGGCAACGATCTCGCGCAACAGCCACTTACCACTTCCGCTCCACCGCCGGTTAGCAGCCAGCACAAAATCGCCCACCGCCCACGTCAGAGCCGCAGCCACGATCAGCATCTCGTCATCGCTTCGAGCGGCGGCCATGTCAGCGAGCATGTCGGTGATCGCGTAGCGCTGACTCTCCAAATCGGGGTCGGTCGCTGAAGGTGGGCCGTCCAGGTCGAGCTGGTGCATGGCTGCCTGCAGCCGTCGGCCAGACCCGTCCCGGTCGATCAAGATGATGGACGAACCCACCAGACGCATCGTGGTCGGCCGCCGGCGACCGCGGTCCTGGGCACAGAAATGCAGGAGCGATTCCTCGGTCTGCACGAAGAACTCCACCGGCCACCCATCGAGCACTTCCGAGGACCGGAATGGCGCCGGCGGTCCGTCCAGGAGCACGGTGATGTCCAAGTCCGACGTCGAGGTCTGCTCGCCTGCCGCCACACTTCCGCCCAGCCAGGCCGCGCGAGCCTCAGGGAACCGCTGCATCACCAGACGCTCCGCGACGACCACCCCCTGCTCACCCATGAACCCAGTGTCAACTCTGCCACGGCATCGCCGCGACGACTCCATCGAAATCATCGATGTGGAGCGTGGTCTGGCTGTAGGCGTAGCGCAGATTAGCGTTGATCAGTTCTCCAATGCGCTGAAGCATGTGCTGTACGAGGCGGGCCTCCGGCAGCGGGTCATCGAGATACAGCGTCCACCGCAGGTCGGTTCCACCGCGCGCCGCGGCGAGATCGAAGCGCAAGCACGCGTCGGGGCGTTCGGGCCACAGCGATGACCACACAACGTGGTCAGGCCGATCCGCCTCGGTGACAATCGGAGCGACTTCGTCGTCGTGCAGCACCATCCACGGACGAACTGGCTGGCGGTGGGGATCGCACAGGTCGTCGAAAACCACCCCGGGTGGGGCGGGTTGGTTGCGCATACGCGTCCCAACCTCATTCACTGCCCCACTCCCCTCTCACGCCCCGCCACTCCGTCATCGCCATGACGGAGCGATGCGCAGTCCGCGACGCCCCACAAGGCCAGCACATCCGATTCTCAGTGGTCAAGGACAAAAGCAGGCGCACACACGGGAACGCTCTCCTCGAGACCAGCGCTCACCCCCTCCCAGGCCGTCCCTCCCCCGCCGCCGTTGCCGGTGCTCACACCCAAATACATCTGGCGGCCCTCTCGCCTGGTCAAACAGATTTGTCTCACGACGGCCAGCCTGACGTTTGTGTCATCGTGACGTCATTGCTTCGCCATCACTGGTCCAGGTGCCGAGGGGCGTCAAGCGGGACAACTAGCCTGTTTCCCCATGACGGAGACCTTGCCAGCTGGCATCCGGTGCATTGTCTTCGATGTCGGGGAGACGCTTGTCGACGAGAGTCGGCTCTGGGCGGGTTACGCCGCGCAAACCGGTGTCCCGGTCTTCACCCTGATGGGGGTTCTCGGTGCCTTGATCGAACGGGGCGCTGATCATCGAGACCTCTGGGCGATGCTCGGGGTGAGCCGACCGGAGAGCCCGGTGCCTGTTCATCGCGATGACCTCTACCCCGATGCGATCGCCTGTGTGTCAGCGGTACAGGCGGCCGGCCTGACGGTGGGTGTTGCAGGCAACCAACCCGCGGGCACCGAGGCGGTGCTAAGGGACGCTGGACTCCAGGCGGAGTTCATCGCGTCCTCTACTGAATGGGGTGTGTCCAAACCTGATTCACACTTCTTTCAGCGGATAGTCAAAGAAGCAGGTGTCGAGGCCGTCGCGGTTCTCTACGTCGGAGACCGCCTCGACAATGACATCCTGCCAGCTCGAAAGGCGGGTATGCGAACCGCTTTCCTTCGGCGCGGTCCGTGGGGACACATTCACGCCCAACTCGCCCAGGCGGCACTTGCCGATATGCGCCTTGAGTCCCTCGACGACCTCACGGATTGTCTGCATCGCCTCCGATAGTTGTGGAGTCTCAGGATGTTGCTTTCACGGTGCGAAGATGGGCGCCATGGACCAACACCTGGCCGCCGATGTGAATGCCGCGTGCCGCCTGTCCGGGCAGTTTCAGCTGCGATCGGGCCAGCGCTCCAACGAGTATTTCGACAAGTATCTCTTCGAGTCCAACCCGGAGCTACTGAAACGCGTCTCCCAGGCAATGGTCCCGCTGATTCCCTCCGGTACGGATCTACTCGGCGGCCTCGAGTTGGGTGGCGTGCTGCTAGCCACTGTGCTCAGTCAAATAACCGGACTTCCAACGGTATTCGTCCGCAAGGAAGCCAAGACGTACGGCACGTGTCGACTCGCTGAGGGTGCAGATGTTGCTGGCCGAACGGTCACGCTGATTGAAGATGTGATTACCACCGGCGGCGCTGTCCGCAATGCCGCATTGGCACTTCGGCGTGACGACGCAGACGTCACTACTGTGATTTGCGCTATCGACCGACGCCCCGAAGCCGGCTGTGTCCTCGACGACGTGTCCGTCGCCGTATTGGCCGTCCTGACCAAGACTGACCTTGACGACGCCCAACGCGCTCGGTCTTGACGCAGCACCAACTTCACGAGATGGCGCAGCTAGTTGTGTTGTCGCATCAGGGTGCACAGTGGGGCAGACTTGGCCCGGTGAGTCGGATGCGCGTAGCCGCCTACGTTGTTCGCCAGAGACCCTCATGGGAGTTGCTGGTCTTCGAGCAGGTGGGAACGCCAGAGGCTGGCTCTCAGATCCCCGCCGGTGGAGTTCGACCAAGCGAAACACCCGGGCATGCTGTCCTGCGCGAAGTTACCGAAGAGACGGGCCTGGACGGGCTGCGGCTCCGCACACAATTGCAGACCGAGAACAAACCGCACCCCGTTACGGGCGAATCCCGCACCACCACGTTCTTCGTAGTCGACGCTCCTGATGAGACTCCAGATGCCTGGATGCACTCAGTCCTTGGACAGGATGCCGACGCCGGAATGATCTTCAAATGCCGGTTCACAACCCTGCCCCTACTGCATCCTCTGACCGACGATCAGGACGCGTGGCTCGGCTTGATCGACGCTAGCTTCACGACCATCGCGCGACGGTGATCGGCGACATCCGCTGACCAGTCCTCCAAACGCCAACAGTCCTGCTGCGCTGCAGAATTCTCACTTTCATGTCCAGGTGGACATCAGGTGGACATTTGACTTGAGAATTGGACATGAGACTTGAGAAGCCACATTATCTTTAATATTTGTGGCTTTACAAGTTTCATGTCCACACGCGATGCGCTGAACTGCGCCGACAGCGGTGTTCTCACTCGATGTCCACCCCGAGAATTCTCACTTTCATGTCCACTGCGCTCGAAGAGGCGGATTCGCGTCACGCCGCTATCGGCTTGTCCGACAGCCATGCGCTGCGTTCTGTCACGTGACGTGGCCGACCAGCAAGGCTGCCCACGGCGCGGTAAAGCGCTCTCAAAGGAGCGGTGGCCATGGACCATGGCGTTGCTGCAGCCCCTCCGACGAGCAGCGATTGTCGCCGTCTAGAGAATCGTCCGCGACGACACGGCACACCGGTAGGGCCGATCTCTCCAATGCGACGAGAGCTTCTGCTCGCGGTCCTTCGTGCCGGCAGCCGGACACCACGCCGAGTACCCGCAGTCAACCGGAATGGTCGCACCGGCGGCGAAAGATGTATCGCACTACGCGAGCTAGACTACCGCACTTGATACTTCGGCTGCAGGGGTCGGTTGGTCTTTGCGTGGGCGCACTAGGTGACGGCGATCTTGTGCGGATGGCAACGACCTCAACTATATGTTCAAGCTATCGATAGTTACTCATCTATGTATTGGACAGATTGAACGCTGCGAGTTTGACTGGCCGAACTCCGATCGTCCGCCCATGGTGTTAGGCGCAAAAGCGGCAAGCACCAGAGGGGGCCGAGTGCTCACAACCCACCACCGCATCCATCAGCTCGGTGATCGAAAGGTTCAACCACGATGTCCAACTTCACGAAGCGACTAGGGGCTCTCGCCGCCATGGTGGCGCTATCCGCGGTCGCAGCATGTGGCTCGGGCGGCTCGAACTCCTCCAGCGACGACCAGATCGCAGCAATCAAGGAGGCCGGCACGCTCCGCATCGGAGTCGCGTCGTTCAAACCCGACAATTTCAGGGGTCCGGACGGCGAGTGGACCGGCTCCATGGTGGACCTCGCGACGGACCTGGCCAACGAGTGGGAGGTCAAGCCCGAGTTCGTTTCTACCACCTTCGAGAACATCGTGGCCGGCCTGCAGGCTGACCAGTTCGATCTGGCGCTCGACCTCACGAAAACCGATGAGCGCGCCAAGGTCATCACGTTCACCGACCCGATCTACGTGTCGGTCGACAACCTCGTGGTGGCGAGGGACAAATTCCAGACTTGGGATGAGGCGAGCGCGAAGGGCCGCAGCATTTGCGTAGCCAAGGGAGGCGCCAACGAAGTCGGCCTCAGGTCAACCACCCCCGAGGCGACTATTGTCGCGCTTCCGGATTCGGACAGCTGCTACCTGCAACTCACCTCGGGTCGTGTCGATGGGGTGTGGAACCAGTGGCTGAACACGTCGGAGTATGTCCGTGCCAACCCGCAGTACGGCGTGCTGTATCCGCCAACGGCCGCGAACTTCGCGTCGACGAACCTTGGCGTCTCCAAGAAGTGGTCGTCATCCTCGGTTGACGCGCTCAATGCCGACATTAAGAAGTTGATGGATGCCAAGGGGGGCTGGTCCGGCTACACGGAGCCGTACCACGAAGGTAAGCCCACCGACGGCGCCATCGGGAATCTGCCGGACTACGCGGTCGACGCGACCAAGTAGCACGTATGCCGAGACGAGGAATAGATGTGCTGTTGCGCAGAATGACCAACGTCCAATCAGTACGACGCTGGTGGGTGGCAGGGTCGTTGACCGGCCTCCTCCTCGTCGTGGTCTTGCTCTCCAAGAACGGGGGCGACACCGCAGCCGGCTATGAGTGGGACTTCAGCGCGGTCACCGACAACTGGACCCTGCTGCTGACGGGCCTTCGCATGACGGCGATCCTGACGATCGCCTGCACCGTGACAGGCCTTTCACTCGGCGTCGTAGTCGCTCTCATGCGACTGTCGCGGTTCAGGATTTTGCGCATCGTCGCGACAGCGCACGTCGAAATCTGGCGCTGCACGCCGGTACTCATTCAGCTGGTGTGGGTCTACTACGCGCTGCCAGTCGTCGCCGGTGTGCAGCTGAGCGCGCCGGTGGCGGCCTGGGTCACCTTCAGCCTCAACGTCAGTGCGTTCGCTGGCGAGGCGTACCGCGCTGGAATCCAAAGCATTGCCAAGGAGCAGATCGAGTCTGCCGAGATCCTCGGCATCCGCGGCTGGAACCGCTTGCGCTTTGTGATCCTCCCACAGGGCATCCGCAACGTTTTGCCCGTCCTGGTTTCGATCGTCATCAGCCTGTTCAAGGACACCGCCCTGGTGTCGACCCTTGGCGTGGCCGACCTGCTTTACAACGGACAGACCATCTCCACTCTTACCTACCGCCCACTTGAGGTGCTCACCTCGGTCGCACTGATCTACTTCGCGATTGCCTTCCCGTTCACGGTGTTGATGCGACGCCTCGAGGTACGCACCCAGCGTCAACCGGAGGACGACCAAGTGCTACTCGGGCTGGTCGCCGCGGGACTTGGTGTCGGAATCGTCCCCGGCTGTGTGAAAACTCTTTCGATGAAAGGCGTGACCTACCGGGACTTCTCAAACCCTCAGCCGACCACCACTTTGTGCTGGGCCGAATCTGAAGAAACTCCTTCGTGCTATTTCAATGAACTCTGTTGTCTTGGGGATGCACGTGAGGGTCGCGGCACACGCAACGGGTCGTCGTGAATCAGTCCTAGAGCGTCCGACAGACCCTGGCCGGATGCCACGGGCGCGGGGAGAGGACCTACGGCGTCCGAAGCTTCGGACGCCGTAGCCTGGCACAGCGGCGAGAGCCTGCCCAACACCCGGTGCAGTACAAGACGTTCGGAGCCAGTGCCGCGCCGCCTCACATAGGCGATGGTTCTGTCCAGCAGGGCGCGGTCGATAGCAGATAGTGCGGTGACGTGGGGCCAGTAGGTCTCGATGATCTGCAGCAGCCGTTCGCGCAACTGCGGTCCGGTCAGCCCGAACCCGATGAACGTTTCGTCATCCGGGGGCGCACCGTACGGGCTCCAGGTGACTACGAATAGCAACAGGCTACGGCTGTAGCCGTCCATCTCCCACACCGCCTACCACCCGCCCGGCCCGGGTAGGCTGCCGCTGGATACCCGAGCAGTCGGCGTCGGGCGAACCGTCTCCGGTGCAGCGGATCTGCTAGCCGTCGTGAAGCGACGTATCATGGTGTCTCCGTTCGGGTCCACACTGGCGACACACCCAACACCGCATGGTGCGCGGTCCCCGGCCCGGGAGCCTGCACCGTACGTACGGTGCCGACGACCGCTATCGCGGTCTCCGCGTCAACCAGATGGTCTTCAGCTCGCTGTATTGGGCCAACGCGTCAGTTCCCTTCTCCCTGCCGCCGAAGCCCGAGAGGCCGTATCCACCGAACGGTGTGGTGATATCTCCCTCGCTGTAGCTGTTAATCGAAACCGTCCCCGCCCGTATCGATGTCGCGATTTCGGTGGCTCGGTCAATGTCGTTGGTGTAGAGCGAGGCAGCCAGACCGTAACTGGTGTCGTTGGCCATCGCGATTGCCTCGGCATGATCGGTGAACGGTAGGACTGCCACGAGCGGACCGAATAGTTCCTCACGGGCTACACGCATGTCAGAGGCAACACCAGCGAGTATCGTCGGTTCGACAAACCACCCACCCGACTCCGAGAGTGCTTGGCGCCCACCGGAAACCACCGTGGCTCCACCAGCCCGCGCTTCCTCTGCGGCTTCCAGAACCCGAACCATCGCGCGTTGCTCGATCACTGGACCGATCGTCGTCGCGGGATCGAGCGCGGGCCCGACGACCTCGGTCGCCACCCGTGCGGCCAGAGCCGCCACCACGAGGTCGTGCACCGATTCATCGACGAGGATCCGAGAGCCCGCGGTGCAGTTCTGTCCACTGTTGGTGAACGCCGCGATCGCGAGCTGGTCTACCAGGTAGTCCAAATCCGCGACGGCGTCAGCGAGCACAATCTGGGGGCTCTTGCCCCCGCATTCCAGTGAGACCATCTTCAGGTTGCTTGCGGCGGCGTATTCCAGGAAGCGCCGGCCGGTGGCTGTGGACCCCGTGAACGAGAGTGCATCCACGCCAAGGCTCATTCCCACCTGTCGTCCGGCAATCTCCCCCACGCCCGGGACCACGTTGAGCACTCCGTTGGGAAGCCCGGCCTCCACGGCTAGCTCAGCGATGCGTATCGCGCTCAGTGGCGCCTGCTCGGCAGGTTTGACAACGACACTGTTGCCGCATGCTAGCGCGGGCCCAAGCTTCCAGGCGAGTGTTGCGCACGGGTAGTTCCAGGGTATGACTGAACCGACCACCCCGACGGGTTCGCGGGTGATGATGCCGATTCCGTCGCCGGTGTTCGGTGAGACGCGCCCGTACACCTTGTCGATCACCTCGGCGTACCAGCGCAATGTCGCCACGGCGTCGGGTAGGTCTCCAGTACTGCACGCGGTGATCGGCTTGCCCGCATTGAGCGAGTCGAGGTATGAGAGTTCCGCACTGTGCGACTCGACCAGGTCAGCGAACCGATGCATTACCTGTTTGCGGAACTCCAGCGGAGCGCGCGACCAACTACCCTTGTCGAACGCGACGCGTGCCACCGATACCGCGCGCTCCACATCGTGTGCGCTGCAGTTGGCCACCTCGGCGATTCTCTGACCGGTGGAGGGCGACCAGGCTGGCATCAGTGCACCCCCCTCGGCATCGACGAACGTCCCACCGATGAATGCCTGCGTCCGCAGGTCTGATTGCATGTTGCTGGTGCCGGTGTCGATTTGAGTCACGACAATTCCTTTGCTGTCAGTGCCGCGGCTACGGTCGCGCCAATGAATACCGCGGGGAGATTGGTGTTGCCCCTGGGGATTTCGGGCAGCAGCGAGCAATCCGCGACATACAGATTAGACGTGCCGAACACCGCACCGGTGTTCGAGCACACTGCCATCGCATCGTCGGAGGTGCCCATCTTGCACGTGCCGACCGGGTGGTAGTAGTGCACTACGTTCGCGCGAACGAACTCCGCGATCTCCTCGTCGGTGCGCGCGGCGTCACCCGGGGTGATCTCGGCGCCGATGAGTTCAGTCAACGGCTGCGCGGCGGTGATCTCCCGTGCCCGGCGGACTCCGTCGGCCAACACCGCCAGATCGCGACCATCGGCGTCGCCGAGGTAGTTGTGGTCGATCGCCAACGGCGTCTCAGGATTCCGATCCGCAAGCCGCACCACGCCGCGGGCAAGCGGCCTCATGTTCGCCACCGGCACCACCCAATGCCAACCGTCACCGTCTGGGGTGTCGGGGCCGCCCATTGGGTAGAGGTGCAGATCGAAACCGTCGTCGCAGTGTCGCGAGCGCAGTTTGACCATGCTCTGCTCCTCCGGCGTCCAGCCAGCGGCGATGGTGTCAGCCATCTGCGTCTCGAGTTGCCCGCTCCCGGCGTAGTGCAGCCACACCGCCGGATGGTCGTGCAGGTTGGCGCCCACCCCGGGTAGGTCAACCAGAACGTCGATTTCGTTGGCTCGCAGGTGATCGGCCGGACCTATGCCGGATCGCATCAGGATGCCCGGTGTTCCGTAGGTACCGCCACTGATGATCACCCGGTCGGCCGAGATCGAGGTTCGCTCGCCGTCGATCAGCACCTCGACGCCCACTGCGGTGCTTCCCTCGAAGAGCACCCGATCCACCAGGGCGTCACCGAGCACGGTTAGCTCGGCGTGCTCGCGTACCGGATCAACGTAGGCGAACGCGGCGTTGAACCGTGTTCCGTCGGTGTCAATGTTCACCGGAAAGGTGGATGCGCCTTCATCCTGGTCCAGGTCGTTGACGTCATCGACGATCGGTATCCCCACATTGGCCGTCGCCGCCAGGAAGGCCTCGTGAAACGGGCTGAGCTGATGCTGCTGGTAGCGGCGCAACCGCATCCGGTCTTCAATTCCCGGAATCTGCTTCTCCAACGAGTCTCTGCCCCAGCGCTTTCCGACTAGGTGCTCCAGCTGCTCGTAGTCCAGGTGCGACCCCCAGATGGCGACACAGCTGTTGTGCGAGGAACACCCGCCGATCACTTTGGCGCGGTCGAATGGGACGGTGCGATCAGGGTAGGTCTTATCGCTGGTGTATCCCCAGTCGTGGCTCGTCGGCATTGCCCGGGCATCGAGCAGCTCCTCGGGCCAAGTGCTGCTGCCGCGGGCCCCGTAGTCCGGTCCGGCCTCGATCAGCAGCACGTCACGCTCACCGGCTTCGATGAGGTGCCCGACGAGCGTGGCCCCTGACGTTCCGGCACCAACGACAATCGTGGCAGCGTGTTCGGGTGGATTGGTCATACGGCTTTTCTGCTCTCTTTCTCAGCTGTGGGGGCGGTCGTCAGATGCCACAATGGCTGCGCCGCTATATCGCGAGTCCACCGGCGCATGCTCACTGGCAGTAGTCGATCGCGGTAGCCGTCAGAACGCGAGTGCACGCCACGGTGCTCGACACGCTGACCCATTCGATGTCCGCGTGGGCTCCGTCACCAGCCGGGCCCAGCAGCACCGTCGGCACTCCTGCGGCCTGGATGAAAGCCGAATCGGCCCAATAGCTCACGGAGCCACGTTCGAGCGGCAGGTTGCCGAGGCGCGCCGAGGCGTTGTCCATCGACCGCAACAAATCATCGCCCCTCACGCGTTCGAAGGGTTCGCGGGACATGGTGGTTCTCATCTGGACGGCAAGGTCGGGGTCGTCATTCCGACACGCGTCCAGCACGGCTCGGATCTCCCGCTCGATATCGGCCACCTGCTCCCCGGGCAATGTGCGCCGCTCCACGACGAGCGTGCACCGGTCGGGAATGGTCGATTCCTCGCGACCGCCGATGATTGTCGAACCGTGTAGATTTCCGGAGCCCAGACTGGAGTGCTGGGAACGTACTGCGATCTCGCGATCGAGGTCTCGCAACCTGCTGAGGATAGGACCCATCCCGAAGACCGCGTCGCGCCCCAGGTGTGGACGCGACCCGTGCGCCGACACTCCTGTCACGTCTATCTCGATCCACACGAATCCCTTGTGCGCCTCGGCAATCACCATCTCAGTCGGTTCACATACGATCGCCGCATTCGCCTGGACGAAGTTCAGGGTCTCCTGAATTCCGGTGCTGCTGTGCTCCTCATCGGCCACCGCGGCGACTACCACACGACCTCCGATCCCCGCGCGGTTGGCATCCCGTGCCGCGATCAGTCCGGCGGCCAGTCCGGCCTTCATGTCGTAGGCACCGCGGCCGTACAACCGATCACCGTCGATTCGCGGCGTCCACGGGGCGTCCATACCGCCGGGCCCGACGGTGTCAAGGTGTCCACATATCAGCAGCGCAGGGCCGTGGCCGGCTTCTGGGGCGGTCGCCACCACCACGCTGGGTCGCGCGCTATCGGAGTCGATCAGCCTGGCGTGCAGGCCGTTCGACTCACCCCACTCGGCGACGAAATTGGCGATCTGGCGCTCACCAGCACCGTCCGCGTAGAGCGATGGGTTTGTCGAATCGATCGCGACGAGGTCGCTGAGCAATTGAATGACCTCGGCATCGCGGTTCATAGTGCCTCCGCAGTAACTGAATCGGAGTTTGCCTCGGTGCTCAACAGCACGACAACACTGGTATCGGCCAGTCCCAATGCGTCCCTGCACTCCTCACTGTCCGAGCCGTTCAGCATAACGCGCACTGCCGCCAGAGTGGCCGCGCCGCAGGGTCCTGACGCAACCCCCTGCTCGGCGAGAAGGTCAGCGGATTGCGCTGCCTCGGCATCGGTGACAGCGATCGCGGCGCTCAACCCGTTCCGGATGAGTGGCCATGCTAATGAAGACGGAGTGCCGCAGTTCAGTCCCGCCATGATCGTCGACGCAGTGTCCACCGAAGTGAGGCGGTCAGCCCGCAGGCTGGCCAGCACGCACGCCGCGGATACCGGCTCGACGCTGGCGATTTTGGTCGCCGGCTCCGGCCCATGCGGCAGGCTGTAGTGACTGAGCACGGCCTGCAGCAGGGATCCGACGCCTACCGGCACGACCACCAGATCCGCCGGAGGCGCCCCCAGATCTGCGAGTTGAGTGTCAACCTCGGCCAGAAGGGTCTGATATCCGTCGACGATCCATCCAGGGATCTCGGTATAGGACGGCCACGCGGTGTCCTGGACCAGCAGCCGCCCGCGCTCCTCTGCGGCGTAGCGGGCAGCGCGGATCACCGTCTCGTCGTAGTTGCCGTGGTGAACGACAACCTCGGCGCCCTCCCCCGCTATCGCGACGGTGGCTGCTTCCCCGATGACATCGGGAACCAGAACGGTCGCACTCAAACCCACCTGGGCAGCCATCCAGGCGACCGCACGACCGTGGTTGCCGTCGGTTGCGGTAACCACCTCGAGTTCGAGTTTCGCCGCGGCCCCGCGCAGCGCCGGCAGTGTCCACGGTTTGGGCAGCCCCGCCTGCGCGGCGACCGCCCGTGCGAGCGCCCAGGAAGCACCGAGCGCCTTGAACGCCGGGAGACCGAATCGGTTCTTCTCCTCCTTGACGAAGAGTCGACCAACTGCCAGTTCCCCTGCTTGGTTGGGCAATTCGACCAACCGGGTCGGCGCGTATCCGGGCAGAGCGCGGTGAAACGCGATGACATCGTCGACATGCTCGACGGCACTGTCATCAATCGGCATGGCATGGTCGGCTGGGCGCAACCACAGTGCGGGTCGCGCTGGTGAGGTCTCTAACTCCTCGACGGATGGTGTTCTGCACACGCGACATAGTCTTGCCACCATCATGCCGTCAGTCCAGCGAAAGAATGTTAGCATTATAGGTCAGTTTTTCTGATTGATTGGTGGGACCATGCTCGACCTACATCGGTTGCGGTTGCTGCGCGAGCTGCACAGGCGGGGCACGCTGGCGGCGGTCGCACAGGCTCTCTCCTACAGCCCCTCGGCGGTGTCTCAGCAACTGTCGGTGCTGGAGAACGAGGCCGGCGTAACACTTCTCGAGCGCGTCGGACGCAACGTCAGACTGACCGGACCGGCGCTGACACTGGTTGAGCACACCGAGCATCTCTTCGAGCTGATGGAACGCGCCGAGGCTGAGCTTGCAACCTCCCGCACCGGACTGACGGGCATTACCAGGATCGCCTCGTTCCAGACCGTCGCAATGACACTGCTGCCCGATGTGCTCGGCACCGCAGCCGCCGAGCACCCCGGCATGGAGGTCTGCTTGTCACAGCTCGAGCCCGAGTCGGCACTACCCGCGCTGCTCGCCCACGATTTCGACCTCGTGATCGCCGAGGAATACCCGGGGCTGAACCTCGTTCGCGACAGCCAGCTGAATTCCGCACTCCTGCTGGAAGACCCGATGTATCTATGCGTGCCAGCCAGCCGCCCGGAGTGGACCGCCGGCAGCACGTCGGCACTCGCCGAGGCGCCCTGGGTGATGGAGCCCGACGGTTCGGCATCACGCGCCTGGGTGACCTCACTGTGCCGCGAGGCCGGGTTCGAACCGCACATCCGGTATTCGGCCGATGACATGATCCTGCACCGCACGCTAATCGCGCGAGGCCTCGCGGTCGGATTCCTACCCGGCCTGGCCGTGGACGACGCACCACCTGAGATGATCCTGCACAGGCTCGCTCGGGGTAACGCATGCCGGCGCATCTACACGGTCACAAGGCGCGGCGCCCAGGCGCACCCGATGATCGTCTACCTTCGCGACGCGCTCTCCGCCGCGGCCGCCGCACTCACGCCGCCTTCCAACGTCCACCGCACGACCCTGGTTGCCGCACAGTCGTAGTCGCACGTTATTCACCTGCACACCAACATGATCAGGGCGCGCCCCGCCGCGAACTCGATATGCTCCGGCGCCGTTCATCATGAAGTTGCGCTTCACATAATCAGTCAATTTGTGTCATCACTCTGAACGTTACTTTGTGGTTCACTGCTGTTGGCTGCGTCACATTGCGCAGGTCCTAACACCAGAATCCGGGAGTGGCCTTGCCGATTCACACCGTGCTCGGGCACATCGCGCCCGAGGAACTAGGTCGCACCAGCATGCACGAGCACGTCTTCATCGATGCCCGGGTATGGTGCACGCCTCCACAGGAACCCATGCCTGAGGACACCTCGATCTCCCTGGAGAACCACGGCTTCCTGCGCTGGAATCTCGACAGTTTCGAACACAACCTAGTTCTCGACGACGAGCACGTCGCCATCAAGGAAGTCACCTCCGTCGCTGCAGCGGGCGGCTCCGCGATACTCGACGTCACCAACATCGGCCTTGGTCGCGACGTCCGCAAACTGAGTGCGGTCGCGCGGGCGTCCGGAGTACACATCATGACTGCATCGGGGTGCTATATCCACGACTCGCACCCCAGCTGGGTCGCTGAGATGAGCGTCGAAGAACTTGCAGCACTGTTCACCTCGGAACTCACCGACGGTATCGACGGCACCGGGATCACAAGCGCGCTGCTGGGCGAGATCGGGACAAGTGACCCGGTGACGGACCGCGAATTCAAGGTTCTCGCCGCCGCCGCGGCGGCGGGAGCACAGACCGGCGCGTCGGTGAGCGTCCATCTCGACCCGCGCGGCACACACGGTGTCGCCGTACTCGAATACCTTGTAGCCCTTGGCATGCAGCCCGAACGGGTCATTCTGGGACACGTTGACGAGCACCTAGACGAGGGTTACCACCGGGACATGCTGGCCACTGGTGCGACGCTGGCGTACGACACATTCGGCAGCGATTACTGCCACAGCGGTCAATTCCAGGATCCCAGCGACAGCCAACGACTCGACATGCTGGTGCCATTGTTGGAGGACGGGTTCGCCGATCAACTCGTGCTTGCATGTGACGTCTGGACCAAGATCAACCTCCGCACCTACGGCGGAATGGGATACGACCACCTATTCAAACGTGTCGTTCCGATGATGCGCGATTACCGCGGCGTGGACGTCGCGGTAATCGACCAGATGCTGATCGCCAATCCCCGCCGACTGCTCAACCGACCCTGAACACCCCACTGAGGCAGAGGAACAACCCATGACAGAAGAATCCGCGGTGGCTGCGTCCGCCGCCACCGCAGAATCCGGGCAATACAAGCAAGAGTTGCGTCGCGATCTCAAGGTGTTCGGCAACGTCGTACTGTGTGTCGCCGCGATCACGCCTGCGGTGGTCGTCTTCGCGATCGGCCCCGTCCTGTTGAACATGACGGGAACTGGCGCCTTTTGGGCGTTCCTGATCGGCGGCGTCCTCGGCACACTGATGGCGTTCTGTTGGGGCGAACTCGGCTCCGCCTACCCGATTGCCGGTGGCGACTACACCGTCATCTCCCGCACGCTCGGCCGCGCACCCGGGTTCGTCTCACTGGCCATAACCGGGCCGGTGTCGGCATTCCTGATCCCGGCCGTCGTCGCGCTCAGCATAGCCGAGTACCTGCAAGTCGTTCTGCCAGTGGACGCGAAGATACTCGGGGCCGTCGTGATTGCGATCGGCACCGTCATCGCGATCATCGGCGTGAAGATCACCGCGCAAGCGGTGGCCATTCTGCTTGCCTTCGAGATCAGCGTCGTAACCCTCGTCACCGTGCTCGGATTCGCCCACATGCAGCGGCCCCTGACGTCAGTCATACCGCCCACGATGTTCGATGCCGCGGGCAACCAGCAACTGGTGACAGCGGGAGCGTTGCTAGCCGGCGTGGTCGTCGCGGCGTTCGCCTACAACGGTTTTCAGGGTGCGCTGCTGTTCTCCGAGGAGACCAAGGGCGACCCCAGAGGTATCGCGAAGGCAGTGTTCATCTCGCTGCTCGTTGCGGTGGTCACCGCAGCGATTCCCGTGCTAGCCGGTATCGTCGGTGCGAACGATCTCCGCGAGTTCACCACATCACCGCAGCCCTGGACCACTTTCCTCAACGGCCTGGGAAACCCGACGTTGACCACCATTATCAGCCTCGGCATCGCGCTTTCCATCTGCAACGGCGTGATGGCGTTGGTCCCCTACTTCTCCCGGGTGCTGTTCAGTTCAGGACGCGACAACGCCTGGCCGACCCCTGTCAGCCGGCAGCTCGCGAAGGTGCACCCCCGGTTTGAGACGCCGTGGGTGGCTTCGGCCGCGGTCGGGATTGGTTCGATCATCCTGATCCTCGGGTTTGATGTCGCGACCATGGCCACCGTCATCGGCACCACCATTGCGGTCGAGTTCGTGCTGATCGCCAGCGCCGCGATCGCCAGCCGGATTCGACAGCCCGATCTGGTCCGCCCGTTCAGAATGCCGCTGGGCCCGGTGATTCCCATTGTGGCCGCCATCTTCTCGGCGGTCCTGGTATGTCTGCAGGAGCGGCAGAATCTGATCATTGTCGCCATCATCGTCGGCGTCAGCCTGGTGTACTGGGCGCTGTACCTACGTCCGCGCTCCGACACACACCTGCTGATGCTGGCCGCACCGACCGGAGACGTGACCGAGGCCACCGCGGCCGCAGCCGCGGCCGCAGCCCAAGAACACGCCGAGCGAGACTAGCAATGCCGGCACGCCAGACAACCGAGCTGAGCCACCACCACCCGCTCGATCCCCTCGACGGATCCGAACTCACTGACGTGGTTGACATCCTGCGCGGCTCGGAGTTCCTGCACGGCGCGGATCTATTCATCTTCGTCCAGCTCGAGGAGCCGGCCAAAGACTCCCTGGACGACTGGGACCGCGGCACCGAACTGGATCGGGTGGCCCGAGCCGGCATATGGCGACAGCACGACTGCACGCTGTTCGAAGGCCTGGTGTCGTTGACGACCCGCCGGGTCATCGGTTGGCGACATCGACCCGACGCCAAGGCACCACTGCTGACGACACAGGTCACCGCCGCTCTGGATGCCGCACGATCGAACGCGGAGTACATGGCCTGCCTTCGCAGGCGCGGGCTCGCCGACACCAGCCAACTCCACTTGGAGGCCTGGTCTTTCGGCGGCGTGATGCCCGATCACCTTGCCGGCCGGCGGGTAATCTGGACACCGGCGTGGGAACGCAGGCATGACCAGGGCAACCCGTACGCACATCCGATCCACGGCTGCTACGCGGTGATCGACCTCGACTCCCTGGAGATCCTGCAGATCGAGGAACACGCCGAGGTCCCGGTGCCGGCCACCGCCGGCGACTACCGGGCCGGCTCGACACCGACTCGCGCGGTCGCGCCGCTGCACATCACCCAGCCCGACGGCGCGGGATTCAGCGTCGACGGTCACGCGATCAACTGGCAGAACTGGCGGCTACGCGTCGGGTTCTGCCCGCGCGAGGGTTTGATCATCCACGACGTCCGATACGTCGACGGCGGCCGGCAGCGCCGCATCGCGCACCGGTTGTCCATCGCCGAACTCGTTATTCCCTACGGCGATCCCGCGCCCGGAACCTACCGCAAATGCGCATTCGACACCGGCGAGGTCTTCATGGGAAATAGCACGAACTCCCTAACACTCGGATGTGACTGTTTAGGCGAAATTCACTATCTCGACGCGTCTTTCGTCGACAACACCGGGATCGTCCGGACCATCACCAACGCGATCTGCCTACACGAGGAGGACGCCGGGGTGCTGTGGAAACACACCGACACCGACGGGCACGTCGAAGTACGCCGGGCACGCCGCTTCGTGGTGTCGTCGATATACACCATCGACAACTACGAGTACGGCTACTACTGGTACTTCGGCCAGAACGGGTCGATCGAGTTCGATGCGAAACTCACCGGCATCGTGTTGACCAACGCAGGAAAGCCGGGAACACCGACACCGTTCGCGACCGAGGTGTCACCCGGGCTGTTGGCGCCCAACCACCAGCACATCTTCTGTGCGCGACTCGACCTCGACATCGACGGACCCACGAACCGGGTGGTCGAAGTCGACACCGTGGCGCCGCCAGTGGGTCCGCTCAATCCTTACGGCACGGCTTTCACCACCCAGGAGAGGCTGGTGACCAGCGAGGCGCACGGCGCACGGCACGCCGATACCCGCGCTGGGCGGCACTGGCAGGTCTTCAACCCGGCACATCGCAACGCCATGGGGCAGCCCCCGGGATACAAACTGCTACCGCGCAGCGTCGTGGCACCACAGGCGTTGCCCTCATCGGGTATCGGGCGACGGGCCGCGTTCATGTACGCCGACCTCTGGATCACCGCCCGGCACGACGACGAGCGCTACCCGGCTGGTGACTATCCGATTCTGGAGCCCGCAGGCGACGACATGACCGCGTGGCTCGCCGACGACGAGAGCACCACCGATGCCGACATCGTCCTGTGGCATGTATTTGGCACCACACATGTTCCACGCCTTGAGGACTGGCCGGTCATGCCCGTCGACCACGCCGGCTTCGTACTGGCCCCGCACGGCTTCTTCGACCGCAATCCGGCACTCGATGTCCCTCCCGCGAAAGCTGATCACTGCGCCCCGAATTCTCCATTGGCCAGCGCGCGACCGACTCGCCTGCCCGTACTTCGCGCACAGACTCGGTGAGGCCGGGGGCAGAGGAACTGTCGAGGCTTTGCCCGGGCTAATCGCTAATCCGTTCCGCAGGCGAGTTCCAATCTTCGGCGGAATCTCCATTGGCCGGGGCCACTCGCACACGCGGTCCCGGCCAGCTAGACGTACCAGATGACGTCGACCTCAGTCCAGGAGGAAGTCGGAGATCCGCAATGCCGCGGCCACGACGGGAATACCTGTGGTGGCCCGAGGCGTCTGCGGGAACAGGCTGGCGTCGCCCACCACCAGGTTCTCCACACCGAACACCTTGCCCTGCGCGTCGCAGGCGATACCCATCGCACATGAGCCGACGGGGTGCCAGTAGTGAATGATGTTGTCGTATATGGCCTGTGCGATGTCGGCATCGGGCCCGAACCGGATCTCTGTGCCGAGCAGTGCAGCCATCGCCGACTCACTCGCAATGTCGCGCGAGATCGCCACACCGTCCGCCAGGACCGTATGGTCGTGGCCCTCCGGATCGGTGAGGAACCCGTGATCGATCAGCGGGGCCGCCGCAGGATCCGCGCTGGCGAGCCGAAGCTGTCCACGGGACCTCGGATCGACGGCGTTGATGTAGATCTCAGGTAGCCGTTCCGGACCTGGTGCCGGGTAGATGTGCAGATCGAACGCATCGTCGCGGCAACGCGACGAGGCCAGTTTCAGGAACGCCTGCTCATCGGCCATGTAGTGGCCCATGGCCGCGAAGTGCTTGGTCTCCCGCACCAGTAGGTCGGTGCCGCTATAAACGAGCTTGACCGAGGGGTGGTCGTGCAGGTTCTTGCCGACCCCCGGGTTGTCGGCGATCACCTCTATCCCCAACGCGCGGAGGTCTTGTGCCGGTCCGACACCGGAACGATGGAGCACGGCCGGAGTGCCGTAGGCACCGCAGGTGAGCACCACCAGGTCGGCGTAGACATCGAAACGCCCCTCGCCATCGATGGCGGTGATCCCCACCGCGCGGGTGCCACTCATGATCACGCGGTCGATGAGCGAGTCGGCGGCGACGGTGATGTTCGTTAGATGACGGACGCGGTCCAGATAGGCGAACCCGGCGTGCCAGCGCACTCCGTCGGGTGCATTGGACGGCTGCAGTCCGACACCGGCCACACCATTCAACGTGTCCAGATCGTCGACGCGCGCATGGCCACGCTTGAGCGCCGAGGTGATGAACCCATCGTGTAGCGGCAGGACTTCGTCCTCCTCGAAGTAGCGGACACGCATGTCGGCGTTAGCCACCTCGAACGACGCCAGGAGTTCGTCACCCGACCAGCCGGGTTGCCCCCAGTTGTCGTAGTCGGAACTGTGGCCCCAGGAGACTGTGCACCCGTTGTGCGCCGAGCATCCTCCGATCACCTTGGCCCGTTCGTACGGCAGGTCGCGCCCGGGCAATTCGTCACCTGAGACATAGCCCCAGTCGTGTGTGGTCGCGATCGTGGCGGCCTTCGTCAGCTCCACCGGCCACTTTCCACGCGAGAAGGGCCCGTAGTCGGGGCCCGCCTCGACCAGCAGCACCTGGCGCCCGGCCTCGGCGAGCCGGGCCGCGACAGCGGGGCCGGCCGTGCCGCCGCCGCAAACGACGGCGTCCCAGTGGGTGCGGCCCGCTCGGGGCCGTCCGCTGTTGACGACTGCGGCGTGAGATTCGTTGGCAGACATAACTTGTCGAAGGCTCCTAGTTCTGTTGGGTTGGTGGTGGCCGACCGTGACTTGATATCGGCGATATCGGCGAGCGGATCCATCGACGCCGCTTCGCGCGGAGGTGAGAAATTACGGTGACCGAAAGCGGTATCGGGCGTACCGTGTCCTCGTCACGCCGCTCAAGACCACGACATTGGCAGAGTGGCGGTTGGTACGGCCGAACCGAACCCGACGACCCCGCACTGAGCAACATGTTGAGTCGGTGAGTAATCGCCCGCGACGGGTCGACGCCCGTAAGGGCGCCGCCGGGGATCCCCAGGACTTCGACTCCGCCTTGCCAACAAACTGGGTTACGCCAGACCTCTCGGCGAAGTTGGGCCGGTCGTCGACAGGAGTGGGTAGGTTCCCGTGCGCGCCATGGTGGATACCGACGCCCTCGGTGGCTGATTGTCGCTCGCGGCCAGCCGTTTGCATTCCGGGCAGCATCGGAACAGAACTATGAGTGCACACCGTGCTCGTCACCTTCTCGGTCGGTACCACAGACTTAGCATCGCCAACCCATTCAAGTCAGACAAGTGAATGATTATGTCGATTACACGTAAGAGCGGCTGATTGATTCACCGGAATGCGCTAGGCACGTCACAAACAAACCATCGGACGTTCGGCGCTGTGGCCGACTTCGGCCATGCGTGGTTCGAGGCACCCGATTGGCCCGTCTACGACTTCACTGTTGTCATCGACTGAAGTTCTGATCAGCGTCAATGATCCGAGCGCGGATGACACGGCCAAACATGCTGAGCAGACTGACTCCGTCACAGCTCATTACGTGAGCGACCACGTCGCGCACCCGCCAACGTTCACACAATGACGGCGCCTCCCACTGCACGGGCGTCAGACTCCCAAGCAGATCGGCCAGGTCTGTCCGCTCGGCGGTGGTCATCTCGAGACCGTCCACGGGATCAACTCTTCCTGACGCCTGTGCTGACTGGTTCACCCATCATGTGACCTCGGCACTGGACACGCCAACGCGCCGCGGCCGTCTTGTCACCGCGCACCGGGTCGAGCTTGGAATTGTCTGGAAACAGGGCCGCAGGTTGTATTCGCTCACAAGGATCAGTGCGCGCAAGTCTCACAACGCCTTGCACGCGTGTAGCGGCAATGCAGCCGAACGTGAGAAAAGTGCAGTCAAAGTTGAGAACCTACAAGCTGTAGGGTCTCAACTTCCGCGGCCAATTGAAATGCTCTCACCAACATGTTTGCATTCTGTCTCACGCGATGGCCACAGCATCTTGTCTCAACGTGTTGGCCACTCGCAGTTTTCGATGGACCGCACCCACGATCACACCTAACAGCGGCCTTATCCCTGTGGCGATGGTTTCGTCACGCTGACAGAACGTGTGGATCGGACGTGGTCAGGCAGCTAAGCCGACCTGCTTGTGACCTTCTGCATGATTTCTGCACACAGGCCGCGGATGAGGTGCATATCGTCGAGCATTGGGCCGCGAGTGCTCACACAACTAGCCGAGACGCCGAGCCCGACATCTCTCGTGTCTTTTCTGACGTGCCGACCTTGAGCAGCGCGGTCCCGAACCTGTGTGATTCTTCACAAGCCATCTCTCCAACGAGGGGGTAGGGCGGTTTGCCAGTCTGCCTGTGAGAAGTACATGAGATAGCAAGCCCTACGGGGCTTTTCGGAGTGGCGGAAGGCAGGTCCGCTCAGCTAGCGGTTAGTAGGTGCCGACAGCGGTCCAGCGTTGCTGGCATTCGGGACACATGGGTAAGGCTTCGTGGTCTTGGCATGGCACGAAGAACACGCCGCATAGGCCTCGGATGCCCCGGCCTTCAATAGTGCTGCCGGCGAGGTGTTTGAGGTGGCTGTAGTGCTTGTGGCTGCCGGGTTGGGATTTGATGAGTACTCCGTCGGCGACTGCGTCCTGCAGGTCGATGATCCGTTCGGTCCAGGTGCCGGGTTCGGCGATGGTCGTGTAGGTGTCTTTGAAGCGGTCCCAGGCTTGTTCTGGCGGATGCAACGCCACGAGTACGCGGATGGTCAACTGCCACACCAGGTTGCTGCTTCGTTGTGCGGCTACGGGGATCACTTCGACATCAAATTCGTCTGCTAGATAGTCGGTTTCGTGGTCGCGAATCGGTTCCATGCTGAGGCGGATTTCAGCGAGATGTCCTTGTCCGGGCACGGGGTAGTCCACGGTGAATGTTGTTGACCCGCCGTTGTGTATCTGACGCAGGCCGGTGAGGACGTGGTGTTGAACGTCGAGTTCCCATTGTGTTTGGAGCCGGGCCGCGGTTTCTTGTTTGAGTAGTCGTGTGTCGGCGGCGGTGGGCAGCCACCGCTGCGGGTCTCCTCCGGTGTTTTCGCGGGCGACGCGTTGGTAGAAGTCGTCGAAGTCTTGGTGGTTGCCCTTGGCGATTCCGGCCACGATGAGCCAGTTCACTCCGGTGGCTTGGTCTTCCCAGATGCCGCCGCGCCATTGCGAGGATTTGACCTCGAGTAGCCGTATGACCGTGCTTGATCGGATCAGGCCGACGACGTTGTCGTCGGCCGGGTCTTGACCGACGGACTGTGCGGCTTTGAGCACGATCGGATGTGGCAGCTCAGCGAGTGGATGCAGCTCGTCGAACCGGCCCTCCGTGATGAGGCGCGCCTCGTACACCGACTCCCATCCGTCGGTGAGGTCCTCGGCGAGTACTCGCAGTGTCGGGCGGGCTCGGCGGCTGTGCACGCACCCATGATGCCAATCCGCTCAGCGGGCTCTCAGAGAAGATCGGCGATCTCTGCGATTGCGCCGGCGCGGGTGGCGTCTTGGTGGGCGAAGCGTTCGGCGAGTTCGCGGCGGTCGCGGTGACGTTGTGCCTCGAAGATGAGCAGGTCGCGCGCGTAGATGCGGCGATCGCGGCCGACGCGATGGAACACGATTTCGCCTTTATCGAGGAGCTTGTATAGGTGCGAGCGGCTCATGCCGAGGCGTTCGGCCGCTTCTTGTGGGGTGAGTACGGCGTCTTGGTCGATGACGGCGAATGCCGCGCCGTCGCGGACGCATTGGCTGAGGTGGAGCAACACATCGCGCAGTTCGGCGCCCGCTTGGGACTTGGCGAAGTTATCGAGGGCTTCGAGCTGGTCAGCGGGTATTTGTGAAGTTTCGAGCGTTTGCATGATTCACCGTCACAGATGCCATAGATGTCACAGATGTCACGGCCAAGGCTAGGCCCGCACACCGTCAGCGTCAAGTCAATTGCCGCTGCGACCTCGCGTCCAGTGATTTCGAGCGTTCAATTGCCGTCAAGAATCGTTGGACGGCCGCCCGCGGCGGCTGGCGTCGACGCGAGGTCTACAACGGCGCGTCTGCGCCCCGGCGTTCACCGATTGGCGTCACGTTTGACGGCAGTGGCCGCGCTGGTTCGGCGCCGATTAGTTGTCCGATGCGTTCTCGTTCGCATCGGACCTTGTCCTTGAATATCGCCCAGCCGTCACGCGTGCCACGTGGCGAGAAGCGGTGCGGGTAGTCGATGACGTTCGATCGGTCCTGTTCATCGGGGTTGTGTGCCATGCGGTCGAATGCGTCGAGGAGTGCGTTGAGTTGTTCGCGGGTGAGGTCCTCGAGTTCGATGTCCGCGATGGCGGCTTCCAGCTCGCAGAAGAGGCTGTACCGGAGGTGCAGGTCGTCATCGTCGTGGGACGTGCTGTCCTCCACCTTGGGCCACCTCTCTCTGCGCGTCGCCCTGCCTTGGGGCGCTCCGAGGCTATCGGGGCCACTGTCGCCCGGGCGGCCATTTGGCCATATCCGGCCAGGGCTTCCCGCTGTCCGATCCGCGAGTTCTGGGCCGTCTACAGGTACAGCTCTGCGTCAGCGGCGGCTTGCGGCGGCTACCGCACTTTCCGGGTCCGATTGCCGCTGATCAATTCAATGGGGGTCGGCGGCGACGGGGGAATGCCGGTGCCCCGCTCGAAACGCAATGCAGTGAATGCGCGCGGCATGGTCTCGCCCACGTTGGTGAACAGACTGTTTTCTGTGTCTGTCACAATCGGGCTGGTGCTGTTGTAGTGCCCAGCTAGCAGCGCGGCGGCCGGTATGTCTAGCAGCGAAAAAGCATGTCGTAGTTCGGCTTTCAGTGCTCTTTGCCAGGGGCTGCGGGCTTCGTCGCCATGTTGGATACGTTTTCCAGACCATATTTCCACGGTGGCGTTATCGGAGCGAACACAGAAGTGATTCACGGCTGATTGAGATGCTGACCTGCGGTCACGCACGGACAGAGAATCCGAACTGCCCGAGCCGGGCGATGTAGCTGTCGGAGACTGAGTGTGCCAGCTGAGCGGGCGTTTCAGTGTAGGCCTGTGCGAATGCCAGCCACAGACTTCCGTCTGCGGAGTCTTTGGTCGCGTATGCCAAAACTGGGAACATCAGTCTGCCGAAGTCTGCAATCTCTTTGTCTCTGTCGGCCGCTGATGAGTAGAGGCCCAGGAACATCGTCACGTTGTCATCGACACTCTCCGGCCCAAGAAGATCACAACGTCCTGACGATTCTGCGTAGCGCGGAAAACTGGCGTTCGGATCTTTGGTAAACCGCGCATCCGCACACATCGCAGCGATCCAATCGCTCGGCGCCGCTTGAGCTTTACCGGGTATCCAGTCAGCGGCAACGCCCCCAATGAGTAGCCCCAGAGCCATGATCCACGCCAGACCTACTGCGCGGACTGTCTTCCACGGATGGATAGCACGCTTCCTCGTACCTGGCCAGGTCACGTCGTCCCCTCTCGTCGAGCTGGCGCTTGTCTGAATCCTCTCGCACAGAGCCGAGCAACGGCGCGATATCGCATGCGCCCGGCCGTGAATTGGTTTCACACCCTCACGAAATCCCATGCGGGCCCGGCCCTAGCACCTTATCGAGCCCGTCGTAACAGCCACTTAGGAAATCTTCGTAGCCATAGTCGTCTCGATCAGAACCCGAATTCGCCATCGTTAAGTAGTTCATGCAAACCCCGAACCGGTTGAGTCCACCGGCCGCGTCGAGGCGCCGTGTCGATGATGGATTCTCCGTGACGCTGTTGTAGCCAGCGTTGTAGTCGTTCATGTTCTTGAAGCCGTGCGTCGAGATCCCGATGATTGCGATGACGAGAATGACCGCGCCGGCGACGCCGAGAACCAACCAGGTAGTCACGTTGCGTTTGTGCGGGGACACCGTCGGCTGGCGATGTCCCGTCCATCGGCTGCCATCCCAGTAGACGAGCGAGCCGGGATACTGAGGATCTGGATACCACCCCGGTGCTGACATCGCTGGCGTCCCATCTTCCCGTCTTGGCAACTCGTAGCTGCCGCCTTGTTGATGCCGTTCGGGCTCTTCCCGCGCTCGTCGAATACACGCGCGTACCGGACCGGTAACTCGCTTCTGCAATCGATCTCGGTAACCCGTGACCTGCTCAATTACATTGGGATCGCGGCGGACTTTGTTCTCAATCACCAAACGTAGGAGTTCCCCGTCAGCCATAGCGTCGGCTGATATCGTCGCTCGTGTGGAGCAGCTCGTGATCCGCAACCTACCCGAGGGGACTAAGGCCGCACTGCGAGCGCGCGCCGCACGTCACCGTCACTCCGTCGAAGCCGAAGCCCGCGCGATCCTGGCGGATGCTTTGTCGGGTGAAGATGTCCCCATGTCGGTAGTCCTCGCCGCCGACAGCGGCCATGACATCGAGTTCGAGCCCGAACGCCTCGGCTCGGTGCCGACCACCCCGGCCCCGCGGACGTTTGGGCAACTACCGAACCTGTCCATCCCCGCAGACTTTGACGAGCTTCTACCCGATGCCGAGCTTGCAGGCTGGGAGGGCGAGGAGTCGTCGTGAACATCCTGTTGAACACCAACGTCGTTGCGCTACGCGTGCCAGAAATCACACCCGCCCTTGCGGAGTTAGCAAAGTCGGTCGAACATTCCGAACAGTTCATCGACCCGTCCGAGGCAAGTACCTGGGAAGCTGGTTCGCCAGCAAAGTGCTGCATGTCTTCGTTCCGCCGGCCAGTGCCTTCCGATCGGGCGGCAGCCCGGCGGCGACTTTGGAACTCACAGGCACCTATCAAGCGATATCACTGATACGAAGATGCATCATCGGTGGAAGCCCGAGCGTGTGGTCAATGCCGGACTGCAACCGGTTTCGGTATCCCGCACAAGACTGCATGTGACGCCACGGTTTCGCAACCATTCCGTCGTCGTGGTCAGCCGGTTCGGTGTGCATCGCTTGGCTACCGAAACTCCGGCGAGCAAAGGCCGACAGCGCGGCAGCGGTGGCATTGTTCGACAGTGCAGGCCAACGTGATTGGCCTACAGATCCGGAAGCGGTCGGTGGTATCCAGGCCTGCGCCGAAGCGGGTCTCATCGTTGCTCAAACTCCGACACGCAGGCAGGTTCGCATCGTTGATCCGCCACCGCGGTGAACAGCTCGACCTGCTGATGGTCGGAGGGACTGAGTGCACCCGGACCGACGGTCCGGAGTTGACCGCGCCGGTGGTGGGGCTCGACCGAGAGACTCCCAAGGTGCTGGCTCGCGTGAAGAGGGGTGAGGATCATTCTCACAGAACGCGGCACCGTCGACCTTGCCAGGTTTCGTCGGCACTTTCGAGTCGACCAAGCGGCAGGCCATCGTCCACGGGCTCGGCGGCGCCCCCGACGGCAACGCGTGCGCTCTAGGTGAGGCTTGCACCGTCGAGGAGTCGGTGATCATCGACAGACAAGCGCGGCATGAGGGCCTCGGGGCGACGCGGTGTCGGCGCACCTCGCATCAGCGATGCGGGGCGTCCGGGAGGGCAAGATGGCGTCTGCTGGCGCTTGCAATACGCGCCTCCTGCGCGGCCCACGGCGGGGCACTTCGGATTGGCCACTCCCGGACGCCTCCCACCAACGTACTACTAGTGGGTCAACGAACAATGGATAACTTGCGGTGGCCACACACGTCACGGGAGCCGGAATCGGACCGCCCTTGGTGTCGCAGACCGGACGCATTGCACCCCGCTGTGTGCGGCCACACCGTGCGGACACACGCACCTCCTGGCTAGGGTCGACCCAGCGATGCGTTCGAGTTATCGGATGCCCTCCAGGAGCTCGGCGGCGGAGACACCCAAGGCCTTGGCGATGTCGAAGAGCCGTTCGTGCAGGATTCCCCGCCGACCGTGTTCGACGTCCATCAGCACGTTCCTCGACACGCCGGACAGCAGCGCAAGCTGCTCCTGGGTCAAGCCGCGGTCGATGCGCAGCGCCTGGATCCGCGTGCCCACCAGGCGGCGGCGCCGTTCCCACGCGGCGACGCGCTTGGGGTCGTTCTGACTGGGGCGCGTCGGCACCAGTCCAGTACCCACTGCCAGACGCACGAAGTCTGCCCCACTAGTAGGGCATTCTGGATATGTGTTCAATCCGTCCCTATCGGGCGGCGACTCTGGTGTGCTGTTCGCGCCGGCTCGTACGCTGCCGATCCGACTGGAGCCGCTGGCCGAGGAGAGCTTGGATTCCTGGCTCGAGGCGCTGGGTCGCCGGGCCGATGCCGCCTGGGGTGACGTCTTGGCGGCGGTTGGCCTGACCGGGCCCGTCGATGGTTCCGCCGGCGTGCCCCGGCGGGTGCAACATCCCCTCGCGCTGACCCCTGAACAGTTGGCATCACTGAGTCATGCCACCGGTGTGTCGACGGAGAGGCTTCGGTCGCTCACGCTGCTGTCGCTTCTTCCCACGGCATGGCACGACGGCTCGTTCGCCAATGGCCTACGCCTGCCTGGATCCCGCTACTGCCCCGTTTGCCTTTCTGAACGCGAGGGCCGATGGCGACTGTGGTGGCGACTGCGTTGGGCCTTCGCGTGCCCCATCCATTGCTGCCTGCTGGCCGACGAGTGCCCCGCGTGTGGGCGCCTGCAACGAGTGGAGCCCCTGCCGCGCGACCTCGTTCCCGATCCCGCTCTCTGCTCGCGGCGGTCGATCACTGCGGCCGGCCGCAATGCCCGCCGCTGCCAGACGAGGCTGGCCGACACGTCCGTCATCGATCTCGGCATCGAACATCCCGCAGTGCGCCTCCAGCGCCGGATACTGGACGTCGTTAACGCGGCAGCTGCGTCCGGCGGAATCTACACGGGCTCACCGGTGTCCGGGCAGAGGTTCCTGCGCGACCTTTCCGCCCTCGGGCAACGAGTGCTGCGTTACGCCCAACCAGCGGACCTGGAAACCAGGTCGCCCGCCGACCTGTGGCAGCTCTACGAGCGGCGCATCGCGAGCCACGTGTCCTCGCCGAGTCCCTCACCGCCATGGGCTCTCACGCGGTCCACCACGGCGATCACCGCTGCCGTCGCCGCGTGCGTGGCGATGCCCATTCTGGACAGTGACACCGTTGCGCTCGGCGGCGATCAGTTGCGGTGGCTGATGTCATCGATGCGAGATCGTGGGCGCGCGGTGTCAGCATCCAACATCGGCTGGAGCCGCGAGGTCAGTGCGCCGGTCATTGGGGTGCAGCTGTCCTCGATCGCCCCGTTCCTCGGGCCCATCGACCAGCTGCGATACCGCTGCGCCGCGGTCCAACCTCGTCGACCGCGCAAGTCGACCAACGCGCATCGATTCGTGCCCGCCCTGCTGTGGCCCGAGTGGGCGCTTCCTCTTGGCGGTGGAGGCGTAGGCGTCCAACAGCTCCAGTCAGCCCTGAGCGTCACGATCGTCGTGACCGGATCCCGCATCCCCGTACCGACGGCATGTGCCCTGCTGGGCTCGGTGACCAACGCCCCCGCAGTGTCACGGGTACTGCAGATGCTCTACGCGCGGGCGGACTGGAGCGTGCTCGCAGAGACACTCATCGACCTCGCCGACCAACTCGACGCCTCGCCCGGACCCATCGACTACCACCGCAGGCGCGCGATCCCCTATGCCCACCTGCTCCCACATTCCCAGTGGCGCACCATCTGCCGTGACACGGCCACGCCAGTGGGCCGGGCGGTCAAGGCGCGACTGCACCGCTGCTGGCTCTACCAACGCATCACCGGCTCACCCGCCCGGCGATGCCCCCACGCCGTCCAGAGCCGTGTGTTCGCTGCGGCGCTCGCCGACCTACCCAGGACGCTCTCCCCTGAATTGGTCCGCGCTCTTGACGAAAGCGCTCGCGAGCTACTGACGGTGCACGGGCTGGAACATGAGCCTCTGCAATGGCATCCGCCGAATGATCTCCTAACCCCGACGGCACCCGCCAGCGCTGATTGGACCGAGGACAGGCTCGCCCAATTGCACCGGCTCATCTCCGTTGAAGCGCTGTCATTGAGTGAGGCCGCGCGGCAGATGAGCAGTTCGATTGACGGGGTTCGCCACGTACTCAACAGCCATCCCGCACCGCGGCATCTCACCGCGACGGAGTGGCGAGCGTCCGGCGGGGCGAGCGCCCGCGCGCGGGGCGCGTTGTCGCGGGAGCAGTTCGTCGAACTCTACGAAGACCGCGGAGTCAGTTTGGGTGAGATCGCCGAGATGATCGGCGTCTCGCGTCACACGGTCACCGAACTGGCGCACGACTACGGCATTGCGTTGCGGTCCAACCGGCACCACTGATCGCCGAGCACGCGTGGCACTCGGCGTGACGTCGGCCGTCGCGCACGCCCAGTGACCAGGACACCGATTCATCGATCCCACACGTCACGGTCCACGCCGAGCGCCTCGTCCAGACCACGGTCGATGTGGGCTCGATGGATGCGGTGGCGGCCTAGAGGTCAGGTGGAGCGCTTCCACGCTTTCCAGGCCCGAAGGACTCGCGCACCGTGCGGAGTGAGGGTCATGGGGCGTCCGCGTTGGGCGCGTTCGATCAGGGCAGCGCCGAGATCGGCTTCGAGTCGGGCGATCTGGGACGTGAGGGCAGACTGGTGTAGCCCCAGGTCGGTTGCCGCGGCGGTGATGGTCGAATAGCGGAGCACCTTCTCGAACCGGTCCAATCGTGCAGCACCGCCGACCGGGATCAGGGCTGGTCGCAGTGGCGCCGGGGCGTGTTCGGTCTGCCTGGCTGCCTTGACGTTGGCGGCCGTGCTGGCGAAGCCCGGGGGGCGACGAGCGATGCCGTGCCGTTGCGCGCAGAGAGACATGGTCGGGGCGGTCATGCCCTTCTCGGCGGCCAGATCGGGCAGGGTGCGGCGGTGGACGACGTACTCGGTGCGGAGCCAGTCGCGGTCGATCTCCTGATGTGACCGGGGTCCTCCACATGGGGTGTCGATGCCGTACTGGTGGGCGAGGTCGGAGACTGTCTGGTGGGCAGCGTGGTAGCGGGCGGCGATGTCGCGCAGTCTCATTCGTTCCTGGCGGTAGAGGGCAGCGAATGTCTCTGGCGGCAATGCAGCGGCCAGGGCCGAGAGTGCCGGCACTGTCGGGGGTGGGCCGGCGTGAGCCGGGTGCAGTGTCAACACGTGGCGAACGGTCTCGGGCGTGGTGTGCAGCTGGCGGGCCGCTGCGCGGAGCGTCTCTCGGTGTTCGATGAGGTGGTGCAGCGTCGGGATGTCAATGGTGTCGGGGTCGGCGCCGGGCAGCACCAGCCCGTCGAGGAGCCGCAGCGGTGGTTGCCAGGTCAGCGGTTCGGCGATACCAGCGCGCTGCAGAAACTCGCGGGCGACAGTCTGCAGCGCCGCAGCGGCCGCCGGTGTGAGGCGGGCCGGATAGGCGAGGACCGCCTCGGCGAAACTTGGGGTGTCGAGGTAGCTCGGGGCGTGCTGAACGGGGTTGCCGCTCAGCACCGCGTACAGATGAGCCCTGGTCAGGTGCAGTGATGCTCCGGTGCAGACGATCCGGGAGACTGCGCAGATGTCTCGCCAGGTGGCCGCCGGTAGCAGGGCCGTGTAATCGAGGGTACGGCGGCGCTGGTAGTCGATGGGGCAGTCATGGGTGTGCAGATAGTCGGCTACCACGATGACGGCACGTCGGGTGTCGTTCCAGCACGGACCGGAGTGCAACCGCCGCAAGACATATGACAACGCGTGAGTGGTGAGGTGTCCCCCCAGCAGACCGATTGCCTCCTCATAACTGACCCGCGAATTCACCAGCAACGCCGCGGCGGCAAGCCCGGCCGACATGCGCGGAAAGTTCTGCCGCGGCGCCGTCAATCGCAGCGCGAAGGCTGGCCACATCAGCGCCGGCACCCTCGCAGCGAGCACTGTGGCGTTGTTGGTGTCATGGACTGGTCGCGTCGGCAACGGCGTGCCCGCGCGGTAGCGCAGCTCGGTGTTGCGAAAACCACACGGGCCGCAGGCCACCAGTTGAGCTGCGGTGAGCGTCTCTGTGGTGCCCTTGCCCCACGTCGCCACTGCGACGCGGTCGACCTTGCGGCCCTGTTCACGGCTGTCGATGAGCCACTGCATGGCGCGGGCAGCCGCCGCGACACCGGCGACATCGAGGATGCCCAATGCGGCGGTGACTCCTGCCGCGGCGGTCACTGCGCGTACCGGCGCCGCCCGCCCGGACTTGGGTTCGTGACCGACAGCCGATCCCGGCGTGTGGGCCTCGGCGTAGGCGGCGGCGAGATCGGCAGGCAGGACTCGACGCCAGTCCTCAGCAGTGGCCGAGGCCAGGATCCGGGCGGCCACCGCACGAATATCGGCCAAAGCGTCCGCAGCTGGCACGGTGTTGTCGTGATAGATGCCGAATGTTGCCGCGCCGGAATCGATGACCTGCCGGATGAGGTGCTGCGCGGCAATGGTGGGGTGGCCCTGTCCCAACCGCACAGCGGGGACAGCGGCCAAGTTGACGCCGCAGCGTTGCGGCGCTCGACCTCTCGCATGCGCCGCCGCATTGGAGCACCGCTGCCCGTAAGGGACCAGTTCGGAATGCCCGACGTGCCCGCGCAGCCGATGCCCGCACGCCGGGCACTCATCGATGAGCAGGCAGCAGTGCTCGACACAGGCGAACGCCCACCCCGACCGCCAGAACAGTTGCCAACGTCCACCGTTGCCCCGCAGGCACTGCGGGCAGTAGCGGGAGAACCTGAACCGTGACCACGGAAAGGACCGATCGAGAGCGCACGTGCCGGGTGCCAACCCCAGTCCGGCGCCATCGAGGCTTGCCAGCGTCATCGCGTGCAGCGCCTGGGTCGGGGTGCCGGTCGCCACGTGGAGCGCTCTGGCCTCGGTCGGGGTGAGGCGGATCAGCCAGGTGGGTGTGCGGATACCTTGAGGCGGGGGCGGCAGACCCACGGCCCCGGTGAAATCGCCCCACGTGCACCTCAGCTGCCGACAGAGCGCCTCGAGCCAGGAATCCAGGGCCTCTCCGTCCACCGGGTTCAGGTGGACGGGCAGCGAGCGCACGGTGGGCGCCATCGTGTCACCGGCTCGCGGCGCCCACGCGTGCCCCCAGGACGCGACGCGGTCCGGGCTGTTCTGTCGGGGATAGGTGGGCACACCTCAGCAGATGCGCTCCGCGCCCCAATGTCTGCCCCACCAGTGAGACATCCCGGAGATACAGATTGTCGGTGATTGCGCGACAGGAGCTGTGGGCTGCCGAGCCGAGTGCTCCTATTCCGGTACGACAGTCAAACGCCTACGTGCGCGGCTCGCGCGCCGTGCGGCGCGCAACTCTGCTTCTGTGACGTCTCGCGCTGACTCTGCTGCGGCGTCAATGGGCGTCGCTTCGAGAAGTCGTTCAGTCAACGCTTCAGTGCCGGTTCGTATGGCGCGCGAGCTTGCCCGGTTGATCAACGTCATCAGCGAGCCGATATGGCCTGAGGTCCGTGCGTAGAGGTAGTCGGCGAGTTGATCGGACAGCGCGCCGTCTCGTTGCTTGACGAGGACGACGCGCTCTTCGATCGCGTGCAGTACTGATCTCCATTGCCTCTGCCCAGCCGGGGTGTTGGCGAAACGTTCCATGGTCAAGCGCGTTGTGCGTCGCGCAGTTTGAGCAAGCGTCGATTCACGCTGTGTGCGGCCCTCGGTGAACAGTCCGGCCTCGGTGAGTCCGACACCGACCAGGACAAGGGTGACGGGGAACTCGTTGGCGATGTATTTGAGGTGGTTACTGACCTTCACCCCGTCTGCGGCCCGCCACCGCAGGAAGTGCAGGTCGTCGATGATGAGCAGGCGGACCTCGCATGCCAGGAACGTGTCCAGGGCGCGGCGCGCGAAATCAGCGGCATTGCCGCGCGAGGTGCCGGGGTGGGCGAAGAAGTGCAGCAGTGAGACGTTGAGGTCACGCAGGGTCGGGTGCCCACTGAGCGTGACGCGACAGACCGGCCAACGCTCGTTGCCCTCAACGGTCCTGGGGCCGTTCTCGGCGACCTCGCGCAGGTGAAATTCCTTGGCGAACTGTTCGACGGCGGTGCTCTTGCCGAGGCCGGCCGCGCCCTCGATCGCGACAGCACCCTTGGCGCGGTCGTTGTCGTGCTGGTTGCTGTCCACGATGTCCCACAGCGTGTCGTGCAGTCCGCGCAGTTGCGGCGTCCGCAGTACGCCCATGTTGGCGTGCCAGTCCCGTCGTTGCTTGTCGTAGCGCACCTTCTCCGCGGGACTCAGAGCCGCATACTTGCGGGTGGTGAGGAGCTCGGGTTGCATGCGGGGCGGGGCACTGACGATCCTCGCCCACCCCTCCTTGTGACCCATGTGCACATCGTGAAGGCCGGTCATGCCCAGTCCACGCCGTCGTCGTCGTAGTCCTCGGCCAGCTCGTCGTCGGTGTCGTCGTCGCCGGCGGCCATCTCGTCTCGGCGAAGTGGAAGCCGATCCGCCGGCTCGGTGACAGCCTGCACGGCGGGCAGGCCGGCGACCACAGCAGCGTCGCTGACCGCGACCTGGTTGCTCAGCGCCTCGTCCTGACGCGACATCCGAAGCGCCATACGCCGTTCGGCGGCACTGACACCCATGTGCAGGTTCCAGCGGGTCAGAAGCTCATCGAGCGCCAGCTGATCATCGACGAAGCCGTGGTCCTGCAGAACGATACGGCGGGCGTATTGCAGTGCTTCCTCGCTGAATGGCGCATCAACGTGGCTGGCGTGCTCCCACTCCAACGTGTGCCACTCCCCCGTCTCGGGGTGCCTGATGAAGACATGGGAGATGTTGTCGGGGTCGACGTGAATTGGCCAGCGGTTACGGAACTTCCCTGTGTAGGGGCTGGTCCCATTTGCCAACTCCGACAGGATCTCCCCGGTATAACGCAGCTTGCCGCACTGAACCCCGTAGTGCTGAATAGTACGGGCCTCGACCTGTAGGAACTCATACGCCAGGAAAGGGTCTCGGGGCGCCTCCAGGTAGCCGGCCCGGGCGATGCCGTGGGCGAACATCTGCGCCGGGGTCATTGTCGCCGAAGGTAGATGCAGGTCGTACAGGCTGCTGTGCGGGGTGTGGTGATACACCGCGGCGATCCATTCGCGGACAATAGCTTCCAGCTGGTCGATATAGAAGAAGGCGTGGCCCTCCACATCGAGGCCACGTGCGTTGATGTCGGGGCCCTTGTAGCCGGGCAGGTACTGCAACAACCCCTCCCGCACGGTGCGAAAGAAGCGTTCCAGCGGGCCCTTGTCGCGGCCCTCACGGATGCGCGCCGGTTGAATGGAAATCCCGAGCCGCTGACACACGCTGTTGAGATGTTCAGAGACGAAGATTTTGCCATGATCGACGACGATCGTCTCCGGTGTCACCGCGGGGCCGGAGACCGCATTGCCGCGGGTGGTGACGAGCTGATCAGGGTCGATGCAGACCGCTCGCGGTACGCCGTGGTGGGGCCACACGGCGTACTCCGGCCAACTCGCCGGCGCTGGCGGCGGGCGGTACACCTGATACATCATCGCCGCGGCGTCGATCGCCTTCGTCGAGACAGGGGTCAGCCGTAGTCCGACGATGCAGCGGGTGTACCAGTCCATCGCCGCAGTCAGTTCGATCCGCGTCCACCGCAGCGTGATCGGATCTACCCCGAACACATCCAGCCGGGTGGTATCAAGGATGACATACTCCCCGGGCCGAGTCGGCTGCAGCTTGCCGTAGGGCCGCTTGGGTCGCGTGGCGATATCCCGGTTGCGCGCCGTGGTGCCCCCAAAGGTGCGGTGCTGGGTGTCAAGCCGTTTGAGTTCCCGGTAGGCGGTTGCTCGCGACGGCTCCGGGACAACACCGTGCCCAAAACAGATCTCGAGGCGCTTCGAGGTTTGATAGATGACCGCCTTCTCGGAGGGTTTCGACTCCTCGGTGTGTTCACGCATGATGCACAGCGCTGCTTCGCTCCAGCGCGGGTCGATTCTCGTCTGCAAGGCAAATCGTGCCGGCACCAGACCCGCCTCCCCGTTCTCCCGGTATGCCGTGAGCCAGCGGCGGACGGTACGTGCGTCGACGCCCACTTCGTCCGCCTTGGCCGCACAGCGATCGCGCAGCGTGTGGCTGGGATGGAATGGGTGGCGCGGTTCGTCCTCCTCGGCATTGTCTGGGCTTCCTGACCGGTATCCGGTGAGCACTTCGCGGACGTGCGCTGCCTTCTCCCGCACTTCTGCGAACTCCTCTTTTGACAGACTCGACAACAGCACCGCCGCCGGCACAATGTCGTCTGTGGATTCCGGTCCAGTCGTCTCGATCAGCAACCGCACGCGGGAGCTACTCACCAATTCCACCACCGACATTCGGCAGACCGAGCTGGGACCGCGGAGAACGACATCGGTTCCTCTGATAGTCGGCAGCCACTCAATGACTTCGTGTAACGCACCGTCGTACATCACGCGCGTGCCGACGCCGATACGCACAGCCGCATCGCTCACGATGAACTCGGCGCTGAGAGAACTGATTCCGAAGACAGGACCACTGATAGGTCGGTGAGCAGTTCTCGGGTCCACAACATGTGTAGTAGCGCGGCGCGGGCCAGCGGTTCTGCACCTTGAACGCCGCGGATTGCCTCGCCCACCGAAGCTCCGTCCAGCCTCTGCGTTCGAAGTTGGCTCAGCGCGGAGTCGTTGATCGATGTGCGCCGACGGAAACCGGCCAGGAAGCGGACGTTGTCCATCATCACGCGCGGCTGCTCACTCGCGACCTCGAATGACCAGCCCATAGCGGCTACAGCGACGCGCACCCATTCGAACGTCTCGGCCACCGCGTGATCGTCGAGCAAGTCGGCACGCTTCACGTCTACAACCACCGGACCGTCGGCGGTGAGCAGCAGATAGTCCGGAATGTGATGACGAATCTTTCCGCACAGTCGCCCGTGTATCATGAACGGCTGCGCCACAATATGATTCACGGATGTCTCGAAGTCAGCCAGCAGCAACCGAGCCAGTTCCAAACGTGACTCATAAATAACATGGGCAGCCATCGTTGAGGCCCAATAGCTGCCCGAGTAGTGACGCTGCCCGTAGAACCAACGAAACGTTCGCCACGGCAGAACATCTCGAAACATCGCTGGGGTCGCCTGATGCATCGGGATCTCGCGGACAACACCGTCACCACCACGGACACACAGACGAATGGTCGAGTCAGACTCGGCACCGTCCTTGTTTCCCGAGCTTCTCATGACGACACGGCCACTCCACGCAATTGAGGATCCCGACCAGCGTGAACCCACACAAGTACGCCGAGCCATAGTCGTTAGCGGATCGGAACACAAACGAGATCAGGGCTTTATGTTGAGTTGTTGCCGTGCCTACAAGGACGGGGTCGGGGTACGGGCGCCATTCTTCGAAGTTTGTGGTGCACGGTTCCACAGCTAGTCCGGTCTCACCTGCGGAGTCCTGTTGGCCCGCTTTAGCCGTCTGGCCCGACTGACTGCCGTACCGCGACCTTGTTCGCCGATCCGGGCACGCCAGCGTGGTGGCGACGAGGGGGGAACTTCACCACTCCGCGACCGGGTGAGCTCCAACTATCTCAGCGTGATCAGAACTACCTGCGCGACACCGAAGCGGTAACTCCGTTGCCACCGTGTTGTTCCCAAGGCACGGCTGGCGGTGCATTTACTCGATCCCAGCCGATCAGCAGGCTGGCCAATGCAACTCCACGGTGCGAGGCAAGGCTCCGATGTCCCTACTCGCCAAACCAATTCTCATGGCGAGCAACCACAGCCACGGGTTCAATTGCCGATAGCATCCGTTCCTCAACGTTCTCTACTGCGCGCTGCACCAGATCGCCGGGCCAATCGTGAGGCTGCCGGAGAACCTTCTCGGCGAGCGTCGAACTCAGGGCACCCACCCTTGTGTCGCTGGCCCATCCACCTGACGGGAGGGAAGCGCGCAGGCCCTGGAATTTCTCGAATTTGATCACCTTCCCTCCGGCCGAGATCCTCGCCAACTCGCGCAGATCGCCGATACCCGGCGAGAGAAGTTTGTCGGGAGACTCAGCCAAGCGCTTGTCGATCCAGGCGACGCTCGCTTCAGTTGCTATCCCGCGCAACAGCCAAAGCGCCTTGGGCGACAACTTGATGCGCTGCATCCGCAGCGCGTCCTGCAACACCAACTCGCCACTTGACGTCGTCTTCCGGAAGCGATAAATCGCCTCTTGGAGTGCGTCGAAGTGCTTCGCCGATAGCGGCTGGAGAACAGCGACGAGTTGATCAGCCAGTTCGATCACCACATTGGAGGTTGCTCGCGTCAGAAGCGAGAAGATCCAGTGTCGAACTTCGATGTCAACAGTGGCGTGGTCGATGCCTTCGCGCCACCATGACGCTTCTTTGCGGTGCTCTCGTGCTTCGGTCTCTGTTAGCAGAGCCGCGTGCACTACAGGGTGTTTTGCCTGCGTGATCGCGGCGATCTGATCGAGGTCAGACTCTTCAGGTATGGCGGCGATCGCCTGGCGAAGTACCCACCCGTCACCCCAGACGTTGGCGACACTAAGAAGACGGCGCTGCCAGTCGGTCGTAGATGTAGCCGCCGATGGGCGAACTCGCAGTTCTTCCATGGATTCGACAATGCCGGACAGCACAGTGGCTTTAGCCTTGTTTCGCACCCTCCGACGCGAGGTCTCGCCAGCGTTGTCTGCGGGCGCCGGCTCCGAGCGGGTCGTCGCCGCCCGCGCGCCAGTCAGCATGCGTCCAAGCGATGACGACGCAGCCACAGTACGAATCGTTTCCACGGCACCGTCATTGATCTCGTCTTTGACGACGCCTAGGACACCGTCGCCTGATCCGGTGTATCCGCCGGCGCCCAGAAGCTCGACTACCCAACGCGAGCCTGATGCGTACTGTTGGAGGAGCAAAGCCAATCGCTCTTCGTCATTCGTTCCGAGGTTGCCGAGAACGCCTAACCCACTCGCTATTTCAAACCACCGCGACGTTTGCTCGAAACGACCCCACCACCACTCGGCGATACCATCAGCCTTTGTCGCGTGACGCCGAAGGCTAGCAATCAACGCTACTTGCACATTGGCCTGCGGATAGCACTCTAGGCGCGCCTTCAGGTGACGGATGGCTTGAACTCGTCCTGCGCGATCGGAGAATTCGAGTGCCGAGCCTGCCACGTCCAACAGCCCGTCTACAGCGAGCACGACGCCGGGACCGTCGAGAATGAAGTCGACGACTTCCTGTATGGGGCCGTCTTTCTGACCTTCGAATGTGCGATCGTTCAGAAAGAGTGTCGCTGTGGATCGCAACATGGGGTGCAGGCCAAACAGTTTCTCCGAGTTGATGTCTTGAAGCACAGCGCGCATGCCGCGGACTTCGCCCTTGGAATACTTGCCCACGAAGAACCTGCAGACATTGGACCAGTAAGGTCTCTTCAATAGAGCAACGAGGCAGTCGTCCCGTGAGTCACGGCCCGCCTCGTCGAAGATGTAGACGGCTGCGAAGTACTCCCGAAGTGACTGGACATCGAACTGAAACTCGCCGGACCCAGGGTCCTTTTCCACAAGACATAGGACGCGAGTGGTGAACGCCGAGAACAAACTCTCAGCGAGAGCTTGTCCGTCGTCCCGGCCTTGCAGATGATCGCGCAGAAGAGCCTTGAGTTCGCCGCGCCGGATGGTCCCCGAGTTCTTCCCTTCTTCGGCTTGGGTATGGATGAACCATCCTATGTATGCGTGGATGTCCTCGATTACCTGGCGTTCTTCGGCGAGCAGTGGCTCTTTGTCTTCGCGCTGCTCTCGGTCGAGGAAGGTCTTGACGTACTCGCTGTACAGCTCGGTGCGCCGCTGCGGGAGCAGCTGTCGGCGATGCAGCAAGTGCAGCAGAATCGCGAGTTGCATTGGGTATGAACCGAGTTCGCGGATATGGGGGACGTGTTGATTCTCCAGGAAGGTCCGCTGCAGCTTGTCGGTCGCTTGCTCGGACAACTTTGCCACGACCGCCCAACGTTGGAGGTACTGCAGCCGCAAACCATATGTGAGGCGCCGAAGATTCAACTTGGGAAATTTGTCAGATGACCATAACGCTGAGGTGGCCCCTCCTGGGCGGGTGGCGACGAGAATGACAAGGTCGACAGCGTCAACATCAAGCCGAACTTGAGTGTCGACGATCTGCGTACTCACTTCTTCGCGGAACTTGAGATTCGCAACTTCATCTAGACCGTCGAGCGCGAGCAGAACAGATCTGGTCGAGACAAGGATTCCGAGGTCTTCGACCTTGAACGTTCGTCCGCCGCTGTCTCGACTGATTTCGCTTGCGATGTACTCCTCGATTGTTTTCCACGAAGATTCCTGTGTAGCACGGGCCTTCTTGCGGCTTCCTTTATCGCCTTTCGCGGCCGCCGGGACGTTGCTAGCCCATTTCGCATATTCACGCAGATCTAGGCGAATGGGGACGCGATCCGCCGCCGTGATGTCGCGCAGTTGTTGCGCCTGGCCTGTGTAGAGGTCGTTGCGAAGGATTCGAGCACGATAGAACTGACACACGTACTGCAGGAGCGTCGACTTTCCCTGCCCTGGTCCGCCAATCAGCAGGGCGTTGCTTCTCCATTCCGGATGTAATACAGCCTGCGCGGCCCCGGTAACAACGTAGCCTTCTGAAGTTTCATCCGAGGACACGTCACCGGGTGCTTCCAGAGCGATGCGCTGCATTAACTCGGCGATGGCAGCGTCAGGCCGACACGCAAACGGCACATCCACGAAGAGTGAGTCGACACTAGGGCCGTTCAAATCGACTTGCTCGAACAACACCTGATCTTCACGCGCAAACCGCTGCGCCACATATTTATTGAGGGTCGAATCAAGTTCGCTTTTCCGCTTGGCCCTCCGCTCATGCGTTCCGCGCATCGCGATGAGATCTGCAACTGTATAGGCTGCGCCTTTGTTCGCATCGACCATCTCGTGATGAGTTGGACAAAGAAGAATGAGGTTTTCGTAGGCGTGAAGCCTCTCCTTTGGATAATCCGCGTCGTAGCGAGGCCCGTTAGTTTTGTAGGAGCGGATGTGCGCCTGCTCCCCAATCGGGTTCGTAAGCGTCTCGCCCGTCTCAGCGTGTAAAGAGTCCTCGGTCAGCGACTGTAGGCACGTCGGGAAGGCACATTGGTTGAGTGCACGAGACCATAGGACTTTGACGACGGGGATAGAGATGCTCAAATTTCCGAACTTCCGATTCAGAGTCGCATTAGGGCGGATCAGCCTAACCGATTGTCGGTCGGACTAACGTGCATTGCAGTTCCGCCCGCTTCGGCCAGCCTAGTTCTCCTCCGGCCTCGCGCCGAGATCCGTCAGGCTGCGACTCGCCACATCGCTGACATGCGTCAAGGCTAAGCCGGTAACCGCCTCAGTAACGTCTCACCGATCTTCCGACCAGTGACTCAGTCTCATGAGCGTGTCCCAATGGACATGAGTGGGACATTGAATTTGAGAATGGGACATCGAGTTTGAGAACCTACAGCCAACGACTCTCAGTGCGCCATATTCGTAAACCGCGACAAATGCAGCTGGTGCGCGACGGTAATCGTCTTCGTCGGTCCGGCACGGTGTTTGGCGATGATGAGATCAGCCTCGCCGCCGCGCGGGTCGTCGCGCTCGAAGGCATCGGGCCTATTCAGCAGGACGACCATGTCGGCATCCTGCTCGATGCTGCCCGACTCGCGGAGATCGGAGAGCTGTGGCTTCTTGTCGGTGCGCTGCTCGGGGCCACGGTTCAGCTGGCTCATGGCGACCACTGGGACGCTGAGTTCCTTCGCCAAAAGCTTGATGTTCCTGGACAGTTCGGAGACCTCCTGCTGGCGGGACTCGACCTTCTTGCCCGAGGACATCAGCTGTAGGTAGTCGATGACGATGAGTCGTAGATCCGACTTCTGCGCCAGCCGGCGCGACTTCGCGCGGATCTCCATCATCGTCAGGTTCGGCGAATCGTCGATGAACAGTGGCGCCTCGCTGATCTCGCTCATGCGGCGCGCCAACTTGGTCCAGTCGTCGTCGCTCATATTGCCCGAGCGCATGTCGGCGAGCTTGATCTTCGCCTCTGCCGACAGCAGACGCATGACGATCTCGGTCTTGCTCATCTCGAGCGAGAACAGGATGCTCGCCATACGATTCTTGATGGAGCACGACCGCAGGAAATCCAGGCCCAGCGTCGAGTTGTGCGTCGGCACCATCGCGTGGCTGGCCAGGTACATGTGGTCGACATTGTCGACCTCGACGCACCGGACCGGGACGCTCTCGATGGCCCTGACGTCGACGATGAACCTCGAACCTGACCGTGCCGTGTTCGCCGCGGCGCGCCGTTCCTTGTGCAGCACGGCCTTTCGGTGCAAACCGAAGACCTCGTCCTCGGTCGCGAAGGTGATCGTGTACGCGACCGACGATGCCTCGCTGCGACCCTTGACCCTCTTTGTCGAGGTCTGGGCTCGATAGCCGAGGCTCACCACCAATTCAGCGAAGTCATGTGCCAACACCGGATTGGTGACCGAGAACTGCACGGACCCACCGGCAGTCACCGTTCCGTCGGTGTCGAGCAGGCCCGCCAGCAGAGACCGTCGTTGCGCCTCGGATGCCCGCAAGTAGTCGATGGGGATGTGCTTGTTCCCGAGCACGCCGATGGTGCGGAGCCTGCCCTGCAGCGTACCGACGGCATTGCGGCACGGCTGGCACAGCCGCAGCCCACACGACGTTCCCCCGCATCGCGAGCAGGTCGGTGCAGGCACTGGTTGCGAGATGAAGCGCGCACGCCCGCCGCAGCTGCGTCCACACGTCCGGACCTGACTGGTCTGCGGCACGAACTCGGTGCCGCAGACTACGCAGGCTCGCGAATCCAGGGCCGGCTCTTCAGGCAGCAGCAACTGGTAGCGGTAGATGGCCGACGCGGACTTCCGCGCCACAGAACCTTCGGCCTCGATGCGCATGACGATCTCGGGATCGGCCGAGGTGAGTTGGGCAGAGGCCGTAGTGCCGTCGCCCAACCAGGCGCCCAGCGTGTACGGGGGCACAAGCAGTTCGCGCTCGGGGCCTTGAATTGCCTTGGCGTTCGTGACCGAGTGGTTCAAACGCTGGTCGACTGTCGGGCAGCGCAGAGTCTCCGCGATCTCGCCCGTGGTGCGCACCTCGGCGAACGTGCGCTGATTCTTGGTCCGGTTGTAACCGACCGCCGCGGCCTGCGCGGACTTACGGGAGGCGCGGGTGTCGGTGAGCCACTGGTGCTGCTCGTCCGCGACGATCACCGTGCCATCGGAGAACTCGACCTCGAAGCACGGCCGCCCGACCATGACCTCGGTGGCCGCAACAACCCGCGTCGGCAGTCCGTCGGCTCCGATGACGTGATCGCCGACCGCGACCTCGCCCATGGTCGTCCAGCCGGACGGCGTCGGCAGCGGGGTGTCGAGCGCCAAAGCCTTGCCCACACCCGGCCGCGCCGCGACGACGATCATCTGGCCGCCATGCAGCCCGTTGGTCACCTCGTCGAGTTCGGTGAAGCCCGTCGGCACACCTCGCGACACACCACCGTGGGAGGCGATCGCGTCGATCTCATCCATCGTCGGCTGCAGCAGGTCCTCGAGCACCACGAAGTCCTCGGACGTGCGCCCGTCGGTGACGGCGTAGACCTCGGCCTGTGCGCGGTCCACCACCTGGGCGACCTCCGCACCCTCGGCGCCGGCGTAGCCGTACTGCACGACGCGCGTACCGGCCTCCACAAGCCTGCGCAGCATCGCCTTCTCGGCGACGATTCCCGCGTAGAAGCCGGCGTTGGCCGCAGTCGGCACGGTGGAGATCAGGGTGTGCAGATAGGGGTGTCCGCCGACGCGCTTGAGGTGTCCCCGGCGATCGAGTTCGGCGGCGACGGTGACGGCGTCGGCGGGCTCACCGCGGCCGTAGAGGTCGAGGATCGCGTCGTAGACGTTCTGGTGCGCGGGACGATAGAAGTCGCCCGGCCGCAGCGACTCCAAGACGTCGGCGATGGCGTCCTTGGACAGCAGCATGCCGCCCAGTACCGATTGCTCGGCGGCCATGTCCTGAGGCGGCTGACGGCCGTATTCCTCGCTCGTAGGCGGAGCCTCTGTGTCCGAACGACCCCGGTCATCGACGACGGCCACTAAGCGTCCTACCTCCCCCGACTACGTGTCGAACGTGCATTCGATCTCACCGTCCGACCGACACTAGAACAGACCACTGACGTCACCACTGACGCGCGGCTCCGGCGGCTTACGTTAGACGTTGCTGAGGCCACCGCAAGACAGCCCTGTGGACAACCCTGTGGATGGTGTGTGGATACACGTGGACGACCATGTTGAGGCATTGGGGAGAACCTGTGGACTAATGAACGAAAAATCGACATCTCCGCAGATAAGCGCACCACAAGGCCCGTCGGAATCTGTGGATGCCAAATGGGTCGGCGTGTCGCCTCAGGTTGACACGCCGGGCGTGTTGTATTGCGCGAACTGACCGAAGAGGTTAACAGCAGGTTGCTTCGCTGGACAGGGTTTCCCGAGCTAAGTTCGCCAGCCAGACACAGCAACGCCCGGGTGAAGACAGATCATGTCCTCACCCGGGCGAAGTTACGCTGCAGAAATTACTCGGCGACGACGCTCAGTGAGAGCGCAGCGCTCACCTCGGGGTGCAACCGCACCGTGATCGCGTGATTGCCGAGCGCCTTGATGTGCGCCTTGGGCAGCTCGACGGTCCGCTTGTCGAGATTGGGTCCGCCGGCCTTCTTGATGGCCGAGACGACGTCGGCCGTCGTCACCGAACCGAACAGCTTTCCGCTGTCGCCGGCCGTGCGTGCGGGCAGCGACACCGAGCCGAGCGCCTCAATGGCGGTCTTCAGCTCGACGGCGTGCTCGCGGTCGCGGACGGTCTTGATCTCGCGGGCGCGACGGATCTCGTTCGCCTGGCGCTCGGCGCCACGCGACGCTGCGATCGCCAGACCACGGGGCAGCAGGAAGTTGCGGCCGTAGCCGTCCTTCACCTCAACGGTGTCGCCAGCCGACCCAAGATGGTCGACCTCAGCGGTGAGAATCAGTTTCATTGTTCTTCCGATCTACCGCGTCGCCGAGCTGAACGGCAGCAACGCGACCTCGCGGGCGTTCTTCACCGCGATCGCGACGTCACGCTGGTGCTGCACGCAGTTACCGGTCACACGGCGGGCACGGATCTTGCCGCGCTCGCTGATGTAGGTCCGCAGCAGTGCGGTGTCCTTGTAGTCAATGTTCATGCTCTTGCCCTTCTTCGAGCAGAACACGCACTTGCGGGTCTTGACCGGCTTCTCAGGCGCCGGCCGACGCTTGCTTGTCGTCTTGGCCATGTCGTTCTCTTTCTGGTTCTTGCTTTGTGGGCGTCGTCAGACGCCAGGAATTGTCAGAAGGGCGGTTCGTCGTCGGCACCGCTGAACGAGCCCGATGCGGGCGCGCTGCCCCACGGGTCGTCCTTGGGCGGCTCGGCGGGGCGTGAGCCACCGCCTCCTCCGCCGCCACCGCTGCCGAATCCACCGCCGCCACCGCCACCGCCGCGACTGGCCTTGTTGACCTTGGCGGTTGCGTAACGAAGTGACGGCCCGATCTCGTCGACCTCGAGCTCCACGACGGTGCGCTTCTCACCTTCGCGGGTCTCGAACGAACGCTGCTTGAGCCGACCGGTGACAACCACCCGCGCTCCGCGGGTCAGGCTCTCGGCGACGTTCTCGGCCGCCTCACGCCAGATGTTGCACCGGAGGAACAGCGCTTCGCCGTCCTTCCACTCGTTGGTCTGACGATCGAATGTGCGCGGTGTCGACGCGACGGTGAAGTTCGCGACGGCTGCACCCGACGGGGTGAAGCGCAATTCGGGGTCGGCGGTCAGGTTTCCGACGACGGTGATGATGGTGTCACCAGCCACGGTTTCCTCCTGAGATCTGGGTTCGGCTCTTCGCGCAAGCGCTCATCGCTGACGGCGTGCTCGAAGACTGCGGTCGCAGGCGAGCCTACGGAACTGCAACGACGAGCACGTGCTGTTGGCGACTAGTGCTTGTCGGTCCGCATGACCTTGGTCCGCAGCACGGACTCGTTCAAGCCGAGCTGGCGATCCAGCTCCGACACCGTGGCCGGTTCGGCCTTCACGTCGATGACGGCATAGATGCCCTCACCGTGCTTGGCGATCTCGTACGCCAGCCGGCGACGTCCCCAGATGTCGACCTTGTCGACGGAGCCGCCATCCTTGCGGATGACGTTCAGGAACGTTTCCAACGACGGAGCTACAGTCCGCTCGTCGAGAGTGGGGTCAAGGATGACCATGATTTCGTATGGACGCATAAGGAACCCATCACCTCCTATGGTCGTGTGCGGCCGCGGACATTCCGCGACAGGAGGGTCGCCTGCGTCGGCAACTGGGCCAGGTTACCCGACGAGCCCCCCACCTGCGAAATCGCGCTCCCGGGCCCCCGGGTCGTAGTTCACCTGCGGCCGCCCGGTGTCAGGGTGCGGCCGCACGCTGGCCACCACCCGGTAGACCTGCGCCAGAAGCTCGGTCGTCAGCACCTCGCCCGGAGGCCCGCAGCACACCTCGCGCCCTCCATCCAGCACATGGACCACATCGCAGAAGTGCGCGGCGAGGTTGAGGTCGTGCAGTGCGACCACCGCGGTGATGCCCAGCGCGGCGGGCAGCGCCAGCACGTCGAACTGGTGGCGGACATCGAGGTGGTTGGTCGGCTCGTCCAGGACGAGCAGCCGGGGCTGTTGTGCGAGCGCACGCGCGATCAGAACCCGCTGCCGTTCCCCACCCGACATCGAGGCGATGGGCCGATCACCGAGGTGGCCGACCCCGACCATCCGCAGCGCGTCGTCGACGATCCGCTCGTCGGCGACGCCGTCCCGCTGGAACATTCGCTTGTAGGGCGCGCGTCCCATCGCGACGACGTCGCGCGCCCGCAGGTCGAAGTCGCCGGTGACGTCCTGCAGGACGGCGGCCACGGTGCACGCGGACTGCCGCACCGGAATCGTCTGCACGTCGACGCCGTCGATGTGAATCGACCCGCTCGTCGGGCGCAGGATCCGCACCAGACTGCGCAGCAGCGTCGACTTGCCGCATCCATTGGGCCCGACGATGCCGATCACCTGGCCGGGCTCGGCGCGCACCGACACCTCGTGCAGGATGCGGCGACCACCGAGCTCCACGCACAGCTTGTCGGCGTGCAGGCGGGCGCCGGTCATGACCGCACCGCCCCACGACGGGCGTCGCGCCGAATCAGCCACAGGAAGAACGGTCCACCGCACAGCGCGGTGAGCACACCCACCGGAATCTCCTGCGGCGACGCCAATGTGCGCGCCGCGATGTCGGCGAGGACCAGGAACGACGCGCCCGCCAACGCCGCCGCAGGCAGTGCCCGGCGATGGTCGCTGCCGACCAGGAGGCGCACCGCGTGCGGCAGGATCAGCCCGACGAACCCGATCGGACCGCTGACCGCGACCAGCACGCCGGTCATCAGCGATGCCAGTACGAAGGTCACCACCCGGAACCGGTCGGCGTCCACACCCATGGTCACCGCGGCCTCATCACCGGCCAGCAGCACGTTCAGCGTCCGCGCGTGTGCCAGCAGATAGACCAGTCCGAGCAGCACCGCCGCCAGCGGCAGCCACAGCGAATTCCACTGCGCACCACCGAGACCGCCCAGCATCCAGGTCAGTACCTGACGCGCCTGATCGCCAGTTCTGGCGGTCAGCAGCATCAGACTTGTCACGGCCGACAGCACGTACGCGACGGCGACTCCGGCCAGCACCAGACGTGTCGTGGTGATCTGGCCGCCCGCGCGGGACAGGAAGTACACCAGGCCCAGCGCACCGACGGCGCCGACGAACGCCGCGACGGGCATCGAGGCCGCACCGAGAATCGCACCACCGGTCACGATCACGGCCACCGCGCCCACCGAGGCGCCCGAGGAGACCCCGAGCAGATACGGATCGGCCAGCGGGTTGTGCACCAACGCCTGCAACGTCATCCCGATCACCGCCAGCCCGGCACCGACCACCGCGCCGAGGACCACTCGCGGACCGCGCACGTGGGTGATGATCATCTGATGGTGTGGCGCCCCGCTCGCATCGAACATGCCGGGGAGCGACTGGTGCAGCAGGTTTCGGGCGACATCCATCGGTGGGATCGAGATGGACCCGATCGCCAGGCCCGCGATCATGCACGCCGCGAGCAGCACCCCCAGCGCCAGTAGCACCAGCGGATAGGGCACGCGGCGTCGGGACGTCACCGGAAGCGGGCGGGATGCAACTGCTCGGCCAGTGGCCCCACCGCGTACGGCGCCCGCACCCCGAGCACGGCGTCCTGCAGCGTCAGCACGGCGAACCGGTCGTCGCGGATCGCCGGTACCGCAGCGAGTTCCGGCCGGCTGCGCAGGAACTCCTTCTTGGCCTCGATCGTTGGCGTGCCGAAGTAGTCGTAGATGACGATGACCTCGGGCTGCCGTTGCAGCACCTGCTCCCAGGAGACGTCGGCGAACGTCTCGTTGAGGTCGCCGAAAATGTTCGCACCACCGGCCAATTCGATGATCTGATTGCCGATGCCCTGCCGGCCCGCCGTGAACGCGGTGGCATCACCGCTGTCGTAGACGAACACCGAGACCGGGTCGACGCCCTCGATGCGGGTAGTGGCCTCGGCGACACTGGCCGCCATGTCCGACACCAGGGAGTCGGCCCGTCCCGGGACGCCGAACAGCGTCGCGATGGTGCGCACCTCGTCGTAGACGTCGTCCATGGTGATCGGTTCGGTGGCGCAGTACTCCGGGTTGAGGTAAGTGGTGATGCCCGCATCGGCGAAGGAGGCCCGCGATCTTCCCGCCGACTCGTCGAACGTGCTGCTGTACCCGCCGTAGACGAAATCCGGTGCCAGCTCCAGGATCTGCTCGAACGACGCGTCCTTGTTGGACAGCTCCGGGATGGCGCGGTAGTCCTCGGCGTACTGCGGTAGCGGCGGGTTGTCCGGGTACACCGTAGCGACGATGGAGTCGCGCAGACCGAGCGCGAGCATGAGCTCCACCGACTGCTGGTAGTAGCCCACGGCGCGCGTCGGTGCCGCCTGCCGCGTCACCTCGACACCGCAGTTGTCCACCGAGACGGGGAATCCCGGCGCGGCGGCGGCGCTGGCGTCAGCGTCACCCCGCTGTGCGCACCCCGCCAGAAGCGGCAGGGCGAGGGCAGCGATCGCCAGCAGGCGCATCGGTCGGCGTTGGGTCAGGCATGGCATTGCATCGGCTCCATCCGGGATGTCCACGTCCCAGAACGAGGTCCGGCGGGAGCAGTATCCTGACTCCTGGATCGATGCTCACCCCGACCTTCCAGCCTTGACGGCCGTGGTCGACAGCGGGGTTCGCTCCCCAGTCACAGTGGCGGGACCGCGCCGGTTTCGCACCGGCTTCCTGACTGCCCATCGGAGCCGGTCGGCGACCGGCCATCTCGACACTATCGGAGATGTGTCGCTCACGGCGCCGTCAGGTGGTGAGAACAGCCTCGCGCTCGGCCGACACGACGGGTTGCGGCTCGCTTCGGGGCCGCAGCCGAGCGGGCCACCAGGACGGGAACGCGTCGGGGGCGCGATCAAACACGCCACCGGATTGGTCGTCCACACGACCGTGCAGGCGGACCAGATCCTGCTCCGGCCGGTAGATCTGCCGGACCACCAGCACACAGAGGCCGACCACGGCGATATCGCGCAGCAGCACCGTCGTGGTGAACCACTCCTGGGGCAGACCCATGTTCTGCTCGCCGTAGAGATACAGCATTCGCGGCATCCACACCAGCGCATCAATCGTCATCCATCCCAACAGGATTCGGCGATGCGGCAACGCCAGCGCGGCCAACGGCACCAACCACAACGAGAACTGCGGGCTCCACACCTTGTTGGTCAGCAGGAAGGCCGCCACAACCAGGAACGCCAGCTGCACCAGACGGGGACGGTGCCTGGCGGTCAGACCGATGTAGGCGATCCCGGCGCAACACACCGCGAACAACACCGCGGTCACACTATTGAGCACGGTGGGGGGTTCCCAGAAGCCCAGGTTCTGGTCGAACCCGCCCCACCCGGTGAAGGACTTCACCACGTTGTAGATGGAGTCCATGTCGTCGCCGCGACGGGTGTTGAGCCGGAAGAACTCAGACCAGCCGCGCGGGAACATCACCATGATCGGCAGGTTGACCACCAACCAGGCCAGCACCGCGGCGATGGTCGTCTTCCCGACGTCGCGGACCCGCCCCGTGCGCACGCCCAGGATCACCAGCGGGATCAACAGCAGTAGCGGAAAGAGCTTGAGCGCCACGCCGATCCCGATGAGCGCCCCGGCGAGAACCGGTTTTCGCCGCGACCACGCCAGCAGCGCGCCCACTGCGGCCGCGACGGCCAGGGCGTCGAAGTTGGTGAATATCTGGAAGATCAGCAGCGGCGAAGCCGCCACCACCGCGGCGTCCCAGACCCGGCGCCCCGCCAACCGCGATGTCGCCCACACTGTCGCCATCCACGCCAACGCCAGACCGAACGCGGCGATGTTGAAGAACATCACCACCTCGGCGACGATCGGCACCGACACAAGCTTCGTCAACGCCGTGTAGGTCTTGGCCAGCGTCATCGACACGTACTGATACATGCCGGTGAGGACCGGATACTCCATGTACCTGACGGCGGGCGTGCCGTCGTACTGAATCTGCTGCTGGCCCTCGGCGTTCTTCTCGATCCAGCTCGACTTGTACGGGAACTTCCCAAGATTGAGCAGTTCGGCGGTGTAGAGCGGCACGGTGTCGGAGTAGCAGAACTCGTAGTAGGCGCGTTGGTTCTCCCACACCGCGACCCGCTGGTCCGCGGTCCCGGTGTCCGTCGACTGCAGGCACGCCGCCTTGGTGGAGTAGCCGAACGCCAGGAACAACACCGCGAGTGCCAGCATCACCCGCAGCGGAGTGAGGAAGCGAGTGCGGCCGATCAGCGCGTGCTTGCCGACCGGACCTCCGACAAGTCCCGACAGTGCCCGGACCGTGACGTCGTTGCGGCTGGGCAGATCGCGGTCATCCGCGCTCCGCAGGTCGTCGGCCAGCGGAGCGGGCGATACGGCCCCGGCCAGCGGAGCGGGCGATACGGTCCCGCCTGGCGATACGGTATCCGCCGGCGGCTCCGGCGAGTCCGTCGACCGATCCGGCTCAGCGCCGGTCACGGTGGCGGCGGGGGGGCTGTCGCAGTCGGGGTGACAGCGGCCGGATCACCAGGCACCGGGGGCAGATTCGGATCGCCAGGCGGTGGCGGTGGCGGCATGGTCACCGTGGTCGGCGGCCCGAACGGGATCGTGATGCCCGGGGCGATCTCCAGCGTCGGCTGGATGACGGTCTCCGACGGTGGCGGTGGCGGCACGTTCGGCGGTGGCGCGCTCGGCGGGGCGACGGGCGCCGGTGGGCCCGCATAGCCGCCGATCTCGGTGGGCTTCGGGAAGGTCTCCTTGTCGGTGCCGTCGAGCGCGCCGTCCATGGTCTCCTTCCAGATGTCGGACGGCAGTCCCGACCCGTACACCGGGCTGCCGTATGACGTCACGAGCGGCTTGGTCCCGTCGGTGGTACCCACCCAGACCGCGGTCGACAGCGACGGCGTGTAGCCGACCATCCAGGCGTCGCGGTTGGCGCCGGTGTCACCGAGCTGGTTGGTGCCGGTCTTGGCGGCGGAGACGCGCCCGCCGGCGAGGTTGTGCCCGTTGGAGTAACCCGCGATCGGCGCCATGGCGGCGGTGACGTTGTCGGCCACCGCCTTGTCGATGCGCTGCTCGCCCTCGCTGGCCTGTTCGCCGGCATCGAAGAGCACATCGCCCTTGGCGTTGACGACCTTCTGCACGAAGTGCGGCCGATGGTAGACACCGGAGTTCGCGAGCGTGGCGTAGGCCGAGGCCATGTCGAGGACCCGGGACTGGTACTGGCCCAACACGATGCCGTTGTTGGGCGGGCCGCCCTGGCCGTCCTCGCTCAAGGTGTGCTCCACACCGGGGAAGCTCTCGGCGATACCCGCCGCGTGTGCCGCGTCGGCGACGTCCTGCGGGCCGTTCTCGAGTTTGAGCATCAACCGGTAGTAGCTGGTGTTCAGCGATCGCTTCAACGCCTCGGCGATGGAGCAGGTGCCGCAGCTGCCGCCCTCGACATTGGAGATCTTGATGCCGTTCACCTCGACCGGTGAGCTGTCGATCTGATAGCCCAGCCCGATGCCCTGCTGCAGCGCCGCCACGAGCGCGAACACCTTGAACGACGATCCAGTCGGCAGCCCGGCCTGGGCGAAGTCGAAGCCGTTGGCGTCCGAGCCGCCGTAGTAGGCCTCCACACCGCCGTTCTTCGGGTTGATCGAGACGACCGCCGACCGCATGTCGGGCTCCTGGCCGTCGAGGGCGTCGGTGACGGCCTCCTCGGCAGCCTTCTGCGCCTGGGGGTTGATCGTCGTGGTGACCTGCAGGCCCTCGGTGTTCAGGGTCTGCTCGTCGATGTCGAAGAGGTCGAGCAGCTCCTTGGTGACCTGGCGCTCGATCAGCCCGTTGGGTCCGGTGGTCTGGTTCTGCTGGCTGGCCTGATCCGGTGGGACCGTGGCCGGGAACACCTGCGCGGCACGGTCGGCCGGTGACAACGCGCCCATCTCGACCATGCCGTCGAGCACCCAGTTCCACCGCTCGGCGGCACCCTCGGGGTCGACGGCAGGATCCAGCGTCGACGGCCGCTGGATGAGCGCGGCGAGCAGCGCCCCCTCGGCGACGGTGAGCTGTTCGACGGGCTTGTCGAAGTAGGCCTTGGATGCGGCGGCGATGCCGTAGGAGCCGCGGCCGAAGTAGATGATGTTGAGGTAGGACTGCAGCACCGCGTCCTTGGACCACTCACTCGACATCTTGGTGGAGATGACGAGTTCCTTGGCCTTGCGGATCAGCCCACCCACGCCGGATCGCGCATCACCGACCAACGCGTTCTTCACGTACTGCTGGGTGATGGTCGAGCCGCCCTGCAGGTCGCCACCGAAGATGTTGTTCTTGAAGGCGCGCAGGAACCCGGTGAACGAGAACCCCGGGTTGGAGTAGAAGTCGCGGTCCTCGGCGGCCATCGCGGCATCGCGGACGTGCACCGGTATCTGGTCGATGTCGACATCGACCCGGTTGCCCTCCGGCGGAACGATCTTCGCGATCTCGCTGCCGTCGCTGGCCAGAATGGTCGACACCTGCGCGGTGCGGATATCGCCGGGCTTGGGCACCTCGACGATCATGTACGCCATCGCGAACGTCACGATCGGCAGCAGAACCGCCATCACGGTCGCCACGACGAGACCGCGCCGGACCCACTTCCAGTTGATCTGAGGGCGGGGACCCGGGCGCTTGCCCCCCGGTCCACCGCGCCCACCCGGGCCACCGCCGGGCGGCGGTCCCGGTGGCGGCGGCTTGGGCGGCGGTGTGCCGTCCAGCGCGGCCTTGACGATGTCGATCGGATCGCGCAGACGCGGGTCCGGTCCTGCGGGCACGGGCGGCAACACCATGGTGCGGCGGTCGTCGGGCGGCGACGGACGACGCGGCGGTCCGGCTGGTCCCGTGGGACTGGGCCGCATCGACGGTCCCGACGGGCTCATCGAGCCGGAGCCGGGCGCACCTGTGGGGCGGTCGGCGTGACGCTGCGGAGAGTCAGGACGTCGCGGAGGAGGAGCGCCGGCACCCTCAGCCGAGGCCCCCTTGGGGACGTCATCGGCTGACCTGTTGTGGCGCCCTTCTCTATTCACTGGCCGTGCGCGCTCCGGAGCGCGCCGTTCGAGTGCCGCGTGCGCCCTTGACCTTCGGCGGGCGCGGTGCGCCCAGCACGTAGGACTTCACTAGATGGTTCCAACTGCACGTACGACATACCTCCACGACGTGGACCGCGAACTCGTCAAACCGCGCGGCCAGCATCACCAGTTCCTCGGTGTTGCGAGCCGACCCGGATACGGCGCCGAGGTGATCGCCGAACACCCAGGACACCAGCGTGAGCTGTTCCTTGCGGCAGATCGGACACGTCACCGAACTCTGCCTGCCGTGGTACTTCGCGGCACGCACCAAGTAGGGATTGGCGTCACAGACCTCCGAGACGCCGGTGCGCCCCGAATACACCTCAGCCAGCAGGGACCGGCGCCGGAGCGCGTAGTCCACCACCTGTCGCTGCAATCGCACGTTCACCAGAGTACGTCGGCACACATCCGGTAGGGGCGCGACCACGTCATGGCGCGCGGACATTTGCCATGTGGTCAGCGGTGATGGGCACCCGACTTCTAACATCGTTGCGTGGCAACCCGGCAGAGCACAGGAACGCGGGCGAAGGATTCCGACCGCAACGACACGTGCCAGATCCTCGACAGCGCGCTGGCCGACGGCCAGCTGTCGATGGAGGAGCACCGCAGCAGGGTCGCGTCGGCGACCACCGCACCGACGCTGGGTGATCTGCAGGCGCTGGTCAGCGACCTGCAGAACGACAATGCGCCGGTTCAGCTGCCCGACCTGAAGAAGCCGTCGCGCTTCACGGCCGGCCCCGCATCGGCGGGCAACGGCTGGGGCCTGCGCGCCGCGGCCGCCGCCGTGCTGGTGGTGCTCGGCATCGCGGTCGGCTGGGGTCTGTACGGCAATACCAGCTCGCCGCTGAGCTTCACCAGCGACCCCGGCGCGAAGGCCGACGGCATTCCCGCGAAGGTCCTCACGCCGCCCAGGCAGCTGCACTCACTGGGCGGTCTGACCGGGCTGATCGAGCAGATGCGGTCGAAGTTCGGCGACACCACGGGCTACGGGCTCACGATCTACAGCGACTACGCGTCGCTGGAGCGCACCGACCCCACCGAGCCGCGCCGCGCGCTTCGCTACACCTACCGCGGCGGCTGGGGCGATCCGTCCGAGACCAGCATGAGTTCCCATGACCGCGTCGTCGATCTCGCGCAGTTCGATATCCCCATGCTGGTTGGCGTGGTCAGAGGTGCCCCAGAGACCCTGGGCATCAAGGCCGACGAGGTCGAGACCATCTACATCGACATCGAGGCGAACGAGGATATGACCGCTCCGCCGGGAAGTATCGAGATCAGCATCTATGTGAGCCCGAAGTTCGGGAACAGCGGTTACATCGTCCTGAACGGCGACGGCACCACCAAGAACGTCAACTACCCCAGCCCGTAATCACCTCCGGCGTCCCCTGCTGCATCGAGCTGATGTAGCGGCGTATATATCGGCGCGATACAATTGGCCGACGTGTTGGATCGTCGTAGCGACGGAGCAAAGGGGGTGGTTCGGTGCTTGAACTCGCCATTCTGGGACTTCTGCTCGAATCGCCCATGCACGGCTACGAGCTGCGGAAACGCCTGACCGGCCTGCTGGGAGCGTTTCGCGCGTTCTCCTACGGTTCGCTCTACCCAGCACTGCGCCGCATGCAGGCCGACGGCCTGATCGTCGAGGATGCCGCACCCGAGGGCGCGGTCAAGGTGCGGCGGGCGCGGCGCGTCTACCAACTGTCCGATGCCGGCAAGCAGCGGTTCGCCGAACTCGTCGCCGACACCGGACCTCAGAACTACACCGACGACGGATTCGGTGTGCACCTGGCGTTCTTCAACCGCACCCCCGCCGAGGCCAGGATGCGAATCCTGGAGGGCCGCCGGCGTCAGGTGGAGGAACGTCGCGAGGGCCTGCGCGAGGCAATCGCGCGCGCCAGCAACTCGCTCGACCGCTACACACGCCAGCTGCACCAGCTGGGGTTGGAGTCGAGCGAACGTGAAGTGAAGTGGCTCAACGAATTGATCGCGGCTGAACGCGGAGCGCAGGGACGCGCCGAGCAACAGCCCTAACTACCCGTACCCCCATATCCAGCAGGAGAAGGAGACAGTCCCATGTCCGAGACCCCGTCGAACGAAGTCCGGGTCGCCATCGTCGGCGTCGGCAACTGTGCATCCTCCCTGGTGCAGGGTGTGCAGTACTACTACGACGCCGACGAGAACAGCACTGTTCCGGGCCTCATGCACGTCAAGCTCGGCCGCTACCACGTCCGCGACGTGAAGTTCGTCGCCGCGTTCGACGTGGACGCCAAGAAGGTCGGCTTCGACCTGTCCGAGGCGATCTTCGCCTCCGAGAACAACACCATCAAGATCGCCGACGTGCCGCCCACCAATGTGACGGTGCAGCGCGGACCCACCCTCGACGGCATCGGCAAGTACTACGCCGAGACCATCGAGGTCTCTGACACCGAGGCGGTCGACGTCGTCAAGGCGCTCAAGGACGCCAACGTCGACGTCATGGTGTCCTACCTTCCCGTCGGCTCGGAAGAGGCCGACAAGTTCTACGCGCAGTGCGCGATCGACGCCGGCGTGGCCTTCGTCAACGCGCTGCCTGTCTTCATCGCCAGCGACCCCGTGTGGGCCAAGAAGTTCACCGACGCCGGTGTGCCGATCGTCGGCGACGACATCAAGAGCCAGGTCGGTGCCACCATCACCCACCGCGTGATGGCCAAGCTGTTCGAGGACCGCGGCGTGCAGCTCGACCGCACGATGCAGCTCAACGTCGGCGGCAACATGGACTTCCTCAACATGCTGGAGCGCTCGCGCCTGGAGTCCAAGAAGATCTCCAAGACCCAGGCCGTCACCTCCAACCTGCACAAGGAATTCAACGCCAAGGACGTCCACATCGGCCCGTCCGATCACGTCGGCTGGCTCGACGACCGCAAGTGGGCCTACGTGCGGCTGGAGGGTCGTGCGTTCGGTGATGTGCCGCTGAACCTGGAGTACAAGCTCGAGGTCTGGGACTCGCCGAACTCGGCAGGCGTCATCATCGACGCGGTTCGCGCCGCGAAGATCGCCCTCGACCGTGGCATCGGCGGACCCGTCGAAGCCGCATCGGCCTACCTCATGAAGAGCCCCCCGAAGCAGCTGCCCGACGACATCGCGCGCGCGCAGCTCGAGGACTTCATCGAGGGCTAAGCCTCACTTCTCCACCGAGACTGCGGGGAGATCGCGAATTCCACCGGAAACGTGATCTCCCCGCAGTTTCGGCGTTTGTGGGGGTGGTTAGAGTCACATTCGTGGTCAACCCGGTTATCTCAGATGACGAACTGCTGACCCTCGACGAGTTCGGGCTGCTGCCCGAGAACGCCGAACAGATCGGCGCGACGGGCCCGCTACCCCACGTCACACGCATCGAGTCCGGCCCCATCAGCGCGCTCAAGTGGGGCGAGGAGTCCCCGCAGATCGTGTTCCTGCACGGCGGCGGGCAGAACGCCCACACCTGGGACACCGTGATCCTCGGGCTCGGAGTGCCCGCCCTGGCGATCGACCTGCCCGGCCACGGCCGCTCGGCGTGGCGTGAGGACGGCGACTACGGGCCCAAGCTCAACGCCGAGACGCTGCGCCCCATCCTGCGCGAATGGGCGCCGGACCCGCGCCTCGTGGTGGGCATGTCACTCGGCGGACTCACCGCGCTGCGCATCGCCGCCACCGACCCCGCCCTCGTACCCGAGCTGGTGTTGGTCGACGTGACACCGTCGGCACCCGAGCGGCACGAGGAGATGACCAAGGCTCAACTTGGCGCGGTCGCGCTGGTGAAGGGCGACCGCTCGTTCGACAGCTTCGCGGCCATGCTCGACGTGACCGTGGCCGCCGCACCGCACCGGGACCGGAACTCGTTGCGCCGCGGCGTCTTCCACAACAGCAAGCGGCTCGACGACGGCACCTGGACGTGGCGCTACGACTCGATCCGCAAGGGCGACGGGTTCGAGGGCCTGTGGGACGACGTGCCATCGATCACCATGCCGACGACGCTGGTGCGCGGCGCCAACTCCTACTTCGTCAACGACGAGGACGCCGAGTCCTTCGCCAAGGGCGCACCCGGTTTTCAGCGCACCCACATCGTCGCCGACGCCGGCCACTCGGTGCAGGGCGACCAACCGAAGGCGCTCGTCGAGATCCTGCGCGAAGTGCAGGGCGCCTGACGCCGGCTTTTCGCCAACCGGCATTTGGGGTAGCCCACCGTCATGACTACCCCAGCCGAGCCCATGGAGCCGTTGACGCCCGCCGAGACGCCGGAGCGCCTCTCCCCCGTGGAGACACCGGAACGCCTGGTGCCCGCCGAGACACCGGAACGCCCGGACACCGAACCCTCGCCCGCGTAAGACTCCGTTCACCTTCTCGTTGACGACTGCTCTCCCAGCGCCCGTAGGTTCTCGCGCGACGCGGCCACAGCCCCGGCCCTGCGTCGATTCCGCGAAAGGACCCTGCTCGATGGCACTCGTCCCGTTGAACCTGCTCGTCACCCACGAGGGCCGCTCGTCGCGGCAGCGCATCACCTGTCGCTACAAGTGCGGACAGGCCTGCTTTCACCCCGCACCGAACACCAGTGACAACGAGTACTTCGGCGACATCGTCGCGGCCCTGACCCGCCGCTCAGCGCTCAAGGCCGCCGGGGTGGCCGTGCTGGCCGTCGGGACGGGCTCCGCGCTGGCCGCATGCTCGACCGACGCCCCGCAGGCCACGCCCACCTCGTCACCCGATCCGGTGCCCAACCCGCCGGGGATGAACTTCACCGCGATCACGCCCAACAGCGAGGACGTCGTCGTCATCCCCGACGGCTACCGCCAGGCCGTCGTCATCAGCTGGGGCGATCCGGTGCTGCCCGGTGCGCCCGCATTCGACGTCAACGCCCAGACGGCCAACGCGCAACGCGGCCAGTTCGGCTTCAACAACGACTTCGCCGGGCTGCTGCCCATCGAGGGCTCGACCAACCGCTTCCTGCTCGTCACCAACCACGAGTACGTCACCCCGCAGTTCATGTTCACCGGCTATGACGCCGCCGCCCCCACCCGCGCGCAGTTCGACATCGAGATCGCCGCGATCGGTCTGTCGGTGGTCGAGGTCGAGCGCACACCGGACGGGCTGCGGCCGGTGATGGGCCGCTACAACCGCCGCATCACCGCCGACACCCCGATGACGCTGACCGGTCCCGCCGCGGGCACCGACTTCGTCAAGACCGCAGCCGACCCGACCGGTCGCACCGTCGCCGGCACGTTCGCCAACTGCGCGGGCGGCGTAACCCCCTGGGGCACAGTGCTTTCCGGTGAGGAGAACTTCCACACCTACTTCGGCGCCACCGAGGGCACACCCGCACCCAGCCCGGTCGTCAGTGACCAGTTCAAGCGCTACGGCGTCAAACCCGCACCGTCCGAGCTGCTATGGGAGAGCTTCGACCCCCGCTTCGACCTGACCGCCACACCCAACGAGGTCAATCGGTTCGGCTACATCGTCGAGGTCAACCCGTGGGACCCCGCATCCGCACCCGTGAAACACAGTGCGCTGGGCCGGTTCAAGCACGAGGGCGCCACCATCCACGTCACCGACGACGGCACCGTCGTCGCCTACACCGGCGACGACGAGCGCTTCGACTACATGTACAAGTTCGTGTCGAGCAAGAAGGTGATGCGCGGCGCCGGGGCGAGCGGAGCGACGGGGGGAATTCCAGATGCCGCGTCGATGGCGCACAACATGACGATCCTCGACGAGGGCACGCTGTACGTCGCGAAGCTGTCCAGCGACATCCCCGCCGGCGAGATCGACGGCTCGGGCACGCTGCCGGCGAGTGGCTCGTTCGCCGGTGCGGGCACGTGGATTCCGCTGCTGCGCACGGGTCCCGACGGCCGGGGCGAGTCACTGATCCCCGGCGTCACCGCGCAGGAGGCCGCGGTGTTCACCCGCTTCGCCGCCGACAAGGCCGGTGCCACCAAGATGGACCGGCCCGAGGACTTCGAGGCCAACCCCAAGACCGGCAAGGTGTACGTCGCGCTGACCAACAACGACGAGCGCGGCGTCCCCGGTGAGGCCGCCCCCGATGCGGCTAATCCTCGCAACGACAACAAGAGTGGGCAGGTCCTCGAGATCACCGACGATCACGGCGGCACCACCTTCACCTGGGATCTCCTGCTGGTCTGCGGTGATCCCGCCGCCGCGGACACCTACTACGGCGGGTTCGACAAGACCAAGGTCAGCCCCATCTCCTGCCCCGACAACCTGGCGTTCGACAGCCACGGCAACCTGTGGATCTCGACCGACGGCAACGCGCTGGACTCCAATGACGGGCTCTTCGCCGTCGCGCTCGAGGGCCCCAATCGTGGTGAGACCAGGCAGTTCCTCACCGTTCCGCTCGGCGCGGAGACGTGCGGGCCCGTCATCACCGACGATCTCGTCACGGTGTGCGTGCAGCACCCCGGCGAGAACGACGACAACAGCATCGACAATCCCCTGTCGCGCTGGCCCGAGGGGAACAACGGAACGGCCCGGCCGTCCGTTGTCGCGGTGTGGCGCGACGGTGGCAACATCGGGGTATGAGCCTCCCCATTCGCATCGGCGTCCAGCTGCAACCCCAGCACTCCCCGAACTACGGCCACATCCGAGACGCCGTCCGACGGTGTGAGGACATGGGCGTCGACATCGCCTTCAACTGGGACCACTTCTTTCCGCTGTATGGCGATCCCGACGGCGCACACTACGAGTGCTGGACCATGCTCGGCGCGTGGGCCGAGCAGACCTCGCGCATCGAGATCGGCGCGCTGGTGACCTGCAACTCCTACCGCAACCCTGAACTGCTGGCCGATATGGCGCGCACCGTTGACAACATCTCCGACGGCAGGCTGATCCTCGGCATCGGATCGGGCTGGAAGGACAAGGACTACGACGAGTACGGCTACGACTTCGGCACGGTCGGCAGTCGCCTCGACGACCTCTCCGCCGCCATGCCGCGCATCACGTCCCGGCTGGCCAAGCTCAATCCCGCACCGGTGCGCGACATCCCGATCCTGATCGGCGGGCAGGGCGAGAAGAAGACCCTGAAGATGGTCGCCCAGTACGCCCACATGTGGCACGGATTCACTACCGCCGAGACCTACCCGGCCAAGGCCGCGGTGCTCGACGCGCACTGCGCCGACATCGGCCGCGACCCGTCGACCATCGAGCGCTCGGCCGGCGTGGAGGACAACAGCGGCGTCCTGCGCGGCGAGGCGCTCGACGCGCTGCTCGCCAACGCCCAGGGACTCGTGGACCTCGGCGTCAGCCTGCTGACGGTCGGCGTCAACGGCCCCGACTACGACCTGACGGCGGCCGAGGCACTGTGCCGGTGGCGCGACGAGCGCGCCGGCGGCTAGGCCCCCCGGGTCTAGCTCGGCGGGAACGTCAGGGACAGCGTCTCCAGGGACACCACCGCGGCGGGCCACGACAGCTTCGGGGTGTCCGCCAACCGGTAGTCCGGGATGCGGGCGTGGAACTCCTCGAGCATCAGTCGAAGCTCGGCGCGGGCGAGGTGAACCCCCAGGCACCGGTGGATCCCTCCGCCAAACGCCAGGTGGGTGATGCGCTCATCGAGGTCAATGACGTCGACGTTGGTCGACCGCAAGCCCTCACGGTTCGCGGTGCCAAGCACCAGCACTACCTGCGTCCCGGCCGGGATCAGCGTCCCCGCCACCTCGACGTCCTGGGTCGTCGCTCGCGGCACCATCTGCGCCGGACCGTCCAGCCGCAGTACCTCCTCGATGAAGAACGGTAGGCGCGCCGGGTCGGCGATGAGCGTGCGTCGCAGCGCGGGGTCCTCGGCAAGCCGCAGCAGACAGAATCCGATAGCGGCGGTCACGGTGTCGAGGCCGGCGAGTACCAGCACAAAGCACATGCCGAGCATCTGCTCGTCGGTCCAGGCATCGTCGCCGGTGATCGCCAGGACGCCACTGATGAGGTCGTCACCGGGATGTGCGCGCTTGTGCGCGATCTTGTCCTGCAGGTAGCCGAACAACGCCATCGAGCACTCCATCTGGCGCGCACTGGCCTCGCCGTTCGCCTGCTCCACCGTCCCCGAGTGAAAGAGGCCGTCGATCCAGTCCAGGCACTGCGGCAGATCGTCGTGCGGAAGGCCCAGCAACGTCAGGATCGCCTGCGTCGGGAACTTGCGGGCCAGATCAGCCATGACCTCGCATTGACCCGTCGGGGCGAACGCGTCGATATGGGCCCGCACCTGCGCGCGCAGGCCGTCCTCGAGTTCGCGCATCCGCTTGGGACCGAAGAACGGGTCGAGGACCTTGCGGTAGCGCGCGTGATCGGGCGGATCGACGGCGAGCGGGATCAATTGGATCATCGCGCTCAACCCGTCGAACGCCTTCTCCGACGAGAAGATCTCGGGGTGCGTCTGCGCGTAGCGCACCCCTTCGCGGCTGGTGATGTAGTAGACGTCACCGGCCCGGTAGACCTCCCCGGGACGGCGCAGGTAGTCCATGGCCGCGGACCGGTCGGGCCCCATCGGTGCGTCGTCGTAGTAGGTGTGGTGCACCGCCGCAGTGGTCATGCTCGGCAGCGTAACGAGAACGATAGTCTCGTTTGATCGGATTGCGGGATCCGGCATCGGGCGCCTCGCCGGCCCGCCAACCCCGTGAGACACTCCAAAGAGCTATGCCCAAGAAGTACGGGGTCAAGGAGAAGGATCAGGTTGTCGGTCACATCGTCAACCTGGTTCTGACTGGAAAACTCCGCTCTGGGGACCGCCTCGATCGCAACGAGATCGCCGAGGAGCTGGGCCTGAGCCGCGTGCCGGTGCAGGAGGCCGTCATCCAACTCGAGCACGACGGCATCCTCTCGACCCGCTACCACCGCGGCGCATACATCGAGCGCTTCGACCACCGGGCCGTGCTGGAGCACTACGAGATCGACGGTGTGCTCAACGGCGTCGCCTCGGCCCGCGCAGCCGCCGACCCCACCGACGAGCTGGCGGAGCGGCTCGGCAAGGTGCTGGAGAATCTGCGCAATCGCGTGGAGTCCAAGGGTTTCCAGCAGTCCGCGGCGAAGTTCCGCCGCATCGTCAACGACACCTACGCAGGCCCCCGACTGCTGGCGGCCATCCACTCCGCCGCGACACTGATGCCGCAGACCTTCTGGAAGGTCTACACCGACAGCCATGACGAGCTGCTGCCGTTCTACGAGACCGAGTTCACCGCCATCACGGGTCGGGACGCTGATCAGGCCCGCACCACATGCGAGGAGCGGTCCCTGCTGATGGGCCGGATCATGGTGTCCGAGCTGATCCGGCGCGGCGTGCTCCCGCCATCACAGAGACACCAAACCCATCCATTGCGTTCTGAATGAGGGGAAGGGGCTAATTCCGGGGACCGCGTTCGTTACGTTTTCACGATGACACGCGACGGGGTTCTCCGGGCGACCGTGCTGGCACTGGTGTTGGCGATCATCTGCGGCCTCGGCCTTGCGCCGACCGCGCTGGCCAACGACGACCAGTGCGCGCCTCCGGGTGAGCAGAGCGCGAGCGCGCTGCCGACTAACCTGGCCGCGGCCGCCAGGGGACCCGAGTCCGATCGATACACCACGCCCACCGTGGAACCCCTCGATACCGTCGACGTCGCGGCGCTGGGTCTGGGCACCCCCGGGGTGCTCACCGTCGGCACGCTCTCGGACGCCCCGCCGAGCATCTGCATCAACTCCGCGGGCCAGTTCACGGGTTTCGATAATGAGCTGCTGCGGGCCATCGCCGACAAACTCGGCCTGCGGGTGAACTTCGTCGGGACCGACTTCTCCGGTCTGCTGGCCCAGGTCGCGTCGCGCCGCTTCGACGTCGGCTCGTCATCGATCACCACCACCGATGCGCGGCGCAAGACCGTCGGCTTCACCAACGGCTACGACTTCGGCTACTTCTCCCTGGTGGTGCCGACGGGCTCACCGATCACCAGCTTCACCCAGTTGGCGCCGGGTCAGCGGATCGGCGTTGTGCAGGGCACCGTGCAGGAGGCCTACGTCGTCGACACGCTTGGCCTGGACCCGGTCAAGTTCCCCGACTACAACACCGTCTACGGCAGCCTCAAGACCCGACAGATCGACGCCTGGGTGGCGCCCTCGCAGCAGGCGCAGGGCACGGTGCAACCCGGTGATCCCGCCCAGATCGTCGAGAACACCTTCAGCCTGGACAACTTCGTCGCCTACGCGGTCGACAAGACCAACCAGCCGCTCATCAACGCGCTCAACTCGGGCCTCGACGCGGTGATCGCCGACGGCACCTGGGCACGGCTGTACTCCGACTGGGTGCCCCGGGCGCTGCCGCCGGGATGGAAACCCGGGTCGAAGGCGGCTCCGCCTCCCCAGCTTCCCGACTTCGCGGCGATCGCCGAGCGCGCGGCGCAGTCCACCTCACCCGACTCGCCCGTCGGGCCGAAATCCACACTGTCCCAACTGAAGGAGACCTTCCTCAACTGGGACCTCTACCGGCAGGCCATCCCCGACCTGTTCAAGACCGGCCTGCCCAACACCTTGATACTGACGTTCGCGGCCAGCATCATCGGCCTGGTCCTCGGCATGGCGCTGGCGATCGCGGGTATCTCCCGCTCACGCTGGCTGCGCTGGCCGGCCCGGGTGTACACCGACATCTTCCGCGGGCTACCCGAGGTCGTCATCATCCTGCTGATCGGGCTGGGCGTCGGGCCCATCGTGGGCGGACTGACCGGCAACAACCCCTACCCGCTTGGCATCGCCGCGTTGGGCCTGATGGCTGGCGCCTACGTCGGTGAGATCTTTCGATCCGGCATCCAGAGCGTGGAGGCCGGCCAGCTGGAGGCCTCGCGCGCACTGGGTTTCAGCTACGGCTCCTCGATGCGTCTGGTGGTGGTGCCCCAGGGCATCCGGCGCGTGTTACCCGCGCTGGTGAATCAGTTCATCTCGCTGCTCAAGGCGTCCTCGCTGGTCTACTTCCTCGGCCTGATCGCCAGTCAGCGTGAGCTGTTCCAGGTGGGCCGGGATCTCAACGCGCAGACCGGCAATCTGTCCCCGCTGGTGGCCGCCGGGTTGTTCTATCTCGCGCTGACCATCCCGCTGACCCACCTCGTCAACTACATCGATGCGCGCCTGCGACGTGGACGCGCGCAGACCGAGCCCGACGATCCGCTCGACCCCGCCAACCCCGCGACAACACAGGAGATGGTGTGAGTACGACAGGCGGCCCCGGGAAGGGCTTCGAACCGGTCTCATTGGCGGGCAAGGACATTCATCTGTCCTTCGGCGTGAACACGGTGCTCCGCGGCGTCGACATCGACGTCCCCGCCGGCACCACCACGGCGGTCATCGGGCCGTCGGGATCGGGCAAGTCGACGCTACTGCGCACCCTGAACCGGCTGCACGAACCCGACCGCGGCGACATCCTGCTCGACGGCCGCTCGGTGCTGAAGGACAATCCCGACAAGCTGCGACAACGGATCGGCATGGTGTTCCAGCAGTTCAACCTGTTCCCGCATCGCAGCGTGCTCGACAACGTGACGCTGGCACCGCGCAAGTTGAAGAACCTCGGGGTCGACGAGGCGACGGAACTGGGTATGGCGCAACTCGAGCGCGTCGGGTTAAAGCACAAGGCGCAGGTGCGGCCCGGCACGCTCTCGGGTGGGCAACAGCAACGGGTGGCGATCGCCAGGGCGCTGGCCATGGCACCGCAGTTGATGTTCTTCGACGAGGCCACCTCCGCACTCGACCCCGAGCTGGTGAAGGGCATCCTCGCGCTGATCGCCGAGCTCGCCTCCGACGGTATGACGATGGTGGTCGTGACCCACGAGATGGGCTTTGCCCGATCGACCGCGGACTCCGTGGTCTTCATGGATCACGGGCGGGTCGTCGAGTCCGGACCACCCGAGCAGCTCTTCGAGTCCGCCGAGACCGACAGGCTGCGCCAGTTCCTGTCTCAGGTGCTCTAAACGGCTGCTGACAAGAGGCGACAGGTTAGACTGCCAAACTATGGTGGATACGGAGCCGCAGGTCACTGAGCTGGCTGGGGAGCTGCAACAAGTGCTCTCCAAGCTGTTCTCCGTGCTCCGCCGAACTGGCGAGACGAAGCCCCCCGGCGCAGAGGCCGGTGCCGACCTGACGCTGGCGCAATTGTCGATCCTGCTGACGCTTCTCGACCTCGGTCCGATCCGCATGACCGAGCTCGCCGCCCATGAGCGCGTCCGCACGCCCACCACCACCGTGGCGATCCGCCGACTCGAGAAACTCGGGCTGGTGAAGCGCTCCCGCGACCCCTCCGATTTACGTGCCGTTCTCGTCGACGTCACCCCCCGCGGACTGGTTCAGCACCGCGAGGCTCTGGCGGTGCGTCGTGCCGCGCTGGCGGCCATGCTGAGCAAACTCACCGTCGAGGAACGCACCACCCTCGCCCAGGCGCTGGCCCCGCTGACACGGCTGGCCGAACAGACCGAGGGCTGATCGCACCGCGTCGACGTCACCCAAGCCAGTCCAGGACCGCCGCGGCGGTCCACGACTGCTGCATGCTGCCCAACGGCTCGCCCGTGAACGGCTCGTAGTACTCCGCGAAACTGCCATCGCTGGCCTGCCGCAATCCCTCGCGACGCAGCATCGCCGCGCGCTCGGCCCATCCGCGACGTGCGAAGCACCAGGAGAACAGCCACGACATCACCGGCCAGACCGGGCCGCGCCAGTACTCACGCGACCGGAAGTCCCTCGACACCGGTGACGTCGACGGGATGCACGCGTACTTGAGGTCGGGATGTCCGCAGAACCGCGGGCCCTCGAGCAGCTTCAGCAGCGCGCGCTCCCGGTCGTGAGGCAATCCACCGCAGAGCAGCGGCGCAAACTGCGCGACGGTCTCGGTCGCGATCCAGCGCTCCGCGCGGGTGTCGTAATCCCTTGCCGCCCCGGTCCTTTGGTCGGCCGCCTCGACGACACCGCCCCGGAACCGCTCGGCCCACGCGTACAGGTCGCGGACGTCGGCGAGCGGGCGCTTGTAGTCCTCGCCGATCTCGGCGAGCACAGTGCAGGCCACCGAGAGCACCGCCGAGACGAACACGTCCTCGACCGCGAAGCTCATCACCTTGGGCAGCAGATCGTCGTCGTAGCGCGCCGACTTCATCTCCTCGACCAGCCACAGGTAGCGGTCGTACTCGTGATCCGACGGGCGCTGGCTGGCGTCGGTGTTGACCTTGTTGTCCTCGCGCTGATACTCGGGCACATTGCCGGGAATCACGTTGGCGTAGGCGCTGTCCCAGCGCGGCGAGTTGTCCATGCCCGACTCCCAGCCGTGGTACAGCGTGACCCGGCCGCGCGAGTGGGGGTCGCGTGCCTCGGCCAGCCAGCGGTGCCACCGCACGAGATCGGGCCAGCGGCGATCCAGGAACGCCTCGGCGACAGCGCGGGTGGAGCGGCCCCTGGTACGCGCCTGATCGAGGATGCGCTGCACCGCGATCGCATGCACCGGCGGCTGGGTGATGCCTGAGGTGTGCCGGTTGCGCGGGGCGTCAGCCGCCAGCGCCGAGCACGCCCAGCGGGCCGGGCCGGGGAAGTACCCGTCGACGCCGTTGGCGAAGACGATGTGCGGGATCATCCCGTTGCGCCACTGCGCCGACAGCAGGGTGTCGAGCTCCACGACGGCGCGTTCGACGCTCAGCGGGGCCAGCCCGATGGCCACAAACGCCGCGTCCCAGCTCCACATGTGGGGGTACAGCAGGGGTGCGGCGGTGGTCATCACGCCGAGGTCGTTGCCACGCAGGAGGTAGGCGGCGCGGGCCGCCAACTGCGTGGGCGCGAAGGTCGGATCGGGAGGCATTGGTTCAATTCTGCGACGTCGAGGCGAACGGCGCAGGACGGATGGGTCTCGGTAACGTTGCGGCGTGGCTTCCGATGAGCGCTCGCGCGAAGAGCAGACCCGTTCCGATGAGCGCTTGCGCGAAGAGCAGACCCGCACCGCGATGATCACCGGCGCGGGCGGCGGCCTCGGAGCCGCCATCGCCACCGCCCTTGCCCCCACCCACACGCTGCTGTTGGCGGGCCGCCCGTCCGACCGGCTCGATGCGGTGGCCGAGCGGCTCGGGGCCCCGACGTGGCCGCTGGACCTGGCCGATCCGGCGTCGATCGAGCCCGCCGCCGAGGTGCTGACCGATCTCGACGTGCTGATCCACAACGCCGGGGTGTCGCTACCCGGCCGGGTCGGCGAGTCCACGGTCGACGAGTGGCGGGACACCTTCGAGGTCAACGTCATCGGCGCCGTCGCGCTCACGCTGGCACTGCTGCCCGCGCTGCGCCATGCCGGCGGTCACGTGGTGTTCATCAACTCCGGGGCCGGTATCAACGCCTCACCCGGGCTGGCGTCCTACTCGGCGAGCAAGTTCGCGCTGCGGGCGTTCGCCGACTCGTTGCGCGCCGACGAACCCGCTCTGCGCGTCACGTCCATCCATCCGGGCCGGATCGACACCGACATGCAGCGCGATCTCATCGCGTACGAGGGTCGTGAGTACGACCCCGGGCAGTTCCTGTCAGCCGACACCGTCGCCGCGGCCGTCGCGCAGGCCGTCGCCACCCCGCCCGACGGTCACGTCCACGAGGTGATCCTGCGCCCCCGCCCGCACTAGCCCCTGCGATTTCGGCGCGGAAAGGAGCGGTGAGCGCTCCGGAACGCGCCGAAATCACGGCTACGCGACGATGTTGACGAGGCGTCCGGCCACCACGATGATCTTCTTCGGCGTGGCGCCGTCCAGGAACGCGACGACCTTCTCATCGGCCAGCGCGGCGGCCTCCAGGGCATCCGCGTCGGCGGCGGCGGCCACGGTGATCCGGCTGCGCACCTTGCCGTTGACCTGCACCGGGTACTCGACGGTGTCGTCGACCAGGTAGGCCGGGTCGGCCTGCGGGAAGGGTCCGTGCGCCAGCGACGCGTCGTGGCCCAACCGCTTCCACAGTTCCTCGGCCAGGTGCGGCGCCAGCGGCGCGACCATCAGCACCAGCGGTTCGACGGCCGCACGGGCGGTCACGCCCTCCTTGGTCAGGTGGTTGGTGTACTCGATGAGTTTGGCGGCCGCGGTGTTGTTACGCAGTGCCACATAGTCTTCCGCGACGCCGGCGATGGTCTTGTGCAGCAGTCGCATCGTCTCGTCGCTGATCTGCTCGTGGTCGGCGACGCGATCGGCGCCGGTCTCCTCGTCGACCACGACGCGCCACACCCGCTGCAGGAAGCGGTAAGCGCCGACGACGTCCTTGGTGGCCCACGGCCGCGACGCCTCCAGCGGGCCCATCGACATCTCGTACACGCGCAGGGTGTCGGCGCCGTACTCATCGCAGATCTCGTCGGGTGAGACCGAGTTCTTCAGGCTCTTGCCGATCTTGCCGAACTCCTGGTTCACCTCGACCTCACCGTCGGGGCCGGGCCAGTAGAACTTGCCGTCGCGTTCGGTGACCTCGGCGGCGGGCACATACGATCCGCGCGCGTCGGTGTAGGCGAACGCCTGGATGTAGCCCTGGTTGACCAGCCGGCGGTAGGGCTCACGGGAGCTGACGTGGCCCAGGTCGAAGAGCACCTTGTGCCAGAACCGCGAGTACAGCAGGTGCAGCACCGCGTGCTCGACGCCACCGACGTAGAGGTCGACACCCCCGGGGTCGTTCGCACCGTGCTCGGCGGGGCGGGGCCCCATCCAGTAGGCCTCGTTCTCCTTGGCGCAGAACGTCTCCGAGTTGTGCGGGTCGGCGTAGCGCAGCTCGTACCAGGAGCTGCCCGCCCACTGCGGCATGACGTTGGTGTCGCGGGTGTAGTCCTGCAGCCCGTCGCCGAGATCGAGTTCGACGTGCACCCACTCGGTGGCCTTGCCCAGCGGCGGGGAGGGCTCGCTGTCGGCGTCGTCGGGGTCGAAGTGCACCGGCGCGTAGTCCGGGACATCCGGGAGTTCCACGGGCAGAACCGAATCCGGCAGCGGGTGGGCGCGGCCGTCGGAGTCGTAGACGATCGGGAAGGGCTCGCCCCAGTAGCGCTGCCGGGCGAACAGCCAGTCCCGCAGCTTGTACTCGACACGCGCCTGCCCGTGGCCGTCGGCGACCAGCCGCGCGATGACCGCCTCCTTGGCCGAGGTGACGCTCAGCCCGTTGAGGTAGTCGGAGTTGACCAGTTCACCGTCACCGTTGTAGGCCGCCACGGAGACGTCTCCGCCCGAGACCACCTCGATGATCGGCAGGCCGAACTGCGTCGCGAAGTCCCAGTCGCGCTGGTCGCCGCTGGGCACCGCCATGATCGCGCCGGTGCCGTAGCCGATCAGCACGTAGTCGGCGATGAACACCGGAATGCGTTGGCCGTTCACGGGATTGATGGCGTAGGAGCCGGTGAACACACCGGTCTTGGACTTGTTCTCCTGGCGCTCCAGATCGGACTTCGCGGCGATGTCGGTCCGGTAGGTCGCGATCGCCTCGGCGGGGCTCGCGGCGCCGTAGGTCCACCGGGTGTCGGTGTCGGCGGGCCACGCCGGGGCCGTCAACGCATCGACGAGGGGATGCTCCGGTGCCAGCACCATGTAGGTGGCGCCGAACAGGGTGTCGGGTCGGGTGGTGAACACCTCGATATCGCCGACGTCGGTGGTGAACCGCACCTGCGCACCGGTCGAGCGTCCGATCCAGTTGCGCTGCATGGCCTTGACCTTGTCGGGCCAGTCCAGCACGTCGAGATCGTCGATCAGCCGGTCGTTGTAGGCGGTGATGCGCATCATCCACTGCCGCAGGCGCTTACGGAACACCGGGAAGTTGCCCCGGTCGCTGCGGCCGTCGGAGGTGACCTCCTCGTTGGCGAGCACCGTGCCCAGTCCCGGGCACCAGTTCACCATCGAGTCGGCGCGGTAGACCAGCCGGTAGGAGTCGATGACGTCGCGGCGCTCACCCTCGGACAGCTCCGACCACTGCCGGCCGTCGTCGAGTTGGCGTGCCCCGGAGTCGAATTCGGCGATGAGATCGGCGATCGGCCTGGCCTTGTCGGCCGTGGTGTCGAACCAGGCGTTGAAGATCTGCAGGAAGATCCACTGCGTCCACTTGTAGAAGTCGACGTCGGTGGTGGCGAAGCTGCGGCGCGCGTCGTGTCCGAGGCCCAGCCGGCCCAGCTGCCGACGGAAGTTGACGATATTGGCCTCGGTGCGGGTCCGCGGATGTGTGCCCGTCTGGACCGCGTACTGCTCGGCGGGCAGACCGAACGCGTCGAAGCCCAGCGCGTGCAAGACGTTGCGCCCGGTCATCCGGAAGTAGCGCGCGTAGACGTCGGTCGCGATGTATCCGAGCGGGTGTCCGACGTGCAGACCCTCACCCGACGGGTACGGGAACATGTCCTGGACGAACATCTTGTCCGTGGGCACCGGCGTACCGTCCGTCGGCGCCAGTGACCCGACCGGGTTGGGCACGTTGAAGGTGCCCCGATCAGCCCACGCCTGCTGCCACGTGTGCTCGATCGTCGCCGCCAGGTCCGCGGTGTAGCGGTGCCTGGGGGTGTCGGACGTGTCGTTGTTGTCGACGTGGTCGGGCCGGTCTGTCACGTGAACAGGGTAGTCAACGCCCTGATGAACAATCCCGCCGCGCCATGTGGCCGCCGTCACCACCGGTCGGCCAGTGCACTCCCACCGACGGCGCGGCCGGCGGACGCCTAGGTATCGGTTCCATTGCAGACCGGTCAGCGGACGGTTGCAGGTCCGTTCCTGGCCTGGTGGCGCACCACGACCCGTGGTTACAGTCGGCCCCTGACCAGCATGACCGGGGTCTCGTCACCCGTTCACCACGTGGAAGGAACGCCGTCAGATGTTCGCGAATGCCCGCCGTTGGGGGCTTGTCACAGGAGGCGTCGCCGCGGGTGTCGCAGGCGTCGTCGGATTCGCGGGTACCACTGCGTCCGCCGAGCCGACCCTGCCGCTTCCCCCGCAGCCTGCGCCCGCCACCGTGACGCAGACGATCACGGTGCAGGCCGGCGCCCCCGCGGCACCCGTCGCACCGGTCACGCCGGACATCGCACCGGTTGCGGCAGCGGCACAGGCGCCCGGCGCCGTGCCCGCCGCGGGCCTCAACGCGGCCGCCCCGGCGGTCCCCGTCGCGGTTGCGCCGACCATTCTCCCGGCGGCCTCCGGCACGCTCAGTGACTTCTTCAAGGAACACAACGTCACGCTCGAGCCGCAGGTCAGCAACGGGTTCAAGGCGCTGAACATCGTGCTTCCGATGCCGCAGGGCTGGGCTCATGTGCCCGATCCCAATGTCCCCGACGCGTTCGCGGTGCTCGCCGACCGCGTCGGCGGCGACGGCCTCTACACCTCCAATGCGGCCCTGGTGGTCTACAAGCTCGTCGGCGACTTCGACCCGAAGGAGGCCATCAGCCACGGCTTCATCGAGAGCCAGCAGCTGCCGGCCTGGCGCAGCACCGACGGGTCGCTCGCGGACTTCGGCGGCATGCCGTCGTCGATCATCGAGGGCACCTACCGCCAGAACAACCTCACCCTCAACACATCGCGCAGGCATGTCATCGCGCAGTCCGGTCCGGATCGCTACCTGGTGACCCTGTCGGTGACCACCAGTGCGCAGGTGTCGGTGGCCGCGGGTGACGCGACCGATGCGATCGTCAACGGCTTCCGGGTGACCTCACCGGACGCCGCGCAGCCCGCCCCGCCGCCGGCCCCCGGCGCACCCGCGGCCGCTCCGGCGCCCCTGCTGCCCGGCCTGCCCAGCTAGAGGCACCCGCAGTACGGTCCGCACCGCCCCAAGACGTCGGGCGGATGCCCGGGCTCGTATCCTCGTTCGCATGCTGATCGCCGCGGTGCTGTGCCTGTGCGCCGCCGCCGTCGTCGCCGCCACCGGAGTGTGGCTGCTGGCGCGGCCCCGGCCTGGCGATCCCGTCCGAGCCGTCCTGCGTTCGGTCGCACCGACTCAGTTGGCGGGTTCGGTGATGTTGGCCGCGGGCGGTGCCGCAGCGCTGTCCGCGCCCGCCGGTGCCGGCGTGCTGCTGTTGATCGTGTGCGTCATCGGAGCCATCGGCACCGTCGCCGCCGGGTGCTACCAGGCCGCGAAGATGGTGGCCCGCCACGAGGCGAGCCAGCGGTGCTGTCAGGACTCCCCTCAGGAGACTCCCCAGGAGGCTCGTCAGGAGTCCATGGCCAGCGTCACCTCGGGCGCCGACGGCTGCGCCGGCTCGTGCGCGTCCTGCACGCTGTCCTGCAGCTGACGCGTCAACCGCCTAGTTGCGGCTGACGTCGATCGGATGGGTCGCCAACAGCGACAACGGAAGCGGCTGACGACGCAGCACCCGCGACCAGAGATCCACCCGCGCTTCGACGAGCACGTCCGAGGGCAACGCCGACAACACGATCCAGTCGTCCCGCTCGATCTCGCCCTCGAGCTGGCCGATTGTCCAGCCCGAGTAGCCCGCGTAGATCCGCACACCCTCCACGACGGCGGCGATCGACTCGGGTTCGGCATCCAGATCGACCATCGCGATCCGACCCTGCACGTGCCGCAACCCCGGCACCTCGGAGGGGTCGATACCCGCGCGCATCGTCGCCAGGCACAGCGCGGCATCCCGCTTGACCGGACCGCCGACGAACATGGTCTTGGGTTTGATCGCCAGGTCGGCCCACTGCGGCAGCACGTTGTGGACGGCCGTCTCGCTGGGCCGGTTCAACACCACGCCCAGCGTGCCGCCGTCATTGTGCTCAACGACATAGATCACGCTGCGGCGGAAGGTGGGTTCCAGCAGATCGGTGTTGGCGAGTAGCAGCGTTCCCGCGCGGACCCGATGCGCTGCGGGGGCAAGGAAGTCCTCCGGCTCGTCTGACTGCGCCACCCCTCCATCATCGCACTCGGGCCTGGCCGCGGTGGCGAACAGGCGCGGCCCGTCGAGATATTTGTACTGTGGGAAGGGTCGACGACCGTCGAGTCGAACAAGTTCGGGAATGAAGTGGCTGACGCTCGAGGACACCTAGCCGTACTGCGGTCGCTGCGCGGCATGACCGAGTTCCGGCGCCTTCTCGAACTGCGCGCGGTCAGCCAGTTCGGCGACGGCCTGTTTCAGGCTGCCCTGGCCGGCGCGCTGCTGTTCAACCCCGAGCGCGCCGTCGGACCGTGGGCCATCGCGGGCGCGTTCGCGGTGCTGTTCCTGCCCTATTCGATTCTCGGCCCGTTCGCAGGCGCGCTGCTGGACCGGTGGGACCGCCGCCTGGTGCTGGTCGGCGCCAACGTGGCACGACTCATGCTCATGCTCGTGGTGGCCACGCTGTTGACGGTGGGCGCGGGCGACCTGCCGATCCTGTGCGGCGCGCTGATCGTCAATGGGTTCACCCGGTTCGTGTCCTCGGGGCTGTCCGCCGCGCTGCCGCACGTGGTGCCCCGCGATCAGGTCGTCACGATGAACTCGGTGGCCACCGCGTGCGGCGCGGTCGCGGCGTTCCTCGGTGCCTACTTCATGCTGCTTCCGCGGTGGCTGTTCGGCTCGGGTGACACCGGGGGGTCGGTGATCATCTACCTGGCTGCGATACCGGTGGCACTCGCGCTGGTGTTCTCCATCCGGTTCAAGCCGCACGTGCTCGGCCCCGACCACACGCTGCGTGCGGTGCACGGCTCGGTCGCCTACGTGGTGGCGACGGGTTGGGGCTACGGACTGCGCACCGTCGCCTCCGTGCCGACAGTCGCGGCCACGCTGACCGGGCTGGCCTCGCACCGGGTGGTGTTCGGCATCAACACGTTGCTGGTGCTGATCCTGGTCCGGCACAGCGGCAGCCACGACGTCGCGGGCCTCGGCACCGTCGTGCTGTTCGTCGGGGCGGCCGGTCTCGGCTCGTTCCTCGCCACGCTGGTGACGCCGAGCGCGGTTCGGCGGTGGGGCCGCTACGCGACCGTCAACGGAGCGCTGGCCGTGGCCGCGGTGATCCAACTCGTCGGCTCTGGGCTGTATCTGCCGTTGATGATTGGGTGCGGCTTCCTGCTCGGCGCCCTGGGCCAGGTGGTCAAGTTGTGCGCCGACACGGCCATGCAGATCGACGTCGACGACGCGTTGCGCGGTCACGTGTTCACGGTGCAGGACTCGTTGTTCTGGGTGGCGTTCATCGGCGCGATCGCAGCGTCCGCCAACTTCATTCCCGATGACGGGGACTCACCCGGCCTGGCGCTGGCCGGGGTCGTCGCCTACCTCGTCGGGCTTGCCGCGCACGCGGCGATCGGCAGGCGCGGCAGGGCGTCGGGCGCACCGGTCTAGGGTCGAACCATGGCTGGAGCCGACGCGGTGGTCGCCGACCTTCGGGCCGAGAGCGACGATCTCGACGCAATCGTCGCCGGGCTGACCGATGAGGGCTGGCGCACCCCGACCCCCGCCCCGGGTTGGACCATCGCCCACCAGATCGCACACCTGCTGTGGACGGACCGGGTGGCGGTTGTCTCCGTCACCGACGAGGCGGGTTTCGCCGATCTGCTGACCGAGGCCGCCAAGAACCCCACCGGTTTCGTCGACGAGGGCGCCGAGGAACTGGCCGCGCTGCCGGCCGCCGAGCTGCTGGCACAGTGGCGCGCCACCCGCACCCGGCTACATGAAGAGCTGCCCCGCGTCACCGACGGTCGCAAGCTGCCCTGGTTCGGACCGCCCATGAGCGCGGCCTCGATGGCGACGGCGCGGCTCATGGAGACCTGGGCGCACGGCCTCGACGTCGCCGACGCGCTCGGGGTGAGCCGGGTGCCCACCGCGCGGTTGCGCTCGATCGCACACATCGGGGTCCGCACCCGCGACTTCGCGTTCACCGTGCACGGACTCACTCCGCCGGCCGACCCGTTCCTGGTCGAACTGCGCGCCCCCGACGGGTCGACGTGGTCGTGGGGTCCCGCCGACGCCACGCAGCGCGTCACCGGGTCGGCGGAGGACTTCTGCATGCTGGTCACGCAGCGCAGGCCGCGCGCCGATCTCGACGTGACGGCCATCGGCGACGACGCGGCGCGGTGGCTGACCATCGCGCAGGCATTCGCCGGTCCACCCGGAGCCGGTCGGGACTAGCGCTCGTCCCACCAGGACAGCACGCGCGTCCCGAACAGCGTGAGCCACTTCGACGGCTCGCCCTCGGTCACGTCGACGTCAAACCACACCCGCCCGGTTAGTCGTGGGCCCTGCAGCCAGCGTCCGTCGGATTGCCTTGCCGCCCTGATGATTTCGATGGCATCCTCAAGGCGCGGATCCGGTGGCGTCCCGTCCACGAGCGATGCCGCGCGGAAGTGGTCCGCGGCGTTGAGGACGCTGTAGGCCCAGCGGTGCGGATACCGAAACTGGTTGGTCCACGGCCCCACCGGTTCGCCCGTCGACAGTCGTCGGCGCAGTCCTCGCGTCAGGAGGTACTCCATGCCGCCGCGTCGCACCGCCCGCGTCGTGTCGGTCTTCGCGAATGAGTCGTGGGCGAGCAACCCCTTGAGCGAGTTGAGCGTCGAGTGAAATGACGAGCGCGTCGAACCCTCCACCCATTCGCAGTTCCAGCCACCGTCGGCCAGTTGGTGGTCGGCGAACCAGTCGACCAGACGCGTCACGTCGACACCCAGCCATGCTCCGTTGGCCAGGGTCCACGCGTTGATGCAGCAGTCGACCTCGCCATCCCAGTACGGCAGGTCCTCGTACTCCCAGCGCGAGTGCTCGGCGATCAGCTCCGGTGTGCGGCGGGCACGTAGCACCGCAGGATCCAGGCCCCACTCACGCAGCGAGTTCAGCGACCAGGTGGTCGCCGTCCACGGCTGCCCGTCAGCCTCCACCGTGTCGAAGTCGAATCCGGCGGGGAAGAACGCCCCACCAGCCCACTGGCCGGTGGCGTCCTGGAGCGCGAGCATTCGCGCCCCGAAACCCTCCTCGGCGACCCGGGCCCGCGTCGCCCGCCACACCTGCTCGGGAGCGGCCAACAGATCGCGTTCGACCTGCCAACGCAGCGCGGGGTCCGAGTCGAGAAGCCAGGCCGCCACGTCGTCGGACACCATGCCCAAGAACCTAACCCGCCGAGTCGGCCAACCCGTCGTCATCGGAGTCGGTCAGTGTGACGTCCCACTGCCCGTCACCATCGGTGTCGACATGGGCGACCGCACCGGTCAGCACCCGGTCGGCCAGTCCGTCATGGTCGGCGTCGAGCAACCGGTCATCGACCTCACCGTCACCGTCGAAGTCCACCAGCGGCCCGCCCAGCGACTCGACGCCGTCGAGGCCGAACCAGCGCAGCTGCGCGCCGCGCTCCACGCTCACCGCCCAGGTGCCCGACCCGTCATCGGTGAAGCGCTGCCCGCCCGCCTCCTCGAGGTCGAACACCGCGTGGTCGGCCAGCCCGTCACCGTCGAGATCGGCCAGCGCGTCGTCCGCCAGCCCGTCACCGTCGAAGTCGAGCCCGAACGCGTCGACGGTGCCGTCACCGTCGATGTCGAGGTTCGGCTCCGCCGCCGACATGCTCGCCCCGCCGTCGCCGTCGCCAACGCAGTAGTCCACTGGCTCATCCCCCGTCGCTACGCTCGCCCCACCTAACTAGGACGCAGCACTAGCCTCTGGCGTTCCACCATTTCAGAAGTTCGGCCACAGCCTCGTCGCGCTCGAGGGGCCCGCGCTCCATCCGCAACTCCTTGAGGTGGTTCCACGCCTGCCCGACCACCGGTCCGCCCTGGATGCCGAGGATCGACATGATCTCGTTGCCGTCGAGGTCCGGGCGCACCCTGGCCAGGTCCTCCTTGGCGGCGAGCTCGGCGATCCGCTGCTCGAGATCGTCGTAGTTGGCCTGCAGCCGGGCGGCGCGACGCTTGTTGCGGGTGGTGCAGTCCGCGCGGACCAGCTTGTGCAGCTGCGGCAGCAGCGGCCCGGCGTCGGTGACGTAGCGCCGCACCGCCGAGTCGGTCCACTTGCCGGTCCCAGTGCCGTCCGCGTAACCGTGGAAGCGCAGGTGCAGGTACACCAGCTGGGACACATCGTCGACCATCTGCTTGGAGTACTTCAGCGCGCGCATCCGCTTGCGGGTCATCTTCGCCCCAACCACCTCGTGGTGGTGGAAGCTGACGCCGCCGTCGGACTCGTGCCTGCGGGTGGCCGGCTTGCCGATGTCGTGCATCAACGCCGCCCATCGCAACACCAGGTCCGGGCTCTCCCTGGAGTCCTCCAGGTCGACGGCCTGACGCAGCACGGTCAGCGAGTGCTGATAGACGTCCTTGTGCTGATGGTGTTCGTCGATCGCCATCTGCATCTGGCCGATCTCGGGCAGGACGATCTCGCCGAGCCCGGTCTGCACCATCAGATCGACACCGGCCACCGGGTCCTTGCCGGAGAGCAGCTTGTCCAGTTCGGCGGCGACGCGTTCGGCGGTGATGCGACCGAGTTCACCGGCCATGCGCTGCATCGCCTCATAGACCCGCGGGGCGACGGTGAAGCCCAGCTGGGAGACGAACCTCGCCGCGCGCAGCATGCGCAGTGGATCGTCGCCGAACGACACCTCCGGCGCCGACGGCGTGTCCAGCACACTGGCGGTGGCGTCGGCCAGCCCGTCCTGCGGGTCGAAGAACTCGCCGATGCCGTCGCCCGTGATGCCGACCGCCATGGCGTTGACCTTGAAGTCGCGGCGCACCAGGTCGTCCTCGAGCCGGTCACCGAACTCGACGGTGGGGTTCCGCGACACCTGGTCATAGCTGTCGGCGCGGAACGTGGTGATCTCCAGGCGCAGCTTGCGCTTCGTCAGGCCGATCGTGCCGAACTCGATGCCCGTCTCCCACAGACCGTCGGCCCAGCCGCTCACGATGCGCTTGATGGCGTCGGGGCGGGCGTCGGTGGTGAAGTCCAGGTCGGTCACCGGCCGCTCGAGCACGGCGTCACGCACGCTGCCGCCGACCAGGTACAGCTGGTGTCCGGCCCCCGCGAACAGCGCGCCCAACTCCGAGAGCAGCGGAGCGTGCGGAGACAGGCTCCGCATGGCGGCGGCCAACAGCGGAGCGTTGGCGGCGGGGTCGATCGGCACGTTCGGTGAGCCTAATGGGCGATCACCAGAAGTCACGCGGCAGCGTAACGACTGAGCATCAGCAAGGCACCAACAGCGAGTGGCGGCAGGGTGGAAACCAAGTGGCAACTACTATCGCTTGGGTGTCGGAGGGCGAACAGGCCAAACCACGACGGCGCCGAGGAAGGCGCCGCGGCCGACGCTCGGCCGGGCCGCCCGAGGCCGGCGGCAAATCAGGCGCCAAGCCCACCACGCAGCCCATGACCCATCCCGCCGATGCCGACGCCAGCGCCCCCGTCGAGACACCCCGCCCGGCCCCGTCGACCAACTCCCACAAACCCGGCCCCACACGTCGCCCGGCGGACCGACTCCGCACCGTGCACGAGACATCAGCGGGCGGCCTGGTCATCGACGGTATCGACGGCCCCAAGGACCGGCAGGTCGCCGCGCTCATCGGCCGCCTCGACCGCCGCGGCCGCATGCTGTGGTCGCTGCCCAAGGGCCACATCGAGCTGGGTGAGACCGCCGAGCAGACCGCGATCCGCGAGGTCGCCGAGGAAACCGGCATCGAGGGCAGCGTGCTCGCCGCGCTCGGCAGCATCGACTACTGGTTCGTCACCGAGGGTCGCCGTGTGCACAAGACCGTCCACCACTACCTCATGCGGTTCCTCGGTGGGGAGCTCTGCGATGACGACGTCGAGGTCAGCGAGGTGGCCTGGGTGCCGCTTCGGGAACTTCCGTCGCGGCTGGCCTACGCCGACGAGCGCCGCCTCGCGCAGGTCGCTGGTGACCTGATCGACACACTTCACACCGACGGACCGGGCGCGCTGCCGCCCCTGCCGCGGAGCTCTCCGCGGCGGCGGGCGCAAACGCACTCCCACACCCGCAACCGTCGCCCCGACGAGTCCACTCAACCCCAACCTGGCCGGCGGGCGAACGGCTGCGGCCAGGGACCATGAGTTTTCGGGCGGCCCCGTCGGCCGCTGGGATTGTCCTTCTGCGCTTGCTGGCCGCCGTCGTACTCCTGAGCCTCATAGCCGCACCCATCGCCGCACTGTCGGTCCTGCCGCGCGCGCAGGCCGGCGAACCCGGTACCAACCAGTTCCTCAAGCTGCGCATCGATGAGGTGACCCCCGATATCGTCAGCACCACCAGTGAACCCCTGGTGACGGTCTCGGGCACCGTCGCCAATGTCGGTGACCGCCCCGTGCGTGATGTGGTGGTCCGCCTCGAGCAGGCCGCCGCCGTGACGACGTCGAACGGTCTGCGCACCAACCTCGTCGGCGACGGTGAGCAGTACCGGCCCGTGGCCGACTTCATCACCGTGGCACCCGAGCTCGAGGAGGACCAGAGCGTCCCGTTCACGCTGACGTACCCGATCCGCTCCGACGACAGCCCGTCGCTGCAGGTCGAGGAGCCCGGTGTGTACCCGGTGCTCGTCAACGTCAACGGCACCCCCGATTACGGCGCACCGGCCCGCCTCGACGACGCCCGTTTCCTCCTGCCGGTGCTCGGCGTGCCGTCGTCATCGGAATCGGCCAACCCCGTGTCCTCGGTGGTCCCCCCCGACACCTCCCGTCCGGTCGGCGTGACGATGCTGTGGCCACTGGCGGACAAGCCACGCCTGGCTCCCGGTGCGCCGGGCGGAACGGTGCCGGTCCGCCTCCTCGACGACGACCTCGCGACGTCGCTGGCCCCCGGCGGCCGCCTCGAGGTCCTGCTGTCGGCGGCGGACTTCGCCACCAGTCCACCCGTCGATCCCACGGGTGAGATCCGCAGCGCGCTGTGTCTGGCGGTGGACCCCGACCTGCTGGTCACCGTGAACGCGATGACGGCCGGCTACGTCGTCGTCGACTCCCCCGAGGCCGGCATCACCGGCGCCAGCCGCCCGGGCACGGGCCAGGACGCCGCGATCGGATGGCTGGCCAGGCTGCGGGCGCTCGCACAGCGCATGTGCGTGGTCTCCTCGGTGTACGCGCAGGCCGACCTCACGGCCCTGCAACGCGTCGCCGATCCCGGCCTGTCGTCCATCGCCACCATCGACGCCGCAACGGTCGTCGACCAGATCCTGGGCGTCCAGTCCGTGCGCGGCGCCACCCTCGTCGCCGACGGGCCGCTGACGGGCCCGGCGGTGCGATTGCTGTCCGAGCGCGGCCCGACGGTGGCGATCGCCGCCGCCGAGTCGACAGCGCAGGACTCGGCGAACAGCGACGCGCCTGCCGCGGACCTGGCGCCTCGGCGCTATACCCCCGCGGTGGTGGCTGCGCCGTTCGACCCGTCGGTGGGCGCCGCGCTCGCCGGTGCGGGCGACACCCCGTCATCACCGTCGTATCTGAGTGCCTCCCTTGAGGTTCCGGTCCAGCAGGACTCCCCGGTGGCACGCCGCCAGGATGCGCTCGGGGCGATGCTATGGCGCGGACTGCGACCGGACACCGAGCCGCGCACCGAAGTCCTGATGCCGCCGCTGGTGTGGAACCTCGGCCCCGACGACGCCACCGCGGTGCTGTCGACATTGGCCACCTCGATCCACGCGGGGCTTAGCGTGCCGCGGCCGCTGACCGCCGTCATCGCCGAGAGCAGTGCCGTCAGTCCGGCGGTCGACGAGGCGCTGCCCGACGACTCGGCGACCAACCCGCGGGCACGGTTCAGCGACGGCGTCATCGCACAGATCGCGGGCGCCACCGCCAGGCTGTGGGGCCTGACAGCGGCGCTGACGACCGACGAGAGAACGGGTCTGACAGGCACCCAGTACACCGCTCCCCTGCGCGAGGACATGCTGCGCGCCCTGAGTCAGTCTGTGCCCGCCGCCGCCCGCAACGGCCTGGCCGAGCAGCGGGCGACGCGAGCCGCGGCGACCGTCAACGACCTCTTCAACGCCGTCACCATCGTCAACCCCGGTGGGTCGTACACGTTGGCGACCGAGCGCAGTCCGCTGCCGATGGCATTGCGCAACGACCTTCCCGTGCCGATCCGGGTGCGGCTCGACGTCAACGCGCCACCCGGTATGACCGTGACCGATATGGGCGAGATCGAGCTGCCGCCGGGCTATCTGCCACTGCGGGTGCCCATCGAGGTGCACTTCACCCAGCGTGTGGCGGTGGACGTGTCGCTGCACACCGCTGACGGGCTGCCGCTGGGCGAACCGGTCCGGCTGTCGGTCCACTCGAACGCCTACGGCAAGGTGCTGTTCTTCATCACGCTGTCGGCGGGTGCCGTGCTGTTCCTGCTCGCCGGCCGACGGTTGTGGCACCGCTTCCGCGGCCAACCCGACCGTGCCGACCTCGACCGACCGCCCGGCAGGACCGCACCCGAGCATCCCGATCCCCTCGACGTCGCGATCGCTCACGCGCCGGACGACAAGACGTGAGCACGCCGAGGCGACCGGTGCCCGCGCCACCGCGCCAACGGATTCCGCGCGGTCCCGCGCCACGACGCCGCGCCGGTCAGATCGCGGCACAGCCCGTCCGCAAGGAGCTATCCGACGCCGCGGTGGTATCGCGGTCATGGGGCATGGCGTTCGCGACACTGATTAGCCGAATCACCGGATTCATCCGGATCGTGCTGTTGGCCGCAATCCTCGGCGCGGCCCTGTCCAGTGCCTTCTCTGTCGCCAACCAGCTGCCGAACCTCATCGCCGCCCTCGTGCTGGAGGCGACGTTCACGGCGATCTTCGTACCGGTGCTGGCCCGTGCCGAACGCGACGACCCCGACGGCGGAACCGCATTCGTGCGCAGGCTCGTCACGCTGGCCACCGCGCTGCTGCTGTTCGCGACCGTGCTGTCGGTGGCCCTGGCACCGGTGCTGGTCAGGCTCATGCTCGGCGACGACCCGCTGGTGAACCGCTCGCTCACCACGGCGTTCGCGTATCTCCTTCTGCCCCAGGTGATCTTCTACGGGCTCTCGTCGGTGTTCATGGCGATCCTGAACACCCGCAACGTGTTCGGCCCTCCCGCATGGGCGCCCGTGGTCAACAACGTGGTCGCCATCGCGACACTGGGGTTGTATGTGCTGGTGCCCGGCGAACTCTCGCTGGATCCGGTGGAGATGGGCAACGCCAAGCTGCTGGTGCTCGGCATCGGCACCACGCTCGGCGTGTTCGCGCAGACCGCGGTGCTGCTGGTCGCGATCCGGCGGGAACGAGTCAGCCTGCGCCCGTTGTGGGGCGTCGACGAGCGGCTCAAACAGTTCGGCACGATGGCCGCGGCGATGGTTCTCTACGTCCTGATCAGCCAGGTGGGCCTGATCGTCGGCAACCAGATCGCCAGTAGCTCCGCGGCTTCCGGGCCGGCGATCTACAACTACACCTGGCTCGTCCTGATGCTGCCGTTCGGCATGATCGGCGTGACGGTGCTGACGGTCGTCATGCCGCGGCTATCGCGCAACGCCGCCGCCGACGACATCCCCGCCGTGCTGGCCGACCTGTCCCTGGCGACCCGACTGACGATGGTGACCCTGATCCCGATCGTCGCGTTCATGACGGTGGGCGGCCCGGCGATCGGCACCGCACTGTTCGCCTACGGCAACTTCGGCGAGGTCGACGCCGGCTACCTCGGCATGGCGATCTCGTTGTCGGCGTTCACGTTAATCCCGTACTCGATGGTGCTCCTGCAGTTGCGGGTGTTCTACGCCCGGCAGCAGCCGTGGACGCCGATCGCGCTGATCGTCGTCATCACGGCGGTCAAGGTGCTCGGCTCGCTGGCGGCGCCGCACCTCACCGACGACCCCGATCTGGTCGCCGGTTACCTCGGCCTCGCCAACGGACTGGGCTTTTTGGCGGGCGCGATCGTCGGGCACTTCGTCCTGCGCGCCAACCTCAAACCGCCCGGCGGCCGGATGATCGGCCTGCCGGTGATCCGGACGATCCTGGTGACCATCGCGGCATCGCTGGGTGCCGGACTCATCGCCCACATCGCCGATCAGTTGCTGGGGCTGGAGAAACTGACCGCCCAGGGTGGCGGTGCCGGGTCAATGCTGCGGCTGCTGATCCTCGGCGTCATCATGCTGCCGATCATCGCCGCAGTGCTGCACCTCGCAAAGGTCCCCGAGGCGCAGTCGGTGCTGGCACTGGTCCGCCGTCGGCTGGGACGGGGTGTCGAGCCCGCACCCGTCGCGCTGGCGCCCGCCGGACCGCCCGTCCCACCGCATTCGGGCCCCCCGGTCACGTACCCTGAGCCCAGGAATCCGCACCCATTACCGCCGCGTCAAAATTGGCCGGCGCCACGGGGCGGACCTCCGGCAGACGTAGCCGGAGGCAGGCTGCGGGAGGGAGGTCCACCAGTGACTGACGACTCCACGGGCGGCTCGACGCCCGCGCCCGACGGCGGCGCCACGACTCGGATTCCGCGTCCCGCGGCCGACGACTTCGAACCCGACGTCTCAACCGGGGCGGCCTTCGGAGCATCGGGCCGACCGCCAGCCGATTACGGCGGCGATCCCACCCGCGAGGCGTTGTCCTTCGGGATGCTCAACGAGCCCCCCATTGAGGCCGCCACCGACGACGAGGTGCACCTCATTCCCGGTGCCACCATCGCCGGTGGTCGCTACCGCCTTCTCGTCTTCCACGGCGGCCCGCCGCACCTTCAGTTCTGGCACGCCCTGGACACGGCGTTGGATCGGCAGGTCGCGCTGACGTTCGTCGATCCCGACGCCGAGCTGCCCGATGACGAGCTCCAGGGCATCCTGACCGCGACGATGAAGCTGAGCAACCTCGAGATGCCCGGCGTCGCCCGGGTGCTCGACGTGGCACGAACCGGCTCGGGCGGTCTGGTCGTGGCGGAGTGGATCCGCGGCGGATCACTGGCAGAGGTCGCCGAGACGGCGCCGTCGGCTATCGGCGGCGCCCGCGCCATCCAGTCCTTGGCCGCCGCCGCCGAGGCGGCACATCGTGCGGGCGTCTCGCTGTCCATCGATCATCCCGGCCGGGTCCGGGTGAGCATCGACGGTGACGTGGCGCTGGCCTTCCCCGCGAGCCTGCCCGATGCGTCACCCGAGAACGACATCCGCGGCATCGGCGCAGCCCTGTACGCGCTGCTGGTCAACCGGTGGCCGCTCCCCGAATCCGGCGTGCGCAGCAACCTGGCTCCCGCCGATGTCGACGCGGCGGGCATGCCCGTCGAGCCGCGCGTCGTGGACCGCGACATCCCGTTCCAGATCTCGGCCGCCGCAGCACGGGCCACCCAGGAGAATGGCGGCATTCGGACCGCGGGCACCCTGCTCAATCTGCTGCAGCAGGCGACGGCCGTCGCCGACAGGACCGAACTCATCACTCCCGTCGACGACCCCGGCCCCGAGGGTTCACGGACGGACCCCAGAGATGTGGATGACCCCGCGTCGGGGATTCGCCGCCGCAAGGCCCTGATAATCGGGATCAGCGTGGGCGCCGTGATCCTGATTGTCGCCCTCGCCGCGCTCGCGATAGGCCTGCGCGGGTTATTCGGCGACGTCGGCGGACCGCTGGACCGTCAGGAGCTCGGACTCAACGCTCCCAGCTCCGAGTCCAACACCACCGCGGACACCGGTATCGTGAAACCCGTTCGCGCGGTGGTGTTCTCGCCTGGCGGTGAGGCAGACAACCCCGCGCAGGCGGCTCAGGCCATCGACGGGAACCCGGCAACGGCGTGGACGACGGACACCTACAGTGATTCCGACCCGTTCCCGTCCTTCAAGAATGGCGTGGGGCTCATGCTGCAGCTGCCCCAGCCGACCACGCTGGCCTCGGTGTCGATAACCCTCAACAGCACGGGCACGTCGATCCAGATCCGCTCATCCGATACCGCCACCCCGTCGTCGTTGGACGACACCACGGCGTTGTCGTCGCCGACCCCGATGAAGACGGGGTCGAACACCATCACCATCGATGGTGCGAGCCCGACAACCTATGTGCTGGTGTGGATCACCAAGCTGGGGACGGTGGACGGCCGAAGCGAGAGCGCGCTGTCCGACATCACCCTCAAAGCCACGTCCTGAACCCAGGCGCGCCCGCGGCCATCCCCAGGGTGTTGTCGAGATCCTCGCAGGTCATCGGGCCTGTCAACTGTTGTGCACAAATGGTGTCATGACCGGTGCCCCAGGTTGCCTAGGGTTTGACTGTGGGCAGCTTGGGGGACGTCACCGGCGGGAGTCGGTCCGATGCGGAGTTGCTCGCGGCCCACGTCGCGGGTGACCCCCACGCGTTCAAGGCACTGTTTTACCGCTACCACCGTCAGCTCTACCGAGTGGCGATGCTGACCAGCCGTAGTCCCGAGGACGCCGCGGATTCGCTTCAGGACGCCCTGCTCTCCGCGCACCGCACGGCGCCCGGGTTCCGGCATGACGCCTCGGTGAGCAGCTGGCTGTACCGCATCGTCGTCAACGCGTGCCTGGACCGGTTGCGCCGCAACAAGTCTCATCTGACCATCCCGTTGCTCGACGACACGCACCCGACGGGTGATCCGACGTCGCGGGTGGAGACCGCCCTGGTGGTGGAGCGAGCACTGCTGCGACTTCCGGTCGAGCAGCGGGCCGCGGTGGTGGCCGTCGACATGCACGGGTACTCCGTCGCCGAGACGGCACGCCTACTCGGCGTCCCCGTCGGCACGGTCAAGAGCCGATGCGCACGGGCCCGCACCAAACTCGCGGAGTCGCTGGGCTACCTCTCGCGCGACGATCTCGCGCGCGAGGATCTACTGGCTCTGCCGAACCCTGGTGTCCGGCCGCGCGATACCGCCGTAGCCGGGGCCACCGTTGACCACATACGAGAGGCAGCCCGGGATGTCTCGGCAGGCGATGATCGCGCCCGCGCCCGGTGAGGCGCCGCGCACGACGGGCGGATTGTTCGGGATTCCGCAGGTCTGGAGGTACGGGTTGAACGGTTCGATGTACATGCTGCACTGGGGGGCGGCCACCGCGGTGCCCGGGGCGGCGGCGATACTCGCCGCAGCGGCCAACGCGCCTGTGGCCATCAGCACCGCTGATCCCACCGTCGTCAGCCTCCGGCCTGCAGTGAACACGACGACGACCTTCCTGAACGCACGCTGCGGCCCGCCTGCGGGGCCTCTAACTCATTGAACGCTCCAACACCGCGCCGAATTCCCTAAACTGCGGGGTTATCGTCGGTTTCGACGGGAAATATCTTGATCCGAGATCGTGGAGTGACGTGGACGAGGACGCGGAACCGGCTGCGGACGCCGCCCACACCGTGGTCGCACTGAATCTCGTACGCCACGACCTCGCCCGCCTCGGCTCGGACGCCATGACGGCCGAGCACCTGCCCGACCCCCCGGCGGACGTCACCGCACGGCTGTCCGCAGCTCTGGCGGCAGTCACCCCGCCAGCGAGCAGGGCATCACACGCCGCCCGCGGATCGGTGGCAAGTCCGCGCACCGTCGCCCTGGTGATAGGTGGGCTCGCCGCCCTGGCCGCGGTCGGCATCGGCATCGCGGCGCTGCGCGACACCGCGCCACCGACCCCACCGACGGGTGCGACCGCCGATCGCATCACGGTGTCGCGGCCATCCGTGGACTTCCCCGTCCCCCGGGCGGAGCTCCTCGCGCTGCTGGACCGGCCCGCCGACCTCAGCGGCCTGAGCGATCCCGCCCAGCGCGCCGCGTGCCTCTCCGCGCTGGGCCGCGGTGCGTCGGCGCCCGTGCTGGGCGCCGACAACGTCGACGTCGGTGGCCGGCCCGCCATCCTGCTGGTCCTGGGCGATGGATACGGCGCGATGACGGCGCTGGTCGTAGCGCCGACCTGCAACGCCACCGATCCCGGCGTGATCGCCGAGACCGTCCTCGTGCGCGCCACGACCCCGTCCTGACCGACGCCGCCCACTCGCGGGGAACACCGCCCCTTACGCTGGTGTTATACGCGTGCCGACGCGTGAAGCCCGCGACCGGCCAATCTGAGACGGCCACGACGAGAAGGACGGATATGACCTCCACTCCCACGATCCACGACGTAATCATCATTGGATCGGGACCGGCCGGGTACACGGCAGCCGTCTACGCCGCACGCGCACAGCTCAAGCCGCTGGTGTTCGAGGGTGTCACCTTCGGCGGCGCGCTGATGACCACCACGGAGGTGGAGAACTACCCGGGCTTCAAGGAGGGCATCACCGGCCCCGAGCTGATGGGCGAGATGCGGGAACAGGCCGAGCGGTTCGGCGCTGACCTGCGCATGGAGGACGTCGACGCGGTGTCCCTGGAGGGCCCCATCAAGACCGTCACCGTCGGCGACGAGACCTTCCAGGCTCGATCGGTGATCCTGGCGATGGGCGCGGCCGCGCGGCATCTCGGCGTACCTGGCGAGGAAGAGCGCATCGGTACGGGTGTGAGCACATGTGCAACGTGTGATGGCTTCTTCTTCCGCGACCAGGACATCGCCGTGATCGGCGGCGGTGACTCCGCGATGGAGGAGGCCACCTTCCTCACCCGGTTTGCGCGCAGCGTCACTCTGATCCACCGACGTGACGAATTTCGCGCGTCCAGGATCATGCTGGAGCGCGCGCAGGCCAACGAGAAGATCACGTTCCTGACCAACACCGCGGTGACCGAGGTCGAGGGTGAGCCCAAGGTGACCGGTCTGCGCCTGCGCAACCTCGTCACCGATGAGGAGTCCAAGCTGGCGGTCACCGGCGTGTTCGTCGCCATCGGCCACGACCCGCGCTCCGAGCTCGTCCGCGGTCAGGTCGACCTCGATGACGAGGGCTACGTGTTGGTCGCGGGTCGCACCACGGCGACGTCGATCGACGGAGTCTTCGCCGCAGGCGATCTCGTCGACCACACCTACCGTCAGGCGATCACGGCTGCGGGCAGCGGCTGTTCGGCGGCCATCGACACCGAACGCTGGCTTGCCGACAACGAGTGAGCCGCAACCTATTTCACGACTTCCAACCCCACTAGACAGGAGTATTCACATGGGCGACAACAAGGCAACGGTGGCCGTCACCGACGACTCGTTCTCCGCAGACGTGCTGTCCAGCAGCACACCGGTATTGGTGGACTTCTGGGCGACGTGGTGCGGCCCGTGCAAGATGGTCGCCCCGGTGCTCGAGGAGATCGCCACTGAGAAGGCCGGCGAGTTGAAGGTGGCCAAGATCGACGTGGACGCCAATCCCGCCACGGCACGTGACTTCCAGGTGGTGTCGATCCCGACCATGATCCTGTTCAAGGACGGGCAAGCGGTGAAGCGGATCGTCGGTGCAAAGGGCAAGGCTGCCCTGCTTCGCGAGCTCGCGGACGTGGTCTGACGCCCTGTCCGCGGCACCACGGGCGTCCTCTGGGTTTCCGAATTTTCGCGACGGTCTGCGACAATGCTGTCTAGCCTGTCTGAATTCGTCGGCGGGGTGTACGCCGTCCGTGACCCGAAAGGCCTGGTATGTCGAGTCTGCGCCGCGGTGACCGGGGAGGCGCGGTCACCGAGATCCGCGCGGCCCTCGGCGCGCTGGGGCTGGTCGACAGCCCCGATGCGGATCTGACCACCGGAAAGCATGTCGCGCTCGACGTGTTCGACGACGTTCTGGACCACGCGGTGCGCGCATTTCAGCAGCATCGCGGCCTCCTCGTCGACGGGATCGTCGGCGAGGCGACCTACCGTGCGCTCAAAGAGGCCTCGTACCGCCTCGGTGCCCGCACTCTGGCGCATCAGTTCGGCGCGCCGATGTACGGCGATGACGTTGCGACACTTCAGGCTCGACTTCAGGATCTCGGCTTCTACATCAATCTTGTCGACGGGCACTTCGGTCTGCAGACCCACAACAGCCTGATGTCCTATCAGCGCGAGTACGGTCTGTACCCCGACGGCATCTGTGGGCCAGAGACGCTCCGCTCGTTGTACTTTCTGGGCTCCCGGGTCACCGGTGGCTCACCGCATGCCATCCGCGAGGAGGAGCTGGTCCGCCGCTCCGGCCCGCGTCTGTCGGGAAAGCGGGTCATCATCGATCCGGGCCGCGGCGGCAGCGACACCGGATTGATCGCGAATGGGCCCGGTGGCCCTATCAGCGAGGCAGACATCCTGTGGGACTTGGCAAGTCGACTCGAGGGTCGGATGACGGCGATCGGGATGGATACCTTCCTGTCCCGCCCGGTCGGACACAGTCCTCTCGACGCCGAGCGCGCCGAGACGGCCAACACCGTCGGCGCCGACCTCATGATCAGCCTGCGGTGCGCTGCGGTCGAGGGCCCGGCCGCCAACGGTGTCGCATCCTTCTACTTCGGTAATGCGCACGGGTCGGTGTCCACGATCGGGCGCAATCTGGCCGACTTCATTCAGCGAGAAGTGGTGGCGCGATCCGGATTACGCGACTGCCGCACGCACGGCCGGACGTGGGATCTGCTGCGCCTCACCCGGATGCCCACGGTTCAGGTCGACATCGGCTACGTGAGCAATCCGCATGATCGCGACCTGCTGGTATCGCCGGCGACCCGCGACAGCATCGCCGAGGGCATTCTGGCGGCCGTGAAGCGGCTGTACCTTCTCGGTAAGAACGACCGCCCGACCGGAACCTTCACGTTCGCAGAGCTTCTCGCGCACGAGATGTCGGTCGAGCAAGCAGCCAAGGGCTGATCTCAGCGGTAGGAACCCGCACCGGCGCCCACCGGTTGGCTGAGTTGTGCACTCTCGAAGAGCCTCTCAAGTGCCGCCTCGACGTCGGCCTTCCATCCCAGCCCCTGCTCGAGTTCGAGACGTAGCCGCGGGAAGTACCGGTGCGGTGAGACGACGACGAAACCGACATCGGTCAAGAAGTCGGCCTCAAGAATGCACTGATCCGCCGAGCAGTCCCCGAGCGCCTCGACCGCGAGTCGCAATTCCGGCGTGACCATTTCTGGATCGACAAGCTCGGCTGCTTCCGCAGTCCGGCCGAATGCCTCCAGCGCGCGAACGCCGCGGCGGACCAGGTCCCCCACCACCGCGGTGACGAGACCGCCCGACAGCCCGCCGATGTCAGCGCCCGCCTCGACCCCCATCGAGGTGAGCAGAACCGCGTCGGCGCTCACCGGTCCGGACGGGAACAGCCTGGCGCGGGGTACCGCGCGGGGCGGCGCATAGAACGCATATCCGAGGCAGGGTGCCTCGACGTCATCAACGGGGCCGCCGAATCCCTCGTCGTCGGGTTCGCATGACAGGGCCATCTGCCCGCATGAGCCCCACTCGAGCATGACCATGGACAGCCACGCCTCCTTCTCGAACTCGGGATCGGCGAGATGATCGTCGCCTCCGAGAGTTGAGGGGTCGACTTCCCAGAAGACACACCGCCGCGCGTGCTTGGGCAACTGCTCGAAGGCTTCGAGCCGAAGCGGCGTGATGCGGGCGGACACTAGACCCCCCAGGTTTCAGAAAACGGGCAAGGCTGTCCATCCAGAATAGGAGACAGCGACGCCGTCGGCCGCGCGTGGTCCTCCAACCGCACGGCCAGTGCGGTCGAGAACCGAATGTGGCTGGCGGACAACGTAATTCCTCCCTGCGAGGTGTGTGAGCGCCGACTCAACCCGGTCGTGTGTCACAGTGACGTAATTACGCCGTGTGGTAGGTCATGGCTTCGCAGCGTTCATCAGGTCCACAATTCGCTGAAGGTCGTCGACCGAGCCGAACTCGACCACGATCTTGCCCTTCCGTTTGCCGAGGCTCACGGTGACGCGGGTGTCGAACGCCGAGGACAGCTTCTCAGCAACGTCCTGGAGGCCGGGCATCTGGATCGGCTTGCGACGCGGCGCCGACGGCGTGGGTTCCTGCTCGCGGTTGGCCAGCGTGACGTATTCCTCCGTGGCGCGGACCGACAGCCCCTCCGCCACGATCCGGGCCGCGAGCTCTTCCTGCTTCTCCGGTCCCCCTTCGAGGGATAGCACTGCCCGCGCATGTCCCGCCGACAACACACCCGCCGCCACCCGACGCTGTACCGCCACTGGAAGCCGCATCAACCGGATCATGTTCGTGATCACCGGACGTGACCGCCCGATCCGGGCCGCCAGTTCCTCGTGGGTGACACCGAACTCGTCGAGCAGCTGCTGATAGGCCGCCGCCTCTTCCAACGGATTCAGCTGCGCGCGATGGATGTTCTCGAGCAGCGCGTCGCGCAGCATGCTGTCATCCGCGGTCTCACGGACGATCGCGGGGATCGTGTCGAGGCCGGCCTCCTGCGCCGCGCGCCACCTCCGCTCCCCCATGACGAGCTGGTACCGCGGTCCACCCGGCGCCGATTCCACGGGCCGCACGACGATGGGCTGCATGAGGCCGAACTCACGGATGGAATGCACCAGTTCGGCGAGCGCCTCACCGTCGAAGACGGTGCGCGGCTGCCGGGGGTTCGGTTCGATCGCCGTCGGGTCGATCTCCCGGTAGACGGCACCCACCGGGGAAGGCTCCGCGGGCACGGGAGCTCCGCCCAGGACCACATCGGCCGCGGCGTCGCCCATCCGGTGGCCGAAGCCGTCACCGTCACCGCCTCCGTCGGCGGGGCCAGTCGGAATCAACGAGGCCAGTCCGCGGCCGAGACCGGTTCTCTTGCGCGGCTGAGTCATCGCCGTACCCCCGTGATCATCGCTGTCCCTTCGTCGTACCGCGTTCGGCAAGTTCCCGGCTGGCGTCGAGATAACTCATCGCACCCCGAGATCCCGGGTCGTAATCCAGGATCGTCATTCCGTAACCCGGCGCCTCTGACACCTTGACGCTGCGCGGGATCACCGTCCGCAACACCTTATCTCCGAAGTGCGCCCTGACGTCCTCGGCGACTTGGTCGGCCAGCCTGGTCCGTCCGTCGTACATCGTCAGGATCACGGTGGTGACCTCGAGGCTCTGATTGAGATGCGCCTTCACCATCTCGATATTGCGTAGCAGCTGGCCCACCCCCTCGAGGGCGTAGTACTCGCACTGGATCGGGATCAGCACCTCGGGTGCTGCCACCAGAGCGTTGATCGTCAACAGCCCGAGCGACGGCGGGCAGTCGATGAACACATAGTCGAAGTCGTAGTCCTTGAGGCCGGCCAGTGCGTTTCGCAGCCGACCCTCGCGCGCGACCATGCTGACCAACTCGATCTCGGCGCCGGCCAGGTCGATCGTCGCGGGCACGCAGTAGAGGCGTTCATTGTGCGGGCTGCGCTGCAGCGCCTCCTCCAGCGTGATCTCACCGATCAACACCTCGTACGACGACGGGGTGCCCTCCCGGTGCTCGATGCCCAGCGCTGTGCTCGCGTTGCCCTGGGGGTCGAGGTCGATCACAAGCGTCTTGAGACCCTGCAGTGCCAGAGCCGCGGCGATGTTGACCGCCGTGGTGGTCTTTCCGACGCCGCCCTTCTGGTTGGCGATGGTGAAGACGCGCTGGCGTTCGGGACGAGGGAGTCCCTGCCGCTTGACCTTGTGGAGGAGGCTGACGGCACGCTCGGCCTCAGCTCCGATCGGGGTGTCCCCCGCGCTGGCCGTCATCGGATCTCCGCTCTGGCCATCCCCCGGCGAGAGCCATGTTTCACGTGAAACATTGTCGGCCGATGGGCGTGCGGCGCCGCGCACGACGCCGCGCTTTCCTGGTTTCATGAGCTGCTCCTGCCCGGCCGCGATGTGCGGCCGGCTCGCCTTGACTGCTTGCCGCGCTGCGCCACGACCACGGTTGCGGGTGGAGTCAAATAGTTCACGCCACATCTCACCACCCTCACGTCGACCGCACCTAATGAGTCCAGGACTCGCCGGTGTTCGTCGACTTCCTCCTGGGCGCGTTCGCCCTTCATGGCCAACATCCGACCGTCCACGCGCAGGAGCGGCATGCTCCATCTCGCGATCTTGTCGAGGGACGCGACGGCACGTGACGTCACGACGTCGGCTTCCGATACCTGACTGAGAACTGCCTTGTCCTCCGCACGACCGCGGATCACCGCGACGTCCAGGCCGAGCTGCTCGACCACTTCGGAGAGAAAGTCTGCACGCCGCAAGAGCGGCTCCACGAGGGTGATGCGCGCGCCGGGACGGGCCAATGCCATCGGGATACCCGGCAGGCCGGCGCCACTCCCGATGTCGACAACCGTCTCGCCGTCCGACACGAGTTCGGCGACAGCGGCGCTATTGAGGACATGCCTCCCCCAGAGCCTGTCGACTTCGGAGGGCCCGAGAAGGCCCCGCTCAATGCCGGCACCCGCGAGGATGCCTACGTAGCGTTCGGCCTCTGAGATTCGCGTACCGAATACGCGCACGGCCTCCGGCGGCGGAGGAGGCGCCTCGCCATGTTTCACGTGAAACAATCCTCCGCCCCGGGCCGTGGGAACTACATGGGTGTAACTCTTGCGCGAGGGTCCGCGCGGGCTGATCACGTCAGCCGGGCAGGACCCGTCAACTCGGTAGGACGACGACCCGACGAGACGGCTCGGCGCCCTCGCTCTCACTGCGAACACCGTCCACCGCCGCGACGGCGTCGTGGACGATCTTCCGCTCGAACGGTGTCATCGGGTCGAGTTCTTCGCGTTGGCCACTCTCCAGCACGCGCTGAGCGATCCGGTCACCGAGCGCGGCCAACTCATCACGGCGACGCCGACGCCACCGGGCGATGTCCAACATCAAGCGACTGCGCTCACCGGTCTTCTGGTGCACCGCCAACCGCGTCAGTTCCTGCAACGCGTCGAGAACCTCGCCCTTGCGACCGACGAGCTTGTTCAGGTCGGCCCCACCGTCGATGCTGACGATCGCGCGGTCACCCTCGACATCCAGATCGATGTCCCCGTCGAAGTCCAGGAGGTCCAGGAGCTCCTCGAGATAGTCACCGGCGATCTCCCCCTCGGCGACCAGTCGCTCCTCGAGATCCTCGGTCTTGGGCGCGTCGTCGGCTTCCACGGCGCGCTCAGTCGTATCAGCGTCTGTCATGTTCGTCCTTCCTCGTTCACCGGTGCAATGGCGGGGTGATCCCCGCCTTCGGATCCGGCTAAGACTTCCGCTTGCGCGGACCGTTGGTATTCCGGCGCGGCGTCGCCTTGGCTGCGCCGGGGCGCGAACCCTTCGCCGGTGGCGGGGCCGCCGTCCCCTTCGACGCGTCCGGTGTCGTGTCGTCGAGTGCCGCGACCTCTTCCCCCGCGGACTCCGTCAACTCAGCCGTCGATGCCTTCTCCACGTCCGCCTGCTTGGCCGCGGGCTTGGCACCGGCCACAGGCTTGGCACCGGGACTCGGCTTGTTCGAGCGCTTGGGCTTGACTCCCGGTGCCGGCGCGTTGGCGGCGCGGCGTTCCAGCGCCTCGAGCTTGGCGGCTTCCTCGCGCTTCTCGATCTTGCCGAACACGTAGTGCTGCTGGCCGAACGTCCAGATGTTGTTGGCCACCCAGTAGAGGATCACGGCGAGCGGCAAGAACGGTCCGCCGACGACCACACCGAGTGGGAACACGTACAGCGCCAGCTTGTTCATCATCGCGGTCTGCGGATTCGCGGCCGCTTCCGGACTCTGCCGCGCCACTGACGCCCGGCTGTTGAAGTAGGTGGCGATACCCGCGAGGACCATCAGCGGCAGGCCCACCAGGATGACGGCCATGCGGTCAAACTCGAGGAACGCGTCCAGACCGCTCGTCTGAATCATGGTCGCACCGAGCGGTGCGCCGAAGAGGTTCGCGTCCAGGAAGTGGCCGACGTCGGTCGCGTTGAAGAAGTAGTTGCCGGTCGCCCGGTTCTGCTCGACCGTCAACTGGATCTGGCCGAAGCCACCCTGTGTCCGGTTGAACGACCGCAGCACATGGAACAAGCCGAGGAACACTGGCACCTGAGCGAGCATCGGAAGGCAGCCGAGGATGGGGTTGAACCCGTGGTCCTTCTGCAGCTTCTGCATCTCCAACGCCATGCGCTGGCGATCCTTGCCGTACTTCTTCTGCAGTGCCTTGATCTGAGGTTGCAGCTCCTGCATCTGCCGCGTGGTCTCGATCTGGCGAACGAACGGCTTGTACAGGATGGCGCGCAATGTGAAAACGAGGAACATCACCGACAGCGCCCATGCGAAGAAGTTCGAGGGCCCGAGCAGGAAACCGAAGATCTTGTACCAGACCCACATGATCGCCGAGACCGGATAGTAGATGTAGTCCAGGCTCGCCCAGTTAAACAAGTGAATCGCTCCTCAACGTCGCGGCCGCATCCGCATGGTGGTGGTGCCGCGGTTCTGGTATCGGGTCCCATCCTCCGCGATGCCACGGCCCGCACTTCGCGAGCCGCACCACCGCCAGCCACGCTCCACGGGCGAACCCGTGCTCACGCAGCGCATCGACCGCGTACTGGCTACAGGTCGGGGTGAAGCGACAGGCCGGCGGACGGAACGGAGAGATCATGTTGCGATAGATGTCGATCAGGTAGATCGCGGCGCGAGCCAGCCCCCTAGACGGTGACCAGCGCCTGCTCGATCTGTTCATCGACGGACCCCGGGCTCCAACCGCGCCTTGCGCAGTGCCGCTCGGAGTTGTTGATCCAGACGTGCCGAGATCGCATCGCGACTACCCGGCAATGCCCGGATGACCAACCGGTCCCCGGGCTCAAGATCTTCGATGACACCGCGCGCCACACCACGCAGCCGACGGGCTACCCGGTGGCGGACGACGGCGTTCCCCACTGACTTCGACACCACCAGACCGATCTTGGGTGCAATCTGGGGGGCGCCGACCTCGTCGACAACAGCAGAACGCAGAGAGTGCACGACCAAGTCGGGCTGGACGGCCCGCACACCTCGGTTGACCGTCAGCCCAAAATCCGTCGACCGTGTCATCCGGTACTGGGCCGGAAGCACTGCGCTAGACCCTGCGGCTAATCACGCAGTGAGAGAGCGACGGCCCTTGCTGCGCCGCGCGGACACGATGGCGCGACCCGCACGGGTCCGCATACGGAGCCGGAAGCCGTGCACGCGCGCACGACGGCGGTTGTTGGGCTGGAAAGTCCGCTTGCCCTTGGCCACGGCTGTTACTCCTCGTTCGTGTGGCGGCACACACCATCACGTGAGTGTGATGATCCGAGCCGCTTGCGAGCCCCGGCGCGTAAGCCCGAAACTCCGGGTCGCAGCCGTGTCGCCACGTTCGGGCGACTGTTCGAGGGTACTGACGAGATATCCCTAGGTCAAACCGCTCTACCCGGACTCGGCGGACACCACATTCGTCACATTCTTCACCCCTGCTTCACCCTGCCCAAGACGTGCACAGGAAGCCCCGATAAATGTTGCAGAACGGTTGGCCACCCGTCCTGAAACCTGTTAACTTCTGGCAGTGCCGGTTCAGACTTAACGGCGATCGACAACAACCGAGGATGGTCATCACCTGCGAGCCCACAGACGTCGACAACTGTGACGAGCTCCGGGACCAGACCGTCCCCATGAATAGACATCAGCACGATGACGGCTGTCCACTATCCACAGCCTGTGGATAACTATGTGGACAGTTTTCGTTTCGATATATTCTTCCGTCTCAGCTGACGGGCCTCGAGGAGGTGCGTGTCTTTGACGACGGACCCCGATCCTCCCTTCGTCGCCATCTGGAATGACGTCGTCACCGAGCTCAACGGAGGCGGCACAGGCCGCGACACCGACAACGGTGTCGGCGCACTACCTGCCCTCACGCCCCAGCAAAGGGCGTGGTTGAAATTGGTCAAGCCCCTGGTCATCACCGAGGGATTTGCCCTGTTGTCGGTTCCGACCCCGTTCGTCCAGAACGAGATCGAGCGACACCTCCGCGAGCACATCGTGACAAGCCTCAGCCGGCGTCTCGGTCAGCGCGTCGAACTGGGGGTGCGGATCGCCGATCCAGGACCCGAGACCGATCAACACGACGATCGCGTCCCGGCCCCCCTGCCCGAAGCCGACGAAGTCGATGACGATCAGGAGGCGCTCGCCAGCGCCGAGGCCACGTGGCCGAGTTACTTCACCAACCGGCCGCCCAGGGGCGAGACGCCGGATGTCAGCCTCAACCGCCGCTACACCTTCGAGACCTTCGTCATCGGGGCGTCGAACCGGTTCGCCCACGCGGCCACCCTCGCCATCGCCGAGGCGCCTGCCCGCGCCTACAACCCGCTCTTCATCTGGGGTGAGTCCGGCCTCGGCAAGACCCACCTGCTGCACGCCGCCGGTAACTACGCCCAGCGGCTGTTCCCCGGTATGCGCGTCAAGTACGTGTCCACCGAGGAATTCACCAACGACTTCATCAACTCGCTCCGCGACGACCGCAAGGCGTCGTTCAAGCGCAGCTACCGCGATATCGACGTCCTGCTCGTCGACGACATTCAGTTCATTGAGGGTAAGGAAGGCATCCAGGAGGAGTTCTTCCACACGTTCAACACGCTGCACAACGCGAACAAGCAGATCGTCATCTCCTCCGATCGGCCGCCGAAGCAGCTGGCGACGCTGGAAGACCGTCTCCGGACCCGCTTCGAGTGGGGCCTGATCACCGATGTTCAGCCGCCTGAGCTCGAGACCCGTATCGCCATCTTGCGCAAGAAGGCGCAGATGGACCGCCTCGACGTGCCCGGCGATGTCATGGAACTGATCGCCAGCAGCATCGAACGCAATATCCGCGAGCTCGAGGGGGCGCTTATCCGCGTCACCGCGTTCGCCTCGCTCAACAAGACCCCGATCAGCAAGTCGCTCGCCGAGATAGTCCTGCGTGACCTCATCTCCGACTCCAGCACCATGCAGATCAGCACCGCCACGATCATGGCGGTCACCGCGGACTACTTCGAGACCGCGGTCGAGGAGCTTCGGGGGCCCGGTAAGACCCGCTCACTGGCCCAGTCACGCCAGATCGCGATGTATCTGTGCCGCGAGCTCACCGACCTGTCCCTGCCCAAGATCGGGCAGGCCTTCGGCCGCGATCACACCACGGTGATGTACGCCGAGAAGAAGATCCGCGGTGAGATGGCCGAGCGACGTGAGATCTTCGATCACGTCACCGAGCTCACCACCAGGATCCGGCAGCGCTCCAAGCGCTGACCCGTCCCCTCACCTCTATTCCGCGCGCCGTGTTCGCGCGCTGTCTTTCGCGCGCCATTCGCCGCAGAATGACGTCCCGTTCGCGCCACCGATCTCGCCCGCGCACACCGGAATTCGTCTCGTTGGGGCGTCTGTGGGCCGATCGGCAGAACTAATCTCAAAGAAACTTCTGCCCCGGACGTATCCTCTGTCACACACAGACCTCGTGGACACAGCTGTGTACAACCTTGGAGTCGCCATCCACGAGTCCCCCAGTTCCAGCACGACACGCAGCCCATACACATGGGCCGAAATTCGTCCGGCGTGTCGTCCACAGCTCACCCACGAGCAGTGACCGGTGTCCACCTGCACTCCGATGGCTCCATCCACAGGTTCCACAGGCCCTATTACTGTTACTCATATATCTAGATAGATTTCATTTAAAAGTAGGGGCTTGGGGAAACATCGATCCGAGGCATCCGCCACGGCTCACGCGACGAGCGCTCACTCCGATCGATTAGCTTTCAAGATGCGGCGCGAGGATCTACGGTTGTTATTCGATGACAGGTACGGTCGTCATACCGCAGCGTCACTGCTGATCGCGCAAGCGTCGCAAAACCGCTGCTTAGCGCTTGTTGTATGAGATTTTTCTTCGAAGGGACGCTATGGACGCGGCGACGACTGCCGGCCTCACCGATCTGAAGGTTCGCCTGGTTCGCGAGGACTTCGCCGAAGCAGTGGCGTGGGTCGCACGCATCCTGCCGACCAGACCAACCGTCCCCGTTCTCTCCGGCGTGCTGTTGACCGGCTCCGATGATGGGCTCACGATCTCCGGCTACGACTACGAGGTGTCCGCGGAAGTCCGCGTTGCAGCCGAAATCGCTTCTCCGGGAAGCGTTCTCGTCTCCGGACGGTTGTTGTCTGACATCACCAAGGCCCTCCCGGCCAAGCCGGTGGATGTCACCGTCGAGGGCACGCGCGTGTCGTTGAGCTGCGGAAGCGCACGATTCTCGCTTCCCACGATGGCCGTCGAGGACTACCCGGCGCTGCCGGCGCTCCCCGAGGAGACCGGGGTGGTGTCCTCAGATCTCTTCGCCCAGGCCATCGGCCAGGTCGCGGTCGCCGCGGGTCGTGATGACACGTTGCCGATGCTCACCGGCATCCGCGTCGAGATCTCGGGCGAGAAGGTCGTCATGGCCGCCACCGACCGTTTCCGTCTGGCAGTTCGCGAGCTCAACTGGTCAACCGCATCGGCTGATATCGAGGCCGCGGTGCTGGTACCCGCCAAGACCCTGTCCGAGGCGGCCAAGGCCAGCAGCTCGGGATCTGATGTCCAGTTGTCGCTGGGATCGGGAGCCTCCGTCGGTCAAGACGGCCTGTTGGGCATTCGCAGCGCGGGAAAGCAGACCACCAGTCGTCTGCTGGACGCGGAGTTCCCGAAGTTCCGCCAGCTGCTGCCCTCCGAGCACACCGCCGTGGCCACCATCGCGGTTGCCGAGCTCACCGAGGCGATCAAACGCGTCGCACTGGTCGCCGATCGTGGCGCCCAGGTGCGGATGGAGTTCGACTCCGATGTCCTGCGGCTCTCCGCCGGCGCCGACGACGTCGGTCGGGCCGAGGAGGATCTGCCGGTCGAGTTCTTCGGTGAGCCTCTGACCATCGCGTTCAACCCGACCTACCTCACCGATGGACTGGCCTCGCTGCACTCGGAGAAGGTGACCTTCGGGTTCACCACCCCCAGCAGGCCCGCCGTGTTGCGGCCAACCGGTGACGACGATGGGTACGCCGATTCGTCCGGGCCGTACCCCGCGGGTAACACTGACTACGTCTATCTGTTGATGCCGGTGCGGCTCCCGGGCTGACCGGCCCTAGCTACGCCAGGAGAGCACACACATGCAATTGGGCTTGGTCGGCCTCGGTAAAATGGGCTTCAACATGCGGGAACGTCTGCGCGAGGGCGGACATGAGGTCGTCGGCTACGACCCCCGCCCAGAAGTCACCGACGTCCCGACGCTGGCTGGTCTCGCCAGTGCACTGCAGGCCCCGCGCGTGGTCTGGGTCATGGTTCCCTCCGGTGAGGTCACACACGACACCATCGTTGAGCTCGCCAATGAGCTGGGTGAGGGTGACCTGGTCATCGACGGAGGAAACTCCCGATACACCGAGGATGCGCCACACGCGAAACTCTTGGCGGACAAGGGGATTGGCTTCATCGACGCCGGCGTGTCCGGTGGTATCTGGGGCCTGACCGAGGGTTACGGCCTCATGGTCGGCGGCAGCGATGAGGATGTCGCTCGAGTCATGCCCATCTTCGAGACGCTGCGACCGCCGGGCGAGCTCGCCGACGGATTCGTCCACGTCGGCCCGG